>QHTK01000048.1 GCA_003220795.1 Gemmatimonadota bacterium | reverse complement strand
GCAAGATCAAGGTAGGGGAGGAAGTGGAGATGGTGGGCTTCGGGACGGACAAGAAGGTGGTGGTCACGGGGGTCGAGATGTTCCGCAAGCTGCTCGACGAGGGGCAGGCGGGGGACAACGTCGGCCTGCTGCTGCGCGGGGTGGAGAAGACGGATGTCGAGCGCGGCATGGTGCTCGCGAAGCCCGGGTCGATCACGCCGCACACGACGTCCGAGGCCGAGGTGTACGTCCTCACGAAGGAAGAGGGCGGCCGCCACACACCGTTCTTCAAGGGGTACCGGCCGCAGTTCTATCTCCGGACGACCGACGTGACGGGGACGGTGGAGCTGCCGGCGGGCGTGGAGATGGTGATGCCGGGCGACAACACGAAAATGACGATCGAGCTGATCACGCCGATCGCGATGGAGGAGCAGTTGCGGTTCGCGATTCGTGAGGGCGGGCGGACGGTGGGCGCCGGGGTAGTGACGAAAATCTTGAAGTAGGACTGAGGTTCATGGCGCGCGAGAACATCATCATGGAATGCACCACGTGCAAGAGCCGGAACTACTTCACCACGAAGAACCGGCGCAAGCACCCCGAGCGGGCCGAATGGAAAAAGTACTGCCCGCGGTGCAACAAGCAGACGGCGCACAAGGAGTCAAAGTAATGGCGACGGCAGCCCTGGAGCCCCCCGGGCAGGGGTGGCTGCGTCGCGCCTGGGACTTTGTGACGGTTCAGGTGCCCGCGGAGGTCCGCAAGGTCACCTGGCCGAGCTGGGACGAGCTCAAGAAGGCGACCGGGGTGATCGTCGTGTTCGTGATCTTCCTGGGCGTGCTCATCGGGCTGATGGACTCCGTGCTGCAGCTGGTGTTGGTGTCGGCGGTGGCCAACCTGTTCAAATGACGGACCATCGCTGGTACGCGATCCAGACTACGGCGGGGCATGAGAACAAGGTTCGCTCGCTCATCGACCGGCGCATCAAGGACGACCCGCGCCCGGACGAGGAGAAGCCGATCCGGCAGGCCCTGGTCCCCACCCAGGAACAGGTGGAGATCAAGAACGGCAAGAAGGTCACGGTGGAGCGCAAGATCTATCCGGGCTACGTGCTCGTGAACATGGTCTTGAACCAGGAAACGATCCACGTGATCAACGGCATCCAGGGCGTGATCAAGTTCGTGGGCACCGGTCGGATGCCGATGCCGCTCCGTTCGGAAGAGGTGAACCGCCTCCTCGGGATCGAAGAGGCGGTGAAAGAGGAAGAGCCCCAGGAGCACATTCCGTTCCTGGTGGGCCAGGTGGTGGAGATCACGGAAGGGCCGTTCTCCGACTTCTCGGGCACGGTCGAGGAAGTGATACCGGACAAGGGCAAGGTGCGGGTCGCGGTGTCGCTGTTCGGGCGGCCCACGTCGGTCGAGCTTGATTACTTGCAATTGAAGGCGCACTGATGGCCAAACCGATTGCCGCAGTCGTGAAGCTCCAGGTCCCCGCGGGGCAGGCAACGCCCGCCCCGCCGGTGGGCACGGCGCTGGGGCCGCACGGCGTGAACATCATGGAGTTCGTCAAACAGTTCAACGCCAAAACGGCGCACGCGCAGGGCATGATCACGCCGGTCGAAGTCACGATCTTCAAGGACCGGACGTTCACGTTCATCACCAAGACGCCCCCCGCCGCCGTGCTCCTGAAAAAGGAAGCGGGGATCGAAAAGGGCAGCCCGACGTCGAATCGGCAGAAGGTGGGAAAGGTGACGCGCGCCCAGGTGCGCAAGATCGCCGAGCTGAAGATGCCGGACTTGAACGCCAACGATATCGAGGCCGCGATGAAGATGGTGGCGGGGACCGCCCGCTCGATGGGGCTCGAGGTGGAGGACTGATGCGCACGCACGGGAAGCACTACCGCGCGGCGGTCGGGACCCTCGAGCCGCGCAAGCTCTATCCGCCCCGCGACGCCGTGGAGCGGGTGAAGGCCGCGGCGTACGCCAAGTTCGACGAGTCCGTGGACGTGGCCGTGCGGCTCGGCGTCGATCCCAAACACGCCGACCAGGTCGTGCGCGGCACCGTGAGCCTGCCCAACGGCACCGGCAAGAAGGTCCGGGTGCTGGTGATCGCCCAGGGCGAAAAGGCGAAAGAGGCGGAAGCGGCGGGCGCCGATTTCGTGGGCGTCGAGTACGTCCAGAAGATCAAGGACGGGTGGCTCGACACCGACGTCATCGTCGCGACGCCCGACGTCATGGGACAGCTCGGCCCCCTGGGAAAAGTGCTGGGCCCGCGCGGCCTGATGCCGAACCCCAAGGCGGGCACCGTCACGATGGACGTGGCGCGCGCGGTCAAGGAGCTCAAGGCGGGTAAGATCGAATTCCGCGTGGACAAGAGCGGGATCGTGCATGCCCCGATCGGCAAGAAGTCCTTTTCCGCCGACGCGCTGGCCGAGAACCTCCAGACGTTCATGGAGGCGATCGTGCGGGCGAAGCCCGCGGCGGCGAAGGGTCACTACATCCGCTCGGTGACCGTGTCGAGCACGATGGGGCCCGGCGTGCCCCTGGACCCGGCGGTGTTCGCATGATCCGGACCAAGGCGGAGAAGCAGGCGGTCGTGACGGCACTGGCGGACCGGCTGCGTCGCTCCACCACCGTGTACGTGACGGACTTCACGGGGCTCGACGTCGCCCGGCTCACGCAGCTGCGGCGCCGCCTGCGGGCGGCGGGCGTCGATTACGTGGTCGTCAAGAACACGCTGGCGCTGCGCGCCCTGAACGACGCGCGCGTGCCCGGTCTCGAGCCCCATCTCGCGGGTCCCACAGGGCTCGTGCTGGGGGGGGCGGACCCGGTGGCCGCCGCGAAGGTGCTCGGGGACTTCGCGAGGGAATTCGAGAAGCCCGCCATCAAGGTGGGCCTAGTGGACGGGAAGGCCGTGACGCCCGATCAGGTTAAACGGCTCGCCACGCTTCCGTCCCGCACCGAGCTGCTCGCTCAGCTGGGCGGAGCGCTGCAGGCGCCGATGGCCGGCTTCGTCGGCGCGTTGAACGGCTTGCTGATGAACCTGGTGGGTGCCCTCGAGGCGCTCCGGACCAAGCGCGCCTCCACGGCAGGCGCCGCTTCTTAATCGGGTGGGAGACACGGCAATGGCGACTCAGACGAGTGTGAGCAAGGACGACATTCTCGAAGCCATCGGGAACATGTCGGTGTTTGAATTAGCGGAGCTGATCGAGGCGTTCAAGGAGAAGTTCGGCGTCACGATCGCGGCGCCCGTGGCCGCGGCGCCGGCAGGTGGCGGGGGCGGGGGCGGGACGGCTGCAGGAGCGGCCCCGGCCGCCGAGGAAAAGACCGAGTTCACGGTCATCCTCAAGAGCGCCGGGGAGAAGAAGATCCAGGTTATCAAAGAGATCCGGGCGATCACCAACCTCGGCCTGAAGGAGGCCAAGGACATGGTGGAGGGCGCGCCCGGCACCGTGAAGGAAGACGTGTCCAAGCAGGAAGCCGAGGACATCAAGAAGAAGCTCGAAGCCCAGGGCGCGACCGTCGAACTGAAGTAGCGGACCGGCCACGTTCCTGCTCGCTTCTCCGAGCCCCTCTGTCGACCCCCGGTCGCTGCGCCGATCGGGGGCAGGGGCCCTTTTTCGCCTGAGGTTGTGACATGACCAAAACGCTGCCGGTGCTGTCGTTTGCCAAGCTCGACGAGGGGATGCCAATGCCGCATCTCCTGGATATCCAGACGCGTGCGTTCCAGTCGCTCCTGCAACCGGACGGCAAGGGCGCCGAGCGCTCGGACATGGGGCTGGAGCGGGTGTTCAAGGATGTCTTCCCGATCCAGGACGTGAACGGCAACTACTCCCTGGAGTTCGTGAAGTATGCCCTCGGCGAGTCCAAGTACTCGGTCGAGGAGTGCATCGAGCGGGACATGACCTACTCGGTCCCGCTCAAGGCCACGCTCCAGCTCGTGGTGATGGAAGAGGTCGGCGAAACCACCAAGACCAAGCGGCCGAAGAACATCATCGAGAAGGAAGTCTACCTGGGTGAGCTGCCGATTCTCACCCCGCTCGGCACCTTCGTCATCAACGGCGCCGAGCGCGTGATCGTGTCGCAGCTGCACCGCTCCCCCGGCGTGGTGTTCGAGGAGAGCATCCACCCCAACGGCCAGCGGCTGTTTTCGGCGCGCATCATCCCGTTCCGGGGCTCGTGGGTCGAGTTCACGATCGACATCCACGACGTGATCTACGTCCACATCGACAAGAAGAAGAAGTTCCCGGCGACGGCGCTGCTGCGGGCGTTCGGCTACGGCATCAACGCCGACATTCTGAGGCTGTTCTACGCCACGAAGGACATCGACATCACGGGGAAGCTCGAGGGCCGCGCCCAGAAGCGCGAGGTGCTGGGGACGCTCCTGGCCGCCGACGTGCCCGACCCCGAGAACAAGAAGGGTGAGCCGCTGGGCAAGGTCGGCGACGAGCTGACGCTGGAGAAGTTCAACACGTTCCGGCGCGCGGGCATCAGCAAGGTCAAGGTGTTCGCCGGGTACACGGCGCTCGACCTGCGCGACGAGGCCCAGCCGACCACCACACGGGAGCGGCAGGGCGCCCACATCCTGGCGTTCGACGTCGCCGACCCGGGGACCGGCGAGGTGCTCGCCGAGGGCGGGCGCGAGCTGTCGGACACCCTAAAGAAGAAGCTGCTCAAGGCCGGGGTGACCAAGGTCGACGTGCTCTTGCCCGCCGGGCGGAGCGAGTCGCCGCTCATCAAGAACACGCTGCTCAAGGATCCGACCCACACGGAAGCGGAGGCGTTGGAGCAGATCTATGCCCTGCTGCGGCCGGGTGAGGCGCCCAATCTGGAGACCGCGCGGCAGGCGCTGGAGCGGCTGTTCTTCCATCCCAAGCGCTACGACCTGGGTCGGGTGGGCCGCTACAAGATCAACCAGCGCCTCAAGGTGAACGTCGCCAAGGACCATACGGTCCTCACGGAGGACGACTTCATCGCGATCATCCGGTACCTGATCGAGCTGCGCGAGGGGCGCGGCTACACCGACGACATCGATCACCTGGGCAACCGCCGGGTGCGCTCGGTAGGCGAGCTGATCGCGAACCAGTTCTCCGTGGGCCTGTCGCGCATGGCGCGGCTCATCAAGGAGCGGATGAGCATCAACAACGATCCCGAGCGGATCACCTTGGACGACCTCGTGAACGCGCGCACGGTGAGCGCCGTCATCCAGGCGTTCTTCGGCAGCTCGCAGCTGTCGCAGTTCATGGACCAGACCAACCCACTCGCCGAGCTGACGCACAAGCGCCGGCTCTCCGCCCTCGGGCCGGGCGGCCTCACGCGCGAGCGCGCGGGGTTCGAGGTGCGCGACGTGCACTACAGCCAGTACGGCCGCATGTGCCCGATCGAGACGCCGGAAGGCCCGAACATTGGCCTCATCACGAGTCTCTCCACCTACGCCCGGGTGAACGACCTGGGCTTCATCGAGACGCCGTACCGCGAGGTGAAGAACGGCAAGGTCACCGACGAGATCCGCTGGCTGTCGGCCTCCGAAGAGGAGGAGTACGCCGTGGCCCAGGCGAATGCCCGCGTCACCGAAGACGGCCACTTCACCGACGAGCTGGTGCTGTGCCGCAAGCGGGACGATTACCCGCTCCTGGCGCCGGGTCGCATCGACTTCATGGACGTGGCGCCGGAGCAGCTCGTGTCCATCGCCGCGGCGCTGATCCCGTTCCTCGAGCACGACGACGCCAACCGCGCGCTCATGGGCTCCAACATGCAGCGGCAGTCGGTGCCGCTCCTGTTCCCGCAGGCGCCGCTCATCGGGACCGGCCTGGAGGAGAAGGTGGCCCGCGATTCGGGCGCCGTGGTCATCGCGCGCCGCTCGGGGGTGGTCACGCGCGTCACGGCGGACGAGATCATCATCGACACGGGCGACGAGGACGCCAAGACGGGAGACCACCCGCTGGCGCGGCTCAAACAGCATGACCGCTACCGCCTCAAGAAGTTCTGGCGCACCAACCAGGACACGGCCATCAACCAGCGGCCACTCGTGCACGTGGGCCAGAAGGTGAAAGCGGGGCAGATCGTCGCCGACGGCGCGGGGACCGAGCACGGCGAGCTGGCGCTCGGGGCCAACGTCACGGTGGCGTTCATGCCATGGTACGGGCACAACTTCGAGGACGCCATCGTGCTCTCGGAGCGCCTGGTCAAGGACGACGTATACTCGTCGATCCACATCCAGGAGCTGGAGCTCCACGTCCGCGACACCAAGCGCGGCCGGGAAGAGATCACCCGCGAGATCCCGAACGTGGCCGAGGAGTCGCTCGTCGACCTGGACGAGCGGGGCATCGTCCGTATCGGCGCGCATGTGAAGGCGGGGGACATCCTGGTCGGCAAGATCACCCCGAAGGGCGAGACCGAGCTGTCCCCCGAGGAGAAGCTCCTCACGGCGATCTTCGGCGAGAAGGCGAAGGACGTGAAGGACTCGTCCTTGAAGGTCCCGCCCGGGATGGAGGGCGTGGTGATCGACGTGAAGATCTTCTCGCGGATCGAGGACCAGGTGGTCGAGAAGGACCGGGGCGAGCGGATCGGCGAGGTGCGCCGGTTGGAGGCGGAGGAGAAGGCCCGCATCTCCGAGGCGATGTTCGCCGAGCTGCGCGACCTGCTCGCCGGCCAGGAAGTCGGGCTGATGCTCAAAGCCGGCACCGTCGAAGAGTACCTCCCGGCCGGGACGAAGCTCACCAAGCCACAGCTCGACGGAATCAATTTCGCCGACGTGGACTTGAAGACCCTGCGCGTGGCGAACAAGCAGGTGAACGAGCGGTTCCGCGCCGTGCTGGACGCCGCGCAGGCGGAGCGCGCCAAGATCGAGGAGAAGTCCGAGGACCAGATCGACAAGATCCTGCAGCCGGACGAGCTCCCCCCGGGCGTGATCCAGCTCGTGAAGGTGTACGTCGCCGAGAAGCGCAAGATCTCCGTGGGCGACAAGATGGCGGGCCGCCACGGGAACAAGGGGATCATCGCGCGGATCGTTCCGGAGGAGGACATGCCGTTCCTGCCGCACGGCGCGCCGGTGGACATCGTGCTGAACCCGCTCGGCGTGCCCTCGCGCATGAACGTGGGCCAGATTCTCGAGACGCACCTCGGGTGGGCGGCCCGCATCCTCGGCTTCGAGGCCAAGACCCCCGTCTTCCAGGGCGCCGACGAGACCGAAATCGGCGTGCTGCTGCGGCTGGCCGGGCTCACCTGGGCCGCGGACGCGCTGCAGCTCGGCGTCCGCCTCCCCGAGCTCGACCCGGAGACGGTGCGCCGGATCGTCAAGGACCTGCGGCAGCTGCCGTCGGGGAACGGCGGTCGGCCCGAGGTCGCGACCGCCGGGATCGGCGTGCTGGGCCACCGCGCCCTCTCCCAGGAGACGCGCGACGTGTACCACCGCGTCGTCGACTTCCTCAAGGCCGCCGCGAAGCAGCTGGCCGAGCGCGAGCTCGAGCAGCACCGCGCCGAGCGGGAAGCACACCAGGCGCGCCTGGAGGCCGACGACCTGCCGAAGACCGACAAGGCTGCTTTCAAGGCAGGCCTGAAGGAGATCGAGAAATTCCTAGAGCACGACAAGCCGGCCGAGGTGTTGGAGGCCGTGGGGTTCCCGGCGCTCGCGGCGCTGCTTGGACCCAAGTCCGAAGCGGACGTCGATCGGGCGGTGAACGAGGTCCTCAAAGCGGCGGGCCTCTCCCCGATGGGGAAGGCGCGGCTGCGCGATGGACGCTCCGGAGAGTTCTTCTCCTCAGACGTCACGGTCGGGTCGATCTATATGATGAAGCTGTCGCACCTGGTGGATGACAAGATCCACGCCCGCTCCATCGGGCCGTACTCGCTCGTCACCCAGCAGCCGCTCGCCGGCAAGGCGCAGTTCGGGGGCCAGCGGTTCGGCGAGATGGAAGTGTGGGCGCTCGAAGCGTACGGGGCGGCGCATACGCTGCAGGAGATTCTCACGGTCAAGTCGGACGACGTGAACGGGCGCAGCCGCGTGTACGAGGCCATCGTCAAGGGGCAGAACCTGCCGAAACCCGGCATCCCTGAATCCTTCAACGTGCTGGTGAAGGAGCTGCAGGCCCTCGGGTTGAAAGTGACCCTGGGCACCACCGAGGACGTCGAAGAGTAACGGGGGAGGGAGACTCGGATGATCGATTTTCGCAGCGGGCGCGAGCCGAAGAGCTCGAGCTTCGACTATATCCAGATTCGGATCGCCTCACCGGAGGAGATCCGGGGCCCGCGAGACTCGAAGGAGCGTGAGCGCCTCGAGCTGCAGGGCCAGCGGACCTGGTGGTCGTGGGGCGAAGTGACGAAGCCCGAGACCATCAACTACCGCTCCTTCAAGCCGGAGCGGGACGGGCTGTTCTGCGAGCGCATCTTCGGTCCGGTGAAGGACTGGGAGTGCCATTGCGGCAAGTACAAGCGGATCCGCTACCGCGGCGTGATCTGCGATCGCTGCGGCGTCGAGGTGACGCTGTCCAAGGTGCGGCGCGAGCGCATGGGCCACATCGAGCTCGCGGTGCCGGTGGCGCATATCTGGTTTTTCAAGACGCTGCCGTCCCCCATGGGGAACCTGCTCGACATGACCCTGCGGGACCTGGAGCGGGTGATCTACTACACGAATTACGTGGTGATCGACCCCGGTGAGCAGGAAGTGCAGGAGAAGGAGCTGCTCGACGAAGATCGCTACCTCGAGCTCCGCACCAAGGCGAAGACGGAGGGCGACGCGGTGTTCAAGGCGGACATCGGCGCGCCCGCCGTACGCGCGCTGCTCGAGCGGCTCAACATCGACAAGCTCGCCGACGAGCTGCGCGAGGCGGTCGCGGGCGAGACGAGCCAGCACCGCAAGAAGCAGCAGCTGAAGCGCCTCAAGATCGTGGACGCGTTCCGCAACTCGGGCGCCGCGGGCGAGGGGCGCAACGATCCGCGCTGGATGATCCTGGACGTGATCCCGGTCATCCCGCCCGATCTGCGGCCCCTGGTGCCGCTGGACGGCGGGCGGTTCGCGACGTCGGACCTGAACGACCTGTACCGCCGCGTCATCAACCGTAACAACCGGCTGCAGAAGCTGATCCTGCACCGGGCGCCGGAGGTCATCCTCCGCAACGAGAAGCGCATGCTACAGGAGGCGGTCGACGCGCTGTTCGACAACGGCCGGCGCTCCAAGGCGATCCGCGGGCGGGGCAAGCGGCCGCTCAAGTCGCTCTCCGACATGCTCAAGGGCAAGCAGGGGCGCTTCCGGCAGAACCTGTTGGGCAAGCGCGTGGATTATTCCGGCCGGTCGGTGATCGTCGTGGGTCCGGAGCTCAGGCTGCACCAGTGCGGCCTCCCCAAGGCGATGGCGGTGGAACTGTTCAAGCCGTTCATCATCCACCAGCTGGTCGAGAAGGGCATCGCCGAGACGGTGAAGCGGGCCAAGAAGATCGTGGAGAAGGAGTCGCCGGAGGTGTACGAGATCCTCGAGGAGATCATCGAGGACCATCCCGTGCTGCTGAACCGCGCGCCGACGCTCCACCGTCTGGGCATCCAGGCGTTCGAGCCGGTCCTCGTGGAAGGCAAAGCCATCCGCATCCATCCACTCGTGTGCGCGGCCTTCAACGCGGACTTCGACGGCGATCAGATGGCCGTGCACGTGCCGCTCTCGTTCGAGAGCCAGATCGAAGCGCGGCTGCTGATGATCTCGTCCAACAACGTGCTCAAGCCCTCCGACGGCCGGCCCGTGGCGGAGCCGTCGCAGGACATGGTGCTCGGCTGCTACTTCCTTACGAAGGAGCCGGCCGACTTCGAGCAGCCCGAGGTGAAGGCGCGGGCGCCCCGTCTCGCTTCACTCGCCGAGCTCGACATGGGGCTCGCGACCAAGCGGCTCGCCTACCACTCGCCGGTGCATCACTGGAGCCAGCCGCCGGGTGAGTGGGTCTACACGACCGCGGGGCGGGTGATCTTCAACAGCATCCTCCCCGAGGGGCTGCGGCGCGAGCAGGGGTATCAGAACCAGGTCATGCGCAAGAAGGACCTGTCGGAGCTGGTATTCGAGAGCTACCGGCGGGCCGGGCTGTCCAGCACGGTGCAATTCCTCGACCTGCTGAAGGAGTTCGGCTTCCGCTACGCCACGATGGGCGGCGTGTCGATCGGGGTGGAGGACCTGGAGATTCCGGCCGAGAAGGCGTCGCTGTTGCACGACGCCGAGGCGCGGGTCGAGCGGTTCCAGCGGGCATACGCCACCGGGCAGATCACCTTCGGCGAGCGCTACAACAAGGTGATCGACGCGTGGACGCACGCCAACAACGACATCGCGGACGCGATGGTCAAGACGATGCAGCGCTCCAAGGGCGGCTTCAACCCGGTGTTCATGATGTTCGACTCCGGGAGCCGCGGCTCGCGCGACCAGATCCGGCAGCTGGCCGGGATGCGCGGCCTGATGGCGAAGCCCCAGAAAAAGCTTACGGGTGGCATCGGCGAGATCATCGAAAGCCCGATCAAGTCGAACTTCCGTGAAGGCCTCTCCGTGCTCGAGTACTTCATCTCGACGCACGGCGCGCGCAAGGGGCTGGCGGACACCGCCTTGAAGACGGCGGACGCCGGGTACCTGACCCGCCGCCTGGTGGACGTCGCGCAGGACGTGACGATCACCGAAGAGGACTGCGGCACCATCCTCGGTCTCGAGATGTCGGCCCTGAAGGAGGGCGAGGACATCATCGAGCCGCTGCGCGAGCGCCTGGTCGGCTGCGTCGCGCTGGACGAGGTGTCCGATCCGCACGAGCTCGACGAGGACGAGCGGCCCAAGGTGCTGGTGGAAGCGGGCAAGCTCATCACCGAAGAGACCGCGCAGGCCATCGAGGACGCGGGGATCGAGGCGGTGCGCATCCGGTCGGTGCTCACCTGCGAGGCGAAGCGCGGCGTGTGCCGCATGTGCTACGGCCGCAACCTCGCCACCATGGACATGGTGGACCTGGGGGAAGCGGTGGGGATCCTGGCCGCCCAATCGATCGGGGAGCCGGGGACGCAGCTCACGCTGCGCACCTTCCACATCGGCGGCACGGCGGCACGCATCGCCGAGCAGACGGTGCGCAAGACCAAGGTGGAAGGCGTCATCGAATACGGCGACCGCCTCACCTTCGTCGAGACGCCCGACAAGCAGCGCGTGGTCACGAGCTACGAGGGCGAGCTGATCCTCCGGGCGGCCAAGCACGGCGCCGGCGAGGAGGGCAAGCTTTCGGTGCACTCGCGCTTCCACGTGCCGCTCGGCGCTACCATGATGGCCCAGGACGGCCAGAAGGTGGCGCGCGACGGCGTACTGTTCACCTGGGACCCGTACACCAACCCGATCATGACCGACGTGGCGGGCGTGGTGCGGTTCGTCGACATCGTCGAGGACGAGACCGTCCGCGAGGAGCTCGACGAGCTGACGGGCCGCCGGCAGCGCGTGATCATCGAAGACCGGGAGAAGAAGCTCCACCCGCACATCGAGATCATCCAGAAGAAGGGGGAGAAGGAAAAGCGGCTGCGCGACTTCGTCATCCCCGAAGGGGCGCAGCTGACGGTCGAGGACGGCCAGGAGGTGTACGCCGGCTTGGTGCTCGCCAAGGTGTCCCGCGAGGCCTACAAGACGCGCGACATCACGGGCGGCCTGCCCCGCGTCGCGGAGCTGTTCGAGGCGCGGCGGCCCAAGGACCCGGCCACGATCTCCGAGGTGGACGGTACCGTGCGGTTCGGCGACATCAAGCGCGGCAAGCGCGAGATCTACGTCCACCCCGAAGAGGGCGAGCCGCAGCTGTACGAGGTGCCCGCGGGCAAGCACTTGCGCGTCCACGAGGGCGATCGGGTACGCGCCGGGGACCGCCTCACCGAGGGGCCCGTCAACCCGCACGACATCCTGCGCATCAAGGGCCCGCGGGCGGTGCAGGAGTACCTCTTGAATGAAGTGCAGGAGGTCTACCGGCTCCAGGGCGTGAAGATCAACGACAAACACATCGGCGTGATCGTGCGTCAGATGCTGCAGAAGGTGAAAGTCGTGGACCCGGGGGACACCGAGTTCCTCGAGGGCGAGCACGTCGACAAGCTCACGTTCCGTGAGATCAACGAGCGTGCCGTGAAGAAAGACGGCAAGCCGGCCACGAGCGAGCCGCTGCTCCTGGGCATCACGAAGGCGAGCCTGACCACACAGTCGTTCATCTCCGCGGCTTCGTTCCAGGAGACCACGCGCGTGCTGACCGACGCGGCGATCCGCGGCGCCCGGGACGACTTGCTGGGCCTCAAGGAGAACATCATCATCGGCCACTTGATCCCGGCGGGCACCGGCATCTATCGGTACCACGAGATCGAGATCGAGCCGCCCGAGGGCTTCCAGCCCCCCCCGCCGCCCGTGGAGCCCACGCCGGGCGTGGTGCCGAGTCCGTTCCCGGAGGAAGTGGAAGCGGATTAGAAGGGGTGGCGCCCGGGGAGGATTCCCGGGCGCCGTTCTCGCTCACTCGTCTCGCGGGAGGGATCATGCACCGTTCGCGCCTTGCGGCATCCACGCTGGCCGTCGTCGCCGCCCTGTGGTGCGTCGTGCCCGGACGAGCGGTGGCGCAGCTGAGCATCTCCCCGGCGATCGGCGTCTATATCCCCACCACCGAGCTGGTGAAGGCCGTGAGCGGCCAGGAATACAAACAGGAAGTCTCCATCACGCTGGGAGGCCGGGTGGGTCTGAACGTCGGCCGGCGCGCCGGCATCGAGGCGACGGTGGACTACGCGCCCTCGAAGCTCAAGTTCTCCGCGACGGGCAGTTCTTCGACGACCGACGCCGACATCCTCTCGGCCAGCGGGCGGGTGTTCGTCGAGCTGCTGCCGCCCGCCAACGCGCTGTCGCTCCAGCTGAATGGTGGCGCCGGCCTGGTGCGTCGCACCGGCACGGCCTATCAGGGGGACCCCGACAACAGCGACGTCGGGGGCGTGGTGGGGGCGACGTTGCGGTTCCGGCTCGGCCGACTCTTGCACCTGCAGCTACATGCCGAGGATTTCGTCTACAAGGCCAAGTACGCGCCGAACACGTCGGGTGGCGGGTTTTCAGTGGTGGATAAGCAGCTGAACGACGTCCATCTCTCGGCGGGAATCGGGATCCCGCTGCTCGGCCTGGGTGGCGGCGGGCCGGCGCGCTGAAGGATCGGTCTCGGGGGAAACACACGGCGCCCGGAAGTGATCCCGGGCGCCGTCGTGCTTCGTCCCAGTCTCCTAGCGCGGCGCAGGCGTCGGGCCGAGGGGCTGCACCACCTGCGCGTTGAGGGCCTGCTCGATGCGCTGGCGCGAGTCGGCATAGTGCGCCTGCGTGTACCCGTCGAGCTCGTTGGCGGGCACGAGCGCCCGCCCCAGGGCGCCGCTCAGGCTCGCGAGGGTCGCTCGCGCGACCGTGCGCGCGTCCTCGGGCGTGCCGGGGTCTGGTGTGACCACCATCCGCAGCAGCCGGGCGAGGTACAGGCGCTGGAGGTCGCGTCGGATCGACGTGGTGTTGCGGGCGCGCTGAGATCCCTGCACTCCCGCTTCGGCCCAGACGCTGGCGGTGAGCGTCGTCAGGATATCGGGGATCGTGACCGTCTGGTTGCGGCTTTCCGCCCGCAGCTCGGCGTCCCGCACCCGCGACAGCACCTGCGGGTCCATGAGCAACTGCACCAGCGTTCCCTGAAACGCCAGCGCCCAGTCGTGCAGCGGGAAGTCGATCCGCCCCTCGCGGAAGGGGTTCACGCCCCAGTGCCACCACCGCTCGGGGGCGAGCTTGTTGAGCAGCTCCGGCCGGAAGCGATACAGGTTCTCGCCCAAACCGGCGTCGGCAATGAACGCCAGCGCTTCCCGCTGCCGTGCCGCGGACACGGCGCTGAACGGCGGACGGCCGTTCGGGTCGCCGCGGTGATCGCGTGAGGTGAACGCGCCCGCCAGGTACTTGGTGGTGACGAGCGTCGCGTACCAACGCTCGAACAGCAGGTCCCGGAAGCCGCGCCGCAGCTTGGGGTAGCCGTCGCCTGCCGCCACGAGCCGCGTTTCCAGCGAGTCGAACAAACGGTTCACGAGCGTCACGCGGTCCTTGCCCCAGGCGAGCGGGTCGGACGTCTGGTCGTAGCGCGTCACGGTGGGATCGAGGCCGTAGGCAGCGAACCCGGCGTCCTCGTCCGTGCCGTACAGGTGGTCGGGCTCGGATGCCTGGGCAGCGATGCCTCGCAGGCCCGCCCGTTCGGCATCGGGCGTTTCTCCAGCGACCGCAGCGTAGCCATAGCGGATCGCCCAGCGGTCGTATGTCCCGATGGTGCGCGAGTAGTAGTCCCCCTGCTTGCCGCGGTCCAGGGCGATGGCCGGAGGGTTGTAGTCCATGACCGACGCCGACGTGCCGTGGGTCGCCGTATACGCCCGGTCGAACAGCTTCTCCATGGGGATGGCGGCGGTGCCGCGGAAGTTGTGCCGCAGGCCGATGGTATGCCCCACTTCGTGCATCACCAGTTCCTTCAGGGCCTGACCGATGTACTCCCGCGGGACAGGGGCGCCGGGAGCGATCGCGCCGCTCGCCGCGAGCGTCGCTCGGAGCAGGGTCCCCTCGGGCGCCATGCTGGCTCCGTAGGAACAGAGCCGCTGGAAGCGACGGCCGTTCGGGTCCGCCCGAAGGAGTGAGTCCTCGAGGAACACTTCCCGGATCATGGCCTGGGGCCCGGCGTAGTCCCGATACTCACCCTGCCATGCCTGAATCCACGAGGCGGCGATGAGGATGTCGGCGTTGAGAATCTCCCCCGTGCGGGGATCGACGTCGGAGGGCCCGATCGCATACGTGAAGGCGTTATTGGCCATCCAACGCACGGTGCTGTAACGCGCGTCTTCGGCGCTCCACAACGAGTCGTCCGGGGCGTCGAGCACCTGAATCGCGTTCCGAATACCGGCTTCTTCAAACGCCCGGTTCCACTCGAGAATGCCGTCCCGCACGTAGGGTCGCCATTCGAAGGGGATCGTGCGGTCGAGATAATAAGTGATCGGCTTCACCGGATCGCTCACGGCGGCGCTCGGGTCCTTCTTTTCGAGCCGCCAGCGGTTCACGTAGCGGACGAAGAAGCTCTCGGCGGTATCGCGCGAAAAGTTCTTCATCGCGGAGACGAAGTAGCCGACCCGGTCGTCGGCGTAGCGCGGGCGCATCGGCGTCGCGGGCAGCTCGAGGATCGAGTAATGCACGCCGACCGGAATCCAGCGGTAGTCGGGCACCATGTCCAGGCCGAAGCTCCGGGCCGTGCGGAAGGTCAGCCGGGACTCGGCCTCAGCGTTCGTGGGGAACATGTGCAGCGACGTGAAGCTGGAGCGCTCCTTGTCGAACATCGGTCCCGGGCCCTGCATCGGCGTCTGCTGCGACAGGAACTGGAAGAACGCGCCCAGATCGGCCCAGTCGGACACGAAGAAGGGGGCGAGATCGACCAGCACTTCGTTCGTGGTGTCGCGGATGCTGGCGATCGGAAACGACTGAGCGACGGATTGCCCGAACGAGTAGGCGACGGTGCGGGCCATCGGCGTGTTGGGCGTCGCCGTGGCGTAGGGGTTCACGACCCACAGCTCGACATGGTCGCCGGCCCTGTGAAACCGGATCAGGTCGGAGCGGACGTCGCTGCCGCCATCGATGCCCAGCTCGCCGATCCCCTGGGACAGCTCCGTGACCATGAGGTAGTCGTGGTCGAGCTGTTCCGGCTTGAGTGCGAGGTAGGCGCTTTCCCGTTTGAGGTACACCGTGAACAGCCCGGTCTGCACGCGCGCGTCCTTGGTCACCTCGGCGAACGGCTTCCAGGGGAGGTCTTTCTTGGCGCTGTCGGGCTTGGGGCCCCCCCCGCCGCCCCCGGGCGTCGCGGCCGGAGCCGGCTGGATCACGCGAATGGTGCAGGCCAGCGCGCCGACGAGCAGGGCCAGCGCGAAGGGGCGGTACGGGCGGACGCGGTACATGGCGGGAGACTCCCGGCGAGGGACGTGGCCTCCATATAGCCCCCGCGTTGGGTCGCTGCAAGTCGCTCCCCCGGCCGGCCCCCGGCGGTCGGGGGTTGCTCTAACCGTAATCGCCCGACTATTTTGGAAGTCTGTTTGGCAACTTTTTGCGGAGCGTATGCCGACCATCAATCAGCTCGTACGGCACGGCCGCCGGGACGTGGAGAAGAAGGAAAAGGCGCCCGCACTGCGCGGCAATCCGCAGAAGCGCGGGGTGTGCACGCGGGTGTACACGACGACGCCGAAGAAGCCGAACTCGGCGTTGCGGAAAGTTGCGCGCGTTCGGCTGACGAATGGGTTCGAGGTGACGGCGTACATCCCGGGCGAAGGGCATAACCTGCAGGAGCATTCGATCGTGATGATCCGCGGCGGTCGCGTCAAAGATCTGCCGGGCGTGCGTTACCATATCATCCGCGGCACGCTCGACGCCGCGGGCGTGAACGAGCGCAAGCAGTCGCGGTCCAAGTACGGGGCCAAGCGGCCCAAGGCGGCCGCGACGTGAGCCGCCGCAAGAAGGCGATCCGGCGGCCGGTGCCGGCGGATCCGCGCTACGATAGCCAGACCGTCTCCAAGTTCGTGTGCAACTTGATGGAGCGCGGGAAGAAGTCGCTGGCGGAGCGGGTGTTCTACCAGGCGATGGATCTGATCGAGCAGCGTACCGGGCAGCCCGGCGTGAACGTGTTCAAGCAGGCGCTGTCGAACGTGAAGCCTGCGTTGGAAGTAAAGTCCCGGCGTGTGGGCGGCGCGACCTACCAGGTGCCGGTCGAGGTGCGGCCGGAGCGACGCACGGCGCTGGGGATGCGCTGGCTGATCCAGTACAGCCGCGCGCGGCGCGAGAAGAACATGGCGGAGCGGCTGGCCGCCGAGCTGATCCTCGCCTCGAAGGGCGAGGGCGAGACGATCAAGAAGAAAGAGGACACGCATCGGATGGCGGAGGCCAATCGGGCCTTCGCGCATTACCGGTGGTAAACGCTTAAACAGACAATTTCGGGACCCTGATCCAAGGGATCCTGCATCCTGGGTCGTAGGGGCGCAGCAGGCTGCCCCGCTACACGGATGAGAGCGGAGCGAGACCGGCCCGCACGACGGGCGTCACGGTCGCCCCGCGTTTTTGCTGACTAACGAGATAGGACGAGATGCCCAGAGTCACGCCGCTCGAACGGATTCGTAACATCGGCATCATGGCGCACATCGATGCCGGGAAAACGACTACGACCGAGCGCATCCTGTACTACACCGGCCGGACCTACAAGCTGGGCGAGGTCCACGACGGCACTGCCACCATGGACTGGATGGAGCAGGAGCAGGAGCGCGGCATCACGATCACGTCCGCCGCCACCACCGCCTTCTGGCCCCGCCGCGGCGACCAGCACCGCATCAACATCATCGACACCCCCGGTCACGTGGATTTCACCGTCGAGGTGGAGCGCAGCCTGCGCGTGCTGGACGGGGCGATCACGGTGCTCGATGCGGTAGGCGGCGTCGAGCCGCAGACCGAGACGGTGTGGCGCCAGGCGGACCGCTACCACGTGCCGCGCATCATCTTCGTCAACAAGATGGACCGGGTCGGCGCGGACTTCGACATGTGCGTCAAGATGGTGCGCGAGCGGCTCGGCGCCAACGTGGTCCCGATCCATCTCCCGCTCGGCTCGGGCGAGCTGTTTACGGGCATCGTCGACCTCGTGCGGCAGGTCGAGATCGTGTACGACGACGAGTCGCTCGGCAAGAAGTACGTCGAGGGGCCGGTTCCCGCGGCCCTCAAGGACAGGGTCGCCGAGATGCGCCATCACCTGCTCGAATCGATCGTCGAGCAGGACGACGCGATCCTCCACAAGTATCTGGAAGAGCACGAGCTCACGGAAGACGAAATCCGCACTGTGCTGCGCAAGGCGACGATCTCGGGGAAGGTCGTGCCGGTGCTCGCCGGCGCGGCCTTCAAGAACAAGGGCGTCCAGGCGCTGCTCGACGCCGTGGTGGACTACCTGCCGTCGCCGCTCGACGTCCCGGCCATTCAGGGGCACCTGCCGCACCACGACGCGACGCACGCGACGCGCAAGGCGGCGGACGAGGAGCCGTTCTCGGCCCTCGCCTTCAAGATCATGACCGACCCCTACGTGGGGAAGCTGACGTTCTTCCGGGTCTATTCGGGTGTGCTCGCGGCCGGCTCCTACATCTACAACAGCACCAAGGACAAGAAGGAGCGCATCGGCCGGCTGCTGCAGATGCACGCCAACAAGCGCGAGGAGATCGAGGAGGTCCGCGCGGGGGACATCGCGGCCGCGATCGGGCTCAAGGACACGAAGACCGGTGACACGCTGAGCGACGCAGCGCACCCGATCATCCTCGAGGCGATGAAGTTCCCCGAGCCCGTGATCTCGGTGGCGATCGAGCCCAAGACCAAGGCCGACCAGGACAAGCTCTCCATCGCGCTGCAGAAGTTGTCGGAAGAAGACCCGACGTTTCGCGTCCATACCGACGCCGAGACCGCACAAACGATCATCTCGGGGATGGGCGAGCTGCATCTCGAGATCATCGTCGAGCGCATGCGCCGGGAGTTCAAGGTCGACGCCAACGTGGGACGGCCGCAGGTGGCCTACCGCGAGACGGTGCGCAAGCGGGTGGAAGAAGTCGAGGGCAAGTTCATCCGCCAGACGGGCGGCCGCGGTCAGTACGGCCACGTGGTCATCAACATGGAGCCAGGCCAGCCGGGCACCGGGTTCGTCTTCGAGGACAACATCGTCGGCGGCGTGATCCCGCGCGAGTACATCGGCCCGGTGGAGCAGGGGGTGAAGGAAGCGCTCGAGAACGGTGTGCTCGCGGGCTACCCGATGGTGGACGTCAAGGTCGAGCTCGTGGACGGGTCGTACCACGACGTGGACTCGAGCGAGATGGCGTTCAAGATCGCGGGCTCGATGGCCGTGAAGGAAGCGGCCCGGCAGGCGCACCCCGTGCTGCTCGAGCCGATCATGGACGTCGAAGTGGTGACGCCGTCCGACTACATGGGGGACGTCATCGGCGACCTGTCGAGCCGCCGCGGGAAGATCGGCGGCATGACTCAGCGCGCCGACGCTCAGGTGGTGGCCGCGAGCGTCCCCCTGTCGGAGATGTTCGGCTACTCCACGACGCTGCGGTCGATGAGCCAGGGACGCGCCATCTACAGCATGCAGTTCAGCCATTATCAGGAAGTGCCGAAGGCCAAAGCGGAAGAGATTGTGAGTAAGGTGAAAGGCTAGGCAAGAAGGCGTCGAGACGCTGTCTTATTCAACGTTCTTGAGGACTCAATGGCCAAAGCCAAATTCGAGCGCACCAAGCCCCACGTGAACGTGGGGACCATCGGCCACGTGGACCACGGCAAGACGACCCTCACGGCCGCGCTCACCAAAGTCGCGGCGGAGAAGGGGCTCGCGACCTACGTGACGTACGACCAGGTCGCGAAGGCGTCCGAGTCTCAGGGGCGGCGTGACGCGACCAAGATCCTCACGATCGCGACGTCTCACGTGGAGTACTCGAGCGAGCAGCGCCACTACGCGCACGTGGACTGCCCGGGTCACGCGGACTACGTGAAGAACATGATCACCGGCGCGGCGCAGATGGACGGTGCGATCCTGGTGGTGTCGGCGGTGGACGGGCCGATGCCGCAGACGCGCGAGCACATCCTGCTGGCGCGCCAAGTGAACGTGCCGGCGATCGTCGTGTTCCTGAACAAGTGCGATCTGGTGGACGACGCCGAGCTGCTCGACCTCGTAGAGCTCGAGGTGCGGGAGCTCCTGTCGAAATACGAGTTCCCCGGCGACGACGTCCCGATGATCCGGGGCTCCGCGCTCAAGGCGATCGAAGGCGACAAGCAGTGGGTTCCCAAGGTGTGGGAGCTCCTCACGGCCCTCGACAAGAGCATTCCGGTGCCGAAGCGGGAGGTGGAGAAACCGTTCCTGATGCCGGTGGAGGACGTGTTCTCGATCACGGGGCGCGGCACGGTGGCCACGGGGCGGATCGACCGGGGCAAGATCAAGGTAGGGGAGGAAGTGGAGATGGTGGGCTTCGGGACGGACAAGAAGGTGGTGGTCACGGGGGTCGAGATGTTCCGCAAGCTGCTCGACGAGGGGCAGGCGGGGGACAACGTCGGCCTGCTGCTGCGCGGGGTGGAGAAGACGGATGTCGAGCGCGGCATGGTGCTCGCCAAGCCGGGCAGCATCACGCCACACACGGCGTTCGACGCCGAGGTGTACGTCCTCACGAAGGAAGAGGGCGGCCGCCACACGCCGTTCTTCAAGGGGTACCGGCCGCAGTTCTATCTCCGGACGACCGACGTGACGGGGACGGTGGAGCTGCCGGCGGGCGTGGAGATGGTGATGCCGGGCGACAACACAAAGATGGCGATCGAGCTCATCACCCCGATCGCGATGGAGGAAGGCCTGCGCTTCGCGATCCGCGAAGGCGGCCGCACCGTCGGCGCCGGCGTCGTGACGAAAATCAAGAAGTAGACTTGAATCGAGGCTCCGATGGCAGGCAAAATCCGCATCCGTCTCAAAGCGTTCGACCACGCGCTGATCGACCAGGCCGCGGCCGACATCGTGCGCACGGCCGAAAAGACCGGCGCCCAGGTCTCCGGACCGATCCCGCTGCCGACCAAGCGGCAGCTCTGGACCGTGCTGCGGAGCCCGCACATCGATAAGAAGAGCCGCGAGCAGTTCGAGCTGAAGACGCACAAGCGGTTGATCGATATTCTGGATTCCCGCTCGCAGACGGTCGATGCGCTCACGAAGCTCGATTTGCCGGCTGGCGTGGATGTCGAGATCAAGGTGGAGTAGCTGACGAATGAACGCACTCATCGGCCGCAAGCTCGGCATGGCGCGCCTCTTCAATGAGGAGGGCACGCACGTGCCGGTGACGGTGATCGAGGCGGGGCCGTGCCCCATCGTGCAGGTCACGAGTGGGGCAGCGGGGACCGCGGTCCAGCTCGGCTTCGGCGCGAAGAAGCCGAAGCGGGCGTCCAAGGCCCTCCTCGGACACGTGAAGCGGGCGGGTCTCGAGGTCGTGCCACGCGTGCTGCAAAGCTTCCCGGTTGCGGCGGCGCCGGAAGGCGCCGCCGCTCCGGAGCCGAAGCCGGGGGAGGCGGTCAGCGTGGCGATCTTCCAGACGGGAGACATCGTGAAGGTGTCCGGCGTGACCAAGGGCCGTGGTTTCCAGGGCGTGGTGCACCGCCATCATTTCGGCGGCGGCCCCGAGACACACGGCAACACGCGACACCGCAAGCCCGGGTCAATCGCTCCAGGAACTGACCCGTCTCGAATTATCAAAGGAAAGCGGATGCCGGGACACATGGGGGCGCGCCGCTTCACGGAGCTCGGCCTCAAGGTGGTGAAGGTGGATGCCGAGCGGAACCTGTTGTTCGTGCGCGGCGCGGTGCCCGGGCCGAGGAACGGCCTCGTGACCGTCCGCAAACAGGGAGGCCCGAGCCGGCATGATTGAAGCGCCGCACTACTCCGCGACCGGGGCCAAGAAGAAGTCGGTGTCGCTCCCGGCGGCGCTGTTCGACGGCACGGTGAACGAGCACGCGCTGCACCGGGCGGTGGTGACCTTCCTGGCGAATCAGCGCCAGGGGACGCACGACACGAAGACGCGCCGCTGGGTCACGGGCGGCAACCAGAAACCGTGGCGCCAGAAGGGCACCGGCCGCGCGCGGCAGGGCTCGATCCGCGCGCCGCATTGGCGACACGGCGGGATCGTCTTCGGGCCGCACCCGCGCGACTATCGCCTCGGCATCCCGAAAAAAGTGCGCCAGCTCGCGAAGAAGTCCGCGCTGAACGCCCGGGCGCGCGAGGGGGCGGTGCTCGTGGTCGATCCGCTCGCCTACGAGAAGCCGAAGACGAAGTCGCTCGTCGAACTGCTCGGCAAGCTCGGGGTCGCCGAGCGAAAGGTGCTGGTGCTCACGTCCGGCGCCGCCCATGCGTACAATGTGTACCTCGCGGGTCGCAACGTCCCGAACGTGCACGTGATGCGGTTCGGCGATGCCACCGCGTACGAGATCCTGTGGTCCGATGCGGTCGTGGTGGAGCTTCCGGCATTGGGGGAGGCGGAGGGGAAGGGGGAGGGCACGGCGGCGGCCCCGCCGGCCGACGCGACGGAGGCCTCCGATGCCTGAGCTGCATCACACCATCGTGGCGCCCGTGGTCACCGAGAAATCGTCGGCGGCCTATGGGGCGCGCAAGGAGTACGCGTTTCGGGTGCACCCGGAAGCGACCAAACCGCAGATCCGGGCGGCGATCGAGTCGCTCTTCAAGGTCAGTGTGACCGACGTGCGCACCATGGTCGTGCGCGCCAAGCGCCGCAGCTACGGGCGCTATGTCGGGCGGCGGCCGTCCTGGAAGAAAGCGATCGTCACCCTCAAAGAGGGGGACACGATCGCGGTGTTCGAGGGCTGATATGGGTATCCGTCAGTTCAAACCGGTGACGCCGGCGACGCGATTCCGGTCGGTGTCGGACTTCGGGGACATCACGAAGACCGAGCCCGAGCGCTCGCTGCTCGAGCCGCTGGCCCGCACGGGCGGCCGCAACAACAAGGGCCACATCACGAGCCGGTATATGGGCGGCGGGCACAAGCGGCAGTACCGGCGCATCGACTTCCGGCGCGACAAGTTCGGCGTGCCCGCGAAGGTCGCGAGCGTCGAATACGACCCGAACCGCACCGCCCGCATCGCCCTGCTGCACTATGCGGACGGGGAAAAGCGCTACATCCTCGCCCCCAAGGGCCTCACCGTCGGCGACACGGTCGTCTCGGGGCCGGGCGCGGACATCCGCATCGGGAACGCCATGCCACTGTTCGAGATCCCGCTCGGCACCACGGTGCACAACGTGGAGCTCAAGATCGGGCGCGGCGGCCAGCTGTGCCGCTCGGCGGGGACCGGGGTGCAGGTCGTGGCGAAAGAAGGCAACCACGTGACCCTGCGGCTCCGCTCCACGGAGATGCGCATGGTGCGCGGCGAGTGCCTCGCCACGATCGGCGAGGTCTCCAACCCCGAGCACGAGCTCCTGTCCATCGGCAAGGCCGGCAAGAGCCGCTGGTTGGGGCGCCAGCCGCGGGTGCGCGGCGTGGCCATGAACCCCGTCGACCACCCGCTGGGTGGCGGCGAGGGCAAGACTTCGGGCGGCCGGCCGCCGACCTCGCCCTGGGGCAAGGTCGAAGGGAAGAAGACACGGCACAAGAAGAAACCGTCGACGAAACTCATCGTGCGCGGCCGTAAGCGCGGGAAGGCGACGCAGTAATGGGACGGTCGATCAAGAAGGGGCCCTACGTGGAGCCGTCGCTCCTCGACAAGATCCGGGTCCTGAACGAGAAGAACGAGAAGAAGGTGTTCAAGACGTGGTCCCGGCGCAGCACCATCACGCCCGATTTCGTGGGTCACACGCTGGCGGTGCACAACGGGAACAAGTTCATCCCCGTGTACATCACGGAGAACATGGTCGGCCACAAGCTCGGGGAGTTCGCGGCCACGCGGCTGTTCCGCGGCCACAGCGCGAAGGGCTCGGCGGCGGAGCGCGAGGCCGCCGAGGCCGAAGCCGCCCAGGCACCGAAGGAATAGCGGATGGAAGCCCGGGCGATTCAATGGACCGTCCGCCAGTCGGCGCGCAAGATGCGGCTCGTCATTGACCAGATCCGCGGCCGTGCGGTGCCGGAGGCATACGCCATCCTGCGATTCTCGAAGAAGCTGGCCGCGCAACAGATCCACAAAGTGCTCCGCTCGGCGGTCGCCAATGCGGAGCAACAGGCGCAGCGCCAGAACGCCGCGTTCGACGCCGACCAGTTGCGGGTCGCGTACGCGGTCGTGAACGAAGGACCGACACTCAAGCGCTTCACTCAGGCGGCGATGGGCCGTGCCACGCCGATCTTGAAGCGCACCAGCCACGTCGAAATTCGCGTGGCTGGAGCGGATGCACCCCCGACCTCGCCCGTCAAGGCGGGGACCGCCGAGGCGAAGGGCGAATCGCCGGCCCCTGCCAGGCGCAAGCAGGCCGCGCCGAAGACGGCCGCGCAGCCTAAGCGCAAGGCCGCCGCGTCGCGATCCAAGAAAGGGAGCAAGTAAGTGGGCCAGAAAACACATCCGTACGGATTCCGCCTGGGGATCGTCAAGCAGTGGCGCTCGCGTTATTACGCGCGCCACGACTTCCCGGAGCTCCTCAAGGAGGACGAGCTGATCCGCAAGTACCTGAAGACGCGGCTCGCGCACGCGGCGATCGCCGATGTGCACATCGAGCGCAAGCCGGGGAAGGTGACCGTCACGGTCCATACCGGCCGCCCGGGCGTGGTGATCGGGAAGCGCGGCGCCGAGGTCGACAAGCTGCGCGACGAGCTGGCGCAGCTCACGGGCAAGGAGGTCGGGATCAACGTCGAGGAGATCAAGCGTCCCGAGCTCGACGCCCAGCTGGTGGGGGACAGTGTGGCGCACCAGCTCACCCAGCGGATCTCGTTCCGCCGCGCCATGAAGCGCGCGGTGCAGAGCGCCATGCGGATGGGGGCGCAGGGGATCAAGATCAAGACGGCGGGCCGGCTGGGCGGCGCCGAAATCGCGCGCACCGAAGGGTACCACGAGGGGCGCGTGCCGCTGCACACGCTGCGCGCCGACGTGGATTACGCGCTCTCGACCGCCAAGACGACGTACGGGACGATCGGCGTCAAAGTGTGGATCTTCAAAGGCGAGCGCACCGAGGATCTGCACGGGCGCACGTATTCGACGGGCGTCTGAGGGGGGGCCATGCTCGCGCCGAAGCGGGTCAAATTTCGCAAGCGGTTCAAGGGCCGCACCACAGGGATGGCCACGCGCGGCAACACCGTAGCGTTCGGCCACTACGGGCTGATGGCGCTCGAGCCGGGCTGGATCAGTAATCGGCAGATCGAGGCGTCACGCGTGGCGCTGACCCGGGAAATGAAGCGCGGCGGCAAAGTCTGGATCCGGCTGTTTCCCGACAAGCCGATCACCAAGAAGCCGGCGGAGACGCGCATGGGGAAGGGCAAGGGCAATCCCGAGGGCTGGGTGGCCGTCGTGAAGCCGGGCCGCGTGATGTTCGAGGTCGAGGGGATCGCCGAGCACTTGGCGCGCGAGGCGCTCGCACTCGCTGCGGCGAAGCTGCCGATCAAGTCGAAGTTCGTGAAACGGGAGGAGCGGTAGTATGGCGCGGCAGAAGCCCGAGACGTTCCGGGAGCTCAAGACCGACGAGCTCGAGCAGAAGCTCGCGCTGCTGGTGGAAGAGCGCTTCCGGCTGGCGTTCCGCCGCGGTACCGAGGCAATCGCCAACCCGCTGCAGTTCCGCACGATGCGTCGTGAGATCGCGCGGATCAAGACCATCTTGCGCGAGAGGAAGCAGGCATGAGGGCGCGTCGCAAAGTGCGTACCGGCGTGGTGGTGAGCGACAAGATGCAGCTGACCGTGACGGTGTCGCTGGTCCGCCGCTTCGCGCACGGGTTCTACGGCAAACAGGTCGTCCGGACCAAGCAGGTCGCGGCCCACAACGACAAAGGCGCGAAGCAAGGTGACACCGTGCGGATCGTGGAGACGCGGCCGCTCTCGAAGACGAAGCGGTGGCGCGTGGTCGAAGTGATCGAGCGCGCGCGTTAACGGCGGGGGGGGGACGTGGTCCAGCAGGAGACGATACTCAAGATCGCGGACAACTCGGGCGCGCGCAGCGCGCTCGTGATCCGCGTGCTGGGCGGCTCGAAGCGTCGCTACGGGGGTCTCGGCGACATCGTCGTGGTCACGATCAAGGACGCCATCCCTACGGGCCAGATCAAGAAGGGCGAGGTGGTGAAGGCCGTGATCGTGCGCACCGCGAAGGAGACGCGGCGCAAGGACGGCTCCTACATCCGGTTCGACGAGAACGCGGCCGTGCTCATCACGGACCAGGGCGAGCCCCGCGCCACGCGCATCTTCGGGCCCGTGGGTCGCGAGCTGCGCGAGAAGCGGTTCATGAAGATCGTGTCGCTCGCGCCGGAGGTGATCTGAGATGCGGACGCTGGTCTATCGCAAGAGTCGCCGGCAGCGGGGCCGCGAGCCCGAGCGCCACAAGCTGCACGTGGCCAAAGGGGACACGGTGCGCGTGATCCGCGGCGAGCACCGCGGGAAGGAAGGCAAGATCCTGCGGGTGCACCCCAAGCAGTTCCGGATCGTGGTGGAGGGCGTGAACGTCGTGAAGAAGCACAAGCGCGCGACCGGCGCGCCCGGAAGCGAGAGCGGGATCATCGAGTTTCCGGCGCCGATCGCGGCGTCCAACGTGATGCTCCTCGACCCGAAGTCGGGGGAGCCCACGCGCGTGCGACGCCGGCGCGACAAGGACGGGACGGTGGAGCGGATCGCGATCAAGTCCGGCCAACCGATCCCGCGGGTGAGGTAGGAATGCTCGAGAAGAAAGAACCGAGCGAGTCCGAGTCGACCACTCCCGGGGCCCCGCCTCAGGGGGACGAGCCGACGGCCGCCCAGCCGGCCGCCGCGGCGGAGGCCAAGCCGGAGCCACCGGCGAAGCCGCCGAAGGCGGAGAAGCAGGACAAGCAGCAGAAGAAGGACAAGAAGGCCAAGCAGGGGCCTGAGGGGAAGGCGCGGCCCGCGGCGGAGCCGGAAGGCCCGCCGCCCGAGCCGGCACCCCGGCCCCGGCTGCTCGAGCACTATGAGCAGCGCGTGCGGGCGAAGCTCACGCAGCAGTTCGGACTTCGCAACGCGCACGAGATCCCCAAGCTCGTGAAGATCGTGCTCAACGTGGGGATGGGGGACGCACCCAAGAACCCCAAGGGCCTCGAGGCCGCGACGGCCGAGCTCGCCGCGATCACCGGACAGCACGCGGTGGTGACACGCGCCAAAAAGGCGATTGCGAACTTCAATCTCCGGCAGGGGATGGCGATCGGCTGCGCCGTGACGCTGCGTGGCGCGCGCATGTACGAGTTCCTCGATCGGTTCATCACCATCGCGGTGCCGCGCATGCGCGACTTCCGCGGGCTCTCGCCGGACAGCTTCGACGGCCGGGGCAACTACACGATCGGCATCAAGGAGCAGATGATCTTCCCGGAGATCGACTACGACAAGGTCGAGAAAATTCACGGGATGGACATCACCGTCGTCACGAGCGCCGGTCGCGATGACACGGCCCGCGCCTTGCTCCGCGAGCTGGGCATGCCGTTCCGGGGCGAAGCCCCGGTCGTCGTCAACTAGAGGACCACTGCATGGCGAAGAAGGCCTGGATCGAGAAGGTCAAGCGGAAACCGAAGTTCAAGGTGCGCGGCTACTACCGGTGCCAGCGCTGCGGCCGCAGTCGCGGCACGCTGCGGAAGTTCAAGCTGTGCCGCATTTGTTTCCGCGATCTCGCGCTACGCGGGGAGATCCCCGGCGTGCGCAAAGCCAGTTGGTAACAGGACGGAAGGCGAGATGAGCGTGACAGATCCCGTGGCCGACATGCTGACCCGCGTGCGCAACGCCTGCCAGGCGGGCCACCGCCGCGTCGACATGCCGGTATCGAAGCTGAAAGTGGAGATCGCCCGGTTGCTCCGCGACAACCATTACATCCAGGACTTCAAAGTCCTGGACGATGGCCGTCATGGTCTGCTGCGGCTGTACCTGAAGTACCACAACGACGCCCCGGTGATCCGCGAGCTGCAGCGCGTCTCCGCCCCGGGGCTGCGGCGCTACGTCAAGGCGCGCGAGATCCCGCGCGTGAAGAACGGGCTCGGGATGGCCATCCTCTCGACGCCCCAGGGCCTGATGTCGGACCGCGAAGCCCGTACCGCCCGCGTGGGCGGCGAGTTGCTCGCGGTGGTCTGGTAGCGGCATGTCGCGCATCGGCAGGAAACCGGTTCCGCTGCCCCAGGGCGTCACGGCGCAGGTCGCGGGGCGCACGGTCACCGTGAAGGGCCCGAAGGGCGAGATCTCCCGGACGTTTCATCCGGAGCTCACCCTGGCGCTCGAGGAGAACGCTGTGGTGGTGCGGCGCCCGTCGGACGAGAACCGGCACAAGGCGCTGCACGGGCTCACCCGCACGCTGGTCGCCAACATGGTGGATGGGGTGACGAAGGGCTTCGCGAAGTCGCTCGAGATTCAGGGCGTCGGCTACAAGGCGGAGCCCAAGCCGTTCGGCGTGCAGCTCGTCGTCGGCTTTTCGCACCCGGTGCCGTATCACGCGCCGAAGGGCATCAAGATCTCGGTGGACAACAACGTGCTCGTGAAGATCGAAGGCGTCGACAAGGAGCTCGTGGGACAGGTGGCCGCGGAGCTCCGCGCCATCAGACCGCCCGAGCCGTACAAGGGGAAGGGGATCCGCTACGTGGGCGAGCAGGTCCGGCGCAAGGCCGGCAAGACCGCCCAGGCGGCCAAGTAAGCCATGCGCTCGATCCACAAGGTCAGGACGCGCCCGCAGCGCCGGCATCAGCGCCACCTGCGGGTGCGCCACAAAGTGTCGGGCTCGGCCGAGCGGCCGCGGCTCGTGGTGTTCCGCTCCTCGAAGCACATGTACGCCCAACTGGTGGACGACACGCGGGGCGTCACGCTGGTGGGCGCGTCGGACGGCTCCGAAGGGGTGACGGTCGAAGGGAAGGGCAAGACGGCGAAGAGCTTTGCCTTGGGCCAGCTCGTCGCCCGCAGGGCGAAGGAGAAGGGAATCAACCGAGTCGTGTTCGACCGCGGCGGGTATCGGTATCACGGGCGCGTCAAAGCAGTGGCCGATGGCGCCCGCAAGGGCGGATTGGAGTTCTGATGGCGACCGATCAGGAGCGCGACGCGCCGCCGGCGGTTCCGGCGGCAGGGAGCCCCGGCAAGGGCGAAGAAACCGAAACGGCGCACGCCGGCGGCGAGCCGGTAGTCCAGGAACAGCCGCGCAGCGCTGGGGGCGGGGGTGGGGGTGGTGGAGGTCGCGGGGGTGGGGGGGGTGGGGGGGGTGGTGGCGGTGGGCGGGGCCGCGGTCGCGGGCGGGGCGGGCCAGGGCGGGGCGGCGAGCGCCGCGACGGTGGCGAGCGGCAGCGCGAAGGGGATGGTCTCATCGAGAACGTGATCTCGATCAACCGCGTCGCCAAAGTCGTCAAGGGCGGCCGGCGCTTCGGGTTCAACGCGCTCGTGGCCGTCGGCGATGGGCAGGGACGGGTCGGCGTCGCGACCGGGAAGGCTAACGAGGTAAGCGAGGCGGTGCGCAAGGCGGTCGAGGCCGCGCGCCGGCGGATGATGGAGGTCCCGCTCACCGGCGGCACCATCCCGCACGAGATCATCGGGGACCACGGCGCGGGCCGGGTGCTGTTGAAGCCCGCCGCGACGGGCACCGGGGTGATCGCGGGAGGCCCGGTGCGCGCGGTGCTCGAGTGCGCAGGTGTGCGCGACATCCTCACGAAGAGCCTGGGCTCGACCAACCCCCACAACATGGTCCGCGCGACGCTCGACGCGCTGCAGCACCTGACCACGCAGCGACGCGTAGCCAAGGAGCGGGGCGTCGAGGTGGAAGCCATCCATTACCGGCCGCGCCAGGGGGCGACCCGTGGCTAGACTGCCCCCCACGCGGAAGTATCGCAAGCGCAAGCGGGGCACCGACCGCGCGCTGCCGCCTGTGGGCACGGCCGCGCTGCGGATCGAGCAGGTCCACTCCGGTATCGGCCGCCCGGCGCTCGAGCGGCGGACGCTCGAAGCGCTCGGACTCAAGCATCATCAGCACGCCGTGGTGAAGAAGGATCACCCCTCGCTCCGCGGGATGCTCTATCAAGTGCGCCACCTCGTTGAGGTGACGCCGGTGAAGGAAGGCAAGTAACGGCATGGCGCCGACGAAGCGGAAGCCGAAGACGACGGGGCGAGCGCGCCCCAAGGCGAAGGCGCCGATGCGGCGGAAGGCGAAGGCCAAGGCCAAGCCTGTCACCGTGGAGCGCCTCGTGCTGCACGGCCTGCGGGCCCCCGCGGGCTCGCACCGCGCCCGCATCCGCAAGGGGCGGGGGCCGGGCTCCGGGATCGGCAAGACCGCGGGGCGGGGAGGCAAGGGGCAGACCGCGCGCTCGGGCGGGCAGACGCGACCCGGCTTCGAGGGCGGTCAGATGCCGCTCATCCGCCGCATCCCCAAGCGCGGCTTCACCAACCCCTTCAAACAGCCCGCGCAGGTGGTGAACGTCCGCCATCTGGGCAAACTCGCCGCGGGCGTCGAGGTGACGCCGGACACCCTGTTCGGGGCGGGGCTGGTGCGCCGGCCGGATCGACCGATCAAGCTGCTCGGCATGGGAGACGTCGGGCGCAGCTTCACCGTCAAGGGCGTGACCGTGTCCGCCTCCGCCCGGGCGAAGATCGAGCAAGCAGGCGGCACGATCGCGAGCTGACTAGGGTGACGGCGCCGCAGATCCCCAACCTGTTCAAAGTCCCGGAGCTGAAGGAGAAGATCCTCTTCACGCTCCTGTGCCTCCTCATCTATCGTCTGGGGGCGCACATCGCGACGCCGGGCGTGAACGTCCAGGCCCTCGCCGATTTCCTGAAGAACGCGGGCCAGGGCACCCTGTTCAGCCTGTACGACCTGTTCGCCGGCGGTGGCTTCTCGCGCGCCACGGTGTTCGCGCTCGGGATCATGCCCTACATCTCGGCGAGCATCGTGTTCCAGCTCGCCGCCCCCGTGTTTCCCGTCGTGGAAAAGATGCAGCGCGACGAGGAGGGGCGGAAAACGCTCACCCAATGGACGCGCTACCTCACCGTGCTCCTGTGTCTGTTCCAGTCGTACGGGTACGCGCTGTTCGCCGAGCAGCTCCCCGGCGCCGTGGCGCACCCCGGGTGGGCGTTTCGCCTGACCACGGTGCTCACCCTGTCCACCGGCGGCGTATTCATCATGTGGCTGGGCGAGCAGATCACCGAGCGCGGCATCGGCAACGGCGCGAGCCTGCTGATCTTCTTTTCGATCGTGGAGCGTATCTGGCCCGAGACGCTTCGGACCATCGAGGCACTGCGGGCCGGCTCGCTCACCGTCCCGGTGCTCCTGATCGTACTCGGCATCATGGTGCTCGTCGTGGCGGGGACGGTCGCGGTGACGGTGGCGGCGCGTCGCATCCCGATCCAGATTCCTCGCAAGGTGATGGGCCGAGGGCGGATCCGCGAGGGGCAGAAGACGTTCATCCCGCTGCGCATCAACTCGTCGGGCGTAATGCCGATCATCTTCGCCCAATCGCTGATCATCGTGCCGGGCACCATCGCCACCTTCAGCGGCAGCCCGACCTTGAAGCACCTGGCCGAGTACTTCAACGTCACGTCGCCGCTCTACCTCCTGACGAGCGCGGTGCTGATCATCTTTTTCGCGTATTTCTACACGTCCATCATCTTCAACCCGGTGGATTTGGCGGAGAATCTCAAGAAGCAAGGCGGATTCATTCCGGGTGTGAAACCCGGCGCCGCCACGGCCGACTACATCGACGACGTGCTGTCGCGGATCACGCTGCCCGGCGCCATCTTCCTCACCGTCGTCGCGATGCTGCCCATCGTCGTCTCGAACGTCCTCAACATGCCGTTCGGGTTCGGCGGCACGGCCCTGCTGATCGTGGTCGGCGTGGCGCTCGACACGGTCCAGCAGGTGCAGCAGCACCTGCTGCTGCGGCACTACGACGGGTTCATGCGGGGCGGCGGGAGCGGAAGCGGGACCAGCCGCGTGCGGTTCCGGCGCTGACCCTTTGTTCGTTCTCCTCCTCGGCGCGCCGGGATCGGGCAAGGGTACCCAGGGCAAGATCGTGGCGGAGCGCCTGGGCCTCCCCAAGATCACCACGGGCGATATCCTGCGGGAGGCCGTGAAGGCCGGGACGCCGCTCGGCGTGCAAGCGAAGAAGTACATGGACGACGGCAAGCTCGTTCCCGACGCCGTGATCCTGAGCCTCATCAAAGAGGAACTGGCGAAGCCCGAGGCGAAGGAAGGGGCGATCTTCGACGGCTTTCCACGTACCGCCGCCCAGGCGGAGCTCGTCGATACCACCCTCGGCGAGCGCGGCCAGCGCCTCAGTAAAGTCCTGCTGCTCGACGTGCCAGAGGAAGAGCTCATCCGGCGTCTCACCGCCCGGGCGACACAGGAAAACCGCTCCGACGATACGCCCGACGCCATCCGCACGCGCCTTCAGGTCTACCAGCGGGACACGGCTCCCCTGGTGGCGCACTACGCCCAGCGCGGCATCGTGCATCGCGTGCCCGCCAGCGGCACGATCGAGGAGATCGCGACCGAGATCAAGCGCTTCATCGGGCGATGATCACCCTCAAGTCGCCGCGGGAGATCGAGACGATGGCGGCGGCCGGCCGCATCGTCGCCGAGACGCTCGCGCTCGTCCGGCGCCACATCCGCCCCGGCGTCTCTACCGAGGAGCTGGACCGCCTCGCCGAGGACTTCATCCGCTCGCATCCCGGCGCGCGTCCGTCGTTCAAGGGGCTGTACGACTTCCCCGCGACGCTCTGCACCTCGATCAACGCCGAAGTCGTGCACGGGATCCCATCGGCGCAGCGGATCTTGCGGGAAGGCGACCTGCTGAGCGTGGACGTGGGCGTGTGGCTCGACGGGCTGCACGCCGACTCCGCCGCCACCTTCGCCGTTGGCAGAATCGGCGCCGATGCCGAGCGCTTGCTCCACGTGACGCAGGAAGCGCTCGCCGCGGGGGTCGCCCAGGCACGCGCCGGCAACCACGTGGGCGACATCGGGCATGCGGTGCAGCAAGTCGCGGAGGCGGCAGGGTACTCGGTGGTGCGGGAGCTCGTGGGGCACGGCATCGGGTCGTCGTTTCACGAGGAGCCGCAGGTGCCGAACTACGGCAAGCCGAAGCGGGGCCCGCGCCTGATGCCCGGGATGACGATCGCGATCGAGCCGATGGTGAACCTCGGCGGTCCCGAAATCCGCACGCTCGACGATCGCTGGACGGTCGTGACCCAGGACGGGTCGCTGTCGGCCCACTTCGAGCACACGGTAGCGGTGCTCCCCGACGGGGGACCGCCCCGCATCCTCACGACGGCGGACTGACGTCCCGCTCCAGCGCCTCCGCGTCGTCCAGCAGCGCCTTCCCCAACCCCGGCTCCGACAGCGCCGCCACGTTGACGCGAACGTTCTCCACCGCCCCCGCCAGCGCGGCGCGGGCGAGGGCGGCGGCCACTTTGCTGTCCGAGCGCGCGTTCTGATTGCCGATCGCCCCGATTTCCCGCGCCAGCGCCATCAGCCGCACGGCCCCCCGCGCGATCTGGAGCGGAGTCTGCGCCGCGCCCACCAGCGCTTGATCGACCGCGCGTTTGCGCGTGGGATCTCCCTTCAGGACCCGGTAGGCGTCGCTCACCCGCGCGTACGCCGCGGCGTCATCATCCACCAAGCGGCGCAGCTGCGCCCGCAGCGCGTCCGCCTCGGCCAGGAGCGCGGCCACGCGCTCCTGGACCGCCGCATACGCCGTGCGACCCGTCGTGAGCCGGGCGACCATAGCGACGAGGGCGGCGGCCAGCGCGCCCGCCAGGGCGGCGGCGCTTCCGCCCCCCGGGACCGGTGCGCCCCCGGCCAGCTCCTCGAGCCAGCCATCGAGCGTGGGGCCTTCGACGGCGCGGATCTTCTCCTCCAGGAGATGATCCGCCGCGTCCGGCACCTTGAGGTAGGCGGCGCCTGCGGCCAGGATTGCGCGCTCCGGGACGAGTCCGACGACCTCGCTCTTCTGGATCTCGATGCCCCGCGCTCGGGCTCGGGACTCCACGGCGGCGAATACCGTGGCGGGCGAGGTCGTATCGACGTCCAGCAGGTTCATCGAGACCTGGGCCTTGCCGTCCACCTCGAACCCGGACGCCTGAACCGCCGGCAGCCCGCCGCTCGACGTGCGGATCTGTTGCGCAATGTCCTTGGCGACTCGGACATCCCCCGTGTCGAGATAGATGTTGAACGCCACCAGGAAGGGCCGCGCCCCGATCGCGGTCGCCCCGGCGGTCGGATGGATGCGTTTCGGCCCGAAGTCCGGATCGGCAGCGGGATCCCGCCCGATCCGGTCTCGCAGACCCTCGAACTCCCCTTTCCGGATGTCGGGCAGGCGCTCCCGCTCCGGCCGGGTCGCGGCGCGGGCGTAGAGATAGATCGGGATCCCGAGCTCGCTCGCCGCCCGCTCGGCGAGGCGACGCGCGACCGCCACGCACTCGTCCATCGTCACGTCACGCACCGGCACGAACGGCACGACGTCCGTCGCCCCCATCCGCGGGTGCTCGCCCTGGTGCTTCGTCAAGTCGATGCGGTCCGTGGCGACGCGCATCGCGCGAAACGCGGCCTCCGCGGCCGCGGCGGGGCGGGCCACCAGCGTGAACACCGAGCGGTTATGCGACGGGTCGGCCTGCACGTCGAGCAGTCGCACGCCGAGCACGCTCGTGATGGCGGCTCGGAGCGCGTCGAGGGTCGCGGAGTTCCGGCCCTCGGAGAAGTTGGGGACGCATTCGACTAACGGGGCGGGCATCCGCTTCCTCTCATGCGCTCTTCAAGAGATCCAACAGCCAGCGATGCATAGTCGGGCTGCCCGCCACCAGCGAGCCATGTCGCAGCACGTCGTCTTCGCCGGTGAGCGTCGTCACGACGCCCGAGGCCTCGCGAATCAGCACCACGCCCGCGGCGATGTCCCAGGGGGCGAGGGTCAGCTCCCAGAAGGCGTCGAGCCGCCCGGCCGCTACGTCGACGAGGTCGAGTGCGGCCGAGCCGGCGCGACGGATGCCGCTCGTGGCTCCCATGACGGCGGCGAATTGGTGCAGGTAGCGCCGCAACCGCGGAAGGTCCTTGAAGGGAAAGCCAGTGCCCACGAGTGCGTGGCGTGCTTCCGTGAGCCCCGAGACACGGAGCCGGCGTTCGCCCTGCCAGGCGCCGGCGCCGCGCGCCCCCCAATACACGACGTCGCGCGGAATATCGTGAATCACCCCCACGCACAGGGCCCCGTTCACCGCACATCCGATCGACACCGCGTACTGCGGGTAGCGATGCAGGAAGTTGGTCGTGCCATCGAGCGGATCGACGATCCACACCACGTCACCCGAGCGCGGGCCGCCGGGGGAGAGCTCTTCGCCCACGACCGTGGACCCCGGGACACCGCTCGTGAGTGTGGTCGCGATCAGGGCCTCCGCCGCGCGGTCGGCGTCGGTCACGAAGTCGTGCGGCCCCTTCTCGGTCCAGTCGCTGGGCGCGGCCGGCGTGAGGCCGCGGAGATAGGTCGCGGCGCGCGCCGCTGCGGTTTTCGCCACATCGACTAAGTCTTTGAGTTCTCGCACCTTGCGGCGCCGCACTCTCCCGGCGTAGGTTGTCAGCCCATGGCGCGCGTCTTCTCCGGCATCCAGCCCTCGGGCGAGCTGCATATCGGCAATTACTTAGGCGCGGTCCGGAATTGGGTTACGCTGCAACACCAGCACGACTGTCTATTCTGCGTCGTCGACCTGCACGCCATCACGCAATCCTACGAGGTCTCGAGCCTCGCCCAGCGAACCATCGAGATGGCCATCGGGCTGTTCGCCGTCGGCCTCGACCCACAGCGTGCCATCGTGTTCGTGCAGTCGCACGTCCCGGAGCACAGCGAGCTCAACTGGCTGCTCAACACGGTGACGCCGCTCGGTGAGCTCGAGCGCCAGACGCAATTCAAGGACAAGGCACAGCGCCAGGAGAGCATCCCGGCGGGGCTGCTCAACTACCCGGTGCTCCAGGCGGCCGACGTGCTGCTGTATCGCGCCACGCTCGTGCCGGTGGGCGAGGACCAGCTGCAGCATCTCGAGCTGATGCGCGAGATCGCGCGCCGCTGGAACGCCCGCTTCGCGAACGGCGGCGGCTTCACCTTTCCCGAGCCGCAGGCGCTCCTCTCCACGGCGAAGCGCGTGCTCGGACTCGACGGCCAGGTGAAAATGTCGAAGAGTCTCGGCAACACGATCGGCCTGTTCGATACGCCGGAGACCATCTGGGAGAAGCTCAAGCCCGCGGCGACCGACCCCGCCCGGGTGACGCGGAAAGACCCCGGCAACCCGGACATCTGTAACATTTTCACGATCCATCAGGGTTTCTCACCGGCCCCGACCCAGCAGCTCGTGGCGCACAACTGCCGCACCGCCGGCTGGGGGTGCCTCGATTGCAAGCGCGTGCTCGCGGACAATATGATAGCCACGCTCACTCCACTCCGCGAGCGCGCGCAGCAGCTGCGGGCGGAGCCGGGGAAGGTGAGCGACACCCTGCGGGCGGGTGCGGCGAAGGCGCGGGCGCTCGCCCGCACGACGATGGTGCGGGTGCGGCGGTGCATGGGCTTGCTTGAGGGAGCGGAGGCCTGATGCAGCATTTCCTCGGGCAGATGATTGAGATGTTCCGACTGGAGCTGTTCCTGCAGCTCTCGCTCGCGACGCTGTTCGGCGGCGCCATCGGCCTTGAGCGGGAGCTGGGCGGCAAGCCGGCCGGCCTGCGGACCAATATCCTGATCTGCATCGGCTCGGTGCTCTACACCAAGCTGTCGATTACGATGGCCGCCGGGACCGCCGACCCGACGCGGGTGGCCGCTCAGATCGTCACGGGCGTCGGGTTCATCGGCGCCGGCACGATTCTGCACGCCCGCGGCGCTGTCGTGGGCCTGACCAGCGCGGCCACGATCTGGGTGGTGGCGGCGATCGGCGTCGCCCTCGGCGCCGCCTTCTACTGGGAGGCGGCGGGCACCACCCTGCTCGTCTTGCTCGTGCTCCAGGGACTGGGACGCGTCGAAGTGGTGGTGCAGCGACAGACGACCCAGAGCAGCCTGTCGGTGCACGCGCGGCCCGATCCGAACGCCCTGGAAGAGCTGGAGACGCTCGTGCGCCGGACGGGGCTCCTGATCGAGCGACAGGCCAGTCGCCGCGAAAACGTCGACCTGGTGATCGACTTTACGCTGCGGGGGCCGAAGCGGCTCCATGACGAGGCGATGATCGCGCTGCTGCATCACCCCAGCGTGCGCTCCGTGTCGACCGGAGAGTGACACGGCGGATCGTCGTCGACCTCGCTTCGCCGCGTGCCGCGTGGCGGGCTCCGGCTGCGGCGCTGCAGGCGATCCGCGACGCGGTAGGCGGCGGGTGGGAAGTGGTCGAGGTCAGCGCACCGGCGGTTTCCGACGGGGACGGGGGCTCCGGGTCGCCCGAGGCGATCACGGCGGTGCGCGGGGCCGAGATCTACCTGGGGTATGGTGTCTCCGCCGGCGTGGCGCAGGCGGCGCGCGCCACGCTCAAGTGGGCCCACACCAGCACGGCCGGCGTCGGGAGCAGCGTGCCGCACCTCCGGGGGACCGGCGTTGTGCTCACGAACTCCGCCGGGGTACACGCCGATCCGATCGCCGACTGGACGATCGCCGCCATCGGGTACTTCGCCCGCGGCCTCGACCGGATGCGGGAGTTCCAGGCGGCGGAGCATTGGGCGCAACCCGAGGTCGCGGGTCTCGAGATCTCCGTCCGGGAGTTCGCCGAGCTGCGGGTCGGCATCTTCGGGTTGGGGGGAATCGGCGCGGCGGTCGCGCGGCGCGCGCTGGCGCTGGGGATGAGCGTCGCGGGAGTCCGCCGCCGTCCCGAGCGCGGCGGGCCGCCGGGCGTGCGCTGGGTCGGGGCGCCGGGCGACCTCGGGCGGCTCGCCGCCGAGAGCGACTGTCTCGTGATCGCCGCGCCCCACACGCGGGACACGGCGGCCGTCGTCAACCGGGCGGTGCTGGATCGGCTCCCGAGGGACGCGATCGTCATCAACGTCTCTCGCGGGACGCTGTTAGATGAAACGTCTCTCCTCGACCTGCTTGAGGCCTCCCGGCTCCGGGGCGCGGCGCTCGATGTGTTCGCCACCGAGCCCTTGCCCGCCGGGCATCCGTTGTGGCGTCACCCCCGCGTGCTCGTGAGCCCCCATGTCGCCGCCGTGACGACGCGCTTCTGGGAGCGCGAGACGGGACTGATCGTGGAGAACGTCCGACGCTATCTTGCAGGGGCGCCCCTCGCCAACGTCGTTGACCTGGAGGCCGGTTACTAGTGGAGGAGAAATCCCGCAGCGGTCGCGGCAGCGCCGCTGACGCGCAGCCGCGCGGCGTCGAGCAGATCATCAAGGCGGCGATCGATCGCGGCGCCTCCGACCTGCACATCAAGGCCGGTGACGTGTTTCGCGCCCGGATCGACGGCAAGCTGGTGCCCCTCACCAAGCAGCGGCTCACGCCCGAGCAGACCCGTGCGATCGCGTTGCGCCTGATGCCGAACGAGGAGGACCGGGGCCGGCTCGACAAGCTGCACGAATACGATTGCTCGTGGGGCGTGCCCGGGGTCGGGCGCTTCCGCGTCAATATCCTGCGACAGCGCTCGTCGTTCATGATCGTGATGCGCGTGATCCCCTTCGACATCCCGACGTTCGAGTCGCTCAAGCTGCCGTCCGTCCTCGCGACGATCGCGGCGGCTGAACGCGGGATGATCCTCGTCGCCGGGATCACCGGGTCGGGGAAGAGCTCGACGATGGCCGCGATTTTGAATCACATCAACCAGACCAATCAGAAGCACGTCGTCACGCTCGAAAACCCGATCGAGTTCCTGCATCGCGACATCAACTCCTCGATCACCCAGCGCGAAATCGGGGTGGATACCAACGACTTCCAGGCCGGCCTGCGGGCGGCGTTGCGGCAGGACCCGGATGTGATCCTGATCGGGGAGATGCGGGACCTCGAGACGGTGGACACCGCGATGAAGGCCGCGGAGACGGGGCATCTCGTGATCTCGACCTTGCCCACCCCGGATGCGGTGACGACGGTGAGCCGCGTCTTGGCGATGTTTCCGCCCGAGGAGCAGGAGATCGCCAGGCTGCGACTCGCGGAGACGCTCCAGGCCGTCGTGGCGCAGCGACTGTTGCCGCGGGCCGACGGGCACGGGCGCGCCGCGGCGGTCGAAGTCCTGATCTGCACTGCGGCCGCCCGCGACATCATCCGGGACCCGGGTCGCGCCGCCGAGCTGCACGACTACATCCGGGAAGCGAGCGAGCAGTACGGCATGCAGACGTTCGACCAGCACCTGATGGATCTCGTGGGGGAGGAGGTCATCACCTACGAGACGGCGCTCGCCGCCGCCACCAAGCCGGCCGACTTCGAGCTGCAGATGCGGACGCTGCGGCGCCGCCCGCGCGCGCCCGAGCCGGCGGAAGCGGCCCCGGCGAGCGCGCCCCGCAAGCGGTGAGCGACCGGCTGTTCGCCGGGGTTCTCGCCCCCGTCACCACGCCGTTCGACGCCGCCACGGGAGACGTGGCGCCGGCGCAGCTGCGGCACAACGTGGCGCAGCTGCTCGCGGCGGGCCTGGACGGCGTCGTCGTAGCGGGCTCGACCGGCGAGTCCGCGCTGCTCGATCCCGAAGAGCAGCGCCGGATCGTCGGCTGGGTGCGGACGGTAGTGCCGGAGGGGCGCTGGCTCGTGGCCGGCACCGGGGCGGAGTCCACCCGGCAGGCGGTGGCGCTCACGCGCGCGGCGGCCGCCGAGGGTGCGGACGCCGTGCTGGTCCGCCCGCCCGCGTACTTCGCGAACGCGACCTCGCCGGCCACGCTCGTCGCGTACTATCGCGCCGTGGCGGACGCGAGCCCGGTCCCGGTCCTCGTCTACAACATTCCCAAGTACACGCACTTGGCACTCGCCGCGGACCTGCTGCAGCAGCTCGCGACCCACGCGAACATCCGGGGCGTGAAGGACTCCTCGGGCGACGTGAAGAACCTGGCGGCCTATCGGGACGCGGTGCCGCACTGGACCGTGCTCGCGGGCTCGGGCTCGCTGTTGTTCGCCGGCCTCGAGCTCGGGTGCGACGGAGGTGTGCTGGCGGTGGCGTGTTACGCCGCCCGGCGCTGTGCCGACATCTTCGCCGCTTTCCGCGCGGGGGACCGGGGCCGCGCCGGAGCGCTGCAGGAACAGCTCGGCCCCTTGGACAAGGAGATCGTCGGCCGGCTCGGCCCTGCCGGCGTGAAGGCCGCGATGGACGCCGTCGGACTGTACGGCGGGCCGGTGCGGGCACCCCTCGCGTCGCTCGCTCCTGCCGACCGGGAGCGCGTGGCGCACCTTGTGTGCGCGTGACGGATCTGCGTGCCCTGCTCGAGGAGATCTCCGTTGCGCGGCTGGTCGGGACACCGAACCACGCCCGCGTGCGCGAGATCCTGAAGCGCGAGCTCGGGGCGCGGGGGTTTGTCGTGCTGGAGCAGCGCTTCCGCTCGCGGCCCCGAGCGCCGCTGTGGGGACGCGCGGCGAGCGACGCCGTCAACCTGATCGCCGTCCGACCGCGCGCCCGCGTCACGGCGTGGCTCACGGCCCACTACGACTCCAAAGGGCAGCCGGTCTCGATGGCCGCCCGTCTGGTGCTCGCGGGCGTGGTGGTCGCCGGCGTGCTCGGCGCGCTCGCCGCCAGGGTGGCGGGCGGCCCGACGCTCGTGCTCGCGCTCCCGGTGCCGCTCGTCGCGCTGTTCGTGGCGCTGAGCCGCGTCTCCGATGATTCTCCCGGGGCCGTGGACAACGGCTCGGGCGTCGTGACGGTGCTGGCGACCGTGGACGCGCTGCCCGCCGATGCCACGGTGGGCGTCGTGTTTCCCGACGCCGAGGAGCACGGGCTGGTCGGCGCGAGAGCGCTGGTGCGCGAGCGCGCCAACCTGTTCGCGAACACCGCGCTCATCAACTTCGACGGCATCGACGACCGCGGGCGGACGATCGCCCTCGTACATCGACGCGGTCCGCTGGTGGACGCAGTCGTGCACGCGCTGACGGCGCGGCGCGCCCGCTTGTTGCCGGTTCTAGAGGACGGGCTGGTGCTGGCGCGCAGCGTGCGCGAGTGCGTGACCGTCATGCGAGGGTGTTGGGAGACGGCGCGGGTGGTTCACACACCAGGGGATACGGCGGAGCGACTGACGCTCGTCGGCGTCGCGGCCGTCGCCCACGCGGTCGCCACTGCCCTTCAGGGTGGGAACGAGCGCGTTGACGTGACCCGGTGCCTGGTCTAGCTTCCCCCGGAGGATACTTCGGCGCCCCGTCCCCCGGGGCGTTTTTGTTGGAGCGCTGGGAGCGCCATGTTCGGACCGAAGACACATTGCGTCGTGGTCGTCGGCGCCCAGTGGGGCGACGAGGGCAAGGGCAAGATCGTCGACGTGCTCGCCGAGCGCGCCGACCTCGTGGTGCGCTACCAGGGCGGCGCCAACGCCGGCCACACCGTCGACACGGGGGCCGGCGAGTTCGTGCTGCACCAGATTCCGTCGGGGATCATCCAGGGCGCCGTGTGCGTCGCCGGGAACGGCGTGGTGCTCGATCCTGAGACGTTCTTCACCGAGCTCGACGCGCTGACGTCGCGCGGCATTCGCACCGAGCACAAGCTCTACGTCTCGGACCGCGCCCATCTGACCCTCCCCTACCACAAGCTGCTCGACCGCGCCCGCGAGCAGCGCGAGAAGATCGGCACGACCGGGCGCGGCATCGGGCCCACCTACGAAGACAAGTACGGCCGGCGCGGAGTGCGGGTGGGCGACTTGCGAAACTTGGACCGCGCCAAGGAGCTCGTGTGCACCCGGGTCCGGGCGGCGAACGAATTCCTCGAGCTGCTCGGCTCGCACGAGCGCGCCGACTCCGGCGAGCACGTGGGCCTGCTCGACCGTCTCGCCCCCCGCCTCCTGCCGATCGCCATCGATGCCGGCCGGGTGGTGTACGAGGCGCTGCAGCGCGGCGAATCGGTGCTGCTCGAGGGAGCGCAGGGCGCGCTGCTCGACGTCGATCACGGCACCTACCCCTACGTGACCTCGTCCAACACCACGGCCGGCGGAGCCGCCGTGGGGGCGGGGATCGGCCCGACCGCGATCGACGCGGTGCTCGGCGTGGTGAAGGCCTACACGACCCGCGTGGGGAACGGGCCGCTCCCGACGGAAGCCGAGGCGAAGCTCGCCGAGCGCATCCGGACGCTGGGCGGCGAATTCGGGGCCACCACCGGGCGGCCGCGTCGCTGCGGCTGGTTCGACGCCGTGGTGGTGCGCTACGCCGTGCGCGTGAACGGCCTCACGGGCCTCGCCGTCACCAAGCTCGACGTACTCGACTCGTTCTCCCACATCCCCGTGTGCGTCGGGTATCGCCTCGACGGCGAGCCGTTCGACAGCATGCCCGCCGAAGTGGAGCGCCTCACGCGAGTCGAGCCGGCCTACGAGACGCTCCCGGGCTGGCAGAAGTCGCTCAGCCACGTGCGGCGCCTCGCGGACCTGCCGCCCGCGGCGCGGGCCTATCTCGACCGGCTCCAGGACCTGGCCCACGCGCCCATCCAATACGTGAGCGTCGGCACCCGCCGCGACCAGATCATCGAGGTGACGTGAAGTGACGCTCGACGTCGCCGTGATCGGCGCCGGGCCGTGCGGCCTCGCGGTGGGCGTGGCCGCGAAGCGCTTCGGCCTCACCTGCTCACTGTTCGACAAGGGGCCCGTGGTCGCGAGCCTGATGCGCTATCCCCTGTACATGACGTTCTTCTCGACGCCCGACAAGCTCGAGATCGGCGGCATGCCATTCGTCACCGCCGCCGACAAACCGACTCGGCGGGAGGCCTTGACCTACTACCGCAAGGTGGCGGAGTACTTCGAGCTGGATGTGCGACAGTACCACGAGGTGCAGGGCGTGCAACGCCGGCGCGACGGGTTCGAGCTGACTGCCCGGCATCCGGGGACGCCGGAGCCGGAGACCGTCCAGGCGCGCCACGTCGTGCACGCCACCGGCTATTTCGAGTCACCCAACCCCGTCGGCGTGCCGGGAGAGGACCTGCCGCACGTATCGCACTTCTTCACCGAGCCGCACCCCTATTGGCAGCAGCGCGTGGTCGTGATCGGCGGAGGCAACAGCGCCGTCGAGGCGGCGCTCGATTTGTACCGCGTCGGCGCACGGGTCACGCTGGTCCATTTCTTGGGCGAATTCGATCGCGGGGTGAAGCCGTGGATCCTGCCGGACGTGACCAACCGCGTCAAGGACGGCAGCATCGCCGTTCGCTGGTGCAGCCGGGTCATCGAGATCCGGCGCTCCGAGGTGGTGATTCGGTCCGAAGTGGGCGACCGGCTCGAGACGCTGTCCACCGATTTCGTGCTCGCGCTCACGGGGTACCGTGCGGACCTGAGGTTGCTGCGCCTGAGCGGCGTGGACGTCGACGAGACGACCGGCGTGCCCCAGCACGACCCCACCACCATGGAGACGAACGTGCGGGGGGTCTACATCGCGGGCGTCCTGGCGTCCGGCCTCGACGCGAACAAGATCTTCATCGAGAACGGCCGCGCCCACGGCGCGCGCATCTGCGAGCACATCAAAGCAAAACCCCCCAAGGTTGCCCTTGGGGGGTGATCGCCTGCTCGACATCGTGCGCCCTAGAACCCGATGCGAGCGAGACGAAACTCGTGCTCGAGGGGCCCAGCAAAACGCCCCGCGCTCCGTTACCAGGGCGTGGGGCCGGTGCCATCCTCCGGCAGCCGGGCTGTCTCACAGCTTGAGACCCCTTGGCTTTGCGCCCCGCCGTCGCCGACGGTTTGCCCTGAACAGAGATGTGCCGGCCTGTACCGGTGGCAAGAACGGTGCCCCAGGAGCCGGTGCTATCACTGCGCCACTTAGCCTACGCCGAGGCTATTTCTTGTGTTGCAGAACGCGATATTCAATGCATAACGCGTCATGACTACCCAAATCCTCGTAGCTCCAGCGGCCTTCAAAGGCACCCTAGGCCCGCGCCAGGTGGCTGAGGCACTGTCAGCCGGAATCCGCCGGGCTGTCCCTGAGGCCTCTCTGCTCCAGTGCCCCATCTCCGATGGCGGCGACGGGCTGCTGGACGCCGTGCTAACGCCCGGGTCGCTCCGCGAGCCGGTCTCGGTCACGGGTCCGTTGGGTGCTCCCGTGCGCGGGGTGCTCGGCTGGGTGGATCCCGAGACCGCGATCTTCGAAAGCGCGACGGCGAGCGGCATCGCGTTACTCCGTCCCGACCAGCTGGACCCGCTGCGCGCGACGACCCGAGGCGTGGGCGAGCTCATCTGGGAGGCGACCGAGCGCGGTGCCAAGGTCGTCGTAGTCGGGTTGGGTGGCTCGGCGACGGTGGACGGCGGGACCGGCGCGGCTCGCGGACTCGGGTGGACGTTTCTCGATGCGCACGGAGAGGCGCTTCCGGAGGGCGGGGGCTCGCTGGCGCAGCTGGCGGACCTGGGTGGTGGCTGGGGCCTCGGGGCGCAGGTTCTCGCGCTCAGCGACGTGACGACGCCGCTGATCGGGAGTGACGGTGCCGCTCCCGTGTTTGCGCCGCAGAAGGGGGCGGGTCCCGAGGGGGTCAAATTGCTGTCCCGCGGCCTCGAACGGCTCGCCGAGCTGATGGCGCGCCATGGTCGGCCGGAGCTGGCGACGCTCCCCGGCGGCGGGGCGGCGGGTGGTCTCGGGGCGGGTCTCGCGTTCTTCGCCAAGGCCCGCCTGGTACCGGGCGCCGAGTGGGTACTCGATCGCGTGGGCTTTGACGCCGCCCTCGCCAAGGCGGATTTCGTCGTGACCGGGGAGGGCTCCTTTGATCGGACGTCGCTCGTCGGCAAGGCGTCGGGCGAAGTGATCCGGCGGGCGCAGGCGGCCAAGAAGCGCGTCGCCGTGGTGGCCGGGAAAGTCGAAGGCCTGATCGGGATCCATGCGCTCGACGGCGAAGGGCGGGTGCTCGACGCAGCGGGCATCGCCGACCTGGCGGAGCGCGCCACGCGGCAGGCGCTCGGGTTGCCCCTGCCGTAGCGCTCCGTCTATCTTCGACCTCTTATGTCCTCACACGACAACGTGATGGAGAAACTGGTGTCGCTCGCGAAGCGACGCGGTTTCGTGTTTCAGTCGTCGGAGATCTACGGGGGCCTCGGGTCAGTGTGGGACTACGGGCCGCTCGGTGTCGAGCTGAAGAAGAACATCAAGGAGCGCTGGTGGCGCTCGCTGGTGCACGAGCGGGAGGACATCGAGGGGCTCGACGCGGCCATCCTGATGCACCCCAAGGTGTGGGAGGCGTCCGGGCACCTGGCGGGGTTCGTTGACCCCTTGGTCGACTGCAAGCAGTGCAAGAACCGGTTCCGCGCTGACGACCCCCGCATCAAGGGCACGCCCGGCGAGCCGACCACGCGGTGTCCGGTGTGCGGGAACCAGGGGACGCTCACGGCGCCGCGCATGTTCAACCTCATGTTCAAGACCTTCATGGGCCCGGTCGAGGAGGCGGCGGCGGTGGTGTACCTGCGTCCCGAGACGGCGCAGGGGATCTACGTCAACTATCTCAACGTGCTGCAGTCGTCCCGACAGAAGATTCCGTTCGGCATTGCCCAGGTCGGCAAGGCGTTCCGCAACGAGATCACGCCGGGGAACTTCATCTTCCGGACCCGGGAGTTCGAGCAGATGGAGATGCAGTTCTTCGTCAAGCCCGGGACGGACGCGGAGTGGTTCGATTTCTGGCGTCACGAGCGGATGAAATGGCTCGTCGGCCTGGGTCTCCACGCCGAGAAGCTGCGCTTTCATCAGCATACCAAAGACGAGCTGGCGCACTACGCGAAGGACGCCTACGACATTCAGTACGAGTTCCCCTTCGGGTGGCAGGAGTTCGAGGGGATCCACAACCGCACGAACTTCGACCTATCGCGCCACCAGGAGTTCTCCGGCAAGAAGCTCGAGTACCTGGACGCCGCCAGCAACGAACGGTACATCCCGTACGTCGTCGAGACCTCGGCGGGTGCCGACCGCACCACGCTCGTGGTGCTGGTGGACGCCTATCACGAGGAGGAAGTGGAAGGCGATAAGCGCGTGGTGTTGCGGATTCATCCGGCCATCGCGCCGCTCAAGGCCGCAGTGTTTCCCCTCGTCAACAAGGACGGCATGCCCGAGCTGGCGCGCCGGATCTACGACGAGCTGCGGCGGCACTACAACGTGTTTTACGACGACGGCGGCTCGATCGGGCGCCGCTACCGGCGGCAGGACGAGGCCGGCACGCCGTTCGGGATCACAGTGGACGGCCAGTCCACCGCGGACGGCACGGTCACGGTACGCGATCGCGATACGCTGAAGCAGGATCGGGTCGCGGCCGATCGCCTCGTGGCTTACCTGGCGGAGCGCTTGACAGGGTGACGGGGTGCGGCTCGGTGACTTCCGCGCGATGATCGACCGTCTGGCCCGCGAGGTGCCCGCCGAGTTCTCGGACGGCATCGTCGCGATCGAAGTGAGCCCGAAGGCGTTGCCGCACCCGCGGCGCGGCGACGTCTACACTCTGGGTGAATGCGTCCCGCTCGAATGGAGCGGGAACGGGGCCGATCTGCAGTCCCGGATCGTCCTCTATCACGGCTCGTTCGCGGCCCTGGCGCGGCTCGGCGACTTCGACTGGCGCACCGAGGCTTGGGAGACGCTCGCGCACGAGTTGCGGCACCACCTCGAATGGCGCGCGCACGTCTCCCGCCTCGAGGCGTACGACTGGGCGGCCGAAGAGAACTTCAGGCGCCACGAGGGGCAGCCCTTCGACCCGCTGTTCTATCGGTCGGGGGAAAGCGTGGAGGACGGCGTGTGGAAGGTCGACGACGATGTCTTCGTGGCCCTGGACGGCGCCCGCGGCACAGAGATCGAGATTCCCTGGCACGGCCGTGCCTATCGGGTCGCCGTCCCGCCGGTCGAGCCGACCACGGCGTTGTTCCTGATCCTGGACGGCCTGGGGGACCCCCCGCCCGGCGACGCCGTGGTGGTTGTGAAGCCGGCGCACGGGCTCCGAGACCTGCTGCGTCGTCGTCCGGCCCCCGTCCAGATGGTGGTGCGCGTGACGCCGCTCGATGCCTAGGCAGGTGTTCCTCGGGACGCGGGATCTCTTGTTCCGCTCGAAGCTCGCGCGAGTCGTCGCCGCCACCGGGGCGGAGTTGACGCGTGACGAGGTCGCGTGCGACCTCGCCGTCCTCGAGATCGAGCCCGCAGGGTCGATGGACCGCATCGCAGCGCTCGTCGCGCGCGGGACCCCGGTCCTGGCGTACGGCTCGCACGTCCAGGCGGATCTGCTGCGCGCCGCCCGCGACGCAGGCGCCGCGGCAGTGCCCAACTCGCAGGTGGAGGAACGCCTCCGGGAGCTACTCGGCACGGCTGACGGTGGTTTGCCAGGATGACGGAGTTATCTTTCTCGCTCGTCTTTGCGAGGTTGTTCGTGAACCGGCACCTTCCCGTGTGGCTGGTCCTGGGCATCTGGCTCGGAGGAGTCGCGGCCGGCGGCACCCCCGGCTACCGCATCTTGGTGTCGAGCGAGTCCGGGGACATCGTCTCCCAGTTGACCTGGGACGGCGTCGCGCTCAAGACCGTGAAGGTGGTGCCCGTGGGCATCATGCCCGCCGACATCGACGGCCCGCACAACGTCACGGTCTCACCGGACGGCAAGTATTGGTACGTAACGATCGCTCACGGCACGCCCTACGGCTCGCTCTGGAAGATGGCGGTGGACGGGGACACCCTGGTCGGGAAGGCACCGGTCGAGATGTTCCCCACCACGATCTCGCTCACTCCGGACGGCGAGCTCGCCTTCGTCGCGAATTCCGATTTTCATGGTGACCATCCCCGCATGAACGTGGTGTCGATCGTCTACACGCCGCAGATGATCACACTCACCAACCTTCCGGCCTGCGACATGCCGCACGGCGTGAAGGTGAACCACGCCGGGACGAAGGTCTACGTCACGTGCATGAACTCGGACGAGGTGCTGGAGATCGACCGCCCGTCGCTGGCGATCACGCGGCGTCACCGAACCGGCGAAGGGATGCTGCCGCAGGCGATGCCCATGAAGATGGGGCACGGTGGGCCGCAAGCGGCGGGCGCGGCGGTGCACGATGCCTGCATGCCGACCTTCGTGTCGGTGTCGCCGGACGACGCGCGGTTGTACGTCGCCTGCAACCACAGCGACGAGCTGATGGTGCTCGACGCACGGACGCTCGAGCTGGTGAAGGCGATCCCGACGGGGCACGGCGCGTACAACGTAGAGCCCTCGCCCGACGGCAGGTGGGTGATCGCCACGAACAAGAAAGACCAGAGTGTCTCGCTGATCGACGCCGCTACATTGACGGACGTGGCGCGGATCCCGACGACCAAGCCGTTCCCACACGGCGTGGCGTATGCCCCGGACGGCCGGTACGCCTTCGTCTCGCAGGAGAGCAAAGGGGTGGATCCCGGCGCGGTGAACGTGATCGACCTCCAGACGAAGACGAGTGTGGCGAGCATCGCCGTCCCGCTGCAGCCTACTGGGATCACGATCCTGGCCCGGCCGTGACGCACACGACCACGGTAGCGCTGGCGCCGGCAGCCGTGCTGGAGGCGGCGCGGCGCTTCTTCGCCGAGCGGGTCCCGAGCGCCGCCGCCTTCGTGGAGCAGGAAGGCCCGGGCTTCCTGGTGCTGCGGGGGCAGGGTGGGGAAGAGGTGGTGTTCAGCGCCCGCGCGGATGCGGGCGGCAAGACCCAGGTGCGTGCGTCGACGCTGTTTTTCGACCAGGCGGTCGATCGCTTTCTCTCGACGTTGCCGCTCCAGGGCGGCGTCCAAGTGGCATGACGGCGGTCGAGACGCGGCTCCCGGTGCGGGTCATGGTGACCGACGTGTGGGATCAGGTGTCGTTCGCCGTATCCCCCACGACTACGGTCGCGGACTTGAAGCGCCGGGCGCTCACCCAGGCCCTGAAGCAGCGCACGGTCTCCGAGCAGGACTACGTGGTGAAGTTCCAGGGGGCACGGGTGTTAGACGAATCGACCACGCTCGCCGCGTTGGGGGTCGCCGCCAACTCCACCCTCATCGTCCTTCCCGCGCGGCGCCAGCCAGTGCGATGAGGTCGCTGAGCCGGGCACTCGCGATACTCGCCATCGGCTTTCTCTCGCTCGACGCGCTGCTGTTCCTGTATTCGGGCCTCAGCCTCGGGCGACCGGCGTTGGTCATGAGCGGCGTCGCCTGTGCCCTGGTCGCGGTGCTGGTCGGGCTCAGCTGGCGCCGCTACCGTCGCGCCATCGCCGAGCTCGAACAGGCGCGGCGCGACATGCGGGCGGAAGTGGACTCAATTCGGGCGTTGTTGCGCGACAAGCAGCTGCATAACTGAGCTGCATGCTGGTCCTCGTTCCAACCCAGGACCTCGTCCCCCCTCGATGCCCGTTCCCATCCTCTTCCACCCCGCCTGCGAACGCCATCACCCCGGGCCCGGCCATCCGGAGCGTCCCGAGCGCATCGTGGCGGTGCTCGACGCGCTGCGCGCACCGGACATGGCCTCCTGCGTCGCGTGGTGCGAGGCGCGGCCGGCAAGCCGGGCGGCGCTGGAGCGTGTGCATTCGGCGCGCTACCTCGACAGCCTCGAGCGGGTGGCCGGTCAGGGCGGCGGGGTGCTCGATGCCGACACGGTGATGAGCGCCGACAGCTGGAACGCGGCCGTCGCGGCGGCGGGGGTAGCCATCGGTGCCGTGGAGCGGGCGATCGTGGCGGGCTCGGCCTTCGCCGCCGCCCGTCCGCCCGGACATCACGCCCTCCCGGCGCGCGCGATGGGATTCTGTCTCATCAACAACGTCGTCGTCGCTGCGCGGCACGCGCAGCAGCTCGACAAGCCCCGCGTCCTGATCGTGGACTGGGACGTACACCATGGGAACGGCACTCAGGCGCTGGTCGAGCGCGATCCGTCCGTCCGCTACGTTTCGATGCATCAGTATCCCTGGTATCCGGGCACCGGTGCCGAGGACGAACGTGGCCTGGGCAACGTGCTCAACGTGCCTCGCCCGCCAGGGCTGCCGCGGGCGGTGTACGTGCGCGATCTCCTGGCCGCGGTGGACGCCGCGATCGAGGGCTGGCCGCCCGACCTGCTCCTCGTGTCCGCCGGGTTCGACTCGCTCAACGGCGATCCGCTCGGTGGCTTCACCCTCGAGCCCGAGGACATGGCCCGCTGGACCACGGTATTCCGCGAGCGGGTCGCTCCGGCGCCGGTGGTCGGGGTGCTGGAGGGCGGCTACCGGCTGGACCTGCTAGCGGCGGGCGCGCGCGCGCATGTGCGCGCGCTTGCCTGACGCGGGGGCCCCTTCGATACTTTACCCGGGCGCCGGACCGCGGTCCGCCGCCGGAGGACGTGATGCCCCTGCACCTCGCCACCGAAGTCGTCACGCTCAAGACCAAACACCCCTTCGTCATCGCCCGCGGTGGCGGAGACGACTACCGCGTGGTGTGGGTGCGCCTGACCGACGCGGACGGCGCGGAGGGATGGGGCGAAGCCGATCCGTCGAAGTACTACGGCGAGACCGCGGACACGGTCCTCGCCGTCCTCCGGAGGCTCGAGCCGCATCTGCCCAAGGACGCGTTCGAGCTGGAAGCGGCGGAAGCGCGCTTCGCGCAAGTCGTGCCGAAGAACGGCGCGGCCCGCGCGGCGCTCTCCGCGGCACTCCACGACCTGTTCGGGAAGCGGCTGGGCCAGCCGCTGTGGCGGCTGTGGGGCCTCGATCCGGCGAAGGCTCCCTGTTCGTCCTTTACCATCGGGATCGACACGGCGGAGAAGATCCGCCTCAAGGTGGCCGAGGCGGCCGACTATCCGATCCTCAAAATCAAGCTCGGGACCGACCACGACGAGGAGATCCTGCGCACGATCCGGGACGCCACCGACAAGCCCATCCGAGTCGACGCGAATGCGGGCTGGACGCGGGAGCGGGCGATCGCGCTGCTCCCCGTCCTCAAGGAGTACGGAGTCGAATTCGTCGAGCAGCCGCTCCCCCCGGATGACCTCGAGGGGATCGCCGCCGTGCGCCGTTGCGGCATTCTCCCGGTCGTGGTGGATGAGAGCTGCCTCGTCGCGGCCGACATCCCCCGGATGGCGGCGGCGGCGGACGGGATCAACATCAAACTCGCCAAGTGCGGGTCGCTGCGGGAGGCGCTCCGGATGATCGCGACCGCTCGAGCGCACAGCATGCTGGTGATGGTCGGATGCATGATCGAGTCCTCACTCGGCATCACCGCGGCGGCTCATTTCACGCCGCTCGTCGACGCCGCGGATCTGGACGGCGCGGCGCTGACGGCGAACGACCCGTTCAGCGGCGCCACGATCGACGGCGGCAAGATCCGCCTCCCCACCGGACCGGGGCTGGGTGTGCGGAAGCGGTGAAGGGGCCGACCGCGGGGAGGGCGCCCCGGTTCGCCGAGGTCGTCCTTCCGGTGCCCGTATCTCGCACCTACACCTACGAGATCCCGACCGCCCTCCTCGAGCGCGTCGTGCCGGGGTCGCGCGTCGTGGTGCCGGTGCAGCGACGACAGGTCGTCGGTCTCGTCGTAGCGGTCGACGTCCCCGCGCCTGAGGTCTCGGCCAAGCCGATCGCCGCCGCTCCCGACGGCGAGCCCGCCCTCAGTCCCGCGCTGATCGAGCTCGGCCGCTGGATCGGCTCCTACTACGGCGCCCCGCTCGGTCTCGCGCTGCGGGCGCTGCTCCCCGGGGCGTTATGGAGCGTGCGGCGTCCGGCGGGGCCTCCCGAGCAGGCGGAGCGGGTGATCGTGCTGACCCAAGCGCTCCCCTCGCTGCTCGAGCGCGAGCGGGCGTTCCGGCGCGCGCCCAAGCGGCGCGTCGGGTACGAGGCGCTCGAGGCGCTGGGTGGCTCGGCGCCCCTCCGCCACCTCGTAAGCCGCCTCGGCCTCTCACCAGCCGTGCTCGACGGCCTGGTGAAGCAGCGGCTGGCGCGCTACAGCGACGTGCCGCGCCCGCGCGACCCCTTCGCCGGTCTCTCGTCGCCCCCGCCGCCCACGCCGACAGAGGCGCAGCGCGCGGTGGTGGCCGGGATCGTCGCCACGCCCCCCGACGTGCCCGTGCTGATCCACGGGGTCACGGGTTCGGGCAAGACGCTCGTCTACCTTGACCTGCTGCGCAGCGTGGTCGCGTCGGGGCAGGGCGCGATCCTCCTCGTTCCGGAGATCGCGCTCACTCCCCAGACCGTGGCCCGGGTGCGGGGCGTGTTCGGTGACCAGGTCGCGGTGCTCCATTCCGGTTTGTCGGACGGTGAGCGAGCCGACGCGTGGCGCGCGCTGCGGCGCGGCGAGCGGCGGGTGGCCGTCGGGCCGCGCTCGGCCGTGTTCGCCCCGGTGCAGCGGCTCGCCGCCATCGTGGTCGACGAAGAGCACGAGGCGAGCTACAAGCAGGGGACGGTGCCGCGCTACCACGCCCGCGACGTGGCGCTGGCCCGGGCGCGGCTCGAGGGTGCGCGGGTGATCCTCGGCAGCGCCACGCCTTCGCTCGAGACCCTGCAGCTCGCCCGGACGGGCCGGGTGTGCACGTTCGCGCTGCCCGAGCGGATCGGCGCGCGGGCACTTCCGGCGGTCGACGTGATCGACCTGCGGAGCGCGCCCCGCGTGGCCGAGGCCCGCGGGATCCCGTGGACCGAGCCGCTCGATCACGCGGTGCGGGGCGCGCTCGCCCGCGCCGAGCAAGTCATCCTGCTCCTGAACCGCCGCGGGTTCGCGACCTACCTCCAATGCCCCGCGTGCGGAGATGTGCGGGACTGCCCGCATTGCGCCATCGCCCTCACCGTGCACCAGACGCCGCGGGTACTGCGCTGTCACTACTGCGGGCACGAGGAGCCGATTCCTACAGCCTGCCGGGTGTGCGGCAAGGAGACCCAGCGGATGCGCGGGCTCGGCACTCAGCAGCTCGAGCACTTTGTGGGCCGGCGGTTCCCCGAGGCCCGGATCGCCCGCATGGATCTCGACACGACCAGCACCAAGTGGGCGCATCATCGGATCCTCGACCGTATGGCCCAGGGAAAGGTCGACATCCTGCTCGGGACCCAAATGATCGCGAAGGGGCTGGACTTCCCCAACGTGACGGTGGTGGGTGTGGTGGACGCCGACACCGGTCTCCATCTTCCCGACTTCCGCGCCGCCGAGCGCACGTTTCAGCTCGTGGCGCAGGTGGCGGGGCGGGCAGGCCGGGGCCCCAAGGGGGGACGGGTGTTCGTCCAAACGCGAGCGCCCGACCACCCTGCCATTCGCGCAGCCGCCGCTCACTCCGTCGCCGGATTCGCTGCCGCCGAGTTGCCGTTGCGGGCGCCGCCCAACCCTGCCTACCCGCCGCACGTCGGGCTGGCGCGGTTCGTCGCGGTCCACGAGGACGAGCGGCTTGCCCAGGCGGCGGCCGAGGGTGTCGCGGCGTGGCTGCGGCGCGCAAACACGGAGCGCCTCGGTGGCGCGCTCACGGTGCTGGGGCCGGCGCCCTGCCCGATCATGCGGCTCAAGGGGCGTTGGCGCTGGCACGTGCTGATCAAATCGCCGGAGGCGCGGCCGATCGGTCGGGTGGTGCGCGCGTGGGGGCGGGGGCGCGGTCCGGGCGGGCGAGGCGCGGTCGTTGTGGACCGGGATCCGGTGTCGCTGCTCTGAATGCGGAAGGCGGAATGCGGAGTGCGGAATGGAGGTGCGACCGTCGATCGAGGGCGTCCCTTCATTCCGCATTCCGCATTCCGCACTCCGCATTTAGCTTTCTCCCCCAGTGACCGCTCGGCCCGGCTTCCAGTACCGCCCCCCGAACTTCGACGCGCCGCCGCTCGCTGGCGCGCCGGATGCGCGCTTCGAGCCCGCGCCGGCCGACGGGGTTCTGCCCGACGGATTTTTTTCGACCACGAATCTCCCCACGTACGTGCACACCGGTGCCTCGTGGCGCCGGCCGCGCCTGCCGCGCATGGACTGCGTGATCGTGCTCCAACCGAAGGCGGACCTCGTCGTCACCGAGCCGCGTCGCGTGAAGAAAGGCCAGCTCGTGGCCGTGGGCACCGCGGAGGACGGCAGTCAGGGCATCCTGGTGCATTCCGAAGGCTTCCTCGGAGGCGGCCACAGCGCGAACGAATTCGGCTTCATGCAGACTGCGGTGTCGCGCGAGCGCCCGGTGGACTACGCCGTGCTGGCGCAGCTGCTCGGTGAGGAGAGGCAGCGGGGCGGGAAGATCCTGTGGGTGGTGGGGCCGGCGCTGGTGCACGCCCGGGCCCGTGAGGACATGGTCTGGTTCATCCAGAACGGCTACGTCCAGGCGTTCCTGGGGGGAAATGCGGTGGCCGTGCACGACCTCGAGGCGGCGATCTTCGGCACGACGCTCGGGATGTCCAGCTCGGGCGAGGGGGTGGAGGGGGGCCACGCCCTCCACATGCGCGCCATCAACGCGATCCGCCGCGTGGGCGGCATCAGCGCGGCGGTGAAGCAGGGGATCGTCACCGGCGGGATTATGCACGCACTGGTGACGCACGGCGTGCCGTTCGTCCTCGCGGGCTCGATCCGCGACGACGGGCCACTCCCCGAGGTCCTGACCGACACGCTCGCGGCCCAGGACGCGATGCGACAGTGCACCGCCCAGGCCACGTTCGCCGTGTTCGTCGCCACGGCGCTCCACGCGATCGCGGTGGGCAACATGCTGCCCGCGTTCGTCGATGCGCCCACGCCCGACGAGTTGCGCCCGCTCACCACGATCTGCGTCGACCAGACCGAGTTCGTCGTGAACAAGCTGCGCGATCGCGGCACGCATCAGGCATACGGGGTCGTGACGAACGCCCAGGACTTCATGCACGTGCTGCGGTTCTACGTGGAACGATGGGAGCAGGCGCAGGCGCCGGCGACCATCCTCCGGTAGCGCCGGGCCGGGGGCCGGGATGGGCCAAGCTCGCCGAAGCGGTCGCCAAGCAGGTGCCGCCCGACGAGATCGAGACCATCTACCTGTTCACGCCGCTCAAGCGGGAAGGGCGCGAGTGGGGCACCGCGGTCGTGGCGCGCCGGTCTGCGGAGGGCGGGGGACGGTTGCGCGTCTATACGGCACGCTACATGCTGGTCGTGCGCGGGAAAGAACGCGGGCAGTCACGCGTGGAGGTGAGCGAGACGGGGCTCTCGCCAGCCGAGGTCATCGCGCAGGTGATGCAGGCGACGGCCGAGCGCACCGGCGATCGCGAGCCCCCGGTGGCGGTGGGGGCCGCGGTGTGGTATGAAGGCTAAGAGGAGGTGACGCGTTGATCGAATCGCGAATGTTCGTGCCTACCAAGGCCTTTCTCACCAAGGGCGTCGGTCGGCACCGCGAAAAACTCACGAGCTTCGAGATGGCGCTGCGGGACGCGCACCTCGCCAACTTCAACCTGGTCCGTGTGAGCTCGATCTTCCCGCCCCACTGCGAGCTGGTGGATCGGGAAGAGGGACTGTCGCTCATGCAACCGGGACAGGTGGTCTTCGCCGTGATCGCCGAGTCCTCCACCAACGAGCCGAGCCGGCTCGTCGCCGCGTCCATCGGGGTCGCGATGCCGGCCGACCCGACCCATCACGGCTACATCTCCGAGCACCACAGCTACGGCCAGAACGAGGTGACTTCGGGGGAGTATGCCGAAGACCTCGCCGCCTCCATGCTCGCGACCGTGCTGGGGGTGCCGTTCGAGCCCGGCACCGCCTGGGACGAGCGCCGCGAGCAGTGGCTCCTCTCGGGCGAGATCGTGCGCACGATGAACGTCACCTCCACCGCCGAGTGCGGTGACGACGGTCGTTGGACGACCGTCGTCTCGGCGGTGTGCTTCTGCGGGTGATCCCGTCGTTCGGCCTGGCGTTCGTCGCCGGGCTGCTGAGCTTCCTCTCCCCCTGCGTCTTGCCGTTGATCCCGAGCTACGTGGGATTTCTCACCGGGCTGTCGCTCCCGGAGATCGAGCGCCGGCGCGGCACCGCGCTCGCGCACGCCGTGTGGTTCGTGGCCGGCTTCTCCGTCATCTTCATCGCCCTTGGCGCTACGGCGTCGGTCTTGGGCGTGCTGCTGCTGCGCTCGCAGGTGTGGATCGGGCGGATCGGCGGGGCCCTTGTCGTGCTGTTCGGACTGTATCTGCTGGGCATCCTCCGACCGGCGTTCCTTATGCGGGACTGGCGTCTGGATCTCGCCCACAAGCCGGTGGGTTACCTGGGCTCCGCGTTCGTGGGCGTCACGTTCGGCGCGGCGTGGACTCCCTGCATCGGCCCGATCCTGGGTGCGATTCTCACGCTCGCGGCGGCCCAGGCGAGCGTCATCCACGGCACCGCCCTCCTGGCGGTCTACGCCCTGGGGCTCGCCATTCCGTTCGTGCTCACCGCGCTCGCGCTGGAGCGGTTCCTTGGGTGGTTCCAGCGGTTCCGGCGCTATCTCGGTTGGGTGGACCGGATCGCGGGAGCGCTGCTCGTGCTCCTGGGCATTCTGCTCCTCACCGATCGGTTCACACTGCTCGCGGGGTGGTTGCAGGGGCTGACGCCGGAGTTCTTGAGGAGCCGGCTGTAGGCACCAGCATGCGAAGCGGTTACCGGTGGGTTTCCCGCCCTGAAGGGCGGGCTCAGCCCGGCGTTGTCCTAAAGGACACTGCGCGTGTGCTTTAGCACAGTGCGGTGCCGAGCCCATGCTTTAGCATGGGAACTTCGAGAGCCGCATTCCTATATTATCTGCCAGCGAAACCACGAGAGAGGAATAATGATCACGCTCCAGAAGCACTCCTCGCATCTCATAGCAGTACTGACCGCCGTCGCGTTGGCCGCGTGCGTCAAGAGTGATCAGGCGAACCAGACGGCAGACTCGACCGCGCGCAACCTGACGCTAGCTCCGACCGAGTCGACCGCCGCGATGAAGGACGTGCCGGCGCCGGCGACCCAGCCGGCCAAGGTCGCCCCCGAAAAGAAGACGCCGGCCCCCAAGCCCCCGGCGCCCAAGCCTGCGGCGCCGACGACGCTGACGGCGGCTGCCGGGACCCGAGTGCCGCTCGCGGCGAGCGAGTCGATCAGCACCCGGCAGGCCAAGGCGGGTGACGCCTTCACGGCCACCGTTGCCCAGGACGTGAAGGACGTGGTGGGGCACGTCGTGATCCCCGCGGGTTCCGCCGTGCAGGGGACGATCGTCGCCGCCGAGCCGGCGCCGAACCCCAATGCGAGCGGCCGGCTGGAGCTCGCCGTGCAGACCGTCTCCGTGCGGGGGTCGAGCTACGCCGTGGACGCGACCGTCGAGTCCAAGGACACCGTGATGCAGGGTCGCGGCGTGACCAAGGGAGACGCCGCCAAGGTGGGTGGGGGAGCGATCGCGGGGGCCCTGGTCGGTAAGCTGCTAGGCAAGAACACGAAAGGTGCCTTGATCGGGGGCGCGGTGGGTGCCGCCGCCGGAGCCGCCGCGGCGCGCGCGTCGCGTGACATCGACGTCGTGCTCCCCAAAGGGGCAGCGATCACGCTCAAGCTCAACAAGCCGCTGACGGTGAAGCGGGCTGCCTGATCCTTCAGTATCCTGCCGCGCCGCCGCCGCGCCTGGGATCGGCGACACCGACCCAGCCGGCGGCGGTGCGTTCGATGGCCGCGATATCGCCCATGCGACCCCGCTCGCGTAGCTGGTAGCCCATAGCGCGCAGGCCGTCGAGCGTCGTCTGGGCGAGCCCGCCGCGCTCGTAGAAGACCACGTCCGGCAGCGCCTGCTGGTGCACGCGCGGCGCCGCGACCGCCTCCGCGAGCGACATGCCGTGGTCCACCACGTTCACGATGACCTGATACACGCTGTTGATGATGGTCGGCCCGCCCGGCGTCCCGAGCACCATGAGCAGCCGGCCGTCGCGTCCCAGCACGATCGACGGCGTCATCGCCGACAGCATGCGCTTGTACGGCGCGATGGCGTTGGCGTCGCCCTGGATCAGGCCATACATGTTCGGCTTTCCCGGCGCGGTGGTGAAGTCGTCCATCTCGTTGTTCAGAAGGAAGCCGGCGCCCGTCACCGTGACCGCGCTGCCGAAGCCGCCGTTCAACGTGGTGGTGACCGCGGCGGCGTTGCCCGCGGCATCGACGACGGAGTAGTGCGTGGTCTCGGTGCCCTCGCCCGTCGAGGTGGCGAGCGGCGGCGTGGGCGTGGCGCGGTCCGGCAGGATCTGGCCGCGCAGCTCGGCGGCGTAGGACTTGGAGAGCAACCGCTCCAGCGGCATGTCGACGAAGTCCGGGTCGCCGAGCCAGTGGTTGCGGTCCATGAAGGCGCGGCGCATCGCCTCGACCTCGAGATGGACATAGCCGGCGCTCCCGAACGGCGGCAGCGTGTCGTAGCCCTCCATGATGTTCAGGATCTCGCCCATCGTGACGCCGCCCGAGCTCGCGGGCGGCATGGAGTAGATCGTGTACCCGCGGTAGCTGATCTGGACCGGCGTGCGCCACTTCGGTTGGTAGCGCTTGAGGTCTTCCTTGGTGATGAGTCCGTGGCCGCGCTGCATCTCCGCGGCGATCAGATCGGCGATCTGGCCCTTGTAGAACGCGCTCGGTCCCGAGTCCGCGATGAGCTGCAGCGTGCGCGCGAGCTCGGGTTGGCGGAACTTCGCGCCGGGCGGGGGCGCATGGCCGTCCACCAGGAACTGCTGCGCGGACGCCGGGAACCGCGCCAGGCGATCCGTCTCCTCCGCAATGGACCGGCTGCGGGCGGCGTCGAGCGTGTGCTCGCGGGCGAGTCGGATCGCCGGCGCGAGAACCTTCGCCCAGGGCAGCCGTCCGGCACTCTTCCAGGCTTCGTACATCCCGGCCACGCTGCCCGGGACGCCCGACGCGAGGTGCCCAGTCAGGCTCTGCTCCGTAGGGTTGCCGGTCGAATCGACGTACATGGCGCGGGTGGCCCCGCCGGGCGCCATCTCGCGGTAGTCCAGCGCGCGCACGCGACCGGTCGTGTCGCGAAACACGATGAATCCCCCGCCGCCGATGTTGCCCGCTTCGGGGAGCACGACCCCGAGCGCGAACCCGACCGCCACCGCGGCGTCGACGGCGTTGCCGCCCGCCTTCAGGACCTCGAGCCCGACCCGGCTCGCGAGCGGATGACCGGATACCACCATGGCCCGTGGGCGGGACACGGCAACGCCCTTGCCAGCGAGGGACCAGGTCTCGGGGATGATCGGCCGGCCGGTGACGATCGCGTCGGCGCGCGCGCCGGTGGGAGCGGCCGCCGTGGGGGCGGCCGGCGCAGCAACGGCGCCACCCGGCGCCAGCGGGGTCGTCGCCCGCGGGCGCGCGCCGCCGCAGGCGGCGAGCAGGGCGAGGGCGGTAAGCAGGCCGTGGCGCATGCTCAATTGTAGCACGTTGACCCGAGTTCGGGTCAACGTCTAACTTGGGGGCCACCCGATGCCATCATGACCGCCCCGGACTTCCTGGACCCGCGGCTCACCGAGCAGCGGAACCCCCGCACTGAGCGCATCGACGTCGCCGCGACCCTCGAGATCGTCGACCTGATAAATGCCGAGGACGCCATGGTGCCGGCGGCGGTGCGCGCCGTGCGCGCCGAGATCGCGCGGGCGATCGACCTCGTGGTGGAGGCCCTGCGGCAGGGTGGGCGGCTGGTCTACGTGGGAGCGGGCACGTCGGGCCGGCTCGGCGTGTTGGACGCGAGCGAGTGCCCGCCGACGTTCGGCACGCCGCCGGAGATGGTGGTGGGAGTGATCGCGGGCGGCTATGCGGCGCTCGTGAAGAGCAGCGAAGGCGCCGAGGACGACGTGAACGCGGGGATGGCGGCGATGGATCAGGCGCGCGTCGCCGCGCGCGACTTCGTGCTGGGGATCGCGGCGAGCGGGACCACGCCGTTCGTGCGCGCGGCCCTGACGCGTGCGCAGACGATCGGCGCCGTGACGGGACTGCTGTCATGCTCGGATCCCCCGAAGATTCTGGCCGAGACGTGCGACGTGCTCATCCTCCCCAAAGTCGGCCCCGAAGTGCTCACCGGCTCCACCCGCATGAAGGCGGGGACGGCCACCAAGCTCGTGCTCAACACCCTCTCCACGGGCGCGATGATCCGGCTGGGGCGCGCCTACGGCAACCTGATGGTCGACTTGATGGCCGTGAGCGACAAGCTCCGGGACCGTGGCGAGCGCATCGTCATGGAGGTCGGCGGGGTAGACCGGCCCGCGGCGCGCCGCGCGATCGCGGCCGCCGCGGGGAGCGTGAAGCTCGCCATTGTGATGGTGAAGCAGGGCGTGGGCAAGGACGAGGCCGGGCGGCTGCTCGAGCAGGCGGGCGGATTCGTGCGCCGCGCGGTCGGCGACCCCCCGCCCGTGACCGATGTCATCCGATAGGATGACGAGGAAATCCTTTAGGGTACGCTCGCGGTGACGAGCTGTCTCGCCGTCGGGGTGATGTCGGGCACGTCGCTCGATGGCGTCGCGACGGCGCTGGTCCGCCTCACCGATGATCCCCTCGCCGCCCAGCTCGTCGCGTTTCGCCAGGAGCCCTACGGCGCCGCGGAGCGCGGGCAGATCGTCGACACGATCGCGCGCGGCGGCGCGAAGGATCTGGCGCTGCTGCACGTCGCGCTGGGCGAACGCTTCGCAGGCGCGATCCTGCAGCTCCTCGCGGGCAGCGGGACGGCGCCGAGTGACGTGTCGTTCGTCGCCTCGCATGGCCAGACGATCTGGCACGAGCCCGGTCGCGCGACCCTGCAGCTCGGCGACCCCGCGGTGATCGCGGAGCGCGTGGGCGTACGCGTGGTGAGCGACTTCCGGTCGCGCGACGTGGCCGCGGGCGGGCAGGGCGCCCCACTGGTACCGCTCGCGGACGTCATGCTGTTCGGGCATCCGGAGCGGGGCCGGCTGCTGCTCAACGTCGGCGGGATCGCCAACGTCACCTGGGTGCCGCGCCGGGGCAGGGCGGCGGGCGCCCTGGCGTTCGACACCGGTCCCGGAGTGGCGGTGATCGACGCCGTCACGCGCCGCATCGACCCGGCAGCGGCGTTCGACCGGGACGGGGCGCGCGCGCGCCGCGGCAAACCGCTCATGCGGGTGCTCGACCCGCTGCTCGCCGATCCCTATTTCGCCGAGCCGCCCCCCAAGAGTACGGGGCGGGAGCGCTTCGGGATCGAGTTCGCCGACCGCCTGCTCGGTCTCGTGCGGCAGGCGGGCGGCTCCGACAACGACGCCGTCGCCACGGCTACGGCGCTCACCGCCGAAACGATCGCCCGCGCGCTGGAGCGCTGGACCCCCCCTGGGGAAGGCGAGGCCGAGCTGGTGATCTCGGGTGGCGGGGCCCGCAATCCCGTGGTCGTCGAGCTGCTGGCCGCGCGCGTGCGTCCCCGCCCCGTGCTGCCGTTCGATCGGCTGTTCTTCGATGGCGAGGCGAAGGAGGCGCTCGCGTTCGCGTTCTTGGGCTTCCTCACGCTCGCCGGGAAGCCTGGGAACCTGCCGGCCGCCACCGGCGCCCGCGGCGCCCGCGTGCTCGGCCACGTCACACCGGCGTGAGCGGCTCGCTGGCCCGGCTCGTCTTTCCGGCCCTGCGGTGGCGGCGCCAGAGTTTCGACCACGAGCAGGCGAAGATCGACGCCGCGCTCGCCGCCGGCGTGGGCGGCTTCATCATCTTCGGCGGGACCCGCGCGATCGTCACCGCGCTCACCGACGAGTTGCGGCGCCGGGCAGGGCGCCCGCTCTTGATCGGGGCCGACGTGGAGCGGGGGGTCGCCCAGCAGGTGGGGGGACTCACCGAGCTACCGCCCCCCGCGGCGCTCGGCTACATCGATGATCTGGAGGCGACCCGCACCTGCGGCGTGATCACCGGGTTCGAGGCGCGGTCGGTGGGGATCAACTGGGCGTTCGCCCCGGTGTGCGATCTCGATCTCGAGCCCAGGAATCCGATCGTGCAGACGCGGTCGTTCGGGGCCGACCCGACGCGCGTCGGCGAGCATGCCGCCGCGTGGATCCGCGGTCTGCAGGAGCATGGCGTGCTGGGCTGCGCCAAGCACTACCCGGGCCACGGGCGCACGACGCGCGACTCGCACGAGACCTTGCCGCGCGTCCTGACGCCCGCCGCCGAGCTGCAGCGGGTCGACGTCACCCCGTTCGAGCACGCACTGCGGGCGGGCGTGGGCAGCGTGATGAGCGCCTTCGTGGCGTTTCCGGCCTGGGACCCGTCGGGGCGCGCCGCGAGCTTTTCTCCCGAAATCCTCGGCTATCTGCGCGGCACGTTGAATTTCACGGGGCTGGTCGTGACCGACGCCCTGATCATGGCGGGCGCGAGCGCGGCCCAGCCGGTGCCCTCCGCCACCGTCAGCGCCGTCGCCGCGGGGTGCGACGCGCTGTTGTATCCCGAGGAGTTCCGGGGCGTCGTCGAGGCGCTGGACCGGGCCGTTGGGTCCGAGATCCCGACCTCCCGGGCGGACGAAGCCCTGGCCCGCTACGAGCAGGCGGCGGCGCTGTGGGACTCGAGCGCCGATCAGGGGCTGCCCGACCTCGCGGCCCACGGCGCGTTCGCCGATGGCGTCGCCGACCGGGCGGTACACGTGCTGCGTGGCGAGCCGCCGGCGCTCCGCGCTCCGCTCGCCGTCTCGATCGTGGACGACGACGTGGGCGGTCCGTACACCGTGGGACCGCGCGATGTGTTCACGCAGACGCTGCGCGAAGCGGGAGTGCCCGTCGAACAACGTGCGACGCGTAACGTGCAACGTATCGTCCTGGTGTACGCCGAGCCACGATCGTGGAAAGGTCGAGCGGATCTCGGGGCGCGCTCTGTCGCGGCGCTGCGGCGGCTCGCGCCGGCGTCGCAGCTCGTCGTGCTGTTCGGGCATCCGCGGCTCGCGCGCCAGATCCCGGGCTCGGCGCCGGTCGTGTGCTGTTGGCACGGCCAGCCGCTCATGCAGCGAGCGGCGGCGAGGCACGTAATTCGCTGGCGGGGATGATTCTTCTATTTATGCTGGTGCAGGTACTCGAGGACGAGATGGGCGGGGACCGCGTAGATGATTTTTCCCTGCGACTCGCGGTTCCCTCCGTACAGGACTCCGACCACGTAGCCGCCGCGGTCGAAGATCGGGCTCCCGGATGAGCCCGGCGCTCCGTAGCCGTCCACCTGCACGACGCTCGACAACACCTTGCTCACCGTGCCCACCGTCAGGGTCGGGTCGGCCACCACCGCGCTCTGGCCGTGGCGCTCCATCGGCAGGTCTTCACCGAGCGGATAACCGATGATGGCGACGGGGTCGCCCCGCTGCAGGCCACCGGCTTGCTCGAGGAGCCCGAACACCCGCGGCGTGCCACCGCGCACGTCGACCTGCAGCACCCCGACGTCCGCCGTATCGGCCACGCCGACGACTCGGCCCTGGAACCACTGCTTCGAGCCCGAGAACTTGACGGCGATCGCCACGGGTCGGCGGTCCCCCGCTTCGCCCACGAGGACGTGCTTGTTGGTGACCAGGGTGCCTTGAGAGTCGACCGCGAACGCGGTGCCGGTGAACACCTCGACATCCGAGAACTTGACGACGAGCATCGCGACCGCGTCCTGGTTTTTGCGGGCGATCGCGCGGTAGTCGACCGCCGCCGCGCCCGCCAGGCCCCGCTGGCGGGCTTCGGCGGTATCGAGCTGCGCGCGCAGCCGGGCGACAGAAGGCGCGTCACTCCCGGAGCCCGCGGCCGCGAGCTCGCTGCGCAGCCTGGCGACTTCGGCCTGTGATTCCCGGAGCGCGTCCCGGACGCTCTCGAGCTCCGATTGGAAGCGCGAGAGCAGGCGCTGGGCTTCGCGATGCAAGCTGTCGGCCCGCGCCCGGAGCGCCACGAGCGCGCGGGCGTCACGCGCGGCCTCCCACTGGCTCCACCCGAACCCCGCCAGCGTGAGGCCGAGCAGCCCGATCAATACCTTGGTCGTGCGACGGAGATGCGCGAGCTCCGCCACGAGGCGCAGGGCCGCGCTGGCGCGGCGCTCCCGCGATCCGGTGACCGCATCCCGCTCGCCTTCCGCCGCGAGCACGCGGAATTCCACGGAGGGCCCCTGCGGCCCGAAGCCGATCACGTCGCCATCCTGCAGCACCACGTCGCCCGTGATCCGCTCGCCATTGACGAAGGTCCCGTTTTTCGAGCCGAGGTCGCGCAGGCTGAACGCCGCGCCGTGCCGCACGATGGCGGCGTGGCGCGAGGACACATCGAGATCGCGCTCGGTGTCGAAGCGAACGTCCGACAGCGGATGGCGTCCGAGCCCGATGTAGGTCTTGTGGAAGGTCGCGACCTCCCCGGCGCGCGCGCCCGACAAGAACCGGAACTGGGCGGTCACTGGCTCCGGGTGGCGAGATAGAGCGCCACGGCCACGGCGGCCGCCGCGAGCACGGCTGCGGCTACGACGCGCCAGCGGCCCTCGCGGGTGGGCAACGGCGGCCGGCTCCCCCGGTAGACCGGTACGGGCTCGGTGCTCGTCTCCGTGTCGATCAGCGGGTACACCTGATGGCCCACCTCCTCGCCGGCGGCGGCCGAGCGCAGCCCGTCCCCGTCGAACCGCGCGATGACGACCGTGATGTTGTCCGGTCCGCCGCGCTCGTTGGCGAGTGCGATCAGGCGGTCACACGCCGCCTGCAGATCCCGCTCGCGGGTGACGATCTCGGCGATCTCCTGCTTCTTGACCTGACCCGAGAGCCCGTCCGAGCAGAGCACCAGGACGTCCCCCTTGCGGACTTCCTGGTACGTGAGGTCGACCTTCACCTTGGGATCCGGGCCCAGCGCTTGGAGGATGATGTTGCGCCGCTCGCTGCGCGCCGCTTCCTCTTCCGTGAGCTCGCCCGCCTCCACCAGGCGCTGCATCAACGACTGGTCCTTGGTGAGCTGCACCGCCTGGCCGTGGCGGATCAGGTAGGCGCGGCTATCTCCTACCTGCGTGAGGTAGACGTAATCGTGGAGGATGCCGACGGCCGTGGTGGTGGTGCCCATGCCCCGCACCTCGGGGTGCGCTTTGGCGTACGAGTGAATCTGCCCGTTGGCGGCCTCGACGGATTCCTTCAGCCGGTATGCGAACCGCTGCGGCGTCGCTTCCTTCTCACTTCTCCACAGCCGGATCATCTGGTCATAGATGGTGTCCGCGGCCATCTGGCTGGCGAGCTCGCCCGCGGCGGCGCCGCCCATGCCGTCGGCGACGATCAGCAGCGTCCCCCGCTCACCCACGTCGTGCGCGCGCACCGGCGGCTGCAACGACGCCTCGCCGCGGGTGAGATCGGCCACGAGGAAACGGTCCTCGTTGTGGTCGCGCGTCTTGCCGAGGTCGGTCTTGGCGAAGACCTCGATCTTGACGGGCTTGGGGGCGCGCCAGAGCATCAGGGCGACAAATCCCCCTTCAGCAGCCTCACGAGTTTCTGGTATGTGGTGTTGTCCGGGGCGAGCACCAAGGCCGCCTGGCACCACTGCAGGGCTCTGGAACGAGCGTTCTCGCTCATGTACGAATCACAAATGATCTTGGCCGCTGCCGCACGGTACACCTTTGGGAGCGCCGTCATCGCGTAATAAAAGTCCGCCGTGTCGCGCGCGGCGTTGGCCGTGAGGTTGCCTGCCGCGAGATCCAAGGCGGTCGATTCGAGCGTCCTCCGCACCTGCATCTCGCTCACGGCGATGGTGGGTGGTGGCGGCGGCGCTTGGTGAGTCGCGCCGGCATCGCGGTCGGACGGCCGGCGCGCCGTTCGCGAATCGGCGGCCCGCGACGGCGGCGCCGGCGGCACGGCCGCCCGGGACGTCGAGTCCACGGCAACGGGCGGCGGGCCCGCCCGCATCGTGTCCAGGCGGGCCGGGCTCTCGGCTCGGCGGCCGCGGCCGAACACCATCATCGCGGCCCCGCCCGCGCCCAGGACGAGGGCGGCGCCCACGATGACGGGCAGGAGCGAGCGCTGCTTCACCGGGGGCACCGGGGTCCGCCGCGGGAGCGACAGCGCCGCCACCGCCCGTGAGTCGAGGAGCCGCGTCCGATCTTCGGCATCCCCACGGGTCACTGGAATCCCGGTGGCGGAGCTGCGGCGAGCCAGACCCGTGACGCTCGCCACGTCGCTTGCGAACTTGGCTGCCGACTGGTAGCGGGCCACCGGACTGCGCGCCAGCGCCGCGTCGAGCGTCTCCTGCAGGCCAAGTGGGAAGCGCAGGTCGGGTCGCGCAGCCCCGAGCTTCAGGGGCTCCTCGGTGAGCCGCTGGATCATCGTCTCCTGCACGGTGCCGGCCTCGAACGGCAGCCGCGCGGTCAACATCTTGAAGAACACGAGGGCGAGCGAGTAGATGTCGCTCCGACCGTCGAGCTTGTCCCCCGACAGCTGCTCGGGGCTCATGAATTCGGGCGTGCCGATGACCAGCCCCGTCTTCGTCACTTCCTGGCTGGCGTCGCTGCCCACCAGCTTGGCGATCCCGAAGTCCACGACCTTCACGACGTCGGCGCCGTCGCGCGCCCGCGCGATCATGATGTTGTCAGGCTTCAGGTCGCGATGCACGATCCCCAAGTCATGCGCCGCCTGGAGCGCGTCTGCCACCTGGACGAGTATGGCCGCGGCGCGGGCCACCGGGAGGGCCCCCTCTCGTTCCAGCACGTCGGTGAGCGGCTGTCCCTCGACGAACTCCATTGCGAGGTAGATGAGGCCTTCCGGCGTCTCACCGAAATCGTAGATGGCGCACACGCTGGGGTGGCTGATGCGGCTCGCGTTCGCCGCCTCGCGGTTGAAGCGCGCCACCGCGTCGGGGTCGTAGACCATCGAGGGGTTCAACACCTTGATGGCGCTCTTGCGTCCCATCTTCACGTGCTCGGCCAGGTATACCTGGCCCATGCCGCCCTCGCCCAGCTTCTTCACGACGTGGTAGCGGTCGGCGAGCACCTGCCCGACGAGATCCTGTCCGGGCGACGACGAGCGCAGCGTCTGCCCGTCGTTCGGGCAAAACCGGAGGTCGTCGGGGTATTGGGTCGAGCAGAGGGGGCAGGTCTTCACGTCGGAATCTCGACGCGCAGCAGCTTGTCGCCGACCAGCACGCGCGAGTCGTGGCGCAGCTCGATGTCGCCCCGGGCGGCGAGCGCCACGCCGTTGCGGCTGTTGGCGTCGACCACGACGAAATCGGCGTCCTCGGACCGGATGATGGCGTGGCGCGCGCTCATGGATGGATCATACGGGAATGTCCAGTCGCCGTGCTCGCGGCCGATCGCCACGTCCCGGCCGGGGGAAAGCTGGATCACATCGCGCGCGCTCCCGTCCGAGCGCAGCTGCGTCAGGCTCGCGATGTCGGCGCTCGGGATCAGGCTCCCCATGCGGCGCGTGGCGTCGGCATCGGGCGGGTGTGGCCCGGGATAGCCGAGTCGCCGGAACCGGATCACCTGCGAGCCGATCAGCAGCAGGTCGCCGTCGGCCAGGCGATGGGGCGCCTCGAGGAACACCCAGGTGCCGTTGCGGCTCCCCAGGTCGCGCACCAGGAGCGCGTCGTGCTCCCAGGAAATCTTGGCGTGCAGCGGCGAGAGGAACACGTCTTCCGGAAACCGGATGTCGCCGTCCTGGCGGCCGATGGTCGTGTCCGGGCTGCGCCGCTCGAAGCGCTGCACAGCGGCGCCGCTGTCGTCGAGTAGTACGAGGACGATGGGCGGCGGGGCGCTGGGGGGGGGACCGCCCGTCGCCGCGGGCGATCGGCGATCGGGAGCAGGCTCGACGAGCGGTGCCCCGCACGTGGGACAGAACCTGGTCCCCGCCGCGACCGGCGAGCCGCAGCGCCCGCAGCTCGGGCCCGAGCCGGGAGCGGTGAGGCGACGCCCGCAGTGCGGGCAGAACGGCAGGAGGCCGCTCGCGCGACCTCCGCAGAAAGGACACGTGAGCGCCTCGGGGCGAGTCGGAGCGACGACCGGCGGCGCGACCCCCCGCGTCCCGGGCACTGCCGTGCCGACCGCCGCCGCCTTGACACCTGAGGCTTTGCCCATGGGCTTGCCGCAGTCCATACAGAACTGCGCGCCGGCGTCGTTTTCGCGGCCGCAGTAGGCGCAGACGGTCACTGGAAAAAGTGCTCCACAGGGCGCAACAGCACGGGCTGCCCAATCTATTGGGCAAATTGACGCGTCGAAAGGGTCAATGCTAGCTTGCGCGCCTATGCGTTGGCTCAGTGGAGCGCTGTCGCTGCTGTGCGCCGCCGGGTGCGCCAGTGCGCGCCCCCGCGGCGTGCCGCTGCGCGCGGGCGCGACGCCGGCGCCCGCGCGGGAGTCGCTCCACATCAGCATCGTGTACCCCGGACCGACGGACGTCATTCAAGCACGCGACTCGACGTTTCTGTTCGGCGCGGTGCGCGGCGGCGTGGGACGGGAGAGCCTGACCGTCGCCGGAACGCCCGTGCCGGTGCTCGCCAACGGAGCGTGGATCGCCTGGGTGCCCCTCCCTGACGACACCGTCGCTGCGGTTCGACTGGTGGTTCGATCCGGAGGCGATTCCGCGGTGCAGGACGTGATGGCGCGGATCGCGCCCCGCTACCGTCCTCCGCCGAGCCGTGCCGCATGGATCGACACCACGACCTTTGCCCCCTCCGGGACGCTCGCGCTCCCGCTAGGGGAAGGTATACGGCTCGCCGTGCGCGCGGCGGCCGGCGCGGTCGTGCGGCTGCGACTGCCGTGGGGCGCCACGATCCCGTTCGTTCCCGACACGCTCCCCGCAGAGCCCACCTGGGGTGTGCGGGCGTTCGCCACGACGACGACGGCGTACCGCCTCCCGCCCGCGGCGGATCGCTACGTCGCTTGGCTTCCAGCCGCGCCCCTCTGCCCGGACGGCAAGAGCGCCTGCGCCACGCTCGAGGCCGTGGTGGCGGGGGACACCGCGACCACGCGCTGGCCGCTCACGGTTGGTCTCATGGACATGAGTTTCCCCACGATCGTTGTGCTCAACGATGACACGGCACACACGGGTACGACCGACAGTCTGACGGTGGGAAAGTCGGTGCCGGGGGGGACCTACAATTGGTTCTTCCCGACGGGGACCACCGCCGTGCTCTCGGGGCGCTGGAACGACCAGGCGCGCCTCCAGCTCTCGAAGAGCTCGGTCGCGTGGGTGAACGCGGCCGACGTCGTGCCGCTCCCGGCTGGCACACCCCCGCCGGGGGGCGTGGTCGGCTCCGTGCGACTGCGGCCCGGCCCGGCTTCCATCACGTTGCGCGTGCCGTTGCCCGAGAAGCTGCCGTTTCAGGTTGCGGAGCAGGAACGGACCCTGACCCTCCGGCTCTACGGGGTGGCGTCGGATATCAACTGGATGCAGTACGGCGGCACCGATCCGCTCGTCACCCGCATGAGCTACGCCCAGCCCGCCGTGGACGAGGTGACGATCACGCTCGAGCTGGCGCGCCGGGTCTGGGGATATCGCACGCGGTTCGATGGGCGGGACCTGCTGCTCGAGATACGGCGTCCGCCGGCGATCGATCCGGACCGACCCCTGAAGGGGCGCACCATCGTGCTCGACCCCGGCCATCCTCCGGTCGGGGCCACGGGCCCGACCGGCCTGTGGGAGCCGGTGGCGACGCTCGCGATCGCGCTCAAAGCGAAAGCGCTGCTCGAGCAGGCGGGCGCGACCGTGCTGCTCACGCGTACCGACTCGCTGCCGGTGGATCTGTACCCGCGCACGCACTTCGCCGAGCTGCATGACGCGGAGGTGCTCGTCTCGATTCACGCCAACGCCCTCCCCGACGGGCTGAATCCGTTCGTGAACAACGGCACGAGCGTCTACTACTTCCACCCTCGCAGCGCTCCGCTTGCCCGGGCGTTGGACCGCGCTCTGGTCACGGAGCTGGGCGTGCGAGATCTCGGTATGGGCCGGGGGGACTACGCGCTGGTACGCCCGACGTGGATGCCCGCGGCGCTCACCGAAGGTCTGTTCATCATGCTCCCCGAGCAGGAGGCGATGCTGCGCAGCGACGAGGGGCAGGGGCGGTATGCGCGGGGGGTGGTGCGGGGCATTGAGGCGTTTCTGCGAGAGCGAGCGCAGGAGCCGTGAGATTGCGGATTGCGGATTGCGGATTGCGGATTGGCACGACGTCCTTAGGTCGTCGGCTCGACCTTTCACTGATATTCCGCAATCCGCAATCCGCAGTCCGCATTTTGGTGCTCCTCCTGTTCGCCGCGCGCGCCGAGGCACAGGTCGACCCCTCCGGCCCCTGGCGCACCCTGTACACTCCGCACTTCCGCGTTCATTTCCGCCCGGTCTATCGCGACGTGGCGCAGGTCGCAGCCCGGGAGGCCGAGCGCGCCTATGGGCTGCTCGCCTCCGAGCTCCACCCGCCCCGCCAGGTGGTCGACCTCACCCTGGTCGACGACATCGACTCCCCCAACGGGGCGACGCTGGTGTTTCCCTCGGACCGGATCTACGTCTTCCTGCCACCGCCGGCGACCGACCCCGGGTTACAGCACTACGACAGCTGGCTCCGGCTGGTCACGACGCACGAGCTCACGCACGTCTTCCACCTCGATCGGGTGCGTGGGTTGTGGAGCGGGCTGCAGGCGGTGTTCGGGCGTGCCCCCGGCTTGTTTCCCAACACGTACCAGCCCAGCTGGGTGACGGAGGGGCTGGCGACCTACTACGAGTCGCGGTTCACCAACGGCGGGCGAGTCACGGGTAGCCTGCACACCCAGGTGCTCGCGGCGGACCGCGCGGCCGATGCGTCGCGCTCGCCCTCGAGCGCCGTCTTCTTCTCCCGCTGGGCGGACGGGCTCGTGCCCTACGCGTACGGCAGCCGCTTCTTTAATTACCTGGCCGGGCAGGGGCGGGACTCCGTGGTGCCCCGGTTTGTCGAGGCGACGTCCGCACAGCTGATCCCGTATCGGGTGGGGCGCCAGATCGCTCGCGCCGATCCGGGTCGTTCGCTGGAGGCGGAATGGCCCAAGGGCACCGGGCCCCCGCCCCAGGCAGGGGCGGCCGCCTCGGGCGCGCGCGTCATCGACCGCGCGCTCCGCACCGAGCCCGTGCCACAGGTATCGCCCGACGGCCGGTACCTCGCGTACGTCCGGGACGACGGTAGGGGGCCGAGCGAACTGCGAGTGCTCGATGCGCGGCAATTCCGGGTGTTACGCACCCACCGAGTGAACGCCGAGGTGAGCTACGACTGGCTCGGCGACACGCTGGTCGTGGCACAGCTCGAGTGGACATCACGCTGGCGGGTGTACAGCGACCTCTACCGGTGGCTTCCCGTCGCGGGCGGCGAGTGGCGCCGCGTGACGCACGGGGCGAGGCTCGTGGCGCCCCGCGCGGGCGGGGGCCGCCTGTCGGTGATCGCGCTGGTACCGGCGGGGAATCGCCCCGCGCTGCCGGTGCCCTCCGCGCCCGACGGGGCAGGTGCGACGTGGGGCGAGGTCGTGCCGTCCCCTGACGGGCGCTGGGTGGCGGGCACGCGCAACGCGGACGGCCACTGGGCGCTGTTGCGCTGGCCCGCCGATTCCCCCGAGGCCGGTAGGGTGCTGCGGGAGTCGGCGGGCGTGATCGCCGACCCGACGTGGACACCCGCGAGCGAGCTGCTCTTCGTCACCGACCCGACGGGGTTCCCGCAGGTCTATCGCTGGCGGGACCCGACGGGCGCCGAGCCGCTCACGGCCGAGCCGCTCGGCGCCCGGGCGCCGGCGGCGCTGCCCGATGGCTCGTTGCTGTACGTGACCCTCGCGGCCGGGGGCTGGGAGTTGCGGCACGCGGCCGCAGGGGATGGGCGGAGGGAGCGACCTGCCGGCCAGCCGGTACCGGTCGATCGACCTGCTCCGTTCGCCGCGGCGCCGCCCGTCGCGACGCGCGAGACGGGGTACGCGGCGTGGCCTGCGCTGCGGCCACATTTCTGGCTGCCGCTGTTTCTCGATGTGGGGCGGAGCGGGCGGTTCTGGGGCGGCGCCACGGCGGGGAGCGATGCTGTCGGCCGGTTCAACTACATCGCGGCGGGGCTCGTGGCGCGGCAACCGTTCCGCGCGATCGGGTGGTTCGCGGGGTTGTGGAGTGGGCTGGGCAACCCGACGCTCGACGTGTCGGCGTCGAGTGAGTGGGACGACTTGCTCGCGCCGGTCACGCTCTCCGAGCGCACGCAGGAGGGCGCGCTCGGCGCGACGTTCGTGGCGCGGCGCTGGCGCACGTTCGCCAGTGTGCGACTGGCCGCGGAGTTCAAGGGGACGCGCTTCGTCACCATCCCGGACACCTCGCTCGCCACGATTTGCCCGGCGTGCGACGGCCGGGATCTCCTGGGAGGATCGGTGACGCTGGCGGTGACGCACGTCGTCTCGGCCCCGCTCGCCGTCTCGCACCAGGACGGATTCAGCTGGTCGGCGTTCTACCGGCGGCGCGAGGAGCTGGGAGGCACTCGATGGTCGAGTGAAGCCCGCTCGCGCGTCGGCCTGTACGCCCACATCCCGGGACTCGGCGGGTTCGCGCACCATGTGCTCGCCGTTCGGCTCGCCGCCGGCGTGACGGGCGGGCCGCTGCGCGAGCTGCTGAAGGCGGGGGGTGTGTCGTCGGGCAGCTACGTCTTGACGTTCGGCCAGGCGGCGCTCGGGGGGACGCGCGATTTTCCGGTGCGTGGCTACCGCGGCGGCGAGCTGCTGGGCGAGCGGGCCGCGACCCTGAGCGTCGAATATCGCCTGCCGCTCGCGCTCGTCGGCGCGCCGTTCGGTCACCTGCCGTTCGGCGCCGACAAGCTGTGGCTCAACCTGTTCGGCGATGCGGGCGACGCCTGGGACGCAGGGCAGGCACCGCGCCTCACGCGGCTCCGCTCCGCGGGCGCGGAGCTCGCCGGCGACTTCACCATCAGTTACGACTTCCTGCTGCAGGTCCGGCTCGGCGTCGCGGCGCCGCTCGCCGATCCGCCCTCTGGGGCGGCCCGCCGCCCGCACGTGTATATGGGGCTCGCGTCGGACTTCTGAGCCGCGGCACCGGGGGGAGTCCTGTAGGGGCTTCAGCCGGGAGAACGCGCAGGTGGGTGGTGGGATATAATAGCACTATGCGCCGGTCGCTCGTTCTGCTCGCCCTCCTCGTCGGGCCCGCCACGCGTCTTCCCGCCCAGTCCCCCGCCGAGCGCGCCGCGATCGAGGCGCTGCGCGACTCCCTCACGGCGGTGACCGACTCGCTGGCGTTGAAGCGTTTCGAGGCGGCGACGATACAAGTGGCGAAGCAGCAACGCAACGATCCGCTCATCCATTGTCGACTCGGGTTCATCGCCTATCGGCTGGGCGAAGTCGCCAATAGCAAGGCGCATTACGACGACGCGGCCGGAGAATTCGAATGGGCTGGGGAGCTCCGGCCCGACTGGCCCTATGCGTGGTACGGTCTCGGGCTCGCGGAGCTGGCGCAGGGCGAGCACGCCGTCATCGCGATCGAGAATCTCCGGCAACAGCTCGGGAAGGACTACCTGTCCAAAGCGGCGCGGGCGCTGGCGCGCGCTACGCAAGCCGACCCGAGCTTCGCGCAGGCGAGCATCGATCTGGCGAACACCGCGCTCACGCAGCGCATCCAGCCGCGACTCGAGGTCGCGCTGCAGGCGGTGCGGCTCGCCGCGGCGTCGACGGCGGGCCGGAACGCAGGCGTGCAGCTCGCACGCGGCCGCGTGGAGCGCGAGGTAGGCGAAGCCGATTCATCGGTGGCGGGGTTCCAAGCCTACCTGAGCGTCGGCGGCGACTCAGGGCTCGGCCTGCTGGAGCTCGCGCGGACCTATTACTACGCGCAGCGGCCGGGGGAGGGGTGGCACACCTATTTCGCCGGGGCGCGCCTGGCCCGCTCCGCCGCGGCCCTGGCGCTGTACCGCGCCGACTTGAGTGCCCTCGTGGGCCCCGACGAGATGGCGCCGTTCGACGGCTTCACGTCCCCCGGCCAGCGCGCCGCGTGGCTCGAGCGCTTTTGGCTGCGGCGCGACGCGACCGAAGCACGCGAGCCCGGCGAACGTCTCGCGGAGCATTATCGGCGCTGGTTTTACGCCTGGCACAATTTTCGCCTCGTGAGCCGGCATCGCCATTACGACATCACCGAACGCTATCGCGCCGACCAGACGACCTTCGACGACCGTGGCGCCATCTACCTGCGTCACGGTCCCCCCGACAAGCGGGCGACCTACCCGCGCGTGCTCGACCGGCTCGAGCCAAACGAAACGTGGCTGTACCGGCGTCCGGAAGGTGACCTGATCTTCCACTTCGTCGCGCGAGACGACGTCCAGGACTACAAGCTGGTGGAAAGCCTGGCCGACGCGGTGGTCGCCGGCTTCCGCGGCGCCCTGGCCTTGCAGGGCCGTCGCGGTCTCGATCCCATCACCAGCGACCTGTTCGCCTCGCGCGCAGACGTAAATCCGCTCTATGCCCGGCTAGGAAACACGCTCGGCTCGGCGAACGCGGCTGGTGCGCTCGCCGTTGAGCGCTCGCTCGGGCAGCATAGCATCGCCGTGGGCACGACGACGGACAGCTATCGCCGCGTCTTCGTGACGCCGCTCGAGGTACTGACGTCGGAGTTTGTCGTCGGCGCGCGCGCCCCGCAGGGGGGACAGCAGCTGCATGTCGTGTTCGCGATTCCCGGCCACCAGCTGACGCCCGTTGCCGACTCGATGCGGGTGCTGTACCCGATCTCCTTCCGGTTGGTCGTGTGCGACACCCTCGACGACCAGGTCGCCCGGCTCGACACGACGCGCGTGTTCACCGCGCCGCAGGCGCTGCCCTCGGGGGCGTATCTCACTGGCCAGCTCGCGCTGCCGGTTCCGCCGGGGCGATACCGCTACCGTCTGCTGGTGGCGGAGCCGGGTCGGGAGGCCGGCGACCTCGTGACGCGGGACTCGATCGCCGTCGGCAGCCTCGACGGCGCGCGCTTCGCGGCCAGCGACCTCGTGCTCGGCCGCCAGGGATCGGGCCTTGCATGGACGCCGGGACCGGATACGGTGCCGCTCAACCCGCTGGGCCGGTTTCCGGAGGGCGGCTCGGCGGAGCTGTATTACGAGGTATACGGGCTCGCACCGGGGTCGTCGTATCACACCGTCGTCCGGCTCGAGCGGGAAGGACGGCGCTCACTGTTTCACCGGCTGTTCGGCGGGGGACAGACGCCGGTGCTGTTCGAGTTCGACGCGCCCGCCGACGGGCCGGTGACGAGGGTGCGCCGTGCCGTCGACCTGCGCGACGCGTCGAAGGGGAGCTACGTCCTCGCCGTCGAGGTGCGCGACCCGGCGACGGCCGCGTCGTTGGTGCGGCGTCGCCAATTCGTCATTGTGTCGCGCTAGTCGGTTGACACCCGCTCCGACGCGCCCGTAAGTTTCCGCGACCCTCGGAGAATTGATGTACTGTTCCCGCTGCGGCACTCAGAACGACGACACCAGTAAATTCTGCCGCTCCTGCGGCTTGGATCTCGCGGCGACTCCGATCCAGACCCCCCAGGAGCTGACCGAGCTCGAGCTGGTGCGGGAGCAGCTCAAGGACGAGTACGAGATCCTCGACGAGCTCGGGCGCGGCGGCATGGCGATCGTGTTCAAGGCGCGGGAGAAGCAGCTCGAGCGCGAGGTCGCCATCAAGGTCCTGCCGTTCTCGCTCGCCTTCGACAAGGAGTTCGTCGAGCGGTTCCAGCGCGAAGCCCGCACCTCGGCCAAGCTCGAGCACCCGGGCATCATCCCGATCTACCGCGTCGGCAAGTCCGGCCGGGTGATCTACTTCGTCATGAAGTTCCTGCGGGGCAAGCCGCTCGCCTCCGTCCTCGGGGCGCGAGGCTCGTTGCCGCCGGCCGAGATCCGACAGGTGCTCGTCCAGGTCTCCCGCGCCCTCGCCTACGCGCACAAGAGCGGCATCGTGCACCGCGACATCAAGCCCGATAACATCATGTTCGACGAGCACGGCCAGGCGGTCGTGACGGATTTCGGGATCGCCAAGGCGGCGACGGGCGGGAAGCTCACGGGCACGGGCATGTCGATCGGCACGCCCCACTACATGAGCCCCGAGCAGGCGCGCGCGCAGGCGCTCGACGGCCGCAGCGACATCTATTCGCTGGGCGTCGTCGCCTACCAGTGTCTCACCGGCAGCGTGCCGTTCGACGGCGAGGACTCTTTCTCCATCGGGTACAAGCACATCATGGAGGAGGTTCCGCTGCCACCCCTCGAGACCTACGACCAGCGGACCCTGTTCGAGATCATCCGGAAGATGATGGCGAAGGGGCCGGACGATCGCTTCCAGAGCGCGGACGAGCTCGTCAACGCCCTCGAGGCTGGTGGTGGTTTCGCCGCCGTCGGGCTCTCGACCGCCCCCACGCGCGCCATCCCGTCGCTCGCGGGCGCCCGCCTCGCCGGGGCGCCCACGACGCCCATCCCGCGCACGCCGACCGGGGCGCGGCTCGCCGCCGCGGTCGAGCCGCACCACCGTTCCGTCGGCGCGGGGATCGCGCTCTGGGTCTTCGTCGTCGTCGTGGCGGTCGGCGCCCCCGGTCTGTACGCCTACAAGAAGGGCTTGCTCTTCTTCGCGCGGGCCGCCGTCCCCGACTCCGCCGCCATCCACGACACGGTCGCGCAGCGCCTGCTCGGTGACACCGGGGCGGCCGCCGCCTCGGACAGCCCGGCCACGCGCTCCACGTCCCCACCGCTCGACATGAGCCGCCGCCAGATCGCGCCTGGTACGCCCGGGCGGCTCACGCTGCAGGGCTTGCCTGCGGGCGCCCAGATCACCCTCAACGGGCAGCCCTTTCGCACCCAGGGCGACGTGCCGCCCGGCACGTACAAGCTCGCCGTGCGGGCGGCTGGGTTCGCTCCCTACGAGCGCCCCCTCGTCATCACGGCGGGGGCGCCGTTGACCGTCAAGGTCGAGCTGGAGTCGGCCACGGTCGCCGGGGGAGAGGACGGCTCGGGCCCCTGCGAGGTCTTCGGACCGGCCTACAACCAGGACCACATTTGCTACACGACGCCGCCCGTGCCCCTGTCGCTGACGCGGATCCCCGTCCCGGCGGATGCGACGATCTTTCCACGTCAGGCGATCCTCCTGATCCATGTCTCGCGCGACGGCGCGACGCTCGAGGCGCGCGTCTTCGGCCCCTCCAACCTCGCCACGTTCAACGACCAGGCGATGGACATGGCCAGGAACCTGCGTTGGAATCCCGCGCAGAAGAACGGGGAGCCGGTCGACGCATGGGTGCAGTGGCGGTTCGAGCCGGTGAGGCAGTAATCAACATTCACGCGACGGCCTTCATCGCCCCGGGCGCCGTGGTGCTCGGGGATGTGACGCTCGCCGCCCGCGCTAGCGTGTGGTACGGTGCCGTGCTCCGGGGCGACATGGCGCCGATCGTGGTGGGCGAAGCCACGAACCTGCAGGATGGAACGATCGTGCATGTAGACGAAGGCAAGCCCGCGCGGATCGGGGCCCGGGTCGGCGTGGGCCACCGGGCGATCTTGCACGGTTGCACGGTCGAGGACGACTGCCTGATCGGCATGGGCAGCATTCTCCTGAACGACGTCCACGTGGGCACGGGAAGCGTCGTAGCGGCGGGCGCCGTGGTGCCGGAGGGAACCCATGTGCCACCGGGGTCGTTGATCGTGGGGGTGCCTGCCCGGGTGGCGCGGCGCGTAGACGACGCGCTGCGAGAGCGGATCCGCCTCACCTGGGAGCACTACGTGGCGGAAGCGGAACGGCATCGCGCCGGTCGGTTCCCGCTCGCGCGAGCAAGTTTGTGATGTGAATTGGTGAAAGTGTTGTGCGGGCGGCGCTGACACGAGTGTTGCCCGGACGGGCCGACCGGCCTACCTTGCCCTTCCGCGTTTTTGTCTGGCGCGCTGTTAAATTTCCGCTATCGCACGCGCTTTGTGAACACGCTCACACCGTGAGGGACGAGCCAGCATGACCGCCGCCACCCGCAAAGGGACGCTCGATCTGAGCGCCAACGCCATCACCGTGCTGGAGCGGCGCTACCTGGTGAAGGACGACCAGGGGGCGCCGGTCGAGCAGCCCGAAGACCTGTTCTGGCGGGTCGCCCGCACCATCGCCGAGCCGGACGGCCGCTACGGCGCCTCCGCCAAAGCGGTCGAGGGCCTCGCCGAAACGTTCTTCGAGCTGATGGCCACGCGGGTGTGGATGCCGAACTCGCCCACGCTCATGAACGCCGGCCGGCCGCTGGGCCAGCTGTCGGCGTGCTTCGTGTTGCCGGTGGACGATAGCCTGTCCAACGGGCAGAGCGGCATCTACGACACGCTCCGCGCCATGGCGCTGGTGCACCAGTCGGGGGGTGGGACGGGCTTTTCGTTTTCGCGCCTGCGTCCCAAGAACGACGTGGTGCGCTCGACGATGGGCGTTGCCTCGGGTCCCGTGTCGTTCATGAAGCTGTACGACGCCTCCACCGACGTGGTCAAGCAGGGCGGCACCCGCCGCGGCGCCAACATGGGGATACTGCGGGTGGACCATCCCGACATCCTCGAGTTCATCGCCTGCAAGGACGACCTCACGCAGGTGACGAACTTCAACATCTCGGTCGCGGTCTCGGACGCGTTCATGCAGGCGGTCGAGGAGGGCACGAGCTACGACCTGATTCACCCGCGCACGGGCCAGGCCGTGGGCCAGCTCGACGCCCGGGAGGTGTTCCGCAAGATCGTGCACGGCGCCTGGAAGACCGGGGAGCCGGGGGTGTACTTCATCGATCGCGCGAACCACTACAACCCGGTGCCCCACCTCGGGAGCTACGAGGCGACGAACCCCTGCGGTGAGCAGCCGCTGCTCCCCTACGACGTGTGCAACCTGGGATCGATCAACGTCGGTCTGTTCGCGCGAGACGGAGACGTCGATTGGGACCGCCTGCGGACGGCTGTGCACCTCTGCACCCACTTCCTCGATAACGTGATCGACGCGAACCGCTACCCGCTCGCCGAGATCGACGTCCTCGCCACGCGCATCCGCCGCATCGGGCTCGGCGTGATGGGCTGGGCGGATCTGCTGGTGCAGCTCGGGTTGCCGTACAACTCGGACGAGGCGGTCGCGCTCGGCCGCCGGCTCATGGAGTTCGTGGACGAAGAGTCGAAGGTCGCGTCGGAGAAGCTGGCGGAGCAGCGCGGGGTCTTCGCGGAATGGGAGCGGTCGATCTGGGGTCCGGACGCGACCTGTGCCCGCGGGCCGCAGGGCGAGCGCGTCCGCCCGATGCGGCGGCTCCGCAACTGCAACCTCACCACCGTCGCGCCCACGGGAACGATCTCCATCATCGCGGGCTGCTCCTCGGGAATCGAGCCGCTGTTCGCCGTCGCCTTCATGCGCAACCAGGCCGGCGTGCTGATGCCCGACGTCAACGAGGACTTCGTCCGGCTCGCGAAGCAGGAGGGCTGGTACTCGGGCGCGCTGATGCAGCGCATTGCGGCGGCGGGCCACATCCACTTCGACGAGGTGCCGGCGAAGTGGCAGCGGGTGTTCGTGACGGCGCACGATGTGACTCCTGAGTGGCACATCCAGATGCAGGCGGCATTCCAGGAGTTCACCGACTCGGCGATCTCCAAGACCTGCAACTTCGCTAACGACGCGACCGAGGAGTACGTCGAGAAGATCTACCGCTACGCCTACAAGCTCGGCTGCAAGGGCGTGACGGTGTACCGGGACGCGTCACGCGAGATGCAGGTGCTCTCGACCGGGTCGACCGCGAAGAAGGTACAGGAGCAAGCTGCGGGATCGGGGAAAGACGCGCTGGCTGAAGCGCTCGGCCGCCTCGCCGAGCTCGAGGCCGAGCTGGCCCGCACCCGCGACATGCTGCACGACGCGGAGGCGGAGAACCTGCAGCGGCGGGCCAAGCGGTCCCGTCCCGACCTCTTGAAGGGCGCCACGCGGCGCGTCGAGACGCCGCTCGGCACCATGTACGTGAACATCACGGAAGACGACAAAGGTCAGCCGTTCGAAGTGTTCATTTCACTCGGCAAGGCCGGCGCGCCCTTGATGGCGGACGTCGAGGCGATCGGGCGGCTCATCTCGTTGGCCTTGCGGTCGGGGATTCCGATACGCGAAGTGTACCGGCAGCTACGGGGCATCTCGTCCGATCGCGTCGTGGGTCTGGGACCGAACAAGGTCATGTCGGTGCCCGATGCCATCGGCATCGCGATCGAGAAGTGGATGCAGGAGAAGCAAGGCGTGCAGCAGGATCTCCTGGGTGGCGCAGTCGCGCCGGCGTCGGCGCACGCCGCCGCGGCGGAAGGGACGGTGAGCGAGCGCACGGGCGAGGCGCAGGATTTCATCGGCGCCTGTCCGGACTGCGGTTCGCAGCTCGCCTTCGCGGAGGGGTGCGCCAAATGCCACGTATGCGGGTTCTCGGAGTGCGGCTGAGCCGCGCTCACTTCTCGAACATCAACTCCTTCGCCCGCTGCGTGGCCTTCACCACGGCCTTGATCAGCGTCACGCGGAGCTTCCCCTCCTCCAGCTCGAGGATCCCGTCGATGGTGCAGCCCGCCGGCGTGGTGACGGCATCCTTGAGCAGGGCAGGGTGATCGCCGGTCTCGAGTGCGACCTTAGCGGCGCCGAGCAGCGTTTGCGCGGCTAACAGGGTCGCCACGTCCCGGGGCAGCCCGACCTTGACGCCGGCTTCCGCCAGCGACTCGAGAATGATGTAAACGAACGCCGGTCCGCTGGCGGACAGCCCGGTCACGGCGTCCATGTGCTTTTCGTCCACCACGACGGTCCGACCCACGGTGTCGAACAGCTGGCGGGCCGCCTGGAGGTGGGCGTCGGTGGCATGACTCCCCCGGCAAATGCCCGTCATCCCGGCACCCACCTGACACGGGGTATTGGGCATGGCGCGTACCACCGGGACGCCTCGTTCCAGACGACCCTCGATGTAGCTGGTCGGCACCGACGCGGCGGCGGAGACAACGAGCTTCGCGGGCGTCACCTCGGCGCGGATCTCGTCGAGCAGCTCGCCCACGTTCTGAGGCTTGACCGCGATCAGGATGACCGTTGCCCCGCGGGCGGCGGCGCGGTTGTCGGTGCCGACCGCGACGGGGAGTTGCGCGCTCAGCGCGCGCGCCCGCTCGACGTGGCGGACCGTGGCGCAGGCGTTGCCGGGGGAGAGGCCGGCCTTCAGCAATCCCTGGAGCAGGATCGACCCGATCTTGCCGAGCCCCAGCACCGCTACCGGTTCGTCCGTCATAGCCACCTCATCGCAGGCCTTCCTCGAGCAGGGTCGCCGCGTCGGTTTTCTCGTCGCGGTACTTGATGATCACCGGAGTGTAGAGCGAGAGACCCCAGCGGGCGGCCGCCGGACCGGCTACGGCCCGCGCGCCGGGCACGACGACCGCCCCGGCGGGAATCTCGAGCGGTCGCTCGCCGGACCGTCGATACGTCTGCTCCCGCACCACGTCGTACACGGCCGTCGAGCCGGTGAGGATCGTGCCCGCAGCGAGCACGGCTCGCTGGCGCACGATCGTGCCCTCGTAGATCCCGCACCCCCCGCCCACCAGCACATCGTCTTCCACGATCACGGGGAGGGCGCCGACCGGCTCCAGCACACCCCCGATTTGCGCCGCCGCCGACAGGTGCACGCGCTTCCCGATCTGCGCACACGACCCGACGAGCACGTGACTGTCGATCATCGCGCCTTCGTCCACGTACGCTCCGACATTCACGTACATCGGCGGCATGCACACGACGCCGGGCGCTACGTAGGCGCCGTCGCGAATGCTCGAGCCGCCGGGCACGATGCGCACCCGGTCGGCGAGCGTGGTGGGCCGCAGGGGATAGGTGTCCTTGTCGAAGAAGCGCCAGCCGGCGGCGGCCGCCATCTCGACCAGTTCGCCGATCCGGAATCCGAGCAGGATCCCGCGCTTCACCCACGTGTTGACGCACCACGCGCCGGTCGCCGTGCGCTCCGCGGCGCGGATCTCGCCCCTGGCGAGGGCCGTGCGAAACTCGGCGAACAGCGTCCGGTCGGCGTCACCGTAGCTCTGGCGCTCGGTCGCGGTGAGCGCTTCGATGCGCTCACGCAGCGACATGCGCCGCGCCCTGGAGGAGGCCGAGCTCCGCGAGCGCCCCGCGCATGCGGGCGCGCGTCTGCTCCTGAACCGGCACGAGGGGCAAGCGATAGTGCTCTTCCAAGAGCCCGAGCGCGGCCAGCGCGGCCTTGACCGGGCCCGGGTTCGACTCGATGAAGTTCGCCTCCATGAGGGGCAGCAGGCGGTAGTGCTGGGTTCGCGCCGCCCCCCACTCGCCGCGCAGCGCGAGGTCGGTGAGTCGCGCCATCGCGTCGGGCACTTCGTTCGAGACCACCGACACGACGCCGTCGGCGCCCAGCGCGATCAGCGGCAGGGTGATGGCGTCGTCGCCTGAGAGCACGCAGAAGTTCGGGGGCCGGTCGCGCAGGATCGCCATGATCTGCGCCAGATCCGCCGAGGCTTCCTTTGTGCCGACGATGTTGGCGCGTTCCCCGGCGAGGGTCAGCGTGGTGGCGGCCGTGATGTTGGATGCCGTGCGACCCGGCACGTTGTACAGGACGACGGGGAGGTCCTCCACCGCGTCGGCCACCGCCCGGAAGTGGGCCACGAGGCCGGCCTGGGTCGGTTTGTTGTAGTAGGGCGCCACCACGAGGATCGCGTCGGCGCCGGCGCCACGGGCGGCGCGCGCCCGCTCGATCGTGACGGCGGTCGCGTTGCTCCCGACGCCGGCGATCACCCGCGCGCGCCGGCGCGCCACGTCGACCGTGAGCGCGATCAGCCGCTCGTGCTCCCGCGGATCGAGCGTCGCTCCCTCGCCCGTCGTGCCGCAGGGCACGAGCAGGCGCACGCCACCCGCGATCTGGCGCTCGAGCAAAGCGCGGAACCGCGCCTCGTCCACCTCGCCCGTCGCCGTGAAGGGAGTCACGAGCGCCGTGCCGCATCCACGCAGCCATTCCACGCGCAGCGTCATACGACCTTCCTTTCCATCGCCAGCATGTCGTCCAATACGTCCGCGAAGGCATACATGCCTCGCCGTCCTCCCGCCGCCAGCCAGCGGGCCGCGAGCAGGGCCCCGGCGGCGAATGTTTCGCGGCTGCGGGCGGTGTGCGTCAGCAGGATTTGATCGCCCAGCGAATCAAACCCCACGCGGTGTGTGCCTGGGATGTGGCCCGCCCGGGTACTCGTCAACGGTACGTCGGACCGTCCCAACCCGCGGAGCAGGATATCCTTCAGAGCGAGCGCCGTGCCCGAGGGCGCGTCGCGCTTCGCCGCGTGGTGCGCTTCCTCGATGAACGGGTCGTAGCCGGGGAGCCCGTGGAACAGCGCCGCCGACCGCGCGACGATCTGATAGAACAGGTTGACGCCGATCGAGAAGTTCGCGCCATAGACGATCGCGCCCCCCCGCTCGTCGATCACGCGCCGCACGTCCGCCTCCCGGGCCTGCCATCCGGTCGTACCCTCGACGAGGGGCACCCCCGCCTGCGCGGACGCGTCGACGTGCGCCGGCACGGCGTCCGGTGCGGAGAAGTCGATGGCCGCATCGTGGCCCGGGAGCAGCCGGGCGACGTCGGCCGCGTTGCGTGACGTGAAGACGGCGCCGATCTGATGTCCCGCACCGGCGGCGTGCGCCGCAGCGGCGCGGGCCATGCGGCCGAACCCGAACAGCGCGAGCTTCACGTGGCACCCTGCGGGCACAGCAGCGCGCGCACCAGGCGCACATACGCGTCTGCTCCGGCCGCCAGCTCCTCGAACGAGATCCGCTCGTGCGCGGTGTGCGCGTCCAGGATCGACCCCGGTCCGATGAGGAGGGGCGAGCCCCAGTTCGCCAGGTGCGGAATGTCGGTCGTGAACCGGACGACGCACGTCTCGAATCCCGGCACGGTCGTGAGGCGGACAGGGTTCACGGCGGTCAGGTACTCGACGCGGGCCCGTCCGTCCACGGTCCGCTCGAGCAGCTGTTTCACCGGTGCGGCGTCCGTCACGAGCCGGATCTGCAGATCGGCCCGCGCGTCGCCCGCCACGACGTTGGGCCGCGAGCCGCCCGCGATCACGCCGATGTTGAGCGTAGTGTCGCCGAAGAACGGATCGGTCGGCCAGGGCGTCCGGCGCACGTCCGCGAGCACGTCGAGCAACGGATCGATCGCCGATCGCCCCTGCTCAGGGTAGGCGGAGTGGGCGGTGACACCTTCGGTCCGCAAGGTGAGCCGGAGCGAGCCCTTGGAGCCCGCGGCAAGTCTGTTGTCGGTCGGCTCGCCGTCGATCAGCCAGCGGCACTCGCCGGCGCGCGGATGCGCGTTGGCCGCCCGCGCGCCGGCGCTCCCCATCTCCTCGTCCACGACGAACAGCAGTCCGATCTCGCCCACCCCGTCGGCCCGGAGCTGCTCGGCCGCCGTGATCTGGGCCGCGATGATCCCCTTCGCGTCACACGCGCCCCGCCCGTACAGGAACCCGGGCTCCTCCCGCGCCGGGAGATGCGGCGGCACGGTGTCGAGGTGCGTGGACAGCACGGCGCGAGGCGGGTGATCGGTCGTCGCCAGCACGTTGGGCCGGCCCGGCGCGGCCTCGAACACCTCCACTGCGTAGCCCAGGTCGGCGAGGTGCGCCGCGACGAAACGGGCGGCCTCGGCCTCCTCGCCCGACACGGACGGAATGTTCACGAGGCGATGCGCCAGGGCGACGAGGTCGCTCACGACGCCGCCCGGCCGATGGCGGCGTCGCCGCCGGTCGATGCGCGCTCGCGCTCGAAGCACGCCTCGTGCAGCCGGCGCACGGCCTCGTACACCCGATCCTCCGCCACCACGAAGGTCAAATTGACCCGCGATGCGCCCTGGGAGATCAGCGAGACGTTGATGTCTTGGATCGTGGTGAAGATGCGCGCCGCGATTCCGGGCGTCGTGCGCAACCCCTCGCCCACGACGCATACGATCGCCCGGTGTGGCTCGACGCTCACTTCCCCCAGCGCGCGCAGTTCGCTCACGATGGCGGGCAACGCGCGGGCGTCCTCCAAGGTGAGCGAGACGCTGACTTCCGATGTGGTCACGACGTCCACCACAGTGCGGTGGCGGTCGAATACCTCGAACAGCGCGCGCAGGAAGCCGTACGCTCCCAGCATGCGGGTGGACGCGATCTGCAGCACCGTGAGGCCGGTCTTGTGCGCGATGGCCTTGACGGCGCCGGGCCACACGGCGGCGTCGGCCGCGACCACCGTGCCGGGGTCGTCCGGCGCCAGCGAATTGCAGATGCGAACCGGAATCTGCCGGGCGGTCGCCGGCTCGATCGTCTTGGGGTGCAGCACCTTGGCCCCGAAATACGCCAGCTCGGCGGCTTCGGCGTACGAGAGACGGGGAATGGGGCGCGCGCTCGGGACGACCCGCGGATCGGCCGTGAGGACGCCGCTCACGTCGGTCCAGATCTGGATTTCTCGGGCATCGAGCGCGGCCCCCACCAGCGCGGCGGTATAGTCGGAGCCGCCCCGGCCGAGCGTCGTGGTCCGACCGCTCAGGGTCGCCGCGATGTAGCCTGCCAGCACGGGGACCAGCGCGGCCTCGAGCAGCGGGACGAGCTCGGCACGCATGCGACACTCCGTGTCGGCGGGGAGCGGCGTCGCCCCACCGTGCGTTTCGTCGGTGATGACGCAGCGGCGCGCATCCACCACGCGCGTCGCCACTCCCGCGGCCGCGAGCGCCCCCGCGAGCAGGGACGAGGACAGACGCTCGCCGTACGACACGATCTCGTCCCGCAGGGCCGCGGCGTCTCCCACCCGCCCGGCTAACCCGTCGAGCAGGCCGGCGAGCTCCTGGCGGGCCTGCGCGAGCTGGTCGTGGAACGAGACGGCCGCGTCCCCCGACAACAGCGAACGTCCGACACCGGCATGACGGTCGAGCTGGTCGGCCACGATGCGGCCGGCGCGGGCCACGTCACCCTCCGCCCCGGCCGCCGCGCCGGCGAACAGGGCGTCCGTCATGCCGGCGAGCGCCGACACCACGACGACGGGCCGCGGTCCCCCGTGCCGGCGCACGATGGTCACCACGCGCGTGAACGCCGCGGCATCGGCGACCGACGTGCCGCCGAACTTGAGAATCGTGACATCACCCACGGGGGAGACCTCGTTGTCTGTAAAACACGTCCGACGATGCGACCCGTGTCAAGCTCAGCGCGCGTCCCGGGAACGGAGCACGCGCTCGACCTCGCCCAGCGTCGGCCCGATCTCGACGGGTGGGTTGGCATAGGCGGGGCGGGGGTCTGCCTGCTGGTGGTAGCGCGTCACGCTGTCCGGATCCTTGAGGAGGTGTCCGGTGAGCACGGCCACGACGCGCTGCTCCCGGCCGATCACGCCGTCGCGCAGGAGCTGGCGCGCGCCGGCCACGCTGGCCGCGCTCGCCGGCTCGCACCCCACGCCCGCCCCGTCCACCACCGCCTTGGCTTCGAGGATCTCCGCGTCCGTGACCGCCGTGACGACGCCGTTCGTCTCTCGAATCGCCCGCACCGCCCGGTCGTACGACGCCGGGTTGCCGATGTTGATCGCGCTGGCCACGGTGCGCGGCTCGACGCGGTGGCGCCGCGCGAACCGCTCCCGGAAGCTCGCCGCGAAGGGAGCCGCCCCCGCGGCCTGCACCGCCGCCAGCCGCGGCGTGTCGGTGATCAGTCCCCAATCGCGCGCCTCGGCGAGCGCCTTGCCGCAGGCCGCCGTGTTGCCGAGGTTGCCCGCTGGCAGCACGATCCAGTCCGGCGCTGCCCAGTCGAGCTGCTGCAACAGCTCGAGCACGATCGTCTTCTGTCCCTCGATGCGGAACGGATTGATCGAGTTGAGCAGGTACAGCCCGAGCCGGACACGTGCCTGCTCGGCGAGGTCGAGACACGCGTCGAAGTTGCCGCGCACGAGCAGCGTGCGCGCGCCGTAGGCGATCGTCTGGGCCAGCTTACCGAGCGCCACCTGGCCCTGCGGCACCATGACGAGTGCCGGCAGCCCGGCCAGACCGGCGTACGCGGCGAGCGAGGCCCCGGTGTTGCCCGTCGACGCGCACGCCAGCGCCGTCGCGCCGACGCGGCGGGCCTGCGTCACCGCCACGGTCATCCCCCGGTCCTTGAACGATCCGGTGGGATTGAGACCCTCGTGCTTGAGCAGGAGTCGGGGAAGCCCGGTCCACCGGGCGAGCGCGGGACACTCGAGGAGCGGCGTGTTCCCTTCGGGATAGCTCACGATCTCGCGCGCGGCCGTCGGCAGCACCGCCTCGAGGAAGCGCCACACCCCTGAGTCCCGCGCGGCGTTTTCCACGCGGCGACCGTCGAACCGGGCCCGCAGCGCCGCGCCGGTCACGGCGGGACGGGCGTGGAGGATCTCCAGCAGGCCGTGGCACGCGGGGCAGCGCACCTGCGCGTCGGTCTCGGCGAGCTCGTGGCCGCAGCTGGCGCACCGCTGCCGCGTCCCGCTCACGCGCCGGCGAGCTTCAGCACATCGTTCAGGATTCCGCCGGCGGTCACGGCAGGCCCCGCCCCCGGTCCGGTGATCACCAGTGGATTCTTGCGATACCGCGTCGTGGTGAAGATGAACTGGTTGTCGGTCCCGTTAAGCGACGCCATCGGACTCGAGGCATCGACCACGACCAGGCCGACGCGAATCCGGCGCCGGGTCACGATGGCGCGATAGCGCAGCGCGCCACCCCGCCGGCGTGCCTGCGACAGGCGCCGCGTCCACGGCGCGTCGTACTCCTCGAGCCGGGCGAGGAACTCCTCCGGCGTCAGGCGCTCGGCCCCCGGCGGCACCAGCGACTCCACCGCGATGTCCTTGAGCTCACCGGGAAAACCCAGCAGTCGTCCGAGAATCAGCGCCTTCCGGGCCACGTCCATGCCGGAGAGGTCCTCACGCGGGTCGGGCTCCGGGTATCCCTTGGCGATCGCGCCGCGCAGCGCCTGCGAGAAGCGGCGGCCGCGTCCCAGCTCCCCGAACAGATAGCCCAACGTGCCCGATGGACACCCCTCGATCCGCTGCACCCGGTCGCCCGACCCCACCAGCTTTGCATAGGTGTCCATGATCGCGAATCCGGCGCCGGGTCACGATGGCGCGATAGCGCAGCGCGCCACCCCGCCGGCGTGCCTGCGACAGGCGCCGCGTCCACGGCGCGTCGTACTCCTCGAGCCGGGCGAGGAACTCCTCCGGCGTCAGGCGCTCGGCCCCCGGCGGCACCAGCGACTCCACCGCGATGTCCTTGAGCTCACCGGGAAAACCCAGCAGTCGTCCGAGAATCAGCGCCTTCCGGGCCACGTCCATGCCGGAGAGGTCCTCACGCGGGTCGGGCTCCGGGTATCCCTTGGCGATCGCGCCGCGCAGCGCCTGCGAGAAGCGGCGGCCGCGTCCCAGCTCCCCGAACAGATAGCCCAACGTGCCCGATGGACACCCCTCGATCCGCTGCACCCGGTCGCCCGACCCCACCAGCTTTGCATAGGTGTCCATGATCGGCAATCCGGCGCCGACCGTCGCCTCGTGCAGCAGCTGGCGCCCGTGCGCCGCTGCGGTGGCGCGTAGATCGTCGTAGCGCCTCCGGCTTACCGTGATGGGCCGCTTGTTGGCGAGCACGACGTGCATGCCGGCCGCCAACGCCGTCCTGAGCGTCTCGGTCGTGTCGGCCGCGGTGACGTCCACCAGGATCGGATTCGAGAGCGCGTGGCGCGTCGCGAACGTCACGGCGTCCGTCGCGGACCCGCGGTGGCCGCCCGCTCCCTTGGCTTTCGCGAGCGGCGCGCCCCTCCCCTTGGCGGCGGCAAGGGTCGCGAGCCCGCGCGGCGACAGGCCGGCCGGATCGAACACGAACCCGCTGCGATCGACCAGCCCGACGAGCCGTAACCGCACCGCGCCGTGCTTTGGCTTCGCGATCAGGGGCGCCAGGGTGCGGCCGATCTGACCGAAGCCCAGTAGCACCACGTCGCTGCGCGCCGGGTGCGCGCCCATTCCTCCGCCGATCTTGCTGAGCTGGAAGGCGCCGTGCACCACCCGCAGGGCGCGCGCCGCGTCGCCGGCGTCCACCACGAGCGACAGGTTCAGCTCCGAGGAGCCTTGGGCGATCGCGATGACGTTGATCTTCGCCTCGGCCAGCGCCGAGAAGACGCGGGCGGCGATGCCGGGGGTCCCCGCCATGCCGAGCCCGACGACCACGAGCGTCGCGGCGCCGGCGCGCACTTCCACGCGGTCGATTTCCTGCCGTCCGATCTCGCGCCGGAACGCCTCATCGAGCCCACGGCGCGCCCGCTCCGCCTGGTCCTCCGGGACGCTGAAGCAGATCGACTGCTCGGAGGATGCCTGGCTGATGAGCGAGACGGAGATCCCTTCGTGGTGCACCGCGGCGAAGGCGCGCGCCGCGATCCCCGGCACGCCGAGCATGCCGCTCCCGGTCACGGTGAGGAGCGCCTGCTTGGGGATCGCGGAGAGCGCCTTCACCGGGTAAGCGTTCAGGGTGCGCCGCCGGGAGATCTCCGTCCCGAGTGACGCCGGTTCGGCGAACGGCCGGATTCGCACCGCGACGCTGCGCCGCAGCACCGGGACGAGGGCCCTCGGGTGCAGCACCTTCGCGCCGTAGTACGCGAGCTCGGCGGCTTCGCGCACATGCAGCTGCGGGATGACGCGCGCGTCCGGCACGATGCGCGGGTCGGCGGTGAGCACACCCGGCACGTCCTTCCAGAGAGAGACCTCCCGCGCGCCCAGCGCGCGGGCGAGCAGCGTGGCCGTGAGGTCCGAGCCGCCACGCCCCAACGTGACCGCCTGTCCGTCCGGAGCGGCGCCGAGGAAGCCGGGAACGACGGGGACGACGCCGCGGGCGAGCAGCGGGCGGAGCACGCGGCGCGCGCTGCGCTCGGTGCGTCTGAGATCGGGTGAGGCGTTGCCGAACGTCCCATCGGTATGGATCACCTCCACGGCGTCCACGTAGGCGGCGGGGCAACCGGCCGTGTCGAGGGCCGCCGCGACGATGCGGGCCGAGAGGTACTCGCCTCTGGCGACGAGATAGTCCGTGGTCCGGGGCGTCAGCTCGCGCAGCACGCGCAACCCGGCCGCGAGCGGCTCGACCTCCGCGAAGGCGCCCTCGATCGCCTGCAGCAGTTCCTCCGCCCGCGGAGCGGCGCGGACGAGCGCGGCGACCGCCGCGCGGTGCTGCGCCGCCAGCCGGTCGAGGGTGGCGCGGGCGCCGTCCGCGTCGCCCCGGACGGCCGCGCTGGCGAGATCGAGCAGCGCGTCCGTCACGCCCGCCATCGCCGAGACCACGACGACGAGGGGCGCGGGCCGCTGCGCCCGGATGACCGACACCGCGTGCGCGATGGCCGCCCCGTTCGCAAGCGAGGCTCCGCCGAATTTGTGGATCTCGAGAGGGCGTCTGGAGCGCGGCATGGTGAACCTCAAGAACAGCAAAGCCCGGGCAGTGCGCGCCGCGGGCGTCGCTTTTTAGCACCTTGTTTAACGTGGCGGCAATACGCGGCAAATCACCACGCGACGTCGATTGTATGTTCATAGTTATCGCGGGGTTCGGCGAGCGTCAAGGCGGGAAAGGACGGACGGCATGGGGAAGATTCGCGTCGGCATTCTCGGCGCCACGGGCACCGTCGGACAGCGGTTCGTCGCCATGCTGGAGGAGCACCCCCAGTTCGTGGTGACGGCGCTGGCCGCGTCGGACCGGTCCCAGGGGCGGCCGTACGGGGACGCGTGCACCTGGCGCCTCCCCGGCGACATCCCGACGCCGGTCCAGTCGCTGGTCGTGCAGCCGCCACGGCCGCCGCTCGATTGCGACGTCGTCTTCTCGAGCCTTCCGGCGGACGTCGCGGGCGAGACCGAGACCGCCTTCGCGCGGGCCGGATTTGCCGTGGTGAGTAACTCCTCGGCTCACCGCCTGGATGAGTCGGTACCGCTGCTCATTCCCGAAGTGAACGCCGAGCATCTCGCGCTGCTCGACGGGCGGGGGAAGGCGCGGGCCGGCGCCGGCTTCATCGTCACCAACCCCAACTGCTCGACAGTCATGCTGGCGCTCGCCCTGGCGCCGCTCGCGGCGCGCTTCGGTGTCGAGGCCGTGGCCGCGACGACGCTGCAGGCGGTGTCCGGGGCCGGGTATCCCGGCGTCGCGTCGCTCGACATCACCGACAACGTGATCCCCTACATCGCGAACGAAGAGGAGAAAATCGAGCGGGAGACCCTCAAGATCCTGGGGCGGCTGAACGGTGATCGCATCGCGCCGGCGCCGTTCGCGGTGAGCGCGCAGTGCCACCGGGTGAACGTCGTGGACGGGCACATGGCGGCCGTGCGGGTGAAGCTCGCCCGGCCTGCCGGGCTGGCGGAGCTGCGCGAGGCGTTCGCCGGATTCACAGGCGAGCCGCAACGCTTGGGGCTGCACACGGCTCCCGTCCGCCCTATTCTCGTACGGGACGAGCCCGACCGGCCGCAGCCCCGGCTGGACCGCGACGCCGGGCGGGGAATGAGCGTCACCATAGGGCGGATCGCCTCGGACCGGGTGCTCGGGCACCGCTTCGTCGTGCTGAGCCACAATACGATTCGCGGCGCTGCGGGGGCCGCGATCCTGAACGCCGAGCTGCTCGTGGCCCGGGGGTACCTCGCTGGCGCGGCGCGCTGAGCCACACGTGCGACGGCGCCACAGCTTTCCTCACCACGCGAAGCGGTCACCCGTCACATTCCGCGGGCTCGTTGCGTGTGACTTCGATCACGACCCCCGGTCACCGGGCCGTGTAGCTTTCTGGCGTGACGATTCCGTTCCGCCCGATCACCCCGACGCGCCTCCAGGCGAAGGGGTGGGCCCGAGTCGGGAAGCCGGGCGCGCACCTGCTGCGCCGCGGTGCGTGGTACGCCGTGGTGCGCATCTCCTCGAGCCACATCGTCGTGCTCGACGTGAACCGGCGGAACGTGCCGGTCGACCGCCGCTTCCTCGAGATCCGCTATCATCCGCCGGAGCGCTGGAGCATCGTGCGGTGTGAGCCCCGCGAGATCCAGCGGGTCGGACGCATTTTCCCCCTGACGTACGCCGTGTGCCCGAGCTGCCGGCACCGGCAGGCGTTCGAGGCGGACTCCAGGGAGTTGAGCTGCGAGCGCTGCAAAAAAATGGCGGGCTTGGCGTGGGACGAGCTCAGCTGACGGCTGAGCGCTGAACGCGCCTCTTACAGCAGCACCACACGATCCCCCACGCTCACGATCCCGGTCCCCGCTCCGACGCAATAGAACCCTCTCGTCCCGTCATCCAGGAACTGCAGCGTCTCCTTCAGCACGTCGGTCTCCACCACCCCGCCCAGTGCCCAGCCGCTGAACGGCCGGCAGGGATGCGCGACCTGCAGGACCTGCAGCCGTACCACCTCCCGGCCGTCGGGCGTGACGAGCCCGACGCCCCCGGTCAAGTCTTCCATCCCCACGCGGCCCCGCGCCTCCACGAGGATGTTCTCGCCCGCGCAACCGGGCGTGATCCGATCGCCCAGCCGTGCGCGCATCAGGTCGTAGTGCGACGTGAACCCCAGCGAGATGCCGTGTTCACCATCCGGGTTCTTGGTGCTGGGGTGCATGCGGTGATGGACGTCCACCATCCAGGCGTCGTGGCCGGCCTCTCCCAGCGCGCCGTCGGGCGACACCGCGAGCCGCTCGACCGTCAGAATGGGAGCGGGATCGTACACGCGATGCGGTTTCTCACCGGTCTTGAGGGACGAGCGCTGGACTTGCAGCCGGACCACCCGACCGAGCTCACGCATGACCAAATTTACCCAATCGTGGTATCATGTGGGGTCGCAATCCCCCGAACATGCGAATCACCCTAGGCTGGGCCCGATGTGCCGACAATGTGGCGGACGTGCTCCGCCGCGGTGCGTGGTATCCCGTCGTGGAGGAATCCTCGGACGGGCACGTCGTCGTCGAGGTGCGGCGGCAGCGGATCCGTCTCAGCCGCGCGGATGTGACGTTCCGCACCGAGCCCCCCGACCACTGGAGCGTCGTCGTTCGCACGGGGGTGTTGCGGCCCACGCTGGGACAGAAAGGAATGGAGGTCGTCACCACCTACGCGGTCTGCCCGTTATGCCACTACCGTCAGGACTTCGCCGGAAAGCCGACGTCGCTGCGGTGCGTGCGCTGCGGCGCGACATCGCCCGTGGACTGGACGGAGACGTGCTAGCCGGTTCCCGCCGCAGCGGGATCGATCCGGTCGAACACCCCACCCAGGAAGTGCACGGCCAGCGCTCCCTCGAACCCCACGACGCCCGACCCGACCAGGCTCCCGAGCGGCAGCGCCCAGACCGTCGACAGCCCGGCCGCGTGCGCTGCCACGCCGGTGATACCGCCGGCGAGCACGGCGGGCACCAGGGCGACGATCAGCGCGATCATGCTCCCCGCCGTCATGAGAATCCGCTGGCCGGTCGCCTCGAGTCCCACCGCGCGATCCCGCCCCACGCCGATCCAAGCCGGGAAGAGCAAGACCGCAGCGTTCTGCACCAAGACCAGCACGAGCAGCACGGCGGCCGTCGCCGGTAACGCGGCGAGCAGCAGCGCCAGGCGGTCGCCCAGCGGGGGCAGCTCGGGGCCCGGTCGGGCGGCCGTAGCCGCGAACGCCCCCAACAAGCAGCTCCAGACGACGAGGCCGATCAGCATCACCGGAGCCGCCACCTCGCCACCGACCATCTCGCGTCCGTGCACGGGGTAGCCCTTGAGCACGTCCAGCATCTCGAGGTCTTGGCGCAGGTCGCACCGCGCCGCGACCGGCCCGAGCACCAAGGCTACGGCGCCGAGCGCCAACAGCATCACCGCCACCAGATCGAGCGCGCGCAGCGGCCCGTTCGCGAAGGCCATCGCGCCGCCGATCACCAGCACGACGACCAGCACGAGCGCGCGCTGGCTCAAGTCGCGAGTCGCTCCGACGGCGTTCTTCCAGAGGATGGCACCGGCCGGTGCGCCGGTCGCTGCCAACCGCAGGCGGATCAGGCCCGTCGCTTGCCGGGCTCGCAGGGTTCGCTCCCCCCACCGTGCCTGGCGCGCGGCCTCGATCCGCCGGGCCACCTTGGCCGCGTGCTCCACCGCGGCCTCCTCGAAGGCGAGCGTCGAGCGGACGACCCAGACGTAATGAACGGCGAGCACGAGCAGCGCGGCCGGAAGCCGGCTCGCGAATAGCGCGGGGCTCGTGGCGAGGAGCGGTGCCACGAGCGCCTCGAGCGGCCACAACAGCACCGCGAGCGCGCCGGAATGCATGACACTCGTCAACGCCGCGTAGCCCTGCGTGGAGCCGTCCTGGAAGGCCGCCACGATGCCGGGGAGCGCACGGCGCAGGCTCCACCAGACGAGGGCCGAGAGGCTGGCCAGTCCGAGCAGCGCGCCGAGCCGACGTCGCAACCCCGTTACGCCGTGTTGCGTCAGACTCGCCCACACCAGGGACGCCCCGGCGTAGTGCAGCTGCAGCGTACTGTACACCAGCCACAGTCCCACCACGCGGAACACCCGCAGCCCGGTTACCTGGCCGCTCGAGAAGACCAACGCCGACAGGACCGCCGAAATGAATAGCGGGAGCTGGGACCGCACCAGCTTGAAGTCGATCACCTGACGCCGCGTGAGCGGAGCGGTGAACAGGTACTGCGTCTCGGCGAGACTGAACGTGAACGGCGTCTCGGCGCTGCCGAACAGCCACTTGAGGAGCACGAGCGCGCCCACGAGCCCCACGGCCACGATCTCACCGCCGGGGGAGGCGATCGCCCCGAGCCCCGCTCCCCGGCGCGGCCGGAAAAAGAACCAGTAGAAGTACAACCCACCGACCACGAGCCCGATCAGGTACTTCGGCTGGCGCAGCCGCGCCACGCGACGCCGCGTCGCGTTGAGCAGGGACCGGCCAACCAAGTAGAGCGCCGCCCCGATCATGTCCCGGTGAGCGTCAGGAAAATGTCCTCGAGGCTCCGCCCCCGCAGGTCGGGCCGCTCGGTCAGCATCTCCTCGATCGTTCCCAGCGCCACCTTGCGTCCGCGATGCAGGATGAGGACGCGCGTGCAGATCTCCTCGACGAGGTGCAGCAGGTGGGAGCTCAGGACGACCGCGGCCCCCTGCCGCGCGCGCTCCCGGATGGTTTGTTTCATGCGGCGGATCCCGGCCGGATCGAGTCCGGTGAGCGGCTCGTCGAACAGCAGCGCGCTGGGATCGTGCAGCAGGCCGCACCCGATCACCAGCTTCTGCTTCATGCCGCGCGACAGCTCGCCGGGCAGCGCCTTGGCTTTTTCGGAGAGCTCGAGCTCCTGCAGCAGGGCAGGGAGGCGTCGCTCCACGTCCGCCACCTGGTAGAGACGGGCGGTGAACCGCAGATGCTCTTCCACTGTGAGGTAGTCGAACAGATGTGGCTCGTCGGGCATGAACGCGAGCACGCGCTTGGCGGCGACCGGATCGCGCTCCATGTCGTGTCCGCCGACCCGGATCGTTCCCCCGGCCGGGCGGACGATGCCCGCGAGGCTGCGCAGCGTCGTGGTCTTGCCGGCGCCGTTGGGGCCGACGAGGCCGAGCACTTCACCGGGCGCCACGCTGAACGACAGGTCGCGGACGGCGGCGACGCTGCCGTACGACTTCGTGAGTCCCTGCACCTCGATCATCGGCTGCAAATCTAGGGAAAACCGCGGCTTGCGGCACGTGGGAAGTGGTTAGTATGTTAATAGTCAACATATTAATAAACTTAACGGGGTGGCATGAGCGATCGCTCCGAGCTGGCCCTGCAGCTGACCGACGCCGTCGCCGCCACGCAGGCGGCGGTGCAGCGCGCCGGCGATCGGGCATTCCGCGCCTACGGGCTGTCGCACCGCGCCCACGCGGCACTCAATGCCGTGGACGGGAGCGGTCCCGACGGCGCCCGGCCCAAGGACGTCGCCGCCGCCCTGGGCGTGTCGCGCGCCGCCGCCACCACGTTCATCCAGCGGCTCGAGCTGAAGGGGCTCGTCGAGACCACGCCGGACCCTGAGGACGATCGGGGCGTGCGGGTGACGCTCACCCGCCAGGGCCTCGAGGTGCTGCTGCGAGTGGGCCAGCTCGAGCGGCGGCTCGCCGCCCGGGCGATCGAAGGGCTGCCGGCATCGGGCATCGCGCGGGCCGTGCATGTGCTCGAGGGATTCAGGCGCCGGCTCGAGGAGCGGCAGATTGGCGTCGTCCGGTAGATGCGGTGTCCCCATGTTGAACACTGACGGCGCCGCCATCCAGGCCGCGGCGCGCGCCCTGCGCGCGGCCCCGCGCGTCGTGGTCGCGACCGGCGCGGGCATGTCGCAGGACAGCGGTATCCCTACCTTCCGAGACGCGGGCGTTGGTCTGTGGGCGCGGTACGATCCTGAGGAGCTGGCCACCGAGGCGGCGTTTCGGCGCCACCCGGCGCGGGTGTTCGGATGGTATGCCTGGCGACGCCGCCTGGTGCGCGCCGCCCTCCCCCACGCGGGGTATCACGCGCTCGTTGCGCTGGAGGGCCTCGTGCCCGAGCTCGCCATCGTGACGCAGAACGTGGACGGCCTGCATACGCGGGCCGGCAGCCGCCGGGTGCTCGAGCTGCACGGGTCGCTGGAGCGGTTCTCGTGTCTCGACGCCCGCCACCCGTTTCCGGCCGACCGAGCCCCCGAGCCCGCGGCGGATACGGAGTGCGAGCCGCCGCGCTGCGAGCGGTGCGGCTCACCGGTACGGCCCGACGTGGTGTGGTTCGGCGAGATGCTTCCGGAGCGGGTGACGGCGGAGGCATGGGCGCTGGCGGCGTCGTGCCGGGCGATGCTGGTGGTGGGGACGTCGGGGCTGGTGCAGCCGGCCGCGCAGCTTCCTCTTATAGCGCGCGAGGCGGGTGCGACCGTCATCGAGGCGAACCCCGACCCGACCGAGCTGTCCGACGCCGCGCACATCGTTTGCCGCGGCCGGGCCGGTGTGGTCCTGCCGGCGCTGGTCGCCGCACTCACGCAAGGAGCGACGCAGTGATCCGCCGCACGAAGATCGTCGTCACGCTCGGGCCCGCGACGGCGACGCCCGAGCGCATCGCCGGCCTGATCGACGCGGGCGCCAACGTGATCCGGGTGAACGCCTCCCACGGCACGCCGGAGGTGCGGGCCGGGTGGATCGCGGCGACACGGCGGGCGGCCGACGCGGCGGGTGTCCCGGTCGCGATCCTCGTCGATCTCCAGGGCCCGCGCATCCGCGTCGGCGAGCTCGCCCAACCGCGCGTGCTCCGCGCCGGCGAGAAGGTCGTGTTCGCGCCTGAAGACGTTGCGCGCGGGGACGAGCTGCCCACCACCTATCAAGACCTCGCCAAGGACGCGCGGGCGGGTGCGCGCGTGCTCCTCGACGACGGATTGCTCTCGGTCGACGTGACGCGCATCGCCGAGCCGCGGGTGGAAGGTCGCGTGGTGGACGGCGGCACGCTGACGTCGCACAAGGGGATGAACCTGCCGGGGCTCCACGTCAGCGCGCCCGCCCTCACGGACAAGGACCGGGAGGATGTCGGCCACGCCGTGGGGTGGGGCGTCGACTATGTCGCGCTGTCGTTCGTGCGGCGGGCGGACGACCTGGCCGAGCTGCGGCGGCTCGTGCCGCCGGGGATCAAGCTCGTCGCCAAGATCGAGAAGGCGGCGGCGCTCGAGGACTTGGACGGCATCCTCCGGGCCTCCGATGCGGTGATGGTGGCGCGGGGCGACCTCGGCGTGGAATTGCCGTTCGAAGAGGTGCCCGTGGTGCAGAAGCGGCTCATTCGCGAGGCGAACCGCCACGGCAAGCCGGTGATCACGGCGACGCAGATGCTCGAGTCGATGGTTCATCACCCGCGCCCCACCCGCGCCGAGGCCTCCGACGTGGCGAACGCGATCCTGGACGGCACCGACGCCGTCATGCTGTCGGCCGAGACCGCGGTCGGGGAGTATCCCCTCGAGGCCGTCCGCGCCATGGACCGGATCATCCGGGAGATGGAGCGCCATCCGCTCGCCGTGGCGCGGGACGAGCGCCGCGTGCCGGCGGGCCAGGAGGTGTCGGTGGAAGATGCGATCGCCATCGGCACGAGCGCCGTCGCGCGGATGCTCAAGACACCGCTGATCGTCACCCTCACCAAGGGCGGCTTCACCGCCCGCAAGGTCGCCGCGCTCCGGCCGCCGATCCCCATCCTCGCGGTGACCACGGAGCCCGCCACCTACCGCCAGCTCGCGCTCGTGTGGGGGGTCGCCGCGGTCCTGGTGGACCACGTCCCGAGCTACGATGCGATGCTCGAGGTGGTGCGCGACCTCTTGCTCAAGCGCGGCTACGCGCGGGCCGGAGACCGCATCGTGATGACGGCGGGCGTGCCGTGGGAGGTGTCGGGCGCCACCAACCTGCTCAAGGTCGAGGTCGTCTGACGTGCGGCTCGTGTTCCTCGGGACGGGCACTTCCTACGGCGTGCCGCAGATCGGATGCTCCTGCCGCACCTGCACCTCCACCGACCCGCGGGATAAGCGCACCCGTACCGCCGCGCTGATCGAGTCGGGCGGCCGGCGGCTGCTGATCGACACCCCCCCCGAACTCCGACTCCAGCTCGTGGCCGCGGGCGTGACGTCCCTCGACGGCGTGCTCTTTACGCACGCCCATGCCGACCACGTGCACGGCATCGACGACCTGCGCGCCTTCTCGGTGCGGCAGCGCGGCCGCCTCCCGGTGTACGGCGCGGCGGGCACGCTGGCAGAGCTGGGCCGACGCTTCGCGTACATCTTCGATGGCGCGCCCGCCCAGCCGGGGACGAGCAAGCCCGAGCTCACCGCCCATCCCCTCGCCCCGGACGCGGAGACCGAGATCGCCGGCCTGCGGGTACGCGCGCTGGCGCTGCCCCACGGCGACCGCACCGTCCTGGGATACCGCGTCGGACCGGTCGCCTACCTCACCGACGCGAAGGAGATTCCCGAGACGGCCCGGGCTCAGCTCGCGGGACTCGAGGTCTTGGTGCTCAACGCGCTGCTGCCGCGCCCGCACCCGCTGCATTTGTCGATCCCCGAGGCTGTCGCAGCGGCGCGGCAGATCGGCGCGCGACGCACGTTCCTCACGCACCTCACTCACCAAGCCTCGCACGCAGAGCTCGCGGCGGGTTTGCCCGACGGCATCGCCCCCGCGTACGACGGGCTGGTCATCGACCTGGGCGCGGTCTAGATTCGACGGCGGGAGGACGTCTCATGGCGAAGGCACACGAAGCGACGCTGCGGCGGTTCCAGAATCCCGCCGTGCGCCAGAGCGCCGCGCTGGACGATTTGGTGCGGCAGGCCGTGTTCGGCTCCGGGCCCGAGCGGGAGCAGGCCCGCTGGCTGATCTGGGAGATCGGGCAGCAGGCCGGCGTGCGCCCCGCCTCGATCCATGAGCTGTATCTGGCGCGGGGGCGCGGAGAAGTTCCGCCGTTCACCACCCCGGCGATGAACGTGCGGATGCTGGCCTACGACACCGCCCGCGCGGTCTTCCGGGCGGCGCGGCGCCTCGACGTCGGCGCCTTGATCTGCGAGATCGCCCGCAGCGAGATCGGCTACACGGAGCAGCGGCCGGCCGAGTACGTGGCCGTGATGACCGCGGCGGCGCTGCGCGAGGGCTTCACCGGACCGCTCTTCATTCAGGGCGACCACGTCCAGGTCAACGCGAAGAAGTACGCAGCCGATCCCGAGACCGAGCTCCAGGCCCTGCGCACGCTGATCGAAGAAGAGCTGCACGCCGGCTTCTACAATATCGACGTCGACACGTCGACGCTCGTGGACCTCTCACAGCAGACGCTCGACGAGCAGCAACGCGTGAATTATGAGCGGGCGGCCGAGTTCACCAAGTTCATCCGCGACCGCGAGCCGGAGGGCGTGACGGTGTCGGTGGGCGCGGAGATCGGCGAGGTGGGCGGCAAGAACTCCGACGTGCACGAGCTCAAGGCGTTCATGGACGGATACACCCGTACCCTGAAGCGGCTCGGTCCCTACGCGGGCATCAGCAAGATCTCGGTCCAGACCGGGACGAGCCACGGTGGCGTCGTGCTGGCGGACGGCTCGATCGCGAAGGTACAGCTCGATCTCGACGCGCTGAAAGCGCTGTCGCGGGACGCGCGCGGCACGTACGGCCTGGGCGGTGCGGTGCAGCACGGTGCGTCCACCCTGCCCGCGGAGGCGTTCGGTCACTTCCCGGCGTGCGAGGCGATCGAGATCCATCTGGCCACAAACTTCCAGAACATCGTGTTCGACCATCCCAAGTTGCCATCCGAGCTGCGCGCCGAGATCAACGAATGGGTCAAAGCCGAGTGCAAGGACGAGTGGAAGAAGGGCGACACCGAGCAGCAGTTCACTTACAAGGCCCGCAAGAAGGCGATCGGGCCGTTCAAGCGGCGGCTGTGGGATCTTCCCGCCGCCGTGCGCGAGGCCGTGGCGGCCGACTTGGAGAAGACGTTCGCCTTTCTGTTCGAGCAGCTGCGCGTCACCCATACGCGCGCCATCGTCGACCGCTTCGTGCGGCCGCCGCTGCACTCCCACGCCCAGCCGCGCGCCGTCGCGGTCGCCGCCCCGGACGATCTGGAGGCGGGAGAGTGAGCGAGCGCGGCGCCGGGTTCGGCTCCTTCCTGCTCGGTCTCGGGATCGGGGCGGTCGTGGGCTTCCTGTTCGCGCCCGAGGGCGAGGCGACCCGCGGCAAGCTGGCGGGCAGGCTGCGCGGCCTGCGGGACCTGGCGAGCGAGAAGGTGGACGAGCTCGGGCAGCTGCTCGAAACCGACGATGATGCGGACGCCCCCTCCCCCACCGCCCGCGAAGCGCTCGAGCGCCGTCTCACCGAGGCGAAGCGCAGCCGTCGCGGCGCCAAGGCGCTCCCCCGCGCCGCGGAGGAGGACGAGCCGGTCGCGTGAGGGCCGAAGCCGGCTGGCATCGGTCGGTGACCGGCGTCGTCCGCCGCACGCTCGAGGCGGCCTACGAGGACAACATCCCGTTTCTCGCGAGCGCCTTGTCGTTCGACCTGCTGCTCACCGTCATTCCCTTCGTCGCCCTGCTGCTCGCGGTCGTGGGCTCTCTCGTCCAGCACCAAGTCACCACCCAGCAGGTCGATCTGCACGAGCTGCTGGCGCGCTTCCTCCCCACCACTCCGGGCGGAGGCACGGACCGGGCGTTCCAGGCCGTCGAGAGCGCGCTGAGCGGCGTCGTGCGCCACCGCGGCCGGCTGACCGCGTTCGGCCTGCCGCTGTTCGTGTGGTTCTCGTCCCGCCTGTTCGGCGGCGTGCGGGCGGCGCTCAACGAGGTGTTCGACACCGACGAGCAGCGGCCGTGGCCGGTCGCGAAGCTGCTCGACCTCGCCATGGTGCTCGGCACCGGCGCGCTGCTCGTCCTGAGCGGGCTCGTCGCCGCCTGGGAGGCGGGCAACGCGGCGCTCATGAGCACGTCGAGCTTTGCTCTCGACTGGCTGTGGCGCTTCGGCCTCGAGACCGCCGCGTTCGCCGCCGGCGTGCTGTTGTTCTTCGGCGTCTTCAAGCTGCTCCCCAGCCGGCGGATTCACTGGCGCACCGCACTGGTCGCCGCGGTCTTCTGCTCACTCGGGTTCGAGGTGGCGAAACGGCTGTACGCGCTCTACGTGATACGGTTCGCGACGCTCGATCGCCTCGCTTCCGACGCCAACGTCGTGGCCCTCGCCCTGTTCCTGCTGTGGGTGTACTACACCGCCTACATCTTCCTCCTGGGCGGCGAAGTGGCCGAGACGTACGACCTGATGCGCATGCGACGCTCGCAGCGCGTGCAGCTGGGGTGACCGCGCCCCGCCCGATCGACCTCCGGAGCGACACGGTGACGCGGCCGTCGCCCGCGATGCGCCGTGCCATGGCCGATGCCGACGTCGGCGACGACGTCCTGGACGGCGACCCGACCACCCGCCGCCTCGAGCGGCGCGTCGCCGAGCTGCTCGGCCAGGACGACGCGCTGTTCTTCCCCTCGGGGACGCAGGCGAATCAGACCGGGATCGCCCTGCTCACGCGGCCCGGGACGGAGCTCGTGGTCGAAGCGAACGCTCATCTGGTGCACTACGAGCTCGCCGGCGTCGCGGCGAACTGGGGCGTGCAGATCCGGCCGGTAGCGACGCCCGATGGCCGGTTGACGGGGGACCTGGTGCGCGGGGCGCTGCGCCCCGCGTCCCCCCACGTGCCGCGCGTCGGTGCCGTCGCCGCCGAGAACACCCACAACGCCGCGGGGGGCACGGTGATGGCTCCGGCCATCATGGCCGGGATCGTCGCCGCCGCGCGGCAGGCGCAGCTGCCCGTCCACCTGGACGGCGCTCGGCTGTGGAACGCCGCCGCCGCACTCGGCGTCCCCCTCGCCCAGCTCACGCGGGGCGCGGCCACGGTGATGGTGAGTTTCTCGAAGGGACTCGGCTGTCCCGTCGGGTCGTGCCTCGCCTTCGCCGCGCCCCGCCGCGAGCTCGCCTGGGAGATCCGCAAGCGGCTGGGCGGGGGGATGCGGCAGTCGGGAATTCTCGCCGCCGCGGCGCTCTACGCCCTGGACTGCAATCTCGGCCGCCTCCCTGAGGACCATGAGAACGCGAAGCTCCTGGCAGAGCGCCTCTCCGATTGTGCCGCCGTCCGAGCGTCCGAACCCGAATCCAACATCGTCATGCTCGATCTCCTGCGCGAGGGCGACACGGCGGACAGCGTGATCCCGCGGCTCGCGCAGGCGGGCGTACTGGTCGTGCCGTTCGGCGCGCGGCGGCTGCGAGCCGTGACGCACCTGGATGTGAGCCGACACGATGTCGAGCAAGCCGCCGGCGTGATCGCGCGCGTGCTGGCGGAATGAGCGGTCCGCCGCGCCGCTCGTTATTTTGAGGCGATGAGCGCGGACGCTCCGCTCCGGAAGGCAATCCCGCTCGCCCAGTCCATCCTGTGGAGTCCCACCGCCACGCCCGGCACCGGGGGAGGGGGACGAGGAGGGGGGCGGCCGGGCAACATCCCGTTCCCCGTCTTCCTCGCGCAATCCGCCCTCGCGGCCGTCCGCGAGCACCTCGCCACGGCGCCCCCGTCGGGGCAGGGGATCCTAGGTTTTCTCGTCGGCGATCTGTGCGAGTGCCCCGACAGCAACGTTTCGTATCTCATCATCGATGCGGCGCTGCGCTTGAGCCAGCCGATCTACGGCGACCGCACCACCGACGTTGTGACCCGACTCTGGGATCGGATCGTAGCGCAGGTGGAGGAAACAAAAGGTCACCTGATCGGTTGGTACCACACCCATGCGCCGCTGCCGGTCTCGATGACGGCGCACGACATCGAAACACACGAGCACTACTTCGCGGAGCCGTGGCAGGTCGCCCTCGTGCTGGGGAGCGACCCTGACGGCCAACCCGTCGCCGGTCTTTTTCGGGCCGGCGCGGACGAGGCCTGGGCCACGACGGTGTTGCCATTTTACGAGCTGTTGAGCGAAGAATCGTTCCGCCCAGGCGGCAAGAAGCGCTCGTTCGTGGCGTGGAAGAACTATCGCGCCTACAACCCGGTCGCCGATCGACCGTTTCGGACGCAACCGAAGCAGGCGGAACCAGAGGGGGCGCCACCGGAGCCGTCGCCACCCGAGCAGCGGGCGCCGCCGGAAGCTCCAGAACCTGAGCCCGCAGAGCCGGAGCCCGCTGAGCCGGAGCCGCATCCGCCTCCGCCCCAGACGCAGGCGCCGAAATCTGACGAGCTCGTGTTCCTGACGTCGGCCGAAGACTTCGCGTCGGCGCCGCCACGCAGCGCGCGTCCGGCGCCACGTGCGGCGCCCCCCCCGCCCCCGCCCCCGCCCCCGCCGCCCACTCCGCCACGACGGCGTGAGCCGCCACCCGAGCCGCTGCCTCCTGCTCCCGAGCTCGCGTCCGTCTTCGAGCAGAGGGAGGGAGAGGGGGAGGGGGACCGGGAGCAATCGATGGAACAGGTGTCCGAGCCAGCAGTCGAGGAGCAGCCCACGCCGCCGGTGCGTGCCCCCGAAGGGCGAGGCAGGGGGCGGCGCGCCAGACGGAGACGATGGGGTCGCTGGGGTCTCGTGTTGGGCATCCTGCTGATCGGTGGAGGGGGAGGCTTTTACGCGTGGCTGAACGGCGGTCTTCCCACCCTGCCGCCACTGCCCCGGTTGCCAACGATTCCGTTTCTCAAGAGATCCCCAACGCCTGCGCCGCCCCGTCCCCGCCCCCCGCCCGTCCCCCCCACCCAGCCGCCAGCGTCGCGCCCAGCGGCGACGCGCCTCGACCAGGTCGCGGACTCGCTCGCGACCGCGGTGCGCAACTTCAGCGACCGCGCGGCGCTGTTCGACCGACGGCAGTTGGCCTGTGACGGGCTCGCGCGCGGGCTGCTCGCGGTCGAAGCTCGCTGGCTGAGCTACCACACGGCTCGCCGCGCGTCCGGCGTACTGGATCCGAACCACACCGTGCGGGACCAGACACTGTATGCCGGTGTGGATGCAGTGGAGCGCCGCTTCGAAAGGTCGGGATGCCAGCGGCCGTAGCCCGCCAATTCACCTGCGTCTCCCTGCTGCTCCTCGCCGGCGCCCGCCAGGCACCGGGACAGAGCTCGGGCACCGAGCCGCTCCGCAAGACCGATCTCGTGCGCTTGCTGACGGTCGGCACCATCGGGTCGGCCGAGCTCGCCGCGCTCGTCCAGCGCAACTGCCTCGGCTTCGCCCCGACTGAGCGGGACCGCGCCGATCTCGTGTCGCTGGGGGCGGACACGGCGCTGTTGCGCGCGCTCGAGGCCTGCGCGCGCCGTACCGCTCCGGCGGCACCCGTGCCAGTCCAGCGTGCGGCACGGCCGCGCCCACCCCGCGCCCGGCGGTCGCCGGCGGACACCGCGCGGCGGGTCGTTGCGCCGCACGCGGCCTCTCCACCGCCGCCGGTCGTCGCCGCCCCGCCGCGCGTCGCGCCTCGTCCGCCTTTGTCGACCACACTCACGGCGTTCGTCTTGGGCGTGGGGCAGCACGGCTTGGTCGGCACGCGGCCGACGCTGCCCCTGGTCTTCCAGGTTCGCGACACGGCGGGAGGCCCGGTCAGCGGCGAAGTCGTGGCCTTGGGCGTCACCAACGGGCGGTTGGGATCCACTCGCGCCTTGACCGATTCGAGCGGTCGCGTGGGCGTGGACCTGACTCTGGGTCCGAAGGCCGGGGCCACCGTGATCCGCGCCACGGTTCGTACCTTGGTGCGCGAGGCCACGCTGTACCCTGAGCCTGGTACCACTGCGCGCCTCCTGCTTCGCTGCGGCGACACGCCGGTCGAGCGCAGGGTTTCCTTCGCGCTCGAGTCCCCCGTCGTGTTCCGTGTGACCGGCCAGGACGCATTCGGAAACGCCGTACCGGTGCCGCGCGTCGCCGCGGCCACGGGAGACAAGGGCGTGCTGCGCGTCGATTACGCCGGCGGGGACAGCCTCGGCGGAGTGGTGCGGGTGACACCGCGTGAGCCCGGCTCCACGAGCCTCGTAGTGGTTGCGTCCGGGCGTCGGGAAGACATCACCGCCGTGGTGTTGCAAAACCGCGACAGTGGCGCGTCGTGTCCCCGACCGGGGTGAAAACAGGTCCCGGCGACCGGTCCCGCTGGCGCGCCCGGCGTAGCATATAACTGCAGGGTCGCCATGCGGTTATCGTCCGTGGCGGACCCGCTGGTTCCGGTCACGTGACGCGGCAGCCGCGGCGAGGAAGTTGCAGCGTGGCGCGAGGGATGGACCCTGTGCGGAGCAGCGCGGCGCGTCCCCGCGCCGCTGACGCGATTCCTCTCCCCGTCGACGGGCCGGCCGAACCGGGCAGTGTGGAGCTCACGCGGCCGCTGCCCGTCGGTTCGGCGATCCTGTGGACGCCGACGGTTGACGGGGCTGCGAGCGCTTCGCCGTACCCTATCTTCATCACACAGAGCGCCTTCGCCGCCGTTCACGCCCACGTCGAGGCCAAGCCGCGCGGCGCCGCCTCGCTCGGGTTCCTGGCGGGCAATCGCTTCACGTGTCCGGAGACCGGCACCGCGTACGTCGTGATCGAATCCGCGATCCAGTTGCCGTGGTCGATTTCGGGAGACCACCTCGGGCCCGCGCTGTCGCAGGGATGGACGGTCGTGCAGGAGGAGGTGCGGAAAAACGACGGCCAGTTGGTGGGGTGGTATCACACCCACCACGGAGTCGACCCGACGCCCTCTCCCGCCGACATCGAGGCGCACACGGCGCTGTTCGCCGAGCCGTGGCACATCGCTCTGGTGGTGACGCCGGGCGACGCTCCGGTGGGCGGGTTCTTCCGGATCGCGTCGGACGCGCTCAGCGCGAGCGAGTACCTGCCGTTCTACGAACTGCTCGACGCGGCGTCCGTGCTCCCGGACGGACGGAAAGTCAGCGACCTCGCGTGGGTCAACTACCGCACCGAGGAGTCCATTTTCACCTCCGACCGGGTGTCGAACCCTCGACTCGAGATTCAACCACGCCTCTTGTTCCCCGACGACGTCGACGAAACCAGCATGGCGGCGGCGGCGCTCTCGCCCGCGCGGCAGTACGGGGTCGCGCGGGTCGTTCGCGTCGCTCGCGTCGCGGGGTACGCCGCGCTCGGCGTGGTGGCAGGGGCCGTGCTCTTCAACGTCTATCACGCGCTTGCGTCCGGCCGCGGTCCGGTGAAGGCCGGCCCGCATGTCGCGGCGCCTTCGCCGCGGGAGCGGGTCGATCGCATGGCCGATACGGTGGCCCTCGCGGTCGGTGCCTTCGACTTGCGCGCCCGCCTGTTCGACGGCCATAAGATGGCGTGTCCTGATCTGGCGCACGGCCTGGTCGATCTGGAGGAGCGCTGGACGTCGTACAACGCGGCGCGCAAGGACGACGCCGGTGCCCTCGACTCCGTGCGCAACGCCCGCGATCGCTCGCTGTATTCGGACGTCGACGCGGTGGAGCGGCGGTTCGAGCGCTCCAAGTGTGCGCGGCCGTGAAACGCTCGGTCGGCGGTTTGCTCGGGCTCGCCCTGCCGGTGCTCGTCGCCGCCCAGGGGACCGAGCCGTTGCGCAAGACGGACCTGATCCGTCTGCTCTCGAACCCCATCATCCGCAAGGGTGAGGTGGCGGACCTGGTGCGCCGCAACTGCCTCGCGTTTCGACCCACTGAGCGCGACTGGGCGGATTTGCGCGACTTGGGCGCGGACGCCGACGTGATGAGCAGTGTCGGCGGCTGCGCAGCCCGCCAAGCGTCCCGCGCCACGGTGACGCTCGCGAGTCCTGCGCCGCCTGCGGCATCGGCCGGACCGACCGCGCCGCCGGTCACGGCCGGGGCTGCGTCCACCGGGCAGCTCACGGTGATGGCGCTGCCCGCGCGCGCGACAGTGGTGGCGGGGACGGAGGCCGTGCTCCGGGTCGCCGTGCGACGGGGAGACGTCGCCCAACGCGGCGTCACGCTGGCCCTGCACGGCGGCACCGGGCGCGACCTGCCGGCGGTCACCGACGACAGCGGGCTGGCGGTGTTCCGCGTGCCGGCGGGCCGGCAGGCGGTCACGTATCACTTCGAGGTCGTGTCCGCGACCGGGGCCGCGCAGCCGGGCCGTCCCACGGTCGAGCTGGTCGTGCGCCCGGGCCGGCCCGCGGTCGCGGACCTGCGGCCGGCGCGGTTCGAGCTGGGCGGCGCGCAAGAAGGGCCGTTCGCCGTGCAGGTAGCGGTGCGAGACTCGTTCGGCAACCCCGTACCGAACGAGAACGTCGAGTTGCGGCCGGAGCGCGCCGACATGGGCATCGCCGTCGATACGCGCGCCACCGATTCGCTGGGCCGAACGGCGTTCGTCATACAGTCGGCCTCGGTGCGGCGGCCCGGGCGCATCGAGCTGCGTGCGCGGGGCGAGCGACTGGCGGCGCTGGAAGCGGTGTTCGGGGGACCGGTGTCCAGCGTCGGGACCGGGTTCGTGGGAGGCGGGGGAGAACGGGGTGTCGCCCGCACGCTCTTACCGGAGCCGCTCGTGTTCCAGGCGCACAGCGCGTCCGGCAGGCCGCTGCCCGGACGGGCGGTCGTGTTCCGCGTGCGCAATGCTCAGATCGCCCGGGACAGCGTCGTCACCGACTCGACCGGTCGCGCGCGGGTCGAGGTGACGCTGGGGTCGCAAGCGGGATTGGCGCTCGTCACCGCGTCGCTCGATTCCGTGCAGGCGGCGGAGACCCTCCACGTCGACCCCGGTCCGGCGGTCGAGCTCATCCTCGAGCGCGATGGTGCGCGCGTCGACGGCGGGCGCATCATCGTGGAGCGCGACGTCCCATTCGCCCTGACTCTCAAGGCGCGCGACGGCTACGGCAACCTGATTCCCACGACGAGCCTGGCGCGCACGCTGCAGGACGTGCTGCGGCAATACAACGTGCGCAGCCAGCTGCTCCGGTTCGTCGGCGTGCAATCCGACAGCCTCACCGCCACCCTCAAGTTCAAGCCGGTCGCCGTCGGTACGACCGACCTGACGATCTCCGCCGGCCTCACAGCCACTGTGTCGGTCGAGGTGGTGCGCCCGCGCCGGTAAGAAGCACAAAGAGTAGGCCTCCCTGTTGTCTGTTCCCTGTGCACCGCTGTGCGTCTTGTCTCTGTTCTCCCGTTCCCTGTTCTACTAGCTTTCAGTGCCCCAGGTCCGCAGGTCGTCCGCTCGTGAACCGCGTCAGGCCCCCGCAGGGAGCAGCGCTAAACGATGCCGGGTGTCGCTGCGGGGTGCCTGGGGCATCTCAATTCTCGCTAGATTGATGCCCATGATTGCGCTAGCACGCAAATACCGCCCCAAGCGTTTTTCCGACCTGATCGTGCAGACCCACGTTGCCGCTGGGCTGCGCGGGGCGGTCGCGGCGGGTCGCGTCGCGCACGGCTACCTCTTCGCTGGGCCCCGCGGTGTGGGCAAGACGACGGCGGCGCGCGTCCTGGCGATGGCGTTGAACTGCGAGCGACGCGATGCCTCGGGGGTGGCCGGCGAGCCGTGCGGCGCCTGCGACTCGTGCGCGCGCATCTGGACGGGCGCGGCGAACCTGGACGTGGTCGAGCTCGACGCGGCGTCGAACCGCGGGGTGGACGACGCCCGCGACCTGCGCGAGCGCGCCATGTACGCGGCGTCGGCGGAAGGACGTCACAAGGTGTACATCGTCGACGAAGCGCACATGCTCACGCGCGAGGCGTGGAACGCCTTGCTCAAGATCCTGGAAGAGCCGCCACCGGGCGTCGTGTTCGTGTTCGCGACCACCGAGCCGCAGAAGATCGCGCAGAGCGCGGCGCCGATCCTCTCGCGACTGCAGCGCTTCGATTTTCGGCGCATCGGGCCGCACGCCATCACGGACCGACTGAAGCAGGTGCTCGCCGCCGAGGGTCTGGCCGCGGACGACGACGCCGTACAGCTGATCGCCAAGAGCGCAGACGGCGGCATGCGGGACGGCCTTTCGATTCTCGACCAAGTGCTGTCGTTCGGCGAGGGGCCGGTGACTGCGCAGCGGGTGCGCGACGTGCTCGGGCTCATCCCCGAGGACATGTACGGCGAGCTGCTCCGCCTCGTGGCCGACCGCGATACCCACGCCGTGTTCCCCCTGGTGGAGCGGCTCGTCGATGCCGGCGCCGATCTGGGCGAGTTCGTCGCGGGGGCGGGAGAGGCGCTGCGCGCCGTGCTGCTGGTAGGCTTGGGCGGCAAGCCGGAGGGTCTCACCGAGGGGATGGTGGCGCTGATCGACCGGTATCGTTCCCTGCTCCCCGCTCCCGATGTCGTGCGCCTGCTCGTGGTGCTGTCGGAGATGGAGACGCAGCTGCGCACCAGCGGCAGCCCGCGGCTGGCCGTGGAGCTGCTGTTGCTGCGGTGGGCGATGATGGGGCGGACGGTCGAGCTGCAGGCGGTGATCGAGGCACTCGGTAAGAAGCCGGGGAAGGGGGAAGAGGGAAGGGGAAAAGGCGATCCGGCACCGGTGCTGCGTGACGCCGCGCCCGTCCCCCTTCCCCCTTCCCCGGCCATTCCCCCGGAGAAGGGTCCCCTCACGCTGGACCGCCTGCGCGCGCTGTGGCCTCGGATTATTGACGACGCGCGCGCCAAGAGCCCGATGCTCGGAGCGCTGCTCCAGGCCGCGGAGATCGCGGCGATCGAAGGGAACACGCTCGCGATCCGGTTACTCGACACCAATCCGGTGCACGTCGAGGGCATCGAGCGGCAGCGCGATGCGCTCGCGCTGCTGGTGGGCCGATACGCTGCGGACCCGATCCGCATTAGACTGGAGGGTGCGGCGCGGGGGGAGCGGCCCGCTGCGCGCGCTGCCCGCATGACCGAGGAGGGCGTCCGAGCCGACCGGCTCACGGCGCTGCGGGCGAGGGATCCGAGCCTCAACACCGCCATCGAGGCGTTGGACTTGGAGTTGCTGGAGTAGCTTGCCACCCGTTTGGGCGAGGGGTAACTTTCGGCGTATGGCGGATTTATCCAACCTGCTGCAGTTGGGGCAGCAGATGCAGTTCCGGCTGTCCGAAATCCAGTCCCAACTGGCGCAGCAGACCGTGACCGCGTCGGCCGGCGGGGGGATGGTGCAGGCGACCGCCGACGGGCGCGGCCAGATCCGCGCGATCAAGATCGATCCCCAAGCGGTCGCGCAGGGGGACATCGAGATGCTCGAGGACCTCGTGCTCGCCGCCGTGTCGCAGGCGCAGCAGCGCGCCGCCGAGCTGTACCAGGCGGAAGTCAAGAAGCTCGCCTCGGGCCTGCCGTCGTTTCCGTTTCAACTGCCGCTGTAGTTCGCCGTGTCGGCCATCGAGGATCTCGTGACGGAGCTCGCCCAGCTCCCCGGGATCGGGCGTAAGACGGCGCAGCGGCTCACGTTTTACCTGTTGAAGCAGCCGGCGGAGACCGCCGCGCGCCTGGCGGAGGCGATCCAGCGGGTGCGCGAGCGGGTGACGTCCTGCGGCGTGTGCGGCACGCTCACCGACGTGGATCCGTGCGCGATCTGCACCGACCCACGGCGCGACGCGACGCTCCTGTGCGTGGTGGAAGAGGCCTCGGATGTGGCGGCGATCGAGCGGGCTGGCCGGTTCCGCGGGCGCTACCACGTGCTGGGCGGGCGGCTCTCCCCGCTCGAGGGCGTGGGGCCCGAGGCGCTGCGTGTCGACCCCCTGCTGGCGCGTGTCGCCAACGGCGCCGGGGTCTGCGAGGTGATCATCGCGACGAACCCCTCGATGGAAGGCGAGGTCACCGCCACGTATCTGCAGCAGGCGCTGAAACCCACGGGCGTGCGCGTGACCCGGATCGCGCGCGGCCTGCCGGTGGGAGGGGATCTCGAGTATGCCGACGGCGTGACCATCGCGCAGGCCTTGCTCGCGCGACGGGACATGTCCGAGGCTGACTGACCGAGGGAACGCGATGGCGGGTGCGGCGAGCTGGTCGTTTTCGGAAAACGACTTCAAGCAGATCCAGCAGCATCTCCAGGCGTTCCTGCGCGAGGCGAACGCCCGCTGCGCGCTGCTGGTGGACCGCACCGGCCAGCTCGTGGCCACGGTGGGTGACCCGCCGCAGTTCGATTCGGCCGCCTTCGCTTCGCTCACGGCCGCCGACTTCTCAGCCAACGATCAGCTCGCCAAGATGATCGGCGAGCACGAATTCGCGTCGCTCGTCCACCAGGGGCAGAAGGAGTCGATGTTCCTCGCCGACGTGGCGAAGCGGGTCATCCTGGTCGTGCTGTTCGACCAGCGCACCACGCTCGGCCTCGTGAAGCTCAAGGGGAAGGGCGTGGTGGAGACCCTGACCAAGGTGTTCGAGGAGATGTTCAATCGCGTGGGCGCGGGGGGGGGACCGTCCGCGCCGCAGAAGGGGCTGCTCGAGGGCGCGGAAGACGAAATTGACAAACTCTTCGGGTAAGGGGACGCGCCCATGTCGATGATCAACTACGCGTCCCGCGAGATCAACTGCAAGCTCGTCTACTACGGTCCCGGCCTGGGCGGCAAGACGACCAACCTGGAGCACATCTACGGCAAGGTCTCCCCCAACACGCGGGGGAAGATGATCTCCCTCGCCACCGAGACCGAGCGCACGCTGTTCTTCGACTTCCTCCCCGTCGATCTCGGCACGATCCGCGGGTTCAAGACGCGGTTTCACCTCTACACCGTGCCGGGCCAGGTGTATTACAACGCGAGCCGCAAGCTGATCCTGAAGGGCGTGGACGGGATCGTGTTCGTCGCCGACAGCCAGATCGAGCGCATGGAGGCGAACGTCGAGTCGATGCAGAACCTGTACGACAACATGTCCGAGTACGGCTACGACCTGACCAAGATTCCGTTCGTGATCCAGTACAACAAGCGCGACCTGCCGAATGCCGCGCCGGTCAAGGATCTCCAGGCGTCGCTCAACCCCGGCTGGCCGGTCGAAGACGGGGCCCAGCAGAAAGTCGTCCCCGATCCCCTGCACCCCGGGGAGAACCTGGTCGAGAAGGCGGGCCACGAGTGGGTCGGGCGCGCGCCGTACCTCGAAGCCGTGGCGGTGCGCGGCGACGGCGTGTTCGACACCCTCAAGACGGTCAGCAAAACGGTCTTGAAGACGCTGAGCTAGGGGGACGGTCCCATGCGGTGGACCCTGCCCAACATCCTCACCCTCGCGCGCATCTGCCTCACGCCGGTCATCGCGCTGCTCCCGTTCATTCAGGGGTACTGGCCCAAGGTCATCGCCTTCCTGATCTTCCTCGCGGCCAGTGCCTCGGACGTGGTGGACGGCTACCTCGCCCGCCGGCGCAACGAGGTGAGCGAATTGGGGCAGCTGCTCGACCCGATCGCCGACAAGTTGCTCTTGTTCGCCACGTTGATCCCGATCTTCTGGCTCACCCGCCACCCCACCATCCTGGTCGACTACCGCATCCCCTGGTGGGGCAGCTTCCCGGTGTGGGTGGCGCTGCTGCTCGTCGGCCGCGAGCTCCTCATGACGGGGTTCCGCTTCTTCGCCAAGCGGCGCGGCGTGGTCATTCCGGCGATGGGGGCGGGCAAGCTCAAGGCCGTGGTGCAGAACGTGTTCATTGGCGCGACGCTGTTCTGGTTCGCCTGGAAGGACGCGCTGGCCGCCCACCCCTTTGCGGGCTGGTTCCGCAACTTCTGGGACAAGTTCCATGGAGCCGTCGTGGCCGTGACGCTGGCGGGAGCCATCCTGCTCACGGTGTACTCGCTCGGCGTCTATCTCTATCGTTATCGCGCGCTGCTCAAAGGGTGAAGCTCGAAATCGTCACCATCGGCACGGAGCTGCTGCTCGGGTACACCGTGGACTCGAACGCCGCCGAGCTGGGCCGCGCCCTGGCTGCGGCGGGCGCCGAAATCATCCGCCGCGTCACCGTCGCCGATCGGCCGGAGGCGATCCGCGCGGCCGTGGCCGAAGCACTCGAGCGCACCGGGTTCGTGCTGACGACCGGAGGTCTCGGCCCCACCCGCGACGACATGACGAAGACCGTCGTCGCGGAACTGTTCGGCAAACGGCTGGTGGTGGACGACGCGCTGCTGGCGGGGATCGAGGCCCGATTCCAGCGGCTCGGACGGCCGATGCCCGCCATCAACCGCACCCAGGCGCAGCTGCCCGAGGGGGCGACCATCCTGCCCAATCCGCGCGGCACCGCGCCGGGGTTGTGGATCGAGGACGCGCGCGGCCGGGTTGCCGTGCTGCTCCCCGGCGTGCCGCGCGAGATGCGCGGATTGCTGGTGGAGGAAGTGCTGCCGCGGCTGGTCCACCACGACGCGCCTGGAGCACGGCCGCGCGTGGTGTTGTCGCGCACCGTGCGGACCACGGGCGTGCCTGAGTCGGCGCTGGCCGAGCGCTTGGGATCGATCGAAGGGGAAATCGCGCCCCTCACCCTCGCCTATCTGCCGTCCACCGACGGGGTGGACCTGCGGCTCACGGCGTGGAGCCTCGAACAGCGCGACGCCGAGACACGGCTCACGACCGCGGCCGCGCGGTTGCAGCAGCTCGCCGGCGAGCATTGGTACGGCCACGATGAGGCCGATCTCGCCGCCGTGGTCCTGGAGGCGTTGCGCCGGAACCGGCAGCGTCTGGGCGTCGCCGAATCCTGCACGGGCGGCATGGTCGCCGAGCGCATCACCAATATTCCGGGCGCCTCGGACACGTTCATCGGCGGCGTGGTCGCCTACGCCGACGTCATCAAGACTGCCGCGCTCAAGGTACCGCTCGAAACGCTGCAAGCGCACGGGTCCGTTTCGGAGGAGACCGTGCGCGCGATGGCGGAAGGCGCCCAGCGGCTCTTCTCGACGGAGGCGAGCATCGCCGTGACCGGGATCGCGGGACCGGGAGGCGGCACGCCGGAGAAACCCGTGGGGACGGTGTGGCTCGCCGCCCGGGTCGATACCGACACCCGCGCGGTAAAACGCGTGTTCCCGGGTGACCGAGAGGAGGTGCGCCGGCGCGGCGCCCAGGCGGCGCTCGACCTGCTGCGCCGGCTCCTGGCCCGCGCCTGATGCCGACCCTCGCCGCGCCCGACGGCACGCAGCTCGTGTACGACGCGTACGAGCCGCCGCAGCCACGCGCCGCCCTGTTGTTGCTCCACGGCTGGTCGGACCACGCGGGCCGCTGGCGTGAGGTCGGCGAACGGCTGCGGGACGCGGGGCTCGCCGCGTATCTGCTCGACCAGCGCGGCCACGGGCGCTCCGGCGGTCGACAGGGCTACCTGTCGCGGTTCAGCCAGCTGCTCGGCGACCTGCAAGCGTTCCGCCGCGCCGTGCGGCTCCGCACCGAGGGGCGCCAGGTCTTGCTCGGCCTGGGATTTGGCGGGCTCGTGACACTGCGCTACCTCGAGACGCAGCCCAGCGATCCGATCACTGCCGCGGTGGCCTGCTGCCCGTGGCTCGGACTCGCGTTCAAGGCGCCGGCGTGGACGCGGGTCGCCGGGCGGGTCTTGCAGGACCTGTGGCCGACGCTCGGCATGCCGTTGCGCCTCGATCCCGAGCAGCTCAGCCGTGATCCGGCGGTGAACAAGGCGTACAGCGAGGACCCAGCCGTCCACGACGTGATGTCACCCGGCGCGTGGCGTGAGATCAGGTGGGCGCAGGGGGCCGTTGTAGCCGACGCCCAGCGGATCGAAAGCCCCCTCTTGTTCTTGCTCGCGGGTGAAGACCGCGTCGTGGACGCGCACCTCGGGCGCGCCTTCGCCGATGGCCTCAAGGGCTCGGCGGAAGTGCGCTGGTACCCGGAGATGTATCACGAAATCCTGCACGATCCGCAGCGGGAGCGGGCCATCGCAGATCTCCTGGGATTCGTCGACGCGCAACTCAACCGCTCGTAGCTCCCCGGATGCGGCCGAGTTTACCCGTGCCGTTCTGACAGCTAGCTTCTTGAGCAATGGTGATAATCCGCCGCTTACAGGGACCGACTCCGCCAGAACGACGCGCGCTGATCGGCACGCCGATTGCTTGGTGAAACGGAAACCTATGAAGCACTACGACGAACAACGGCAGCCCGTCGACCCGCCGGACGGCGCCGACCCGCGCGTGCCGGACCCGACATCCGGCGAGGCAGGGGGGGCGGGGGGGGGAGCGCTGCTCGAGCCGCCCGAGGAGGCGGTGGCACGCCTCGCGCCTCAGCTCGCCGAGTTGAAGGACCGTCATCTTCGGCTGGCGGCCGACTACGAAAACTTCCGCAGGCGCACGCAGAAGGAGCGGACCGAGCTGTGGGCCAAGGCGCAGGCGGACCTGCTGCATCGCTTGGTGGACGCGCTGGACGATCTCGCCCGTTTCGCGCACGTCGATCCCGGCCAAACCGACGCGAAAACGATCCATGACGGCGTTGAGATGGTGGAGCGCAAGCTCTGGAAAGAGCTCGAAGCGATCGGTGTGACCCGGATCGACCAGATCGGCGTGCCGTTCGATCCCAACTTGCACGAGGCAGTGACGACGGGTCCTGCAGACCATCCGGCGAAGGACCACACCGTGGGCGCCGTGCTGCAGCCGGGCTATCAGCTAGGTGGCGTGCTGATCCGACCGGCGCGAGTCGCGGTGCTGACCTGGCAGGAGGGACGACCGCAGGACGGCGGTGCGGGGTCGCCGCGCCCGCGCGGTGAGAGCGGCTGATGGCCGCGTCGAAGGACTATTACCAGGTCCTCGGGGTCTCCGAGACGGCGACGGTGGATGAGATCAAGAAGGCGTTTCGCCGGCTCGCCAAACAGTACCACCCCGATCGCAATCCCACCAACGCTCAGGCGGCCGAGCGCTTCAAGGAAATCAACGAGGCGCACGACGTGCTGAGCGATGCGGACAAGCGCAAGCGGTACGACCAGCTGCGACGCTATGGTGCGTACGCGGGGGCCGGGCGGGGTGGAGGCGCTGGTGCCCAGGGCTCCGGAGGGGCCGAGTTCGATCTTTCGGATCTCGGCTCGTTCGGCGGGTTGGGCGACCTGTTCTCGAGCATCTTCGGCCGGCGTGGTGCCGAGGGCGGGGGCCGCGCGGACGACGAGGACGAGATCGAGACCACCGTCACGATCCCGTTCCGGGTCGCCGCCCTGGGAGGCAAGGTCCCGGTGACGTTGCCGATGGCGGAGGTGTGTCCCACCTGCAGCGGCAGCGGAGCGGCGCCCGGCGCCACGCTGTCCACGTGTCCGGAGTGTCGGGGGCGTGGAGTGATTTCGTTCGGGCAGGGCGGGTTCGCCGTGAACCGGCCGTGCCCGGTGTGCCGCGGCAGGGGTCGGGTGCCTTCGGAGCGGTGCCACACCTGCGGAGGCAGTGGCGAGGTACGGGTTGAGAAGCGCCTGGTGATCACGGTGCCCGCCGGCACCGAGGATGGCACCAAGCTGCGTCTCCGCGGGCAAGGGACGAAGGGGAAGGGCGATGTGGTCGTGGTGCTGCAAGTCGAGCCCGACCGGTTCTTCCGGCGCGAGGGGCTGGACATCGTCTGCACCGTGCCGGTGAACCTGGCGCAGGCACTGCTCGGCTCCAAGATCAAGGTGAAGACACTCGACGGGCGCCGCGTCGTGCTCAAAATCCCACCAGGCACCCAGCCCGGGCAGAAGTTCCGCATTGCGGGGCAGGGGATCGAGAAGAACGGCCGGCGCGGGGATCAGTACGTCGAGGTGCACGTCGACATCCCCGAACATCTCACGCCGGAACAGGAGGTGGCGCTGAAGGCGTTCGCGGAACGGAGCGGCATGAGATACTAGGGAGGACGAGCGATGAAGGCGATCAAGGGGCCGGCCGTTTTCCTGGCGCAGTTCGCCGGCGACGCGCCGCCGTTCAACAGCCTGCGGGCCATCGCGGCTTGGGCGGCCCAGCTGGGCTTCAAGGGCGTGCAGATCCCCAGCTGGGACCGACGGCTGTTCGACCTCGAGAAGGCGGCCGAAAGCCAGACGTACTGCGATGAGGTGCGCGGCATCCTGGCCGAGCGTGGTCTCCAGGTCACGGAGCTGTCGACCCACCTACAGGGCCAGTTGGTCGCCGTCCATCCCGCCTACGACACCGCGTTTGACGGATTCGCGGCTCCAGGGGTGCGCGGCAAGCCGGAGGCGCGTGCCGCCTGGGCGGTCGAGCAAGTCAAGTTGGCGGCGCGGGCGTCGCGCCGGCTCGGCGTCACCGAGCATGCGACGTTCTCCGGCGCGCTGGCATGGCCGTACCTCTATCCCTGGCCCCAGCGCCCAGCGGGTCTGGTGGACACGGCGTTCGACGAGCTGGCGCGGCGCTGGCGGCCGATTCTCGACGTGTTCGAGGAGGCGGGGGTCAACCTCTGTTTCGAGATCCATCCCGGTGAGGATCTGCATGACGGCGTGACGTTCGAGATGTTTCTCGATCGCGTCGGCGGGCACCCACGCTGCAATATCCTCTACGATCCCAGCCATTTCGTGCTGCAGCAGCTCGACTATCTCGAGTATATCGACCTGTATCACGAGCGGATTCGCATGTTCCACGTCAAGGACGCCGAGTTCAACCCGACCGGCCGCCAGGGCGTGTACGGCGGTTTCCAGCCGTGGATTGATCGGGCCGGACGGTTCCGTTCGCTGGGCGACGGCCAGGTGAACTTCAAGGCGATCTTCTCCAAGCTCGCCCAGTACGATTATCCCGGCTGGGCGGTGCTGGAGTGGGAATGCTGTCTCAAGCACCCCGAGGATGGCGCGCGCGAAGGGGCGAAGTTCATCGCCGATCATATCATCCGGGTCACGGAACAGGCGTTCGACGATTTCGCCGGTGCCGGCACCGACGTGGCCGCCAATCGGCGCATGCTCGGCGTCGCCTGACGGGGGGGACCCGAGCATGGTCGACGCGACATCGGACGCGCGCACGTCTCCCCCGCTGCGGCTCGGCATGGTCGGAGGCGGGCGGGGCGCTTTCATCGGGGCCGTACACCGCCTGTGTGCCCGCATGGACGGGCAGTTCGAGCTCGTCGCGGGTGCCCTGTCGTCCGACGCGCAGCGCGCCCGGGACTCAGGTGCCGATCTCGGTCTGGCTCCGGACCGCGTGTACACGAGCTTCGCCCAGATGGCGGCGGCCGAAGCCGGGCGGCCCGATAGCATCGAGGTCGTCAGCATTGTCACGCCGAACGACAGCCACCACGCCATCGCCCGCGCCTTTCTCGACCGGGGCATCGATGTGATCTGTGACAAGCCGATGACCACGACCGTGGAGGATGCGGTCGACCTCGTACAAGCCGTACGGCGCAGCGGTCTCGTCTTTGGCCTCACGCACAACTACACGGGCTACCCCCTCGTGCGGCAGGCGCGTGAGATGGTGGCGGCCGGCGAGCTGGGCACTATCCGCGTCGTCCAGGCGGAGTACGTGCAGGACTGGCTGTCGACCAAGCTGGAGGACACCGGGCACAAACAGGCCGGCTGGCGGGTCGATCCACGGCGGGCGGGCGCCGGCGGCTGCCTCGGCGACATCGGTACCCACGCCTATCATCTCGTCGACTTCGTCACGGGACTGCACGCCCGCGAGCTGGCGGCGGACCTCGGCCGTTTCGTCGAGGGCCGTATGCTCGATGACAATGCTCACATTCTGCTCCGCTACGAGGGCGGCGTGCGCGGCATGCTGTGGGCGAGTCAGGTAGCGCCCGGTAACGAGAACGGGTTGCGGCTTCGCGTGTACGGGGACAAGGCCGGCCTGGAATGGAGCCAAGAGCATCCTAACCAGCTGCGCTTCGCGCCGGTCGGGCGGCCGCCGCAGGTCATGTCACGCGGCGGGCCGTGCCTCGGTGCGGCTGCGGCGCATGCTACCCGCATCCCGGCCGGCCATCCCGAGGGCTATCTCGAGGGTTTCGCCAATCTGTATCACGATCTCGCCGAGCAGATCCGGGCGCGGCGCGCCAAGCGGGCTCCTGATCCCCGGGCGCTGCTGGTCCCGACGGTCGAAGACGGCGCTCGCGGCGTCAAATTCATCGCCGCGGCCGTGGAGTCGAACGCGCACAACGGCGCCTGGGTCGATGCGCGCGTGAGAGTGTAACCGACGGGAAGCGCGTTCAGCCTTTGGCGATATTGGCTCGCGTCATCGCCGTCCGCTGCCAGAAATGCCAGAATGCGCGGTTGAGGCGGCTCGCGAGCGCCCGGTCACCGCTCACGCGGATCCGCCGCCGCGCGAGGGCCCAGGCGAGGCTCGCCGTGCCCGTGATCGCCGCGGCGACATCTTCGGCGCGACCGGGGCCGCGCACCCAGTCGACCGTGCGAGCGAGTCGGCCCACCCATGGCGCGGCGCGCGCCTGCGCGGCCGCGACCAGCTCCTCCGCGTCGGCCTCGAGGGTGACGTCGGGCCGCCGCGTTCCGCCCTCGGCCCGGTCCACTCGGCAGGTGCCGTCGGCCACAGCGAGCCACCACTCGCCGCCCGCGGCGCCGCCCAGTCGGTAGCGCATCGTCGCCCGCAAGCCGTCCGAGCGGTCGGGGCGAAAGGTGGCGGGCCGGTACTCACGCACGAACCAGTCCACGAGCGGCGCCGCGTACTCCGGGTCGAGCCGGCCCCAGGCGCCGTGGGCTGCCAACAAGTCGCGCTCGTGAAACACGTTGTCGGCGAACTGCACGAGAAACAGCGTCCGCACGCGCACCCGTCCCACGAAGAACCAAGCCGGTTTTTCCCACTGGGCATCGCTCATCCCGCGGTACGTTGCCATGAGCGCATCGAGCTCCCGGTGGAATTCGTCCAGCAGGGCACGGATCGGCGTGGTCCGGCGGCGCCAGACCTCGCGCGCATTCCGGGTGAACGTGTCGAACTCCGGTGGGGCGGCGGGGTTGTCGGCGAGCGCGCGGTCGAGCACCTGGCGGAAATTCACCGGCATCGCGCTCGTCATGTGAGCGAGCACGTCGCGCGCGCGCCAGCCGAGGTAGGAGGTCGGACGCTCCCAGGCCGCCGGCGACAGGCGCGCGAAGGTTCCATCGAGTTGCCGGTAAAAGCCGTCGGCCAGCCTGAGCCAATCGGCGCGGGTGAGGCGGGCGAAGTCGGTCACGTGAGTGATATGACGGGGGGCATAGGGTCCCTTGCTTGCGGCAGGGGCCGATAGTACTGTTGGGCCCATGTTGACGTTCGCCGTTCTCGGTTCGAATCGCAACCGGAGCCTGAAGTCCAATTCCGGGGGCCGGGCGGCGTAGCGGATCGGAAGTCTCGGAAACGCCCGCGCCCCCGGATCCAGCGACTTCGGGGGCGCGAGATTTCCCGGCCGCTCACTCCTGCTCACGGCTGTGCGTCTGACGCCTCGTGGCTGTTCACGGTGTGGGGGGTGGCTGCGGTGCAATGGGGTGTAGGTCAACTGGCAGACCGCCCGGCTGTTAACCGGGAAGTTGGAGGTTCGAGTCCTCCCGCCCCAGTTTCATGTTGCGCATCGGTGGTGTGTCTGCCCGATGCCCGCCGGTCGCTCTTCGCGGAGTCCTCGAGGTAATTGCCCGTGACCTTCTGGGAAGAACGCGTCGCCCGTCCGCTCAATGCGCTGCACCTCGATTCCGCGAGGAGCAAGGTCCTGGCGTTCGCCGTCCTGGCGCTCCTGCTTCCGGCGGTCGTGACGTTGGCCTCGTACCGGCGCAATCCGCAGCCGCTCGACGACACCATCGCTCCAGAGCTCCGCAGCGTGAGCTCCGAGACGGCGCGGGAGCTCAACAACTGGCTCACCGAACGGCTGTCCGATCAGCGAACCGCCGCGAGCTCCTACGTGGTGGCGGAGAACCTCGCCCGGATGCGGCCGGGAAGCGCCGGCGCCCAGGCGGTCGGCCGGCTGCGCGATTACCTGAACTCGGTTCGCGAGCGTTGTACCGGCTGCGAGGCACTGCTGGTTCTCGACGCCCGCGGGCGAGCGGCCGCGAGCAGTGCCGGTCGCACCGCCGGCATGCAGCTGACCCTGGAAAGGCTGAACGGCCTCCAGACGGGTGACGCGCTCGTGGGCGAGGCGTACTGGGATGCCGGCATCGGCAAACCCGCGATCGTCCTCGCCGTGCCGATCCGCCAGACGGATGGGCGGTTCCTCGGGGCGTTCATCGCAAAGTTGAACCTGCGGTCCGTCGCGGACATCCTGCAGCGGCTCGGGCCGAGCGAGCCGGGGGACGTCTATCTCGTGACGGACGAGGGCAAGCTGGTCATGAGATCACGCGTCAGCTCCGCGGAGCTGATGCGGACGCGGCTCCTCAAGACCACCACGCAGACGCTGTTCGACAAGGAAGGCACGAGCGTGGTGTACAAGCGCGCCGACGGGCGGGAGGTCGTCGGCACGCTGCGGCGCGTGCCCCCCCTGCATCTCGCGGCGGTCGCCGAGCTGCCGCGGCAGGAGACCCAGCGGCAGGTGGTACGGTCGAGCGGCAGTCCCGGGATGATCCTCGTCGCGCTGCTCGCGGGCGTGGGCTTGATGGCCGGCGGGCTGGGCCTCTTCATCGTCCGGCCGCTCGGGCGTCTCACCAAAGCCGCGGCGCGCGTGGCCGCCGGGGATCTCTCGGTGGACCTGCCGGTGGTCGCGACCGGCGAGGTGGGCTTCTTGACCCAGGTGTTCAACACCCTGGTCTCCCGCCTGCGGGAACGCGAGAGCCAGGCGGAGCTGGAGCGGCTCTCCGTCACCGACGCGCTCACCGGCTTGTACAACCGGCGACACCTCATGGAAACGCTGTCGAGCGAAGCGCAGCGCTCGCGCCGGCTCAGGCGCCCGTTTTCGGTGCTGCTGGCGGACGTCGACCACTTCAAGCAATACAACGACACGCATGGGCACATCGCGGGCGACGCGGCGCTGACGAAGATTGCGGACATCCTGCGCAAGACGACGCGCGCGGTAGATTGCGTGGCGCGCTATGGCGGGGAGGAATTCCTGGTGGTGCTGCTCGAGACGACGGTCACGACGGCCGCGCTGGTGGCGGAGCGTATTCGAGCCCGCGTGGCGGGTGAGACGTTCGGTGAGGGGCGGATGTCGCTCTCCATCGGCGTGGCGGAGTGTCCGGCGCACGGCGACACGCCGGAAACGCTGATCGCCAGCGCCGACGCCGCGATGTACCAGGCGAAGTCGGGGGGCCGCGACCGGGTGATCGCCGTAGGGGGTGGTGAACAGCAGGACAAAGCGAGGCAGCGCAAGGCGTGAAGGCTGCCGGCCTGCTGCTCGCCGGCCTCGCGAGCTTCGCGTGCCACGGCGTCGCGCGCGAGGGCCCCACGCCGGCGCCGGGCGGGTTCGTGGTGCGGACCACCACCGTGGACGGCGCGACGTACCGCTACCAGGTGTTCGTGCCGCGCCACGCCGAGCGCGGCGGGCGCCCACCCGTCATCCTGTACCTGCACGGCGCCGGCGAGCGCGGGGCGGACGGCGACCTCCAGACCATGGTGGGGCTCGGACCCGTCGTGAAGGGCCGGGCCGAGTCGTTCCCGGCGGTCGTGGTGCTGCCACAGGCGCCGCGCGACAGCGTTTGGAGCGGCGCGCCGGCGCGCGCCGCGATGCAGGCCCTGGACGCCGCGCTGCGCGAGTTCCGCGGCGACTCCGCGCGCGTCTATCTCACCGGCCTCTCGATGGGTGGCTACGGCACGTGGCAACTGGCCCTCGAGCACCCCGGTCGCTTCGCTGCGCTGGTGCCGATCTGCGGGGGCATCCGGTCCCCGAGCGCTCTCGCGAGCATCCGCGTGGCCGGCGTTCCCGCCGACGCGGCCGACCCCTATGCCTACGTGGCTGCGCGCCTCGCCGACACCCCCGTATGGCTGTTCCACGGTGAGGCGGATGGAGCGGTCCCGGTCAGCGAGTCGCGCAGCATGGCACAGGCGCTGCGCCAGGCGAGCGGCGACGTGCGGTACACCGAGTACGCGGGAGTGGGACACAACTCCTGGGAGTCGGCGTACAACGAGCCCGAGCTGTGGCGCTGGTTGTTCGCGCAGCGGCTCGGTCGGCGGTCCTCCCGGGCCCCCTGAAGGCCGTGCATGAGCGCGCAGGCAGCGGTTGGATTCCGCGTCAAGTCCGGCTGGGCCACGGCGGTCCTGCTGGTCGGCCCCGCGCGGGCGCCCCGCGTGGCCGACCGGCGCGTGATCGAGTTGAGCGACCCCGCAGTTCCCACCTCCCGTCAGCCGTACCACGCGGTGATGGATGCAGCGCCGGCGCGCGGGGCGAAGCTCGAGCGTCGCTTGCGGAGTGTGGTGGCGCGGATCACCCGCCGGTCGGTGCGGCGGTTGTTGCACGAGTATCGGAGGACCGGCCACGCGGTGCGTCGTGTCGCCCTCGTCGTCGGCAGCGACATCGATCCGGCGCGGATCGCGAACGACCACATCCGCGCGCACGCCCTCGAAGGCCGGCTGTTCCGCACGGTGCTCGAGCGGGCGTGTCGCTCGTTGGGTCTCCGGGCCTCGGTGCTGGTCGAGCGCCAGGCATATCCGGCGGGGGCGACGGCGCTCCACCGCTCCGAGTCCCAGCTAAAGCGCGCGGTGACCGAGCTCGGTCGCGCGATCGACGGCCCGTGGCGTGCCGATGAGAAGACGGCCGCGCTCGCGGCGTGGATGACGCTGCGGTGAGGTGACCCGCTATCCTCGCAGCGCCGGCGCGCCTTCGAGGAATTTCTCGATCTGCTCGGTGCCGATCGTCGGCCGCAGATGCTCGAGCACGAGTCGGCCGAGACGGGGGATATCGTCCTGTCGGTAACCGGCGGCTGCGAGCGCCGCCATCAGGGCGCTCGGCCCGATCAGCGCCGCCATCTCACCGGTGCGCGCGCCGCCCATCAGGGCGCGGCCCATCAGACTCTCACAGTTGGGCACGGCGCGCTTCACCTGCGCGAATCCGGCAGGGTCGAGACTCATGCGCAGGGCCATGAGCAGCGCGCCGATGCCCTTTTCCGCCTTGCCCTGGTCGATCTCGAGATTGGCCGCGACCTGCTGGACGAGTTCCATGAGGCACAAACAATACGAAACCTGACGCCACGACGGAACGCCCACGAAGCGACTGTGTGCGTGTCGCGAAGTGGGCGTTCCGCGTGGCGTCGTTACCCCTTACTGCCCTACCGTGAAGTCGATTCGTTTCAGCACGGCCCCCGCCGCGTCCCTCACCTCGACGTGCCAGGCACCGGTCCAGTCCGCGGGAACGGTCTTGCGACTCCACGTGCGCCACGGTGAGCCGCCCACCTGCAGCTCGACGTCGCCCACCTGGGTGTCCCCGTGGAACCACACGTGGTGGAGCGCTGTTCCGGCGGCGCCGCTCACCTTGGTCCACAGGACGAGCTGGCCCACGTCCACCGGAAACACCGAGCCGGTGTCCTGCGGCACCCGATCGACCACGTTCTTCGCGACTGCGGCTTCGTCCACGCTGACGCTGGCGGCGGCCGGCTGCGCGGGCGCCGCTGCTTTGGTCGTGTCCTGCGCGGCGAGACCCCCGCCGGCGAGCAGGGACAACGCCACGATCGCCCCGATGCGCTTCATGACGGCTCTCCTTCAAGAGGGGTCCGTTGGACGGCAGAAGTTGTCCGTTGTACGGCGCGGCGACGGCGATGTTCCAGCCACGTGCCCAGCGTGGCGGCGAGCACCATGCCGAAGCCCGCCCCGGCCAGCTGAAATCTCGCCTGGTACTGGCGCTGCCGCCCGGCGCACTTGGCGGCGAACAGCGCGCCCACCATGGCGCCGCAGGACCCTTGGATCCTCGTGAAGCCATAGCCAGCGCCCATCGCAAACAGGAGCGGAAGCGCGCACAACACGAGATTACGGATGAAGATCTTCATGTGAGTTCGTCACGCAAGAGTAGTCACAAGGAAGAGAAGCAACCCGTGGCCGTGGGCTCGATGACGACGCTCACACGGGTTAGGGTCACATGCCGCTACCTGCCCCGTTCGATCTTCCACCGGTCCACGACGCGCCCGTCGCGCACCACGTGGTACTGGTCGAAATGCGCCACGGTGAGGCAGGAATGGTTGGGCATGATCTCGAGGCGCTCGCCCACCTTGAACCGACCGTCCAGGACCGCGGCCGACTCGGCCCGAATCAGCCCGTGCTCTTGCGACAGCGTGGCGACCGTCAGCTCCGGAGCCCCCCGCACGGCGCCCATCGCCGCCGGTCCCACGTGCGCGGGGCCGGTGTCCTTCGACAGCTCGAGCGCGCCGGCGTTCACGATGAAATGCGCGGCACCGGGTTGATGCGATACCACCGACGCCAGCACGCTTACCCCGACGTCCTCGGGTGCGCAGCAGCCGATCAGCACCATCGTCCGGTCGTGGAACACATAGTTGCCCGGCCGCGCTTCCGTCACGCCCTCGAGCCGCTCGGCGGCCGCCATCGCGGGTGTCGATCCCACGCTGATCTCGCGCACGGGAATCCCCTCCCGCCGCAGCCGCTCGGCGAATTCGACCATCACGCGGCGCTCCTGTTCGGCGACCTGCGCTGCCTCCGGCTTGTTCCTGGTGCGGTACGCATGGCCGGAGTGGCTGAGAAGTCCGTCGAACGTGAGTCCCTGCTCGCGAGCCAGCTCGCGGGCTACCGCGAGCGCGTACGCGCCGGACGGGTCGACACCGGCGCGGTGATATCCGCAGTCCACTTTGAGCCACACGTGCAGCCCCGACCCGGCCAGCGCCTGCGCCGTGGCGAGATCGTCCACGACGACGCGCACTGTCGCGCCGGTCTCGAGCGCCAGCCGACGCACGTGCGCGACGTGGCCCGGATCGATCGGAAACGCCCAGGTGACGTCGCGCACCCCGGCGCGGGCGAATACCTCGGCTTCGACGAGCGTGGCAACCGTGAGCCCACCCGCCCCGTGCTCGAGCTGGAGCCGTCCGAGTTGCACGCATTTGTGCGTCTTGGCGTGGGGTCGCAGCGCCACGCCCAGCCGCCGGGCGCGGTCGGCCATGGATCTCACGTTTCGCTCCACCACGTCGAGGTGGAGCAGCAGCGCCGGCGTTTCGATCTCGTACATGTCACTCCCCGCGTCAGCCGGCCAGCGTCGTTGCCAGGGTCCATCAGTCGATGCGGCGGCCCGTCACTTCGATGCGGCGGATGTGCTCGATCCGTCCCGACCCGCCGATGAACGTGGATGCGAACCAGCTGGTGAGTCCGACGACGATCGACCCCAGGACCGCGGGCACGAGCCCCGCGACGGTGAATCCCGGCAGTACCCACGCGACGAGCGCGAGCGAGATCCCGTTCACCACCAGGATGAACAGGCCGAGTGTGAGGACGGTGAGCGGTAGGGTGAGGATCAGGATAATGGGGCGGATGATCGCGTTGACGATCCCGAGCAGCAGCGCCGCGAGCAGCAGCGTCCCCACGCCGACGATCGTCACTCCCGGCACGATCGTCGCGGCGGCCCACAGCCCGAGTGCCGTGATGACGAGGCGATAGAGGAACCCTCTCATCGGCTCTTCCATTCCGCGAGGTTGCGTTCGATCTGGCGCGAGTGCTTCTCGAGGTGCTCCGCGTAAATGGCGAGCCAGTCCTCCGTTGCGTAGCGGCCCGACTCGGAGTGCCGGCCCGTCTTCTGCCAGTCCCGGTCGGTCATGCGCCGGAGCAGCGGGAGCGTGTTCGCCCGGACCGCTTCCACGGTCGCCAGCGCCGGCTCGAGCGGGTGGGCGTGGTAGTCGAACGCCAGGGCCCACTGGTCCTGGTCGTACCCCACGATGACCGGGTCCGCCTCGGCGACGAGGTAGCGCAGCCGCATGTGCGCGTTCGTCTCGCTATCCGCGCAGTGAACCACGATCTCGTGCGCCGACCACTTGCCGGCGGCCGGCTTCCACTTGAGTGCGTCGGCCGGGACCTTGGCGAGGGCCCGCTTGAGCAGCGTCGGGCCGTGGGCGTACCGTTCGATCATGGCGGCGCGCTCGGCGGTGGTAAAGGGCATTGGGGGTCTCCTGTGAGGTAAATATGTAGGGGCGCAGCATGCTGCGCCCCTAACTCAGCGTGCCCGACCCGCGACGAAGCGCGCCGTCACGCCGGGGGGCACGCGGACGCCGAGGCGCTCGTCGAACAGGATCGCCCCCGCGAGCGAGTCCCCCACCCGCACGGCGCCGATGCCGGCGAACGGGCCCAGCTCGGCAGGCCAGCCGTAAATGAGCGCCTGCTCCGGCTGGCCCAGCCAGGTCACCGCCAGCGTCTCCGCCCGGGGCGCCTGAAACACCAGCGCGCCTCTGAACCGACAGCTCCGCCCCACCGCGACGCGAGCCGTATCGAGCGTCACGGCGCTCAGCTTGAACCGGTCGCCCATCTGGGGGAGGGTGAGGGTGTCCCCGCGCGCCACCACCCAATGACCGGCGTAGCGCGTCGCGTAGCGGCTGCGGAGGTGCATCTCGGAGGACCGACAGGGGTCCGACGGCCCACATGCGGCGAGCGCGAGCACGAGCCCCGCCGCCCACCTCACGGCGAGATGCTGTCGGCCGCCCGGATCCCTGCGCTAGTCGAGTCCGCGACACGCATCGCCTTCCCCACGGCGCGCGCGCCCGGAATCTTCGACTGGGCAAGGATGCTGTCGCGCTGGCGCTCGGTGAGCGAATCTGCTGCGGCGGTACGCGATGTCCGCGACTGGCCGCCGCCGCAGGCGGCGAGGAGTAGTGCGAGGATGGTCGAAAGCGCTCGGGCGCGCATTGGGCCTCCGATATACGGTCCCGTAATATGTAGGGGCGCAGCATGCTGCGCCCCTGCTCTCACGTGGGAAGTCCCTTGCGGAGGACCTCCTCCATCACGTCCCCGAACCGGTCGATCTCCGCGACCGTGGTATAGACATTCGGCGTCACCCGCACGCAGCTGAACTCCTTGTGGACGATCGGCGTAACGATGATCCGATGCGTGTCCCACAGGTACGCGACCAGCTTGTTCGGGTCCATCCCGTCGATCGCGATACTTGCGAGGCCGCACGACTGCGCCGGGTCGTAGGGGGTGAGGATCCTGACGCGCGGCAGGTGCTCGAGCCGCTTCGCCCACCGCTGGAACAGGTAGCGCAGCCGCGCGGCCTTGCGCTCGGCGCCGATCCCCTCGTGGAAGGTCAGCGCTTCGGCGATGGCATTGTGGTTCGCCGCGGGGTGCGTTCCGATCTCTTCGAACTTGCGAATGTTGCCGTTCATCTCCGGTGGCGCGGCCATGAGCGGCCAAACGCTGGCGATCTTCGCCTTGCGGACGTACAGGAAGCCCGTCCCGTGGGGGGCGAGCAGCCACTTGTGGAGGCTGGTGCCGTAGTAATCGCAGTCCAGGTCGTCGCGCGTGAACGGGAAATGCGCGTAGGCGTGCGCCCCGTCCACGATCACCTCGATCCCGCGCGCCCGCGCCCGCTGGACGATCCGCTTGATAGGGAAGATCTGGCCGGTGAGGTTGGTGATGTGACAGACGTGGATGACCTTCGTTTTCGGCGTGATAGCGCGCTCGATCCGCTCGGCCAGGTCGTCCTGGGACGGCGGGGGAACGGGGAAGGTGATCTCCCTGACCACGATCCCCTCGCGTCGCTCCCGCTGGTGCCACGTCGTCAGCATGCGCGGGTAGTCCTGCGTCGTCGTGAGCACCTCGTCCCCGCGCTCGAGCGGGATCCCCAGTTGCACGGTCTCGAGCGCCTCGCTCGCGTTGCGGGTGATCGCCATTTCCTCGGGATCGCAGCCGAAGCTCGCCGCAAGGCGGCGCCGTACCGCCTCGATCTCGGGCTCGAGGATCTGCCACATCGTGTACGCGGGCGCCGTGTTGGAGTAGTCGAGGTAGCGCCGCATTGCCTCCTGGACCACCCGCGGGCTCGGGCTCACGCCGCCGTTGTTCAGGTTGATGAGCGTGCGGTCGAGGGTGAACGCCTGCTGGACCTGGAGCCAGAAGTCTTCGTCGCGGGCGACGTCGGCGAGCGCGCGACCGGACACGCGGCGCGCCAGCCCGCGCAGCCGGTCGAGCCCGTCATTCGTGAGGGCCGGAACCGCGGCCCCCGCGGTGACCAGCGACTCGACGAAGTGGCGGCGTGTCGGCATGGGGTTCACCCTCCCCGGAGCGCGCGGCGCAGCAGCACTCCGTAGGCGATCAGGTTGACGACCACCACGAGCGTTCCCAGCAGCGCCTGCGTCGGCCGCGTCAGTCCGGCGGGATACAGCACGGGGAGGACGTAGTGCTCGACGAACCCGCCGGCGTACCCCGCGAGCCCCGCCCGGCGCCGCAACGCGTTTTCGAGCGGCGTGAGCGGGCAAACCCAGCCTTGGTACTCGATCACGGCACCCCACAGGGCGCAGGGGACGTGCAGCCAGGCGATGCGGCTCCAGCGCCAGGCGAGGAACCCGCCCAGCACCACGAAGCCCACGAACGCCGTGTGGAGCAGCACGACCGCGTCGGCGAGGAGGCGGTAGGCCATCTTCAAGTCTTCGTTATACCGCGAAAACCCCCGCCGGGCCAGAGCCCGACGGGGGACGAGTATCGCGAGAGGAGGGCGCGTCAGGCACCCATGAAGTGCTTGGCGGGTTGGACCAGGTGCTCGAGCACTTCCTCGAGCCGCTCCGGCAGCTGGAACAGCTGATCGAGCGCCTCCAGCTCGCCTGGCGAGAGTTGGCTGCCGTCCTGATGTGTGATCGTGATGCCGTTGTGTGTCGCATCGGCGGTACCGCGGATGACGGCAACCGGTGTCGTGCCCCCATTCTCGTACACCGCGAAATCAGCCGTCACTGACCCGGGCGAGCTGACCACAGTCACCGTGCCCGTGAGGTGCACGGTTTCGCCGGCGTGCGCATACGTGAAGTCGATCGTGATCGTCGCCTCATTTGCGTTCGGCGTGTCCACCTTCTCGTCGAGGTCGATGGTGAGCGCCGGATTGTTGAGCGCCCAATGAACGACGGCGTGCGCATCCGGATTGTCCGTCGCGAGGTTCGTCGCCGAGAACGTGGCGTTGAAGTCGATGCGCCGCGTGCCGTCCGTGACGAACCCCACGGCGGTCGCGTCGAAGCTGGAGGGCGGGGAGCCCGTCACCGTCGCGCTCACCGTATAGTCGACGTAGGTCGTTCCGTTCGGCGGAGTCCCGTCCTTGACGATCACCTCCAGCTGGTTCGTGTTCCCCGAGCTCTGGTCGACCAGATCGACGTAGCCGACCGGGGTCAGGGGGCTCTCGACCACATGGTGCGTGATGGGGTCGATGGCGTAGAGGATCAGCCGCACGCCAGTGCTTGGGCCGGCCACGGCCGGGCTGGGGTCCTCAACGTACGCGTGGGCGTTGACGTCCCAGACGTAGGTCTTCCCCCACACCGTGGAGGGGATCACTTGGGCCGACAGCCGCCCGCCGAAGGCCGCGGCCGTCGTCCGGAAGGCCTGCAGGCGTGCCGGAGCGTCGGCGTACGGTTGGCGCGGTGTCTGCGGCGCCGCGACGCTCGCGGCGGACAGCAGCGCGCCTGCGGGAGTCGAGGCCGCGACCGGCGACCCGGGTGCGCTGTCCAGCGCACCGAAGCTCCGGAAGGCCGGTGAGTCGAAGACGCTGGAAACGATCTGCAGGTCTGAGCCGAGCTGCTGAGGATTAGACAGTTGCGGGGCGGTGCTGTCCTTACAGGCGCTCACGACGAGCGCGGCGGCGCCGATGGCCCACCATGTGCGACGATATGCAGACATGCTGCGTCCTCCCGTTATCGCAAGGAAATGGACTGGGTCGCCAAACGTAGCGGCGCCGCGCCGCTCGTACTGTGACGCCGCGCACCGGGTTCGGGTGCGCCGGGAGGGGGGGCCGACGCGCGCTACGAAATCACGCCGCCGCCGAGCAGGCGCCCGGCCGCGTCGTACAGCGCGCCCGATTGCCCGGGCGTGATGGCGCGCACCGGCTCGGCGAGCTTGAGCGCCAGCGTGCCGGCGGCGCCGTGGCCGACGCGTGCCGGGACGGGCCGGGCGCGATAGCGGCACTGCACCAGCACCGCTGCTCCCGGCGCCGGCGGATCGGCGAGCCAGTTGAGCTCGGCCAGCACGACAGCGTGGCCGAACAGCTCGTCGCCCGAGCCGATCACGACTTCGCGCGTCTCGGGCCGGATGGCGACCACGTACATCGGACGCCCGAAACCGCCGGGGAGCCCGCGCCGCTGGCCGATGGTGTAGCGCGCGAACCCACGGTGCTCGCCCACCACCTCGCCACCCACGGTGACGAGCGGGCCGGGCGCCAGCGCCGGGGCGTCCGTCGGCAGGTGTCGCTCGAGCACGCCGACGTAGTCGTCGTCCGGGACGAAGCAGATTTCTACGGACTCGGGCTTATCGGCGGTGACGAGCCCGAGCCGGCGGGCCACGGCACGCGTCTCCCGCTTGGTGAGCTCGCCCACCGGCGTGCGCAGCCGCGCGACGACGGCGCGGTCGATCCCCCACAGGAAGTACGACTGGTCCTTCTGGGCGTCGCGGCCGCGGTACAGTGCACCGTCGCGGGTGATCACGTAGTGCCCGGTCGCCACAGCGGCGCAGTCCAGCGCATCGGCGTGGTGCAGGAAATCGCGAAACTTCGTGAACGAGTTGCAGCGTACACATGGAATCGGCGTCCGACCGCGCGCGTACTCCGCCACGAAGTCGCCGATCACGTCGCGGCCGAACCGCTCCTCCAGATTCACCACGTAGTGCGGAATACCGAGCTTGTGAGCCACGAGCTGGGCGTCGATGATCGAGTCGAGCGAGCAGCACGGGCGGTCCGGGACCGAATCACCGTAGCAGAACAGCTTCATGGTGGCGCCGATGACCTCGTACCCGGCCTCCACGAGCAACGCGGCCGCCACGGACGAGTCCACCCCGCCCGACATGGCGACCAGCACGCGGTCGTTCATCGGTGCAGGACCGCGGACAAAGCGCGAACCTTGTCGACGATCGCCGGCAGCGCACCCGCCACCACCTCCACGTCCTCCGCCGCGCTGTCCTTCCCGAACGAGAAGCGCAACGCCGCCACGCCGAGCTCGCGCGGCACGCCCATCGCGGTGAGCACGTGGGACGGCTCCACGGCCCCGGTGCTGCAGGCCGAGCCCGACGAGCAGGCGATGCCGGCGAGGTCCAGGTGCATGAGCAGGGCTTCGGAATCGGTCCCGGGGATCGAGACGTTCGCGACGTGGGGCGCCCGCTCGGCCCGCGCGCCGTTGATCACCGCGTCGGGGAAGACGTCGAGCAGCCGCCGCTCTAGCTCGTCGCGCAGCGCGCGCACCCTGGCGGCGAACTCCGTCTGCTCGTGGGCGGCGAGCTCCACCGCCCGCCCCAGGCCGATGATCCCGGGCACGTTCTCCGTGCCCGGCCGCAACCCAAACTGCTGGCCGCCGCCATGGATGATCGCCTCGACCGCGTGCCGGTCGCGCACGATCAAGGCGCCGATCCCCTTGGGAGCGCCGATCTTGTGGCCGGAGATGGTGACGAGAGTACAGCCGATGTCCCTGAGCGCGACCGGGACCTTGCCGATCGCCTGAACGGCGTCCGTATGGAAGGGGACGTCCGCCTCGCAACATCGCGCCGCGAGCCGCCCCACCGGTTGCATCGTCCCGACCTCGTTGTTGACCCACATGACGCTCACGACCGCGACGCCGGACGCGAGCGCCTGCTCGACGGCCGCCTCGTCCACCACTCCGGACGCGTCGACGGGAAGGACGACCTCGTCGCCGCCCAGGTGCTTCACCGCGTGCGCGGCCGCGAGCACGGCCTTGTGCTCGGTCGCCGTCACCGCCACGCGGAACGGGCCGCCCCGGTCGCGCGCCGCGAGCGCGGACCCGATCACCGCCAGGTTGTCCGCCTCGGTGCCGCCCGACGTGAAGATCACGTGGCCGGGCTCGACGCCCAGGGCCAGGGCGATCGTGCGCTTGGCCTCTTCGACGCCGGCGCGCGCCGCGCGCCCGAACCGATGGGGAGACGACGGGTTCCCGAAGGCGTCCTTCCCGAGATAGGGGAGCATCGCCTCCAGCACTTCGGGCCGCACCGGCGTCGTGGCGGCGTTGTCGAGATACACCAGGCGCTTGGCCATTGGCGGGGAATCTACCGACTACAGAGACTGCACGCCAAGCTGCAGCACGTCTTGCACTTCCAGCGTCTCGTGACAAAAGAACGGCTCACCGTACGGCCGGCGGATGAGCGAGCCGTAGTGGGCCGACTGCACGCGGATCAGCTCGTACAGATCCTGACCGGTGGGATAGATCTCGCCGGCTGCCCTGGCCCCGTCGAACTGCGAGGCGTAGCAGCGGATCGCCTGCATCTTCACGTCGAAGGTGGCCGAGATATCCACCACGAACGTCGGCTTCACGGGATCTTCGCGGTACGCGAGCGCATACAGAATCTTGAAGGGCCGGTGGGGATCGCCCGCGCCGCCGTACTTGGCGAGCCCGGCCAGGTAGCAGGCGTCGCGCCCCAGCTCGGAGGCGATGCGATGGTCCGGGTGCCGGCCGATGGGGAAGGGCAGAATCACGACGCGCGGGCGGGTCGCCCGCACGAGCTCGACCACGCGGGCGCGCGACGGCTCGTCGTTTTGCAGATGGGCATCGGGGAGCTGCGCGTTGAGGCGCTGGTGCACGCCGAGCGCCCGCGCCGCGCGCTCCGCCTCGGCCGCCCGGGAGCCGGCATCGCCGCGCGTCCCGGTCTCGCCCTGCGTCAAGTCGAGGATGCCGACGCGGTGGCCTGCCTGCGCGGCCTTCGCCAGCGTGCCGCCGCACGTCAGCTCGACGTCGTCGCGGTGCGCCGCGATCGCCAACAAGTCGACACGCTGCTCACTCATAGCGGAGGGCCTCCACCGGATCGAGTCCCGCCGCCCGGTTGGCGGGCACGATACCGAAGACCACGCCGACGAGGATGGAGACGAGGGTCGCAACAGCGGCGCTCCACAGCGGGACGGTCGTCGAGAAGCGCAGCAGCGACTTGAGGACTTCGCCCGCGGCGAGACCAAATACGATGCCGATCACGCCGCCCATGAGCGTGAGCGTCGCGGCCTCGACGAGGAACTGCCACAGGATTTCCCGGCGGGTCGCGCCCACCGCTT
>QHTK01000013.1 GCA_003220795.1 Gemmatimonadota bacterium | reverse complement strand
CCGCAGTGACGCATCGCATCTATCTCGCACAGACCTATCGCGGCAAGGAGCAGGCGTCCGGGTACCTGCAGTACGCGCGATACGTCGATCTTACGAGCTGGACGAGCGCCTTTGCCCGTACCGCCGCGTTTACCGAACACGACCTTGCCGTCGGGGTCGGCGCCGAGGCGCGGGAAATGCGCGTCGGCATCGTGAGCGCGAGCTTCTTCGGCTTCTTCGATGCGCCACCAGCGCTGGGCCGCTACTTCACGGCGGCCGAGGACAGTCCTCCCGATGGGACGGCGGTCGCGGTGCTCTCGTACGCCTTCTGGAAAACCCGCTACGGCGGTCGCTCGGAGGCACTCGGCTCCACCCTCCAGATCGGCCCCACGGTCTACACGATCATCGGCGTCGCACCCGAAGGATTCGCGGGACTGTGGCCGGTGCAGCAACCGGTGGCGTTCATCCCCATCACGAGCCACGCCAGCGCCCACCGACCGCCCCGGGACACGTGGTGGACCACGTACCATTGGATGTGGGCGTCCATGCTGGTGCAGCGGAAGCCGGGGGTGAGCGTCGCGGCCGCCAATACCGATCTCACCAACGCCTTCCTCCGCAGCTACGCCGCCCAGCGGATGGAAAGCCCCGGCCTGGCTCCGGCGGAGATCGCGCGGCCGCACGCCCTCGCCGCATCGGTGCTGAGTGAGCGCGGGCCGAACGAGTCGAGCTTCGCGAGGGTCGCGACCTGGGTAGCCGGCGTCGCGGTGATCGTCCTGCTCATCGCCTGCGCGAACGTCGCCAACCTGCTGCTCGCCCGCGCGCTGCGACGCCGCCAGGAGATCGCCATCCGGCTGGCGCTGGGCGTCAGTCGCGCGCGACTGCTGTCGCAGTTGTTCGCTGAGAGCGTGATCCTCGCGCTGCTGGGGGGCGTCGCAGGCCTCCTCGTCGCGGAGTGGGGCGGTGCGGTGCTGCGCGGGCAATTCCTGGCCAGGTCATCCCAGGTGAGCGTGATGGGCGACGCACGCACCCTGCTGTTCGGCGGCGCGGCGGCGCTGGTCGCCGGCCTCCTCACCGCGCTCGCCCCCGCGTTGCAGACGCGGCGCGCCGACTTCGCCGGCGATCTCAAGGCCGGCGCGCGCGAGGGCACGTTCCAGCGGTCACGCGCTCGCCTCGCGTTGCTCGTGCTGCAGGGCGCGCTCTGCGTCGTGCTGCTCATCGGCGCGGGGCTGTTCGTGCGCAGCCTGCGCCACGTGCGGGCCGTGCCGCTGGGCTACGACGTCGACCCCGTGCTCCTCGTGGACTTGAATATGCGTGGCGTGCAGCTCGACAGCGCCCATGGGGTCGCGCTGCGCCGCGATCTGCTCGAGACGGCGCAGGCGATTCCAGAGGTCATGCACGCCTCGCGCCAACTCACGGTGCCGTTCTGGAGCACTTCGACCATGGAGCTCCATGTCGCCGGCATCGACTCGGTGCACCGACTGGGCGAGTTCGCCTTGAACGCGGTGACCCCGGAGTATTTCGCCACGCTCGGCACGCGCATCCTGCGCGGCCGCGGCATCGCCATCCAGGACGCGAAAAACGCGCCCCGCGCGATCGTGGTGAGCGACGCCATGGCGAAGACGCTCTGGCCCGGGCGGGATCCGATCGGTCAGTGCGTCAAAGTGGGCGCCGACACCCTGCCGTGCAGCTACGTGGTGGGCGTCGCTGAGAACATCAAGTACCAGCACCTGGGCGACGACCCCGGGCTGTTCTATTACGTCTCCGAGGCGCAGTGGCATCCCGAGCAGGGCGGTCTCTTCATCCGGACCCGCGGGCAGGCCGCGCCATACGCCGAGCCGATCCGTCGCCGGCTGCAGCAGCTCATGCCCGGTACATCGTATGTCACGGTCACGCCGCTGCGCGAGATCCTGGGCGAGCAGACGCGCTCGTGGCAGCTGGGAGCGACCATGTTCCTCGCCTTCGGGGCGCTGGCGCTCGCGCTCGCGGCGATCGGGCTCTACAGCGTGATGGCCTACACCGTGTCGCAGCGCACCCAGGAGCTGGGCGTCCGCGCCGCGCTCGGGGCACAGCAGCACGATTTGGTGAGACTGGTCGTCAGCGAAGGCTTGACGCTCGGGGCCGCCGGCATCGTGATCGGCGTCGTAATCGCGCTCGCGGCGGGCAACTGGCTGGGCCCCCTCCTGTTCCAGGAATCCCCGCACGATCCCCTCGTCTTCGGGTTCGTCACCGTCGCGCTACTCGGTGTCACCGTGGTGGCAAGCTTCATCCCCTCGCGCCGCGCGGCGCGGGTCGATCCGATGGTTGCCCTGAGGTATGAATGATGGACACGCTGCTGCAAGACCTTCGCTACGCTGTGCGCACGCTCGCGAAGAGCCCCGGCTTCACGGGCGTCGCCGTGCTCACACTGGCCCTCGGCATCGGCGCCAATACGGCGATCTTCAGCGCGGTCAATACGGTGCTGCTCAAGCCGCTGCCGTACCCGGGATCGGATCGTCTGGTCCAGATCATGTCTACCGGATTCCGGGGCGTGCGGTTCGGCGTGTCCTTCCCGGATCTCCGCGACCTGCGCGCGCTGTCGCGGGATTTCACGGGAGTCGCAGCCGTGGTGTCTCGGCGCTACAACCTGACTGGCGCGGGTGATGCGCGAGAGGTCCAGGTGGCCGCCGCCACGGCCGATCTGTGCGACGTACTGCAGGTACGCCCAGAGATCGGGCACGCCTTCACGGCCGCCGACGAACGCACGCCCCTTGCGCTGTTAAGCCACGGGCTCTGGGTCACGAGCTTCGGGCGCGATCCCGCTATCCTGGGCAAATCGATCTCGCTCGATGGGCGCAGCTTCACCGTGATCGGCGTCATGCCGGCGGGGTTTGAGTTCCCCAACGCAGACGTGCAGGTGTGGACGCCGATCGGCGAGTTCCTCGCGCAGAATCCCCAAGCCGAGACGAACCGCGGGATGCACTTCCTTACCGCCGTGGCGCGCCTCGCGCCCGGGGCCGCCCTGGAGCGTGTGGTGGCTGACGTCAAGCTGCTCGGGGCGCGTCTCAGTGCCGCGGACTCGGGCGGTAGTGGTGGGCGACAGCGGATTGTGGCGGAGCAAGCCGGTCCCGGTCGTGGCCCTCCCGCCCCCTCCGCCAGCGGGCGATCGATCCTCGACAGCGGCTTCGATGTCCAACTGCTCCGGGAGGCGGCGATCGGCGACGTCAGCCAGCGCCTCCTTATACTGGCGGGTGCCGTCGCCCTGGTGCTGCTGATCGCCTGCGCCAACGCGGCCAATCTCCTGCTCGCGCGCGCCACCGCGCGACGCCGTGAGCTGGCGGTCCGGCGCGCCCTGGGCGCGGGACGCGGACGGCTCGTCCGCCAGCTGCTCACGGAGAGCACACTGCTCGCGCTCGCCGCGGGCGCCGTCGGTGTCGTGCTATCCGCGTCGGGACTCAACGCCCTGCTCGCTGTCTGGCCGCGCGCGCTTCCGCGGGCAACCGAAATCGGACTCGACGGCCCGGTCCTCGCGTTCGGCCTGGGGCTGGCAGTCCTGACGGGCGTGGTGTTCGGTATCCTGCCCGCGTGGCGCGCTTCGGCGCCCGGCATCGAGCAATCGCTGCGCGAGGATGCCCCGGGCGCGATCGGTGGAAGGCGCCGCCTACAGAACGCGCTCGTGGTGGGCGAGGTGACACTCGCCCTGGTGCTGCTCGTGGGGGCCGGGTTGCTGGTGCGCAGCATCATTCGCCTCACCAACGTGAACCCCGGGTTCGATACGCGCGACGTGCTCGCGGCCCGCATCCGGCTCACGCCGGCGCGCTTTCCCTCGGGCGCTCAGCAGAAGCTGTTCTTCGAAGACATGCTCGCCGCGGTCGAATCTCATGCGGGCGTACAGTCGGCGAGTCTCGCGAGCACGCTGCCGTTGAGCGGCCAGATGTTCATGGTCGTGTTTGATCCCCGCACCGTGCGTCCGGACTACCCCGAGCCGATCATGGTGCTCCGGTCGTCCAGTGTGTCGCGGAGCTACTTCACGACGTTCCGCATTCCGATCCAGCGAGGTCGCGGGTTCACGGTGGAGGATCGTGCCGGCGCGCCGTCTGTTGCGATTATCAACCGCACGACGGCGGATCAGCTCTGGCCCGGACAGGACCCGATCGGCAAGCAGCCCACCATCCGTGGGCCGGGGCAACCAGCGGGGCCCGTCACCATCGTCGGTGTGATCGACAACCTGCGCTCGGCCTCGCTCGACGCCGCCCCCCAACCGGAGATCTACCGGCCGGCGTCGCAACAGTCGGAGATGCAGGAGATGTGGTTGGTGGTCCGCGCGAACAACGGCCGCCCGATCCAGCTTGCGGGCGCGATCCGCGAGGCCGTGCGCCGCGGCGATCCAGACCAGTCGATCGGAGAGATCGTGAGCCTAGAGCAGCTGATCGGCCGCCAGACCGTGGCGCGACGGTTCAACACGACCCTGCTCACCATCTTCGCCCTGCTCGCGGTCGGGCTCGCGCTGGTCGGCATCTACGGCGTCACCGCGTACGCCGTGACCCAGCGGACCAGGGAGCTCGGCATCCGGATGGCCCTGGGGGCGCGCGGTGGGGACGTGGTGGCACTCCTGATGAAGGAGAGCCTGCGCCGCGTGGCGGCGGGCGTGGGGCTCGGGCTCGTCGGCGCGTGGGGCGTCACCCGAGCGCTGACGGCGATGCTCTTCGAGGTGACGCCGCGCGACGCGGCCACGTTCGCCGCGACGTCCCTGCTGCTCGTCGCCGTGGCGCTCGTGGCGACGTGGGTCCCGGCGCGCCGGGCGACGAAGGTCGATCCGATGGTTGCTCTTCGTTATGAATGACGTCCGCTACGCCTTCCGCACCCTGCGCACGAGCCCCGGCTTCGCCCTGACCGCGATCCTCACCCTCGCGCTCGGGATCGGGCTCGCGACCGCCGTGTTCACGGTGGCCGACGCGCTGCTGCTGCGCCGGCTTCCCGTGCGCGATCAGGACCGCCTGGTCGTGCTCTGGGGCCGGAAGCCCGACCGAGAATTCGCCTATCCGTTGGGACTGGACGACGCCCGGGAGTTCGCGCGGCAAACCAGGTCGCTCGAGCGAGTCGCGTTCTTCTCCTACTATGGCGCCGGGCCGAAGCCGATTCGCGACGGCGACCAGATCTCGCTGCTCCGCCGCGCGCTCGTGTCGGGCGAGTTCTTCGACGTGCTCGGCGCGCGACCCGTGCTCGGCCGAGCGCTGGGCGCAACAGATGACGTGAGCGGCGCGGCGCCGGTGCTGGTGCTGAGCTATGGTGCTTGGCAGCGGAGGTTCGGCGGCGACCCCCACGTACTCGGGCGCCAGGTGCTGACCTACGACGATGGCGTGGCGTACACGATCGTCGGCGTGATGCCGCAAGGGCTGGACTATCCGAGAGGGACCGACTGCTGGGCGCCGGTCGTCCCCTCGACGGTTCCGAAGGACTTGTACGTCATCGGGCGGATCGCGGCTGGACGAACGGCCGCCGACGCGCAGGACGAGCTGACCGCTTTCTTCCGGCGTCCCGGCGGCTCGCGATGGGGGCGCGATCTGCGCGGCGTCGTACACACGCTGCCGCGGCTCATCCTCGGCGACACGAGACCGGCACTGATCGTGTTCGCCGCCGCCGCCGGACTCCTGCTCTTGATCACGTGCATCAACGTCGCCAATCTGCTCCTCGTCCGCGGCCTCGCGCGCGTGCGCGAGATCGCCGTGCGATCAGCGCTCGGTGCGGGCCGGGGACAAGTCATCGTCCAGCTGCTGACCGAGAATGCGCTCCTCGCGCTCGCCGGCGGCGCACTCGGGCTGGCAGTGGCGGCTGGCGCCGTCCGCAGCTTCGTCGCGTTCGCGCCGGCTGGCGTCCCGCGCTTGGACGAGATTCAAGTGAACGCGACCGTGCTGGTCGGCGCCGTGGCGATCACGAGCATCGCTATGCTGATCTTTGCCCTCGCGCCGGCGGTCATTACGTCGCGCGTCGAGTTGGAGCGGGCGCTCCGGTCGGACCCGCGGCATAGCGCCGGTCGGCGCTCCCGACGGGCGACGGAAGCCCTGGTCGCGGGACAGCTCGCGCTCGCGTTGCTCGTACTCTCGGCCGCAGGACTGATCGCCAGAAGCCTCATCA
>QHTK01000026.1 GCA_003220795.1 Gemmatimonadota bacterium | reverse complement strand
TGCCGCATCAGCTCGAAGCTCACGGCGTCAGTGAGCGAGAAGCGCTGGTCCCGGAACCGGTCGAGCCACCCGGCGATCGCGGCCCGGACGAGCGACACCGGCACGTCGCGCCACTGGTACAGCGGATCCTCGAGCAGCGCCGAGAGCACGCTGCGGGCGGCTGCCGGGCCGCCGCGGTGCAACACATGGCCGTGGAACTCGGCGAGCACCAGGGCGGTCCCGAGCCAGCGGCCCCCGCTCTCGAGGAAGCGGCGGCCGGTCACGACGGCGCGCTCGTGGTACTGGTCGCGGGGGTTGGCGAGCGCGAGGAGCGCCCCCGTGTCAATCAGGACGCGGGCGCTCAGGGGCGTGTTCGCCGCCGTGGAGGTACTCGTCGTGACGCGCGGCCAGGTCTGACGGGAGCGAGGCGTCGTCGCCCAACGCGCCGACCAGCCGATCGAAGGACCAGCCCGGCGCCCGCTCGGTGAGCACCTCGTCTGCCATCCGGCGCAGTCCGCGCCGCAGCAGCTCGGCGCGCGGCAATCCCGTGCGCGCGGCCAGCTCCTCCAGCAGGCTGCGATCGGCTTCATCCAGGTAGACTTGAACCGGCTCCCGAACGCGCCGATGGCGCGGAGGATCGGTCATGGCACCTCGCGAGTGTCTTGATTGTGTCGCATGTATGATATAAATGTGATACATGTACGATGAGAATGCAATGACCTGATTCTACAACCGCCCGGAAAGAAAACCGCGGCGCCGTCGGATCAACGGGCGGCGCCGCGGTTCGATTGCGCTGAAGCTACTTCAGGCCGAACGTGACCCCAGCAGTGATCGGGAAGAAGGTCATCGCCCCGCCGCTCTCCTGCACCCTCAAGTACCGCCCTTCGACGAAGAACCGGGCCGGGCCGGCGCCGAACGAGCCACCAGCGCCGCCACCGTAGGCGAGCTTCGTCTCCGAGGCGTCGCCCAAGGACGTCGAGACCTTCACGTGGTACACGCCCGCGCCCGCGAGCACATACGGCTTGAACATCGGAGCCGGCATCGGGACGTTCCACACCAGGCTGGCCAGGCCGCCGGCGAGCTGCGTGTTCCCCGGCACGGCCGTACCGCTTTGGTCTTTGTGACTGGTCCGGCCGTACAGGCCCTCAACGCGGACGCCGACCGGCGCCATCGGGATCGCGAAATCCACCTTGGCCAGCGCGTGCCAACCACCCTTGTCAACGCTGCCGTAGTCGCCCGTGGGGGCGGCGAGCCCACCACCGAGACCAAAACGTGTTCCCTGCGCGCGGGCTTCCGCAGTCGCCCCAAGCGACGCCAGCCCGAGCACCGCGAGACCCAGCACTAAGCAGTTCATACTCCCTCCGGGTTTCGGTAAATGTTCGGTATTGGGGCGCGCTACATGATGAGCGATCGGCTCCTGCCGCGCAAGCGGCTCGTGCGCAAGTTGCGTTCTAGCATCCTCTTGGCGTGCGACCCGAAGCCGGTCTCATCTAGCTGGTCACCACCAGCGCCACGATCCCCCAGGCGAGCGTCAGCACCGTCACCGGCACGCCGACCCGCGCATACTCCCCGAACCCGATTCGCACGCCGCGCGACTCGGCCTTCTCGGCCACGATCAGGTTCGCCATCGAGCCGATGAGCAGCAGGTTGCCAGCGAACGTCGAGCTCATCGCCACCACCCGCCACAGCAGCTCCGCGTGGGGCAGCTGAGGCACGGTATGGCGCCACAGGATCACTGCCGGGACGTTCGAGATCAGGTTCGACAGCGCGACCATCACGGCGCTCACAGCGGTCGCGGCCGCCCACGTAGAGCCGGTTTCGACCAGGCCCAGAGCGTGTCGGTCGATCCACGCGACGGCACCCGTTTGCTCGACGCCGCGCATCACCACGAAGAGCGACGCGAAAAACAGCAGCAGACTCCAGTCCACCCGCTCGATCGCGTATGCGGGATCGCGCTGGGCCACGAGCACCATCAGCGCTCCCGCGGCGATCGCGACCAGCGGCAGGGACCCGCCGGCCAGCCACCCGAGCACCGCGACCAGGAACATCGCGAGGCCGCGCGTCACGAGCGGCCGGTCGAGCGTGACCGGCACCGCCTCCAGCCGCTCCCGAAAGGGCTCGCGCAGCTCGCGGCGGTACGCCCACCGCAGGTAGCCGTAGGTGATCGCCAGCCCGCCGAGCGCGACCGGGAGCATGTGGACGAGGAATGCGGCGAACGTCGCGCGGCTCCAGATCCCGACAAGCATGTTCTGCGGGTTGCCGGTGACCGACAGCACGGAGCCGACATTCGCTCCCATCGCGAGCCCGATCAGGTAGGCGTTGGGTCGCACCCGCAGGGGCCCGAGTGCCGCGAGCAGCACGGGGGTTACGACGAGGCAAATCGTGTCGTTGACGAAAAACGCCGACAGGAGACCGCCACCGACCACGACGCCGAGCAGCAGCCGCTCGGGCGTCCCCGCCCGCCTGACCACCCACCGCGCCGCCCACTCGAAGAACTTCCCCACTTCGAGGTAGCCGACGATGAGCATCATGCCGAGCAGGAAGACCAGCACGTCGAAATCGACGGCGGCGTACGCGTCCGGCAGTGTGAGCACGCCGAACACGACCATCGCGACCGCCCCCACCAGGCTCGCCGCCGGGCGGTTCAGGTGCACGAACGGCAGCCGCTGAACGGCGATGAGCAGATATGTGAGGGCGAAGATGACGAGGCCTGCGGTCAGCCTCAGATCTCCCAGTTGGAAAACAGCACGCCCTCGGTGGGATGCGGCTCCGGATAGCCCTCGTAGGTCATGCGCAGGTCGGTCCAGCGGACGCGGTAGCCGCGCGCGACGAGGCGACGGAACGCTTCGTCGTACCGCGTCTGACAGCGAATCGCCACGCGCCGGATGCCGAGCCGCGCCGCAGCCGCCTCCGTCGCCGCGATCGCGGCGTCGAACGTCGCCACGTCGCGGGCGACGAGCTTGAGGACGCGCACCTCGTCCTTGGGCCGCCCTTCCGCGAGCGGCGCCGCGTGCCACAGCACCACGGCGTTCAGGTCGTCGTCCCCGTCGACCAGCGACGCGTCGCCCAGGCCGAGCTCGGCCGTGAGGAGCAACTCGCGGGTGAAGTCGAATCCGGCGGCGAGCTCGTGCGCCAGCCGGCGGGCGGCCGCCAACGTCGCCTCCGCGGCGGCTCCCTTGCGTTGGGACAACAGCGAGGGCGCCGCGTGGCCGCGCGTCGCGATGTCATTCGTCATCGTGACGGTGAGGTATGCCGGAGAGAAGCCGAGCCGGGCATAGAAGCCGATGTTCTCGACCGTGCGCGGCATCGTCTCGAGGCCCAGGGTCACGACCCGCTGCTCGAGCAGCCAGTCGACCGCCGTGCGGACGATCGTCTTTCCCACGCCGCCGCCCTGGCGGTCGGGTCGGACCGCGAGCGGCCCCATCCAGCCTTCGGTCCCGGAGCGATGCGCGATATTGAAGGCGACGATATGCCCCGACTCGTCGCGCCACAGCATGGAGCCGGCGCCGGCGTCGAGCAGCGCGTAGCGCCACACCTGCGGATTCAGGTAGGGCACCCGCACGCCCACGAGCCCGTCGCGGCGGTAGCGGTCGGTGAACGCGTCGGCGAAGACGCGGTTCAACCCCGCGACGTCCCGCTCGGTCGCGGGCTCAGGGCCGTAGACCTGCTGCTCAGGCAGCCACGCCCGCATCGGCGGCTCCCAGCGTGGCGGTGTCGTCGCGCACCACGCTCGCGCCCTGCCCGACGTCGTAATCGACTCGGATCACGCGGTCGAGTCCCTCGCGCACCTGTTCAATGTGGGTGATCAGCACGACCTGGGGGAAGCGGTCGGCCAACCGCCGCAGCAGGGCGACCACGTGCTGGCGGCGGCTCTCGTCCAGTGAGCCGAAGATCTCGTCGAGCACGAGCAGCGTGAGCGGCTGCCCGGCCCGCTCGGCGATCATCTGTGAGATCGCGAGGCGCAGCGCCAGGTTCGCCACATCCTCTTCGCCCCCGGAGATCACTGGTTTGGACACGCCGTCGTCGATGATCGTGACCACGTAATCGTCGTTCAGATCCACGGCTTCGTACCGCCCGTCGGTCAGGTCCGCGAGAAATCCGGAGGCGAGCTCCGCGATCTCGGGCCGCATGGCGGCGTTCAGCTCCGCCCGCAGGTCGCCGAACCCGCGGTCCAGCTCGTGATGGAGCCGCAGCCGGACCTTGAGCTCGGCGATCTGGCGCTCTTGCGCCGCGCGTTCGGCGGCGCGGCGCTGCACCTCACGGACGCCCGCCTCCGCCGACGTGAGCTCGCCGCGGGTCTCCGCTACGGCGAGCTCCGCTTCGCGGAGGGCCCGAGCGGCGCGGTCATGCCGTTCCCGCGCTGCCGCGAACGCCTGCTCCGAGAATTGCTCCGCCGCCACGGCGGCCGCGAGCTCGCGGGCGCGGTGCTCGTGTAGCGACAACGCCTGCTCCGCCAGCTCGGCTTCCCTGACCAGAATCTCCGCCCGCTTGGCCCGCTCCGCGAGCTTCGCCGCCTCGAGCGCCACGGGCTCGAGCTTCGTGAGCTCGGCCCGGACCACGTCATGCCGCTGCCGGTCGTAGCCCGTGGGACGGGCGCGGATCAGGCCGTCGAGCACCCGCGCCCGCATCTCGAGGCCGCGACGCTGCGCGACGGCGCGGTCGCGCTCTTCGAGCTGGGCACGCAGCTCGCCGGCGCGCTCGCTCGCCCGGCGGCTCTCGACCAGCAACGCGTCGCGCGCCGCCTCCACCGGCGCCAGCGTCGCGGGCGGCTGGCTCAGCTGCTCGAGCCGCTGCCGGAAGTACTTCCCGTCCTCCACGATCGCCTGCATCTGGCGGTCCAGGACGCCCAGCACCTCGGCATACTCGGCGCCGAGCGGCCGGCGACACGTCGGGCACGTTCCCTCGGGCCCGAGCTGCTCGATCTTGTCCCGCTGCTCCTTCACCTCGTCGTACTGCTTGAGCAGATCGGCGCGGCGCGTGGTCGCGTATTCCTTCTCCCGCACCCACGCGGCCCGCTGCTCTTCGGCGGTCCGCTCGGCGACCTCGAGCCGCTCGCCCAGCGCCCCCGCTTCGCGCTCCACGCCGGCGAGCGCCTCCGTCGCCGGCGCCAGCTCCGCGATGCGGCGGTCCAGCGCCACGATGGTCCGCATCAGCTCCGCCAGCTGCCCTTCGTCGGCCCGCCGGGCCGTCTCTTCCTTCTGCAGGTGCTCGAGCTCGGCCTGCTCACGCTTCAGCCGCTCGATCGGCTCCAGCTCCGTCTGCAGCGCATCGAGCTGGTCGCGCGCTTTGAGGGCTTCCGCCATCTCCCGGTCGAGCCGCTCGCACTCCTGCTTGGCGACCGTTACCGCCTGGTCGGCCATCCGCCGATCGCCGTCGAGCGAGTGGACACGCTTCTCTTTCTCCACCCACTCCCGCCAACGCGGCTCCTCGCGCGCGTCCGCCTGCTGGGCCCGGGCGCGGGCCGCCTCCGCTTCCGCGGCCGCCCGCCGCGCCTGCTCGAGCCGCGCGCCCGCGGCTGCCCGCTCCCGCTCGAGCGCGGCCTGCTCCGGGAGCCCCGCTTCCCGCCCGTGCAGCTCCGCGGCGAGGGCGTTCTTCTGCTCCCGAATCCGTTCTTGCGCGAGGCTGAGCTGCTCGTACCGCAGCACGCGCGACAGGAACGCCGCGCGCTCGGGGCGGCTCAGCTGCGCCATCACCGCGAGGTCTTTCTGCCCCGTGAAGTACGTGTTGAAGAACTCGTCGTGCGTCATCCCAAGCCCGCGCTCGAGCTTCGCCGTCACCTCGGTGAGCGAGTTCGCGACCAGCCGCCCGTCCTGGTATAGTTCGGCGTTGTGCAGCCCGCGGACCACCTTGTACTCGTGCGCGCCCACCCCGAACTCCATCTCTACCCGCACGCTCGAGCGCGCCTTGGCGCGCAGGTTGCGGATCGACTCCTTGTCCCCGCGCGCAGCGACGTTGCCGTAGATGGCCCACGCGATCGCCTCGAGCAGCGTCGTCTTCCCCGAGCCGTTCGGCCCGATGATCCCCGTGATCCCGGGCCCGAACACCAGCTCGGTGTCGGCGTGCTGGCGAAAGTTCCGCAGTCGCAGCCGGTGCAGCCGCATCAGGCCGACGCCTCCGCGCCTTCCCCGCCGACCCGGTCCAGATACTCGACGCCCAGGCGCACGAATTCGTCGCGGTCCAAGTCGGCGTCGAGCGGGCGGCGGCCCAGGAACTCGCGAAGCGTATCGGGCAGCGTCTGGCGCCGCCCCGGCGCGCCGACCCCTACCACGCGCTGCGGCTCCGGCCGCCGGACGTCGAGATGAAAGTTGAGCGCCCGGGCCTTGTACTGGCGGATCGCCGGGTGGTCCAGATCCCGCGCGGTCGCCGCCGCCACGTCGTAGACGATGAGGCGCACCACCTGATCGTCGATCGCCGGCTTGGAGCCCGCCACCCGCTGAGCGATCTGCTCGTCCAGCTGCCGCGCGGTCAACCCGGCGCCGTGGATCGGGGGCAGGTCGAGGTGCTTCCGGGCCCCCGCGACCGGACGGAACGTCGTGTGGGCGCCCGGCACGTCCACCAGGAGGTACCCCTTGCCGGGGACATTGCGACTCGCCTCCTCGCGCACCTGGACCCAGGCACGCGGGTTCACGTACTCCAGGCTCCCGGCGTACCAGGCGTTCGCCGCCACGTCGTGCAGCACGTGATATCCCCCGAGCGCCACGTAGTCCCACTGTGCGGCGGCGAGGTCGGCGCGCGTGAGACGGGCGCTCCCGTAGTCGGAGACGCTCCACTCGGGATCGATGATGTCCTCCAGCACGCCGTGCAGCACCAGGATGTTGTGCGCGGCGCCGCGTTCCGGACGCAGCGCCGGCCGCTCGGCCTGCATCAGCGCCTGGTGCGGCACGGCCAGCACCGCGCAGTCGAGCTGCGGAAACGAGATACGCCGAGCCTGGTCCGCGACCACGTGGACCCCGAGCGCCTCGTACAGCTTGAGGATCGTTCCCGTCTCGGCCGAGCGCGGCGTGTCGTGATTCCCCGCGATCACGACGATAGGCGCGTCCGTCAGCCCGGCCCGCAGCCGGTGCAGCTGCTGGAACAGGAACAGGATCGCCGGATTGGTCGGCCGGACGGAGTGGAAGACGTCGCCCGCCACCACGATCAGGTCGGGCCGCTGCACCAACAGGTCGTCTACGGTGCGGCGGAACGCCTCGGCAACGTCCGCTTCCCGCTGATTCCCGCCCCGCGGCGTCTGCCGGTCGTACTGGCGGAACCCGAGGTGGAGGTCGGCGAGGTGGGCGAGCTTCACGCGATCAGTACGGCTCTTCCGAGATCGGGTTGAGCGGCGGCACCGCCTCGCGGGCGGGCGCCGTTGCCGGCGCGACGCGCGCGCCCAGCATCCGGCGGAAATACGCCAGCGCGTCGTCGGGACGCGTGCGGCGCACGGCCGCGAGCGCCCGGCGCACGTCGTCCGGGCGCCGCTCGGCGATCAGGTCCTTTACCTGGTTCGGCCGGATGCGACGGTCGAGCCGCGCCAGCTGACGGACCACCGCGTCCTCGAACGACAGGTCGGCGGCCGGCGGAAAGCGCTCGACGCCGTCCCGGCCGCGCAGCACGGCAGGCCGCGGGAAGCGGACGAAGATCGGCTGCGTGAAATGGGGGTGGCGCACCATCAGCTCCCCGATCGGCAGCGTGGCGAGCTTGATCTTGACCGCAGGAGAGAGCACGTGGTAGCCCGGCGTGGCGAGCTCATCGGCGTCCATGCGCCCGAACAGCGTCGTGCCCGCGTTCCCGACCACCCGCCGGTGCACCTGGGAGCGGAATTGCTCCGCCGCGAAGAGGACGAGACCAAGGTAGCGACCCCGTTCCGAGATATCGAGCAACATCTTGCGCACGTACGTCTCCGGTCCGTCGCCGGGTGCGTACTTGTTGAGCTCGTCGACGAAGACCACGACGGCCTCGACGCCGAGATCGCGCCGCTCCAGGTGCTCGCGCAGCTTGGAGACGACCCGCGCGAATACGAGATCCTGGCCGAGCGGATCCACGTTCGCGACGTCCACCACGTAGACGGTGCGATCCTCGAACCCGCCCCACGGGAGGTCGCTGGAAGGACCGTCGTCGGTGACGAGGCCTTTGCAGCGCGTGGAGATGTTGGAGAGCCGATTCCGGACCTTGCGAATGGTGGCGATGTGATGCGTGCGCCACATATCGCTCCGTCCCGACAGCTCGAGTCCGTCGAAGATCGCCCGGAACAGCCCGTCCAGATCGGCGAACGTCTGCACCCGATGGCCGCCGCCGAACCCGTCGTCGAACTCCTTATTGAGGACGCGATCGGATAGAAAGTCGATGAATGCATCCGCCTTGGCGTCGATATCGTCACGATTCAGCAACACCTCCGCGAAATCGAGCACCTCCGAGAGCCCCCACACGAGCGGCTCGACGTCCCCAACCAGGTCGGGGTGCGTGCGCAACGTGTTGAGATTCACGCCGTCGGCCTTGAAGGGCGCGTAGTAGCGCACGCGCTGGAACGGCTGGGGCACGATGCCCAGGCGCTCGTAGCGCCGCCGGTCCGCGTCATCCAGCGTCCCCGGGCGATCGAGGAAGCAGAGATCCGGGCCCTTCACGTTGAAGCACAGTGCGGCGACGCGGCCCTTGTGGGCCGGGAAGTGCTCGAAGATCGAGGCGAGCAGGAATTCGACCGCGCTCGTCTTGGTCGCGAGCCCCGACACGCCGGAGATGTTCAGGTGCGCCGCTTCGGGGCCGAGCAGGAAATCGGCGTCCAGGTAGACGGGCGCTTCGAGACCCGCCGCGGTGTAGAGGCCGACGGGAATCCCGCTCGGCTGCGCGCCCGACACGTAGGCGTCCATCCGCAGCGCCTGCGCGACGTCGGCGTCGCTCGCGACGTAGACGGCGCCGAGCGGCACGGGTTGCAGCGGCTCCTCGGGCTGCTGGCGCAGCACCGCCGCGGTCCACAAGCGGATCTCCTGGCGGACGCTGGGGCTCTCGGCCGCCCGCGCCGGATCGCCCTCGGCGCTCACGACGTCGTGCAGCGGGGTCGCGAGATCGGAGTACGCGAACCCGTCGGTCACCACGCCGTAGACGACCCTTCCCCCTTCCCGCTTCCCCGGCCCCGGCTCTTCGACCCGAACGATCGCCCCAATCCCGATCGTCGTCTCGTTCGCGGTCCAGAAGTGAAATTGGTGCGGCGTGGCCGGCTTCAGCTCGGTGGCGACGACGCGCCCGATCGGTTCGGGATCCCGTGTTTGGATCACGATCCCGTTCTCGGGAGGCGGGATGCGGGATGCGACAAGACGTCGCGCGGCGCGCGGCTTCGCAGATAGGTCTCCACGTCATGTATAGGATACAACAGCCGGTCCCAGCGCGCGTCGGGCGTGGATAGGGGGGACCGCTCGCGCATGAGCCACGCCGACAGCGCGGACGCCCGGGCGACGGTGGCGGCGTCCGCATGCGCCTCGACGCGCAGCAGGCCGTACAGCAGGTCGTTGCCCTCCCAGGGCCACAGCCGAAGGTACCAGGAGTAAATCGCGCGCCGCGCGCCGCGGCTCCGCGGCTGGAACACACTGGTGCGGTGTCCCGCGGGCAGGGTGAGCGCCCGCTCGAGCTCGGCGCCCTCGAAGTACTGCGCGCCGTGGCTCTTGATGACCCCGATGGCGCGCCGGTGCGCCGACAGCGCGGCCGAGTCGGACAGCACGCCGTCCACCACGAGCCACTCGTCCGGGCCGAGTTCGGCCAGGCACCGCTCGGCGAGCCCGCGCTCCTCCGCCAGGCGCGCCCGCTCCAGCTCGCGTCGCGCCGCCTGGATCGCCCGGGTGGGCTGCCCCGCGTCCTCCTCGGCGAGCTCGACCACGGCTACTCCGGACTCCGCCAGCGCCCGCCGCAACGGCTCCGCGAGCGCGTCGAGCCGCGTGATCGCGAGCTCGCGCGACACCTCCCCTGCGGTGCGGAGCCGCCGGTCCGGCCCGCGGCGGCGCACCGCCGCGGCCACATAGCCCCGCACGATCGGCGTCACACCGCCGTAACCCACCACCCGCCACTGCTCGATCCCGTCCAGGAAGGCGACCGCGCCGGGCGCGAGCGGGCGCGCGTCGGCGACGCAGTATGTCCGGAGCTCGTCATCCTCGACCCCATCGGCGCCGGTGAACCCTTCGAGATCGGTGCGGCCGGCGCTGGCGTCGGGGACGTAGGACGCCGGCACTGCGCCGGCCGCCAGGATCGCGTCCACCCAGGAACTGGGCACCGTCAGCGGGTCCGCAGCGCCCAGCCGAGGTAGGTGACGGTGAGGTCGTCGGTGAGCACCCGACGGCCGGTCCCGTCTTCCGCCCGGGCGATCCCTTTCATCTCCTGCACCACCATGCCGTTGCGCTGCAGGCCATCGGTGAGCTCGCCCGGCGTGATGAAGCGCGCGAAGTCGTGCAATCCCTCCGGCATGGTGTGGTGCACGTACTCCTCGTCCCAGATCACTTGCAGGAAAGCAGCGATGGTGCGGTTGTGCGTCAGGAATCCTAGACCGCCGCCGGGCGCCAGCACCTGCGCGACCCCTGCAAGCGTGCGGTCGCGGTCGTCCACATGCTCTAAGACGTCCACAGCAAAAACGAGATCGAAGGGGTCCGTGAAGTTGCAAGACGCCAAGTTTTCAGCGGTCGCCAGGCGATAGTCGACGGACAGCCCGGAACGCGCGGCGTGCGCCCGCGCCGCTGCGAGCGATTTCTCGGAGGGATCGACGCCCGTCACCAATGCGCCCTCCGCCACCAGCGCCTCGGAGAGGATCCCGCCGCCGCAACCGATATCGAGCGCCCGCTTGCCGCCAAACCCCCCGAACACGCGGCGGAAGTACTCTACCCGCACGACGTTCAGCTGGTGCAGGCCGGCGAACGGCCCCACGCCGCTCCACCAGGCGTCGGGCGCAGCTTCCACCAGGCGCTCGAACTTGTCGGACTCGGCCAGGCCGCCCACCCGCGGCAGTGGATCGCTCATGGTGAGACTCGTACCCCGATTACGAGGCCGTCGCGAATCGGCGCCACGGCCGAGACGACCCGGGGATCGGTGGCGGCGAGGCGGTTGAACGCCCGCACCCCCTCCGTTCCGGGCGAATGGTCCGCGTCGTCCACCACCGACCCGTGAAAGAACGCGTTATCGCACAGCAGCAGGCCGCCGGCGCGCAGCAGCCGCACACTCCAGTCGAAGTATTGCGCCAGCGGCTCCTTGTCGGCGTCGACGAACACGGCGTCGAACCCCGGCGCCAGCGTGGGGAGGACCGCGAGCGCGGCGCCCTCGATCAGCTCGACGCGCTCCACGAGCCCGGCCTCCGTGTACGAGCGGCGCGCCAGGGCGGCATGCCGGGGATCGCGCTCGATCGTCGTGAGCCGACCGTGGCGGGGCAGCGCACGGGCGAGCCAGACCCCCGAGTACCCCGCCAGCGCACCGATTTCGAGCACCCGGGTCGCCCCGACGGCGCGCAGCAGCACGTGCAGCAGCTTCCCTTCGTCGGGGGAGATGAGGATCGGCGGGAGCCCCAGCGCCGCGTGTCGCGCCCTGATGGCGGCCAGGATCGAGTCTTCAGGGGCGAACAGCTCGGTGATGTATCGTTCGAGCCGCTCGTCCACGATCAGGCGGTCGCCTCGACGTTGGGGAAGGGCGGGACGTCGAGGAACCAGAGCCCGACGAGGCGCGACTGCTTGTCGACCTCGACGAGCAACCGGTCGGCGACGCGCACGACGGTCGCGGGACGGGTGCGTCCCACGCGGAGATGGAATACCGATTCCTGCTGATTCTTCTCGACCGTCAGCGCCGTGTCCACCTCGACGGCCGCGACGCCCGGCTGAGACTTCCGGCTCGGAAAGGTGACACTGCCCTCTTTGCTCGGCTCGGGGGCCGGCAGCATCTCCATGGTGCGGATGTCTTCGGGCCAGGTCACCACATCGACGCCGCGCAGGCACCCGCCGGCGACGTCGATCACGACGAAGGACCCGTCACGCCCCTCGAGATCCACGGTGCCGTTCAACCCGCTCGCCTTGCCACCACCCTTGCAGGCGACGGAGAGGATGTCGGTCTCGGGATCCCAGTGGTAGCTGACCTTGGGGAGTTTGCCGTCGAGCGGCTCGATGCGCGCCTCGAAGCTCATGCGAGCGACACCTTCCAGTGATCCGGGAGGGCGGATAATATAGGCCGCACTTCGCGGAGGGGCCAGGACGATGCAGCGGCGGGAGTTTCTGGCGGCTGGCGCCGCCGTAATTGCGGATTGGCGATTGCGGATTGCGGATTCCCCCCCGCCCAATCCGCAATCCACAATCCGCAATCCGCAATTGGCTCAGGAGCCCACCCTGGCTCCGGAGGTCTTCGCCCGCCGCATCGAGCGCGCCCAGACCGAACTCAACAGCCGCAAGCTCGACTGCCTCATCGCCACGCCCGGCACCAACTACGAGTACTTCACGGGCTACAACCCCGGCCGCAGCGAGCGCCTGATCGCCGTCGTCATCCCCGCCACCGGGAAGACGGTCGTGGTGTGTCCCGCATTCGAGGTGGAGCGCATCAAGCAGCACGGCGCTATAGCGGATGCGCGGGGCTGGGAGGAGCAGGCGAACCCGTACAAGCTCCTCAAGAGCGTGGTGCGGGAGCTCAGGCCACGCGGCAACGGCGTGATCGCGCTCGAGTCCACCACCAGTTACGACGTGTATCTGGCGCTGGCGGACCAGCTGTCGGGCTGGAAGTTCGTGAACGGCGCGCCCGTGACCGAACGGCTGCGGATCATCAAAGCGCCCGAGGAAATCGTCCTGATCCGGCGCGCCATCGACATCACCGAGGCGGCGATCGCCGCGACGTTCGCGGAGCTGGCGGCGGGGCAGAGCGAACGCGACGTGGCGCAGCTCCTGTCGCGCGAGATGCAGCAGCGTGGCGCGCCGGGCGGCGGGCTGGTGCAGTTCGGACCCTCGAGCGCGCTGCCCCACGGCGGTCCGGCGGGCCCGAAGCTCGAACGGGAAGCCGTCGTGCTAATCGATTGTGGCTGTCGCGTCGCCGGATATGAGTCCGACATCACCCGCACCATCTGGCTCGGGGACAGCCCGTCCGACGAGTTCAAGAAGGTCTTCAATCTGGTGCACGACGCGCAGACCGCCGCGATCCAGCTTGGGCGGCCGCTGTACACGCCGTGTCAGGAGATGGATCGCGCCGCCCGCAAGGTGATCTCGGACGGCGGGTACGGTCCGTCGTTCACGCACCGCCTGGGGCACGGCCTGGGCATGGATGGCCACGAAGTGCCCTACCTGGTGGAGGGCAACGAGACGCGCCTCGAGCCGGGGATGGTGTTCACGGTCGAGCCGGGGATCTATCAGCTCGGGCGTTTCGGCGTGCGGATCGAGGACGATTGCGTCATGACCGACCGGGGCGTCGAGGTGCTCTCGCACCGCCCGGCGAAGCTCTAGTCGGCGAGCTTCGTCGCGAACCCGATGATCCGATCCAGCGCCTTGGCGATGTCCTCCGTCGCCGCCGCGTAGCTCAAGCGCGCCCAGCGGTCATCCCCGAACGCCGCGCCCGGGACGAGTGCGACGCCGGTGGACGTGATCAGCCGCGTGCAAAACTCCGTGCCGCTCGAGCCCCCGAACGAATCCACGCGGAAAAAGAAGTAAAACGCGCCCAGTGGGTCCACGAACTCGACGCCCGGGAGGTCCTGGCGGAAGCGGCCGACGACGAGCTCGCGCCGCTTGCGGAACTCTGCCACCATGCGCGCCACGTCCTGCTCCACGCGCTCGTCCCCCAACGCCGCCGCCGCGGCCCACTGCGCCGGGTGGTTCGCACCGGTCGTCGTGTGCGACTGCAACGCGGCCATCGCCTTAGCCACCTTCGGCGGGGCGAGCGCGATGCCGATCCGCCACCCCGTCATCGCATACGCCTTGCTGACCCCCGTGATGATCACCACGCGCTCGAGCAGCTCGTCCGGCAGGTCGAGGAACGACGGCGCCGGACCCGGCCCATAGTGGATACGGCGGTAGATCTCGTCCGCGATCACCCACGCCTTGTGATCGCGCGCCCACTGGGCGATCGCCTTGAGCTCGGCGAGGGTGTACACCGAGCCGGTGGGGTTGCAGGGGGAGCAGAGGATCAGCCCCTGCGCGCCCGGCACCACGCGCTGCAGGTCCCGCACGCTCAGCTTGTGCCCCCACTCCGGATCGCCCGGCACTAGGATCGGCCGCGCGCGGGTCAGATGGACGATCTGCGGATACGACACCCAGGCCGGCGCCGGAATGGCGACCACGTCGCCCGGACCGAACACGCTGAAGCAGACGTTGAAGAGCGATTGCTTCGAGCCGTTCGAGATGACGATGTGGTCGGCGTTCACCGGACGGCCGCCCGAGAGCAGCGACAACTGCGTCGCGGCGGCCGCCCGCAGCTCCAGGATCCCTTCGTTCGCCGGATAGTGCGTCTTGCCTTCGCGGATCGCGCGCACGCCGGCATCCGCTGCGATCGGCGGCGTGGGGAAGTCGGGCTCCCCCGCCCCCAGGTCGATCACATCCTCCCCTGCCGCCTTGCGCCGCTTGGCTTCCTGGGAGATCGCGATGGTGGCGGACGTCTCGAGGTGATGGAGGTTCGGGGAGAGGCCGAATACCGAGCCCTGGGTCGTCATGGGCGACTGACTCCGCTGCGTTTTCACGATGACGTTGCCTTTCGGTTGCCCGGAAGGTACCATGTTCGCGCCCTTTGACAACCGAGGATCGTGTGACGTTGGACGAAGCCAAGGCCGCGCTGCAGCGCGGCCGCCACGTGGTGCTGGTCCTGCCACCGGACGTGGAGCAGGCGGCCGCGGTGTGGGAGCTGGTGGGCGCACCCGCCGTGATCGTGTGTGCTGATCACGGGTCCGCCGCGGAGTGGGCGGCAGCGGCTCCGGCAGGTGTGCGCGTCCACGCCGTCACCGGTCTGTCCCGAGCCACCCAGATCCTCAGAACGCGGGCCGTCCCGCTGCTCGCCGGGGCGGTGCAGGACCTCGCCGCGCTGGTCGCGCGCTCCGTGCTGAAGCTGGACGCCATCTCCACCGTCGTCGTCGCGTGGCCCGAGACCCTCGTGTCGGGGGAGCACGCGGCCGCGCTCGACACGCTGCTCGGAGAGACGCACGAGGCGCGCCGCATCGTGCTGAGCTGGAATCCCGCGGCGCTCGGCGATTTCCTCGAGCGCCACGCCCGCCGGGCGCTGATCGTGGGGACCCCGCCCGTGGACGGCAGTGGTGACTCGCTCGCTCCCCTGGGGCCGGCGCGCTACGCGGTCGTTCCGCAGTTCCGCCGTCACGCCGCCGGGCGCGCGGTCCTCGAGGCGCTCGATGCCCAACGCCCGTTCATCTGGGAGGGCGGGCCGCTCGACGCGACAGCGGGCACGCCGTCCCCCGACGCCGTCCTGTGCACTCGGCTGCCGACCCGCGCGCAATTCGCCGCGCTCGCCCGGCTCGGCGAACCGGTGCTGCTCGTCACGGCGGCCCAGCTGCCGTACCTCCGTTCTCTCGCCGCGCCGCTCGTGGCCCTGCCGCAGCCTTCTGCGGCGGACCGGGCGCGCGACCGCATCGACGCGCTCGGCGCAGAGATCGACCGGCTCGTCGCCGACGGTGCCATCGACGCCGAGCTCGCGCTCCTGAGCCCGCTGTTCGAACGATTCGACCCGGCCGAAGTGGCGGCGGCGCTGCTGGCGCTCAGACGTCAGACGTCAGACGTCAGCGATGCCGCCGCGACGAGCACGCCGACGTGGAGCAGGGTGTTCGTCAACATCGGCAAGAAAGATCGCGTGGCGGCGAAGGACTTGGTGGGGGCGCTGATCCGGGAGGTCGGACTCGAAAAGAATCACCTTGGCCGGATCGATGTGCGTGACACGTTCACACTGGTCGAGGTCGCGCCCGCGGTCGCGGAAAAAGTCGTGCGCGGCCTCACCGGCGTCACGATCCGGGGACGCCGCGCGCAGGCGCGGCTTGATCGGCAGGCTTAGTGGGGGGCTGAAACGCCGACGGGCCGCCCAGCGGGGCGGCCCGTGAACAGCGGCCCACGGCTGACACCGGGGGTTACTTCCTGTTATTGACCGCCATCTTCAGCTGCTTGCCCGCCCGAAACGCCGGGGCGATCGAGGCCTTGATTTGAATCACGCCGCCCGTCTTGGGATTGCGGCCCATCCGCGCGGCGCGCTTGCGCGCTTCGAAATTCCCGAACCCCGTGATCTGCACCTTGGCGCCCTTCTTCAGCTCGCCGGCGATGATGCCTTTGTCGTCGAACAGGGCTTCGATCGCCCGGCTCGCGTCGGCCTTGGACATCTTGGTCCGCATGGCCAGCGCACCGGTCAGCTCGGCTTTGTTCACGGTGTCTCCTTGTGATGGTCTCGGGCCCCCGGAGAAGCCTTGGAATTCCGCCCCTTTTGGCACGGGGCGCCGGAAAAGCCGCATAAAACCATCACAATATGGGGGTATCCCCGGAAAATCCGCAAGATAGCTGCGTTTCCTTGACCCGACCCCCCCAAGCGACTACCCTTCCCCCCCGTTTGCAGACGCCCAGCCGCACGCCGCAAGGACTGCCGTCCCCCTGTCGCGGCCCGCCTCGCAAGCGCCTGCGGCTTGCGGGCTGCGGCTGTCAACCAAGGGTTAGGGCATGCTCGATGGCACGCGCGCCGGCAGGATCGAAGTGATCGCCGGGGTCATGTTCTCCGGCAAGAGCGAGGAGCTGATTCGACGGGTGCGGCGCGCGGTCATCGCCAAGAAGCACGTCCAAGTGTTCAAATCCCACCTGGACGCCCGGTATGCCGGGCTGTATTCGATCAGCACCCACGACGGCGGCATCGTGGAGGCCGAGCCGATCGACTCCTCCGACGAGATCATGAGCCGCCGCCGGCCCGAGACGCAGGTGCTCGCGGTGGACGAGGTGCAGTTCCTGGACGACGGCATCGTGAGCGTGGCCAACACGCTCGCCGACCAGGGCGTGCGGATCGTGCTCGCCGGCATCGACATGGATTTCCGCGGCCTCCCCTTCGGCCCCATGCCGGCGCTGCTCGCCATCGCGGAGATCGTCGACAAGCTCCAGGCGATTTGCGTAGTGTGCGGGGAGCCGGCGAGCCGCAACCAGCGCCTCGTCAACGGCCGGCCCGCCCTCTGGGATAGCCCTACGATCATGGTCGGGGGACGGGAGTCGTACGAGGCGCGGTGCCGGCAGTGTCATCGAGTGCCGAGGGCGGATGAGGACCAGACGGCGCTGCTGTAATTGCGGACTGCTTCCATGCTCAACGTAGCTCTCACTGGGAATATCGCCGCCGGCAAGTCAACGGTCATCGAGCTGTTCCGCGGTTGGGGCGCGACGATCATCGACGCGGACGAGCTCGTGCGACAAGCGCAGGCGCCGGGCGGCGAGGTGCTCGCCGCGATCGCGCAACGCTTCGGGTCGGACGTCCTCGAACCGAATGGCTCGCTCGATCGCGCAGCGCTGCGCTCCAAAGTCATGGGCGACCAGGCCGCGCTCGACGCCCTCAACGCCATCGTCCACCCGGCGGTCCGGCGGCGCCGCGACGATCTGGCGCGCGAAGCGCGCGAGCGGGGCGACGTGCTGGTGGTGAACGACATCCCGCTGCTGTTTGAGGTGCTCGATCCCGGGCAGTTCGACGTCGTCGTGCTCGTGGACGCGGGGCTGCCCCTGCGGCGCACGCGGTTGCGCGCGATGCGGGGACTGTCGAACGAAGAGGCCGACCGGATGATCGCCATGCAGATGCCGGCGGAGCGGAAGCGTCCGCGCAGCGACTGCGTCATCGACAACGATGGATCGCTGCCGCAGCTGGAGCGCGCGGCGCGCGAGGTGTTCGAAGCATTGCGTCGTCGGGCTGCCCGGGCGGCGCTCGGTCGACCCGCTCAATCGCTGCTGCTGGCGGCGGCCGACGGGGAGGGCAAAGGGACGGCCTCCCTGCCCTCGGCCCTGAACGCGATCGCGGGCCGCTACGCGGACGCCGGTTTGGCGGTGCGCCGCGTGACGGGCGGGAGCGCGGTCGAGAAGGCGCTGGCGCGCGCCGACTCGCCGCCGGACGCCATCGTGGCCACGGCCGGGGCGGCGGCGACAGCCGAGCGGGCGTGGGAGCGCGCGGGGCGCCCGGGGATACTCGCGCTCCTGAGTGATGACCCCGACCCGGTTGCCGTGCGGCTCGACTTGCGCCCTTGGGGTGGCGACCGGCTGCGACTGATCGAGCCTGGTGCCCACGGCGTGGCACCGCGACCCGATCTGTTCCCGTCAGCCAACCCATTGGGTTGACAGGGGTTTGGTGCCCCGGTAACCTTCGCCGCGACCTTGGTGAGCCTCGAGCGAGAGCGAACCCCGCATGTCGAAGACGCCGCCGGACCTGCGCTACACCGAAGAGCACGAGTACGTCAAGGAGACCGACGACACGGCGGTCGTCCAGGTCGGGATCACTGATTATGCACAGGGCGAGTTGGGCGACGTCGTGTACGTCGACCTGCCCAAGGTCGGAGCGACGTTCGCGCGCATGGACGTGTTCGGGACGATCGAGGCGGTGAAGGCGGTCTCGGAGCTCTTTTCCCCCCTCGCCGGCACGGTCACGGAGATCAACGCGGCGCTCGACAGTGACCCTGCCCTCGTGAACCGGGACCCCTACGGCGAGGGCTGGATGATCCGGCTCCGGATCAAGAGTCCGAAGGAACTCGACGACCTCCTGGGGAGCGAGGAGTACAAGCAGCAGATTGGCGAATAGCCGCTCTACCATGGCCACGGCACGCGCTTCCCTGCTCCCCGCCGACCGCTTCGTGGCGCGCCACATCGGTCCGAGCCCCGATGAGACCCGGACGATGCTCCAGCTGGTCAGCGCCGCGTCGCTGGACGAGTTCATCGACAGCGTGGTGCCTGCGGACATCCGGCTGGGCCGACCACTGGCGCTCCCGCCCGGACGCACCGAGCGCGAGGTGCTCCAGGCGCTGCGCGGACTCGCGGCGCAGAACCAGCTGTACCGCTCCTACATCGGGATGGGCTATTACCACTCCTTCACGCCCCAGGTGATCCAGCGGAACATCGTGGAGAACCCGGGCTGGTACACGGCGTACACGCCATATCAGCCGGAGATCGCTCAAGGGCGACTGGAAGCGCTCCTCAACTTCCAGACCATGGTCGCCGACCTCACCGCCCTCCCCATCACCAACGCCTCCCTGCTGGACGAAGCCACCGCCGCCGCCGAAGCGATGCATCTGACCGAAGCCGTGGCGCGGCCTCCCGCAGGGGTGACGCCCGTGTTCATGATCGCGGACGGGTGCCACCCTCAAACGATCGCCGTCGTCCGCACGCGCGCGGAGGCGCGGGGCGTCCAGACCGTGGTCGCCGATCCCACCGGCTTCGAGTTCCGGCCCGGGGTGATCGGCGCGCTGCTGCAGTACCCGACGACCGACGGCAAGATCGAGGACTACCGCGCGGTGTGCGAGCGGGCGCACGCGGTAGGGGCGCTCGTGACCGTCGCGACGGACCTGCTCGCACTCACGCTGCTCAAGCCCCCCGGCGAGTGGGGCGCGGACATCGCCGTCGGCAACTCGCAACGCTTCGGCGTCCCGATGGGGTATGGCGGACCGCACGCCGCGTTTTTCGCGACCCGCGAGGAGCACAAGCGGTACGTGCCCGGGCGCATCATCGGCGTATCGCGCGACGTGGGCGGACGGCCGGCGTTGCGCATGGCCCTGCAGACACGCGAGCAGCACATCCGCCGCGAGAAGGCCACGAGCAACATCTGCACCGCGCAGGTGCTGCTGGCCGTGATGGCGAGCATGTACGCGGTGTACCACGGGCCCGAGGGCCTGCGCCGCATCGCCGAGCGGGTCCACACGCTCACGGTGCTGCTCGCGAATGCCGTGACGCGGCTGGGCTACCGCGTCGTGCATTCGACCTGCTTCGACACATTGTGCATCGAGGTCGAGTCGTGGGCGTTGCCGCGACTGATCGACGCGGCCCGCGCCCGCCGCATCAACCTGCGGACCATCTCGCCGACCCGCATCGGCGTGTCGCTCGACGAGGCCACCACGCTCGGCGACCTCGCGGACCTGGTGGCCGCGTTCTCACTCAACGAGGTCCTGCCGTTCATGGTCGAGGATCTCGGGGCCAAGGCCGACACGGCCATCCCCGACGCCCTGCGACGCAGCTCGTCCTATCTCACACACCCCGTCTTTCACCGCTATCGCTCCGAAACGGAGATGCTGCGCTACATCAAGCGGCTCGAAGCGCGGGACTTGTCCCTCACCACGTCGATGATCCCGTTGGGCTCGTGCACCATGAAGCTCAACGCCACGACCGAGATGGTGCCGCTCTCGTGGCGGGAGTTCAACCGGCTGCACCCCTTCGCTCCGCGCGAGCAGGCAACCGGCTATCGCACGCTGTTCCGGCAGCTCGAGGACATGCTGGCCGAGATCACCGGCTTCGCGCACGTCTCGCTGCAGCCCAACGCCGGATCGCAGGGGGAGTTCACCGGACTGCTCGTGATCCGCGCGTACCACCGCTCGCGGGGCGAAGCCCATCGCACGACGTGTCTCATCCCGACCTCCGCGCACGGCACCAATCCCGCGAGCGCCGTCATGGCCGGGCTGACCGTGGTCCCGGTCCAGACCGATGCGCGCGGTGCCATCGACCTCGCGGACCTGCGCGCCAAGGCGGCCGAGCACAAGGGCACCCTCGGCGCGCTGATGGTGACCTACCCGTCGACTACCGGCATCTTCGAAGCGACGATCCGGCAGGTCTGCGAGATCGTGCACGCCCACGGCGGCCAGGTCTACATGGACGGCGCCAACATGAACGCCCAGGTGGGGCTCGTCCGGCCCGCCGACATGGGCGCCGACGTCTGCCACCTGAACCTCCACAAGACGTTCTGCATCCCGCACGGGGGCGGCGGGCCGGGGATGGGGCCGATCTGCGTCGCCCCGCACCTCGGGCCGTTCCTGCCCGATCACCCCGTCGTGCCGCTGCGTCGGGAGCAGCCGTGCGGCACCGTGTCGGCCGCCCCGTGGGGGAGCGCCTGGATCCTCCCCATCTCCTGGGCCTACATCGCGCTCATGGGACGGGAGGGGCTGGTCGAGGCCACCAAGATGGCGATTCTCAACGCCAACTACGTGGCCCGGCGGCTGGCGCCGCACTACGACGTGCTGTACACGGGGGCCACCGGCCGCGTCGCCCACGAATGCATCATCGACACTCGTCCCTTCAAACAGTCGGCGGGGATCGAGGTCGAGGACATCGCGAAGCGGATCATCGATTACGGCTTTCACCCGCCGACGGTCTCGTTTCCCGTCGCCGGCACGTTGATGATCGAGCCGACCGAAAGCGAATCCAAGGAGGAGCTCGACCGTTTCTGCGACGCGCTCATCGCGATCCGCGCGGAGATCCGCGAGATCGAGGAGGGGAGGCAACCCCGCGGCAATAACCTCCTTACAAATGCGCCACACACGCTGGAGGACGTGATCGCCGACGCGTGGGATCGGCCCTACGCGCGCGAGCGCGCGGCCTTCCCCGCCGCTTGGACCCGCCAGCACAAGGTGTGGCCTTCGGTGGGCCGCGTCGACGGCGCCTACGGGGACCGGAACCTGGTGTGCGTGTGCCCGCCGGTGGAGGCCTACGCCCTTGCCGCTGACTGACGGCCGTCGGGCGCCCGGCTACGCCGCTCCGGCCGGCGGCCGCGCCGGGCTCGGCGGCCGTCGCGGCGTATCCGAGCGCCCCACTGCCATTGGGTGGCGGGTGCTGATCGAGCGGCAGGGTCGCGCGGGCGCGGAGAATATGGCGACGGACCAGGCGCTGCTCGAGGAGTCCAACCGCACCGGTCGGGCGTTCCTGCGCCTGTATCGCTTCGACCCGCCCTGCATCTCGTTCGGACGCAACGAGCCCGCGCGCGAGCGCTACGACCCGGACGCCATTGCGCGCCTCGGGTGCGACGTGGTCCGCCGGCCGACCGGTGGTCGCGCGGTGTGGCACGAGCACGAGGTGACCTACGCCGTGGCCGCACCCGTCGCAGCGTTCGGGTCGCTGCGGGACGCCTATCGTGAGATTCACCAGCGGCTGGCGGCCGCGCTGCGGGCGCTCGGAGCGGATGCGACTCTGGCACCCGACCGCCT
>QHTK01000019.1 GCA_003220795.1 Gemmatimonadota bacterium | reverse complement strand
CGACCGGTGACCGCCGCACTCGTGCAACAAACCCTGTCCGAATTGGTGGAGTCCCTACCTGAACGGGTAGGTGCGGAAGGCCCTGGTATGACTCACTTTTCGCTTGCGGGGCGAATTCTGTCCGAGCTCGCGACCGGCCCGGAGTTTGCGGAGTTCCTGACGACGGTTGCGTACGAGTATCTCGACTGAGCAGCTCGCCCCAACACGGACAGGGACGGCCATGCACAAGATCGACAAGCACGAGTTCACCAGCGCGCTGCAGCGCGAATGGACCACCGACAGCCGCTGGGACGGCATCACCCGCCCGTACTCGGCCGACGACGTGTATCGTCTGCGCGGCTCCATCGACATCGAGTACTCGCTCGCGCGCTACGGTGCCGCCAGGCTCTGGCAGCTGCTCGAGAAGGAAGACTACGTCGCCGTCCTCTCGGCGATCACCGGCAATCAGGCGATTCAGGAGATCCAGGCGGGGCTCAAGGCCATCTACGTGAGCGGCTGGCAGGTGGCGGCTGACGCGAACAACGCGAACGAGATGTACCCGGACCAGAGCCTCTACCCCTCCGACTCCGTGCCTACCCTGCTGCGCCGCATCAACAACGCCCTCAAACGGGCCGACGAGATCGCGCACTTGAAGGGCGATCGCTCGATCTACTGGTTCGCACCGCTCGTGGCCGACGCCGAGGCCGGGTTCGGCGGCCCGCTGCACGCCTTCGAGATCATGAAGAACATGATCGATGCGGGCGCGGCGGGCGTGCACTTCGAGGACCAGCTCGCCTCGGTGAAGAAGTGCGGCCACCTGGGCGGGAAGGTCCTGGTGCCGACCAGCGAGTTCGTGACCAAGCTGGTGGCGGCGCGGCTGGCGGCCGACGTGTGCGGCGTGGACACGGTCCTGATCGCGCGCACCGACGCCAACAGCGCCACGCTGCTCACGAGCGACTGCGACGAGTACGACCAGCGCTTCGTCACGGGCGAGCGGACCACGGAGGGCTTCTTCCGCATCCGCGACGGCGTCGAGGCGGCGATCGCGCGCTCGCTCGCGTACGCCCCCTACGCGGACCTGCTGTGGTTCGAGACGTCCAAGCCCGACGTGAAGGAGGCAACGCAGTTCGCGCACGCCATCCACGCCCGCTTCCCGGGGAAGATGCTCGCGTACAACTGCTCGCCCTCTTTCAACTGGCGCAAGCACCTGAGCGAGGCGAAGATCGCCTCCTTCCAGAAGGAGCTCGGCGCCCTGGGCTACAAATTTCAGTTCGTCACCCTGTCCGGCTTCCACGCCTTGAACCACAGCATGTTCGAGCTGGCGCGGGAGTATGAGCAAAGGGGCATGGCAGCCTACGCCGAGCTGCAAGGGCGCGAGTTCGCGTCGGAGCGGGACGGCTACGCGGCGGTGCGCCACCAGGAGTTCGTCGGCGTGGGGTACTTCGACGAGGTCACGCAGATCGCCACCAACGGGCGATCGTCGGTCACGGCGATGGAGGGGTCCACCGAGCAGGAGCAGTTCCAGGAGCCGCAGCGCAAAGCGGCGGCGGAGCGAGATTAGGTGTAGGCTGCGAGTGGTTCAGCGAACGCTCGTCATCTGCGCTGCACCACCCGACGGCACCCACAGCACGGCGTGCGTATAGCCGGCTGAGTGAGGCGGCAATGCCCACCCGACGATCCAGCCTGCGTTGTTGACGGCGTAGGTGCCAGCGTGGGTCTCCCCTCCTGGCAGGGTCGGAAGCTGGGTCAGCAGGCTGCGCCGCCACGTATACGCCACGCGCGACACGACCGTGACGAGTCCCGACGCATTGATGCCGGTGGCGTAATCACCGAGCGAGGCGGCAGCGGGCGCCCGCATGACGCCGTGATCCCACTCGAAGGCGTGTTCGTACCCACCTCCGTAGCTTTGCCCGGCCACCTCGCCACCGTCGTTAACGTACAGCCCGAATGCCCGGGAGTCCCCCGGCAGCACGCCGAGATCCGTGATCTGCCCCCCGCCCCAGCGCACCGCGTGGACTGCGCCGCTCACCGTGCGGCTGGCACCGACCACCCAGCCGCTGTTGCTGATGGCGCGGGCCCAGCTCGAGTCGCCGCCCTCCAGAGTGCCGAGGTCCGTGACGACCCCCGCCTGCCAGAGCACGGCGTGGACAGTCGAGCCCGTCTTCAGATCGCCGATGACCTGCCCCCGATCGTTCAGGGCGCGCGCGTCGAAGCCCAGCGGAACGATCGCCCCGTTGTCCCACAGAACCCCTTCGCCGTCACTCCTCCCGAGAATCTGACCCGCTTCGTTGATGCGAGTGGCAGAGCTGTTTCCGCCACGGAGCGTGGGGAGCTCCTGCATCACACCGTCTTGCCACAGGAACGCGCGTTGTGGATACCCGGGATATCCCGGCGTCGTGCTGCTGGAGCCGACCACCTGGCCTCGATCGTTGATGTGCGCTGCGGAGGCAAACATCCCGCCCAGCGTGCCGAGATCCCGCATGGCGCCGTTCTCCCATAGGAACGGGTGCGCCCCCGTGGGCAGCGCGCTTGCGCCGACGACCTGGCCCCGCGCGTTCACCGCGAATGCATTGCTCTGCGGCGCATCGCCCGAAGCGCTCGTTGGGCCCAGCGTGCCGAGATCGATGATGGAGTAGGAGGTGCTCGTCCCACAACCGCTGCGCTGGTCTCCCACGACGATGTTGTCCCAATAGCGCTCCTGCGTCTGGGGTGCGGTAGCGCCCCAGTAGTTCTCAAAGAAGATCGCGTTGATGCCGAACGCGCTGTACGATCCCACGAAGTTGAGGCCCGTGCGCTGCGCCTCGAGGGTACCGTTGATCCAGTACTCCAGTACGCCGTTGGCCTTTCCAGGATCGTTCAACTTCATGTGGGCTTCGATGCAGTACCATTCGCCGACCGCACCGCCGCCGAAAATCGGCGCCGTCCCCGCGACCTGCCCGAGCCACGTGAAGTGGTCGACATCATTGTACCCGGTCGTCACGAGCGTGCCCACTTCGTCCGTCCCCCGCACCGGATCGAGCGAGAGCGCATCACCGTCTGACGCGTAAACGTGACCTACGGCGGCCTGGGCCCAGGCCGCCGACGCGAGCACCATGGCCCGGGTAAACGCCCCGCCGCCCCCGCCGGTCCAGCCGGGCTGCGCGCGCAGATAGGCGCGCCAATAGATCTCGCGATAGGCGGGGGCACCGTAACCGACGGGCTTCATGTAATCCGGATCGGGGGATCGGCCGAACGCGAGCTTCAAGTCACCGGCCTGGGGGACGCCCGGGGTGTACACGGCTCGCATGCCGTAGGAGCCGCCCGCGCCGACCCCCGCGGTCCGCGCAAAGGTCGTGGGGCTGAGGTGTTCGAAGTAACTGCTCAGGCGGTCGACCTCGAAATCGTCACACCAGATCGTACCGACCGGAGGACTGGCGCACTCATTCGTTGCGGGCGGCGGAGCCGGCTCGATGGCGGCACTCGGCGCCGGCACACGGGGGCCCACCGGCTGGAGGGCGTCACGGCAGCCGAGCAGCGTCAGGCTCGCGAGCAGAGCAGCATGCCGCTCGGCTCTCGTTGTTTTCATGGGCCGCTCGTTACCACCGCCGGGGAGGGTGACGCGGGCGTCCGGCGCCAGAGGACCGGATGCTCCCCCGTTGGAACGAACGACCAGCCGACAATGTCTCCTCGGTTATTGATCGCGAGGGCCCCACTGTGCTCGTCTGGCCCGCCGAGCGTTCCCAGATCCCGGGTGGCCCCGTCCCACAGGAAGGCATGGCGCGGTGAGCCTTGTTCGCGCCACCCCACGACCTGCCCCATCTCGTTCATCGCGGCGACGCGGTCGTCGAACGACGTTAGCCGGTAGTCGGGGCCCCCTGCCGGCTGCATCACTCCCCGATCCCACAGGAACGGGTGGCGCGCGTCGCACGAGTTGCATCTGATACTAAGCCCCGCCACCTCGCCGCGTTCGTTGATCAGCTGCCCCGTGCTCACACGATCGGCACCTAGAGTGCCGAGGGCGACCATCTCCCCGTCCCAAAGAAACGCGTGAGAGTTGACGTTGGCGTCAGTTGACGACCCGGTCACCTGGCCGCGATCGTTGATGCCCGCGGCGACGGCGAAGACTCCACCGAACGTGCCGAGGTCGCGCATCACACCGTTCTCCCATAGGAACGGGTGCGGCGCCCCGCTAGCGGTAGGCACGTCACTCCAGCCGACGACCTGGCCGCGGCTGTTGATGCCCGTTGCAGACGCGTAGGCGCCCCCAAGGGTACCGAGATCGACCACCTGTCCATGGTCCCACAGCTGCGGGTGCGCGCCCGTCGGCGTCCACGCAGTCCATGCGACCAGTCCAGTCTCAGACAACACAGGTCCCCCACCCGCACCGAGGTCTTGCAGCACACCCCCGGTCCAGAGCACGGTGCGCGCAGAGCCTGCGGCGTCGGTGCTGAAGCCAGCGATGTCCCCGCGATTGTTGATCGCGCTGGCCGAGCTAAATCCTCCAGCAAGCGTGCCCAGGTCCTGCATCACCCCGTCTTCCCAGAGAAAGGCGTGTCGGATGCGTGACGCGGTTTCGCTCCACCCGACAACCTGACCGCGCGCGTTGATCGCCAAGGCCTGCCCAAGGTTTCCACCGAGGGTGCCGAGATCGATGATCTCGTACGAGGCCTCGGACGCCGCGACGTCCGCGGCCAGCGGGGTCGCGGGTCGCTGCGCCAGCTGTACGGGGTCACGACAATCGGCCAGCGCCGCGGCCGCGCCAACGGCTATCCAGTAGCGCACAGTGCCTCCCTTCGTTGAACGATCCCCTCACCTGTCCCACCGTGTCATTCCAACGGCCGCCACAGCACGGCGTGCTGCGCGCCGCCAGATGGCGCAGTGCGCGCAAGCAACGTGCTAAGTGAAACAATGACCGCAGGTGCGCAGACCGCGCACATCGAGCATCGCGCGGACGCCACAATGGCGTCAAGGCGCAACGGCAGGACTGCGACATCGTTGACAGCCCCGCTCCGCTGCCTACCTTAGCACCACCAGCCGCGGCAATGGCGCTATGCGACGAGCCACCCTGTACAGCATCGCAGCCGTCCTCGCCGTCGCCGCGCTCTTCTTCTTCATGACCACGGCGCGGGCCAAGGTTCAATGCCGCGTCTGCATCGAGTTCCGCGGGCGGACCAACTGCGCCAGCGCCCTCGGCCCGACCGAGCAGGCCGCGCGCGAAGGCGCGCAGTCGACCGCGTGCGGCCCCATGGCGAGCGGCATGGACGAGCAGATCGGATGCTCCCGAACGCCACCGACGGCGGTGCAATGCGAGAAGCGGCAGTGAATCGTCGCGTGAAGCCGTCGCGCAGAGACGTCGAACGAAACCGTCGAACAGAACCGTATACGCCTCTGCGTGACGCATTCGTGCGACGCCTTTGCTAGACGTTTGTGCGTGACGTATTTAGTATTCTCCCGTGTCCGACTTCTCCCTGC
>QHTK01000047.1 GCA_003220795.1 Gemmatimonadota bacterium | reverse complement strand
GGCGCTTCAGCTCGCTCACGATTTCGGAGTTCGGTCCGTGGAGCCGGAGCTCGCGCGACAGGGCGCCCGCCTTGCGCGCGGCCCAGAGCTGCGGGATGTAGTCGTTGCCGGACGCTTCACCGCCGAACCGCGCACCGGCCGAGAAGTGCTCCTCGTGACCATTTCTGCGACCGGTGACCGTCACGGTGCGCTCCGCGCTCCCTGCTCCCCGATACCGCCCGAACACCACCAGCTCGTCGCCCGCGAACAAGTCGGGCAGGCGCTCCGGCTGCAGATCGTAGAATTCGATGCCGTCACCCCGCAGCGCGAGGTCGGTGAGCACCGGGCTCGAGATCTTCGTCGCCAGCGCTCCCACGATCTGCTCGATGTCTCCCCCCGGCCGGATGTATTCCGTGACTCCGCGGGCGCGGTCGGTGAGCCGATCCAAGAGATATGTGTTCACATCGTACCCGATTCCGAAGGCGAAGACCCGAAACGGACCGCGGCTCCGCTCGGCCTGATCGGCCAGGCGCTCGGGATCGGTCTCGCCCACCGTAGGCAGTCCATCCGTCAGGAAGACGACGACGCCGAGGGCGCCTTCCCGTGGCTGCGCGGTCAAGGCTTCGGTGAGTGCCCCCGCGATGTTGGTGCCGCCGCCGGTGTCGAGGCGGCGAACCCAGTCCTGCGCCGCACGAACGCTGTCGGCCGACGCGTCGGTCCAGCCGACGGTGTAGCGGCGCACCCCGCTCCCGAACGTGACGACGCGGAACCGGTCAGTGCGGCGCAGGCCGCCGAGCAATTGCACCAGCGCGGCCTTCGCTTGGTCGAGCTTGTCGCCCGACATCGAGCCGGACACGTCGAGCACGGCGACGACATCGCGCCGCAACGGCTCTCCCACCTCCGCGGCGCGTCCCGGTGCGAGCAGCAACATGAACGAGCCGTCCTCCCCGGCCGATTGCTGGGTGAGAAGCGACATGCCGACGAGCCCTCGCGCGAGCGGCAGGAGCAACTCGAGATCGCCGCCGGCGGTCGTGTCGGCTAGCGCGAGCTCCAGGCGATCGCCGCTGCGACTCACCGTCAGCCGGTGCGTGGGGGAGTACGGATCACCCACGCCAGCAGCGCTGTCCACCTGGAGGCGGAAGCTGCGCGAGACGGCCGCCGTGCCTGCCGCGTAGCGGAATCGCACCGCGTCGCCGACCCGATCGAGCACCTGCGTGTAGCGCAGCGTGATCTTACGCGTCTCGCCCGGGGTGATGGGAAAGACGCGGGCCCGCAGCAGGCCGTGGCCTGCCAGCTCGATCAAGGCCGGGTCGCGCTTGCGCCGGACGATCTCCTCGTAGATCGACCGCGCCTGCGCGGCGTCCATCGGTTCCCCCTTGAGCTCGCGATCTCCTTGCCACAGTGAGAAGTCGCTGAACACCGTCTCGCCGGGGAGCGGATATAGGTAACTCCCCTCGTCCATCAAGGGCCCCGAGTTCCGGAACCATTCTTCCACGGTGACGCGTGCGATGCGACCGGTCACCGCGACCTGCACGGCGCTGCGGATTTTTTCGATCGCGCCGCGCGGCAGCGGCCGCACCGGCTCGATCCAACCTTGGGCGAATGCGGGAAGGGCGATCGCGCACAGCGCTGCGGCGAGCCCGGGCAGGCGTTTCAGGGACAGCATGGGACTGGTTCCTGTGAGGGACGCCATGAGAGACGATTGCCGGGAAACGGGTTGCACAGCCGACCGGACGAGGCGTTGAGGGCGAGTGGTACCGTAGCGGCGCGCCAAGGGGTTGCGGTGGGGGCGACGGCGCACGCATTTTGGGGGCGCGCCTCTTCGTTGTCGGCCGTAAGATTGCAGCGCCCTAGGGATGGGGACTCGTGTCGCGCTACACTTACCGCCGCCTCACCAAGCTGCCTACCACGGCGGAGGACTTACGCCGCCACACCGTTCTCAATCTGCCGGGGATGCTCGCCGGGCTCAGCTTCGAGCACATGGTGATGCACCCGGGCGCCGTGGTGCCGATCACGATGGAGGAGGGGGCCGGCATGCTGATCTTCACACTCGCGGGGCGAGGTGTGATGCTGCTCGACGGGGACCGCATCGAGGTGGCGGCGAACGACCTGGTCCACATTCCCGCGGGTGTGTCCTACGGTCTGCAGACGCTCGGCGGAACGGACTGGACCTACGTGGTGCTGCAAGCGCCCCTAGAATAGGCGCTATTTCACCGCGCACTGATTCGGCCCGAACTCCAGAATCTCCGCCTCCGCCTCCGACACGGCCATCAGTCCGAGGTTCGCCAGCTTGATCGTCCGGTAGGTCTCGGGCGGTGGGGGCGTGTTGTCGGCGACCCACCGAAGAAACGCGGCTTCCTCGCCGATCGCGACGGCGGCGTTCGTCGCCGCGATGATGTCGAGACGCGCCGCCACGGCCCGGTCGGCGCGGCGTTCCGGCTCGCCGGCGTAGTGCGCAGGGAGCACGAGCCGATCTCCCGGCCACTCGCGCTGCGCCCGGGCGAGACTGTGCCATTGGAGTCGCGCCCAGGCATCTCCCTGTCCGCCGAGGTCGGGTCGGCCGACCGACTGGACGAAGAGGAAGTCCCCGGTCAGGGCGAGTGCGTCGTCCACCAGGAGCGCGATACTGCCCAGCGTGTGTCCGGGCACGTGCTCCACGCGCAACGTGGCGCGGCCGACGGCGATGGTGTCACCGTGCGTGACCGGTTGGTAGGTGAAGCGGCCCTCCCGCCCGTCGAACGGCGAGCGCGCGTCGTCGGGATGGAGGAAGTGGGGGACCTGCCATTGCGCGGCGGCGGCGCGCGCACCGCTCAAGTAGTCCGCGTGCATGTGCGTGTCGACCACGGCGGCGGGCGTCGCGTCGAGCGCCCGCAGCAGCTCGTCGTAACGCTCCAGGTGACGGCCCGGGTCGACGACGACCGCGTCGCCGTCGCTCACCAACACGTAAGACAGGGCGCCCTTGCCCACGCGGTCGAGCTGCACGACCCGCTGCACCGATGGTGTGGGGGTGAGGAACCGCGGCAGATAGACCGTCTCCCACGCGGCCATCCCGCCGGTGACGGAGTACGCGTCGAAGCCTTGCGCACGGAGGAACAGCGTCGCCTGCCTGCTCGAGTTCCCGTGTCCGCACATCACGGCGACCGGCCGGCCGGGATCGAGCGCCAGCGGGTCGAGGCGCGGGAGCGCGTACATCTGCGAGGCGGGGAAGGCACGGAAATCGAGCGTCGGCCCCAGGCTCACGGCGCCTTGCGCGACGCGCTCGCTGGCGCGGATGTCGAGCAGCTGCAGCGGCTCACCGCGGTCGAGGCGCTGCGCGAGCTCGTCGGGAGACATTTGGGGCAGCGCGGGGCTGGGCATGGGGAAGAGTGTCGTCGTCGGCGTGCGAAAGCGCAACCGCGGACTGGGCTTGGGAGGTCTCCCGTTTTGCGAGCGGTGCGGTTATTGTGAACGCGTTCACAAGCGACACTAGAGCCATCGTACCGGAGGAAATCAGCAATGCGGTTGATCGCGCTCACTACGCTCCTCGCCCTTGTCGCCGGCGCCTGCGGCGGCGGGAGCAAGCCCAACGCGTCCCAGGCAGCAGCGGCCGTTCCGGGGACGGCGAACGCCGCCGCCGCACCGGCGGCGCCCGCGACCGAGGCGGTCGTGGTTGAAGTGAAAATGACCGGAAACGGCACCACCAAGGCCGCGTTCGAGCCGGCCGCGCTGACGATCAAGGCCGGCTCGACGGTGCGGTTCATCAACGTGTCGGGTGGCCCGCATAACGTCGCGTTCTACGCCGACTCGGTTCCCAAGGGTGGCGCGGACGCGCTGAAGAAGGGCATGCCGAACCCGATGGGCGACCTGACCGGTCCGTTCCTGACGCAGCCGAACGAGAAATACGACGTGTCGTTTGCGGGGGCGCCGGCGGGCGTCTACAAGGGCTACTGCATGCCGCACGTCGCGCTCGGCATGCACGTCACGGTCACTGTGCAATAGCACGCGTCGGCACACTGGGAGACGTCACGGCCCCGGGACGAGCCCCCCGGGGCCGTTTGACGTTCGCCGTCGCGCTGGCCGAGGCTCCTCCCGACGCGTAGTATTGCGGGACGGGGGTGCGGCCCCCGCCGAGCAGCGCTTGAGCCGCGCTTGCGGTCCGGCGCTTAGAAGGAGCGCATATGGCGCGCATGTGGCAGTCCCCCTTCGTGCGGCTGGCGGCCTATTACGTCGTCTTGAGCGTCGCCGTCGGGCTGCTCGTGAAGGCGTTCCCACAAATCGTCGATCTGTTCGAGGCATTCCAGAGGCTCTCACCGATTCACGGCACCGGCGGCCGGAAGGACGCGCTGGACCAGGCCGCCAACACGCCGGGAGTGGCGAGTCTCGGCTCGGCGAACCTCGCCCTCATCACGTTCTTCTCGATGCTCGGGGCGTTGGCGCTGGTCCTGCCGGTCGCCTGGGTCTACATGATCACGAAGCAGCATCGAGGATACGACCAGTCAGTCGTGCAGACCGTGATTGTGCTCCCGATGACGGTGGCGGGCACGTTGATTCTGGTGCAAAACAGCATCGCCCTCGCGTTCGCGCTCGGTGGGATCGTGGCCGCGATTCGCTTCCGCAACACGCTGAAGGACACCAAGGACGTCGTCTACATCTACCTCGCGCTGGGCGTCGGGCTCGCGGCCGGTGTGTTCGCCCCCGTGGTGTCGGCCGTGATGTCCCTGATGTTCAACATCACGGTGCTCGCGCTGTGGAAGCTCAACGTCGGGAACATCTATGCGGACCAGGCGTTGACCGGCCGGCTGCGGCTCGGTCAGGCGATTGTGGGCCCGCGGGCGCACACCGGCGAATACCAGGTCATCGGGGACCCCGAGCTGTTGCGGGCGCTGGCGCCGCAGGAATTCGAGAAGGTGGCCGCGGCGTCGGACCGACTGCGTCGCTACATCGAGGATCGTGCCAAGAGCAAGAAGCGGCTCTTCAACAGCCTGCTGCTCGTGCACACGAGCATGCTGGAGCCGGCGCAGCAGGCAGTCGAAGCGGTGCTCGATCAGCTCGTCAAGCGCTGGGAGCTCCGGGAGGTGCTGCCCGCGGGGGACGGCAAGTCCACGCTCGAGTATTTGGTGCGGCTCACGAAGGACGCGCCCCCCGGCCCGCTGCTCGACGCCGTGAAAGCGCGCGGCGCTCCCCACGTGATCGCCGTCGAATACCGCTCGTTGCGCGGGCTCGGGAACGAGTAGGAGCAAGTCATGACCTGCCGGCTTTGTTCGCGGGCGGCTTTTTGGGGTCCGGTGATCCTCGCCGCGTGGTGCCGGTCGCTGGCCGGGCAGGCGGCCGGCGCGACCGAGCCAACCGCCCTGCGCCCCGTGACGATGACCGCCGGTGCTCAGTACCGCGCCGGCTGGCTGCATCGGTGGCTGCTCGGCGCACACTATCGAGATCTGTGGACCACGCCGCTGCAGGTGGACGTTGTGGACCTGGCGCACTTCGGCGGGGGCCTCACCCCGCTCAAGCGCGGCGGCGGGCGCCAGACGAAGTCGCTGCGGCTCCAGGCGGCGGATGGTCACGTCTACATCTTCCGCTCGGTGGACAAGGACCCCACCGCCGCCATCCCGCCTGAGCTCCGAGCCACGTTCGTCCAACGCATCCTGGAGGACCAAACCAGCTCGACGAATCCGGCGGGCGCTCTCGTGGTGGGCCCGCTGTTGGGTGCGGCGGGGGTGCACCATGTCGAGCCCCGGCTCATGGTAATGCCCGACGACCCGCGACTCGACTCGTTTCCCGCGTTCAAGGAGATGCTCGGACTGCTGGAGGAGCGTCCCACGGTGGATCCGGACGAGGAAGTCGGGTTCGCGGGGGCCGAGCGGATCGCGAGCACCCAAAAGGTGTGGGACCATCTCACAGCGGACTCGCGCCACCGCGCGGATTCGCGCGCGTTGCTTGCGGCGCGCCTGGTCGACGTCCTCGTCGGCGATTGGGACCGCCACCCCGAGCAGTGGCGCTGGGCCCGATTCGACGAGGCCGGGGTTCACGTCTGGCGGCCGATCCCGCGTGACCGGGACCAGGCCTTTTCGCGGCTGGACGGCCTGCTCCCATGGATCGCGCGCTACTACCACCCGGACATCGTGAGCTTCGGCGATCGGTACCCCGACCTCGTGGGTCTGACGTGGAACGGGCGGGCGCTGGATCGCCGCGTGCTGAACGATCTCGAGAAGCCCGTGTGGGACTCAGTGGCGGCCGCCCTGCAGGCCGGCTTGTCGGACACGGTGATCGACCGCGCGGTGCATCGTCTTCCGCCCGAGTACTACGCGCGGGATGGAAACCGGCTGGCACAGGCGCTCAAACGCCGGCGGGACGGCCTACGGCAGATGGCGAACCGCTACTACGCGCTCCTGGCCGGAGCGGTGGACGTGCAGGCCACCGACGAGGCCGACGTCGCCGATGTGCAGCGTCAGGGCGACGGATCGGTCGCCTTGCGGCTGTCGCGACGTGACGGGGCGCGATACTACGCACGCACGTTCCACCCAGGCGAGACGAACGAGGTCCGTTTGTATCTGCACGACGGAGACGATCGCGTCGTCGTGCGGGGATCGGGGCGTGGGGCCATCACCGTCCGGGTCATCACCGGGGCGGGGCACAGCGAGCTCATCGATTCGACGCGGTCGGGGCGGACCTTCTTCCACGTCGACCACACACCTGCGCGCGTGATCAAGGGGCCAGGCTCGTCGGTCGACCGAGGAGCGGCGCGGGGCGGTCCGCTGCCGAATCCCATGCAGATCCCCCTGCGCGATTGGGGCACGCGCTGGACGCCGGCCGTGCGTCTCTCCTTCGCTCCGGACGTGGGCGTCCTCGTGGGGTTTGGGGAGACGGGTATGTGGTACGGCTTCCGCCAGGACCCCTACAAGTCGCAGCTCGGCTTCGGCGTGAGCTACGCGACGGCGGCGCAGGGGTTCCGAGCGACGCTCGGCGCCGACGTCCGCGATGTGATATGGGGATTGGACGCGGGCCTCGAGCTGCGGGCCTCCGGGATCGAGGTGGTGCGTTTCTACGGATTCGGCAACGAGACCGCGGCGCTCAAGGTGGACGACTATTACCGGGTCCACCAGACGCAGTATTTGATAGCTCCTTCACTGGTCGCGCGGTCGGGCCGGGTGCGGTTCTCGATCGGCCCGCTCCTCAAGTTCGCCCACACCGCCTTCACCTCGGGAACGCTGGTGGATTCGATGCGACCCTATGGGAGCGCGGACTTCGTGCAGGTTGGTGCCCAGGCGCAGTTCCGGGTCGATGCCCGTGATCGGGTGCGACAGCCGAGCCGCGGCACCCTGCTCGCACTGGGCGGGAGCTGGTATCCCGCGGCCTACGACGTGGCCGCGCCGTTCGGCGAAGCGCACGGCGAAGCGGCGGCCTATCTCACGGCACGCATTCCGCTCCAGCCCACACTGGCACTCCGGGTCGCGGCAAAGAAGGTGTGGGGAAGCTATCCGTTCCATGAGGCTGCGTACGTCGGGGGCGCGGCGACCGTGCGCGGTTTTTCCGAGCACCGATTCGCCGGTGACGGGGCGGTGTACGGGAACGCCGAGCTCCGGCTGCCCCTGGCGAGAATCTTCGTGCTGCTACCCGAGGAGCTCGGCGTGTTTGGATTGGCCGACGCAGGGCGAGTCTATCTCGCCGGCGAGACGTCGGACCGGTGGCACGCGGCCGTGGGCGGCGGCCTGTGGGTCGCGTTCTTGAGCCGGACCAACACCCTGAGCGTCGCCGCCGCGCACAGCGTGGAGGGCACCCGGGCATACGTGCGGGCCGGGTTCGGATTCTGAGCAGGAGCGGGATGCGCGACTATCGGGGGGAGGTCAAGAGCCTCGAGCTGCTGAATCGCCTCGTCCAGGCGGCGCTGCCGGCCGGACTACGGGCGGCGCCGGTCGAGACACTGTTCAACCGGGACGTCTACTTCGACGCGCCCGACCGGACGCTGCGTCGCCGGGGCGTCACCTGTCGTTTCCGGACTCGGATCGACGATCGGCGATTGTTGACCCTGCGCGTCGAGCCCGGGCCCGGGGACGTCGGACCGCCCCAGCTGTACGAAGCCGAGGTGGCTGAGCTCGACGAAGCGTCTGCGCTCGCGGGGAGCTCCGACCCGGCCCGTCGGCTGCGCGCGCTCATCGATCCCCAGCTGTTGACGTCGCGGATCGAGTTCGAGACCGAGCGACGGCGGCGCCGCAGCCGGCCCCGCTGGTTCGGCAACGCCGTCTACGAGCTGTGCTACGATATCGTCACGGTGCGAGCCGGCGGGCTCGCCGGGACGTTCCAGGAGCTCAAGATCCGCACGCTGCGTCGCGGCTGGCCTGGGCTCGTGCGATTGACGCGCGCGTTCCGCGACGACCACGACGTGCGTCCCCTGTTGATCGGCAAGCGCGAGCGGGCCGAGAAACTGTACGAGGCGCTCCTGAGCGAAGCGTTGGCGCGCTCGGTGCAGGAGAATCGCGAGGTGGCGGTGATGGCGTTGGAGCAGGGCCAGATCGCGCTGCGACACACCGGGGGCACCCTGGCGCTCCCGGTGGCGAGCGGCAGCGGCGAGGAGGGGTGCCGCTTCGTGTTGCGCGCGGAGTTCGGGAGCGCCGATGGCCAGGTCCGTCTGCTCGGCACCGTTGCCGCGGCACCGGGCCGGCCGTTACTGGAGGTCTGGCTCGTGCGGCGGCTCGGCGGGGGCCTGGCGGTGCCCGCGGGCATGCAGATCCAGTGGGTGCCCCTGACCGAGGTCGTGGAGCGGATCGGGTCGCCGGTGCTGCACGAGCCGCGGACGCTCGCGGCGCTCGCGGTCGCCGCACGCTCCGATCTCGTGCCCGAATGGCCGAACGGACCGCGGCCGCACGGCGAGCCGGGCGATGCGGGCGCCGTCTCCCCGGGCGTGATCACGCGCGAGTGGACCATCGCCGGGTTGCGCGAGCCGCGGGCCTCGGCGGTCGAGGAGTCCACGTTGGGCCGGCGCGACCACTTTCTGAACAGCCAACTCAGCTGGCTCGAGTTCAACGGCCGTGTGCTCGCCCTGGCGGAGGACGCCTCGCTCCCGCTCCTCGCCCGCGTCCGGTTCCTGTCCATCTTCCGCACCAACCTCGATGAGTTCTTTATGGTGCGGGTCGCGGCCCTCAAACGGGCGCTCCAGACGGACGACGGTGCCTTGAGCGACGACGGGCTTACCGCGCGGGAGCAGCTCGATGCCATCGTCATCCGGTTGCGTGCCCAGCTGGAGCGGTACGCGGCCTGCTGGCTGCGGCAGTGCCTCCCCGCGCTCGGGGCCCAGGGCATCCGCGTGCGGGGTTGGAGCGGTTTGAGCGAGCCGGAGCGGGCACGGGTGCGCGACTATTTCACGGAACAGGTGTTTCCGCTGCTGACGCCGCAGGCGATCACGCGAGCGCCGGGCTACCCCTTCCCGGTCATGGCCAACCTGCGGCTCTCGCTGGCCGCCCTGGTGCGCGACTCCGCGACCGGGCCGGTCCACTTCGCGTACGTGAAGCTGCCGGACGACTTGCCGCGGCTCGTGCCCTTGCCCGACGACGGTGGACTGGTGCCGCTCGAGGAGGTGGTCCGCGGGTGTCTGGACCTCGTTTACCGGGGCCGCACGATCGAGGCGGCGTACACGTTTCGCGTCACCCGCGGTGGGGATCTCGACCTGGACGAGCGGCACGCCGAGAATCTGCTGCACGTCATCGAGGAGGAAGCGAAGCGGCGGCCGTACGGGCTCGCCGTGCGGGTCGAAGTAGAGCGGGGGATGCGTCCCGACGTGCGCGGCCTCCTGCTGCGGGAGCTGCAGTTCGAAGATGCGGCGCACATCAGCACGCTCGGCCACGCCGATCTGTTCGACGTGGTGGGCCCGCTCGACCCGCTGGCGCTCCGCGAGATCGCGGACCTGCCCCGGGGAGAGCTCCAATATCCGCGCTACTCCGGACGGCGCGTACTCGAGCCGACGCAGTCGGTATTCGAGGTCGTGGCCGAGCGCGACGTGCTGGTGCACCACCCGTACGATTCGTTTCCGGACGTGGTGGAGCGCTTCTTCGACGAAGCGGCCGACGACCCGGACGTGGCGGCGATCAAGCTGACGCTGTACCGACCCGGCGGCCGCTCCCGGATCGCCGATGCCCTGGTGCGGGCGGCGGCGGCGGGAAAAGAGGTCTTTGTGTTCGTCGAGCTGAAGGCGCGCTTCGACGAAGAGCGCAACGTGGACTGGGCCAAGAAGCTGGAGCGCGCCGGCATCCACGTGGTGTACGGCCTGGTGGACGTGAAGACGCACGCGAAGATCGGTCTCGTGGTGCGGCGCGAAGGCGGCGCGCTCCGGAGTTACGCCCACGTCGGGACGGGGAACTACAACGCCGCGACTGCGGCGGTCTACACGGACCTCGGATTGCTCACGGCACACCCCGAGCTGGGCGCCGACTTGAACGACCTGTTCAACGAGTTGAGCGGGTCGTCGCGGCCTCCTCGAGTGACCTTCCGCCGGCTGCTCGTGGCGCCCGAGCAGATGCTCGGGCGGGTCCTCGCCCTCATCGACCGCGAGGCGGAGCACGCCCGCGCGGGACGGGGCGGCCGGATCCGTGCCAAGCTCAACGGCCTGGCGGACGCCGACGTGATCGGCGCCCTGTATCGGGCCGCCCAGGCGGGGGTGGAGATCGATCTCGTGGTCCGCGGCATCTGCTGTTTACGCCCCGGGGTGCCCGGGCTCTCGGACCGGATTCGCGTCATCAGCATTTTGGGGCGCTTTCTCGAGCATGGGCGCATCTTCTCGTTCGCCAACGGCGGTGAGTCCGAGTACTACATCGGGTCGGCCGACTGGCGACCCCGCAACCTGCGCCGGCGCGTCGAGGTAGCGACCCCGATCTTGGATCCCCGCTGCGGCGCCCGGCTGGAGCGTATCCTCGAGCTGGAGCTGGCGGACCCGACGGCGTGGGAGCTGGGTCCGGACGGCGGCTACTATCGCCGCGCCGCCGGCGACGCCCGCGCGAGCGCGCAGGAAGAGCTGATGCACCTTGCGGCGGGAGGGCCCGCGTAGCCGGCCGAATGTGGCGCGTCGCCGTCCTGACCGTCGTCGGACTGTGGTCCGAATCGCCGCCCCAGCGACAGCGCTGCGCCGAGCCGCGTTACCGCTGGAGCGCGAAGATCGACACGACGCTCGCCGCACTCACGCCGCAGCCCGCGTCGATACCGGAGATGCTGCAGAGCTGGGATGTGCCGGCGCTCAGGGCCCGGGATGCCTGCGCGCCGCGCGCCGCGCGCGAGCTGCTCGTCTATCGAGTACGCGGCTGGGTCCGCCGTCTCGAGACCTCCAAGGACGACGGCGACTGGCACATCGAGCTGACCGATCGACCGGACGGCCCCGCCGATTCCTGCATCGTGGCCGAGATCCCGCAGGGGAAGCTGGGGAGCGCGTACCGGCAGGCGCGGGCGGACCTGAGGCGGCTCGTCGCCGACTGGCGGCGGTCGAAAGGCGGCGTGCTGGCCAAGCCCGTCGAAGTGCAGCTCGTGGGCGCCGCGTTCTTCGACGGCCATCACCGGGCGGGGGGGCGCCGGCGCGACACGATCGATCCGAAGCACGGGCGCTGTAACTCGTCGTTGCGGGCCCTGTGGGAAATCCATCCCGTCTACCGCGTGGAGCCTCCCTGAAGCGGTCTCACCGGAGCCGGTGCAGGCGGCATGCCCGCTCGAGCTGCGGCAGCGCGACCTGATCGACGTATCCCACGAGCGCATCGAAACTCTCGCACGCCCGTCGCGCGCCTGCGGTGTCGCCGCGCGCGGCAGCCACGCGAGCATGGTCGAGTCGCAGCGGCCACAGGGATGCCACGAGATCGAATGGTGCGCTCAGTACCGCGTAGCGACGGGTGGCGCGATCCCACCGCTCGAGGGCACCAGCCGTATCGGAGGTCGCCAGGCTGGCCCGTGCCTCGAGGTCGAGACTCAGGCTGACCGGGAGCGGGGCGCTGTCCGGGCGCGCCAGGCGGCGCAGCGCGGTCGCGTGCGCGCCCGAGTCTCGAGCCGCGCGCGCCAGAATCCAATGCGCGGTCGCGTCCTGGTTTCCGGTGGGGGACGTAACCCAAGTCTCGAGCCGATCGAGGGCGCGCCGCCAATCGCCCAACGGTTCGAGCCCCGTGACGTGGGCTAGCGCGATCCAGGAATCGCCCTCGCGCGCCGCGCTCCCGGGCGCCGCGCGGGCGAGCCGCGCCCGAGCACTGTCCGCCCGGCCGGCGAAGAGGTGCGCGGCGACGGCCCACCGCAGCGCCAGGGCCCGCTCGTAGTCGGTGGCGGCGCGGCGCTCGAGCGCGCGCATGACCCGCTGTGTCACCACGCGCTGCAGCGCACTGTCGGCCGGCGTCGCGAACTGTGCGGCTTGCATCGCGAGGAACTCGAGCACGGGGAAGCGGCGCCGCTCCAGCGTCGCCGCATTGAGAAGCCGCAGCGCGTCCGTCGGCCGGAAGATCGCGGTGTCGCCGATCCCGATCAGCTCCGCGACGACGGACGTCGTGTCGATCGTCCGGTAGAGGTCGATCAAGTGCCGCACTTCCTCATCGTCCCCGGCGAGGTGCGCGAGCGAAATGCTGTTCGCGATCGCCGGAGCGAACTTCGGGTCGAGGGCGAGCACGCTGTCGAACGCCGTCTTGGCGCTCGCCAGCCGTTGGTCGAACAGGGCGCCGAGGAAGAGGTAGAACTCGCCGAGCACGAAATGCACGTACGGCTGGTCCGGCGCGGTCCGTGCGGCGCGCTCGAAGTCTTCGAGCGCGCGGAGTCCGTCGCCCCGCTGCAGCAAATGGACGTAGCCGGCGAGGAGCAAGCTGTCAGCGCGCTCCAGGCCGCTGGCGTGCAGGCGCGCGCCGCTGATCGCCTCCCGTAACGTCCTCTCTGTGGGATTGGTCTGGGCCACCACCAGCAGGCGGCCGAAGTACGCGGGGGCGAAATCCGAGGCCGCGGCGATGACTTCGTTGTACAGTGTCGCGGCACGCTCGTAGTCACCCCGCCGAAACGCCTCGTCGCCCTTGAGGTAGGCGGTACACGCCGCGAAACCCACGGGACACGTGCGCCCCGATCCGAGGCCCCCCTCGCGCCCGAGGATCGGACGCAACGCCTGCTCTCCCACGGGCGTCATCATGTCGGCCAGGGAATCCACGGAGCCGGTGAGGTCGCCTGTGCCGATGGCGCCACGGGCGGTGCGGCGGTACAGCCGGGCGGTGAGTCTGACGCGCGGTCCCGTGAACACCAGGCTCGGCTGGACGAAGTACCTGGCGTCGAAGTACTGGGCGAGCGAATCGGCCTCGGGGTCGCTGAGCGGGCCCGGCCCGTAGCGTCGCACCGCCTCGCTGTACACGCGCGCGCCGGACAGCACCACGACGTTGGGCGCGGCGGACAGCCGGCGCGCGAATACCTCCATCAGTTGCCGGTCGGGCAGGCTCGCTCCGCCGAGTTTGTCGAACGGCATCACGGCGACGGTGGCGGCCGACGCGGGCCGGCAGATTCCCAACACGTGGGTCCGGCACAGAGACCAGGCCCCGCCGGCGAGCACGGCGACCGCCGCGACACCGGCGGCGCCCCAGCGGCGCCACGGGCGGGCGCGTGCCCGATCTACGGCGGCCAGCCACGCCGCCACCGTCCGAGGCCGCTGGTCGGGCTGCGGAGCGAGCGGGGCTACCAGGGCGGCGGCCACGGGGGGGGGCAGCTCCGGACGGGCGCCGCGCAGCGCCCGCGCGAGTGTGGCGCGATCGCTCCCCTGGGCCGGTCGCGTTCCCGTCAACGTCTCGAACGTCACGACGGCGAGGGAATACAGGTCGGCCCGGCCGTCGAGCCGCTCCTCCCCGGCGGCCTGTTCGGGCGCCATGTAATCGGGAGTGCCGATAGGGACCCCGGGCGCCGTCAGCGGCGAGGTCGCAATGCGCACGACGTGCGCCACCCCGAAGTCGGTGAGCAGCGCGCGACCCGAGTCGTGGTCGATGAGGATGTTGGACGGCTTCACGTCGCGGTGCACGACGCCGCGCTCGTGGGCATGGTCGAGCGCCCCGCCGATCTCCCGTGCCACGCGCAGCGCGGTGTCGAGCGACGGCCGCTCCTGCGCGAGCGCGCGCTCCAGCGTGGGCCCGCGCACGAACGGCATGATGAGGAACGTGATCCCGTCGCGCACGCCAAAATCGTACACCGGCACGATGTGCGGGTGAGCGAGGGATGCGGCGAGCGCGGCTTCCTGCTGAAAGCGTCGCCGGCGCATTTCGCTGGCCGCCACCTCGAGCGGCAGGACCTTGACGGCGACCACGTGCCCCAACGTCACGTGCCGCGCGCTGTAGACGAATCCCATCCCCCCGGCGCCCACCGGGCCGAGCAGCTCGTAGCGATCGCCGATGGCGCGCTGCACGTCTTCCAGTGCGGGCGGCTCCATACGCGTGCTGAATCTACCGGCGCTTGCTCTGTACCGCACTGCGCCCGATAATCCCCGGCGCCATGTCTCGACCCGCAGGCGTCTACTGCCGCGTGCTCGGCCCGGTGCAGGTGACGGTGGCCGGCGCCGACGCGCCGCCCGAGCTCCTGTGGCGCAAGCACGTCGCGCTGCTCGTGTACCTCGCACGCAGCCCGCGGCGGCGGCGCACCCGCGAGCACCTCGTAGGATTGCTCTGGAGCGACCGCGACGAGAAGCAGGCGCGCCACTCGTTGAGCGAGGCACTGCGCGTCTTCCGGCGCGCCCTGGGAGACGACCAGGTGCAGGCGGACGTCGACCAGATCGGCCTCGGCGCGGACGGCGTGACGCTCGATTGCGACCGCTTCGCGGAGTTGTACGCGCGCGGCGACTGGCCAGGCGCGGCCGCACTCGTCGAGGGCGACTTTCTCGAAGGGCTCTCGATTCCCGACGCCAGTCAGTTCGAAGACTGGCTCGGTGGCGAGCGGGTCCGGTGGCGCGCGCAGAGCGTCGACGCGCTGATACGATACGCCGACGGGTTGCTGGCGCGGGGCGACCCGGCGGCGGCGGCAACGGCCGCGTTGCGGGCACGCGACGTCGATCGCGCGTCCGAGCCGGCGGCCCGGGCGGCGATGCGCGCCCTGGCGCTCGCGGGCGACCGGGCGGCCGCGCTGCGCGTGGCCGACGACGTCGCGGGCGTGCTGGCCGATCAGGTCGGGACCGCGCCCGGCCCCGAGACCGTGCGACTGATCGATCGGATCCGCGAGGCGCGCGTGGGCCGCCGGGTGCTCGCGGCGCCGCCGGCCGCGCGGCCGCGCCCGCTGCTGTGCGGACGGGGCTCCGAGCTCGCGGCGCTGGCGGCGGCGTGGGAGCGGGCCAAGAGCGGGCGGGGGCAGGTGATCATCGTCGAGGGTGAGCCCGGCGAGGGGAAGAGCCGGCTCATCGAGGAACTCGTCGCTCGGGCTCGTCTCGACGACGCGACGGTGGCGGCAGCCAGGGCCGTCGCCGTCGATCAGAGGAAGGACTGGAGCGCTGTCGCGGGGCTGCTCGCCGCCGGTCTGGCCGACGCCCCCGGGATCGCGGGCGCCCCCCCCGACGCGCTTGCGGCTCTGGGGAGCCTCGCTCCCGACCTAGCGGTCCGCTTCCGGCGCGTGGACGCGGCACTGCCGGTGGGGGAGGCGGTGCGCGACGCAGTGGTCGCCGCCGCCCATGAGCGACCGGTGCTCCTCACCCTCGACGACGCTCAGTGGATCGATGCCGCCACGCTCGAGTCGCTGCCCGGGCTGGCCCGCGATGCCACGCGCCGGCCCGTCCTGCTGCTGTTCGGTCTCGCGCGGGGCGCGCCCGAGAGCGGCCGGCTCGACGAGTTGCGGGCGCGCGTAGGGCGCGAGCTGGAAGGCGAAGTGATCAGGCTGGGCCGGCTCGACCCCGTCGCCCTCCGCGCGCTCGTTGCCTGGGCGCTGCCGGCCTATGCGGCGCCGGATGCCGACCGGCTCGCCCGGCGGCTGGAGAACGATACCGCGGGCCTTCCGCTGCTCGCCGTGGCGATGCTCGAGGCGGTGGCGAGTGGCTACAAGCTCGCGCCCGACGCGCCGGCGTGGCCGTCGCCCCAGCGCACGCTCGTCGACTCGCTTCCGAACGACCTGCCCCCCGCAGTGGTGGGCGTGGTCTGCTTACGGTTCCGCCAGCTTCCTGCAGCGGCCCAACAGCTGCTCGGTGCCGCCGCCGCGTTGGGGGAGCGGGTGGACGTCGGGCAGCTCGCCACGGCGACCCGGCTCGAGCGAACCGCCGTCGAGCCGGCGCTCGATCTGCTCGAGTGGGAGCGCTGGCTCGCGGCCGACGCGCGCGGCTATGTCTTCACCGCGCCGATCGTTCGTAGCATCCTGCTTCAGGAAATGGTCACCCCGGGGCAGGCCAAGCGGTACCGCGAGAATCGCTCCACTTGAAAAGGGCTTGACACACTGAGCCCAACGTGTCCCCGGATCCCTTCCGGGAGACACGATGCAATTCGGCCACTTCGGCATCGCCCTGGCGATCGCCTCGATCGATCCGCGGCCAGAGACCTTCGCCGTGGTCACCGCCGCCCAATTCCTTCCCAACGCGGACTCGCTTCTGATCCGGGTCGGGTGGGCTGCCCCGGAGTTCCACGGTACCTGGAGTCACAGCCTGCCGTTCTGCGCAGCTGTCGGGGCGCTGGCCACCGTCCTGTTCGGTCCGTGGCTCGGCCTGCTCGCGCTCGCGAGCATCGTGCTGCATGTCGTGGCGGATCTGCCGACCGACACCGGCATCCCGCTGCTGTTGCCGTTCAGCGAACGCCGCTTTTCCCTCGACCTATGGAAGAACACCGGCTATTGGGGCCGCTCAATGTATGCAGGCTACTACCGGCAGCCATGGGCATGGATCCTCGAAGGCGCGGTGTTCGCAGTCGTGGTGTGGCGCTATGCGGAACTGCTCGCATGAAGCTCGGGACTTTCTTTCTGGTCGCGCTGTTCGTGCACGGCCCGCTCTCGCCGCTGCTCCCGACGGCGTTCGAAGCCACCCTCCTCTACTACGCCCGCTTCTATCCGGCGTGGGTGCTGGCACTGGTAGGGACGGCGGCCGCGTCGCTGGCCGAGGCGGTAAACTACCGGCTCGTCGATTGGGCGGCCGAGTCGCCGAAGGTCTCGGCGTTGAAGGCCGGGAAAGCCGTACGGTGGAGTATCGACGCCTTCTCGCGCGCGCCCTTTTGGACGACGGCTATCGTGATCTTCTCGCCGATCCCCGACTCTGCGGTGAGGATTCTCGCGCCGCTCTCGCGCTACCCACTCTCCAAGTTCCTCGCGGCCGTTGCGTTCGGACGCTTCCCGCGCTTGCTGTTGATCGCCGGATTCGGCGTCTTGGTGGACATGCCGACCTGGCTCCTGCTCGCCGGCACCGTCGCGTTCGTCGTGCTCACCGTCGCTCGCCGTCTGCTTCCTGCGGAGTGACCGATGTGGCTCCTCATCGTGCTGCTGCTCGCGGATACATCGCGCGCCTTCTCAATCGCCCTCGCGCCGGCCGAGTCAGTATGGGTAACGGTCGAGGGAGTGGGCGACCCCGTTGTGCTCATTCCGGGGTTGTTCGGGTCGGCGTTTGGCTACCGCACTGTACTGCCGAGGCTCGTCGAGGCGGGGTATCGCACGATTGTGATCGAGCCGCTCGGCATCGGCACCTCGGGTCGGCCCGAGCACGCTGACTATTCGCTCACTGCGCAGGCCGATCGAGTGGCCGCCGCGCTCGACCGTCTGGGCGTGGGCGACGTGATCGTCGTCGCGCATTCGGTCGGCGCAGCGATCGCCTACCGGCTCGCGTATCGGCGGCCCGATCTGGTTCGGGGTATCGTGTCACTCGACGGCGGCCCCGCCGAGGCCGCCACGACCCGCGGCTTCCGTCGGGCGATTCAGCTCGCGCCGTGGATCAAGCTGTTCGGCGGCGAGCGATTGGTCCGAGCCAAGGTCCGGCGCGGTCTGATCGCCGCATCGGGCGACACGACGTGGGTGACCGATCAGGTCGTCGAAGGCTACACGGCCGGGGCCGCGCGCGACCTCGCTGGGACGCTCAAGGCCTATCTGGCGATGGCGCGGGCGCACGAGAGCGATCGCCTCGCGCCGCACCTCGGGGAGATCCGCTGCCCGGTGCGCCTCGTCGTGGGCACCGTCGGCCGCGGGTCCGGCGTGAGCCCGCAGGAGGTGGCCACGCTCGCGGGACTGCTCCGCTCATTCGCGGTGGACACCGTGCCCGGCGCGGGCCACTTCGTCTATGAGGAGCGGCCCGCCGCAGTGGTGGCGGCCGTGCAGCGCCTCCACTCGGGCGACGGGCTCGGGGAGGGTCGGTTGCCTCAGATCGGCGGCCGCTATTACACTTCCCCGCCATGACGGGACATCGCTTGCTGCCGGTCGCCCTGCTGCTCGCACTCGGGCCGGGCGATGGGCGCTCTCCTGGTGCGCCAGACCCCGCCGGGGCTCGCATCTTCACCGATCCGGGGCGCGGTGCGTTGGTGATCGATCTCGCGCCCCTGGAGCTCCCGGCCCGGACGCCGCACCACGCGCTGGCGCAGCCGCCCGTCGCGACGCTCGAGATTCCGAGCGACGGCTACATCCACGGGTTTCGCGTCGCGGTGGTAGACAGCGCCGGTCGCGAGCTGTCCGACGAGCTCATCCATCACTTCAACCTGATCGACCCGGACCACCGCGAGCTGTTTCTCCCGATTTCGCGCCGGTTACTCGCGGCAGGACACGAGACCGGCGCCGTACGGCTGCCGGGCCTCCTGTTCGGGTTGCCGCTGCGCCGCGGCGAGCACGTCGTCGCGAGCGCGATGGTCGAGAACCTCACTCCGGTTACCTACCACGAGGCGCGGGTGCGGCTCGTGATGGATTTCACGCCGACGGGCCGGCCCTGGCCCTTGTTCCGCGCGTCGCCCTGGCAGATGGACGTCGCCTTCCCGGTGGGGGACAAGTCCTTCGCGCTCCCGCCGGGGCGCTCGCAGCGCTCCTACGAGGGGAGCCCGGCCGTGCCGGGGAAAATCGTCGGCTTGGGTGGCCACATGCACGACCACGGACGGCTGATCGAGTTCGTCGACGTGACGGCGGGGCAGGTCATCTACCGGGCCGCGCCGATCGCCGACTCGGTGGGGCACATCCACTCCGTCCCGATCAGTCGCCTGTACGGCTGGACGCGACTCGGCGCCCACATCGCTCCGGACCACCGCTACCGCGTGACCGTCTACTACGACAATCCTACCGGCCAGGCGGTCCCGGACGGCGGGATGGGAGTCGTGGGCGGGCTGTTCGTGCCCGACCGTGGCGTCGAGTGGCCACCCGCCGACCGCTCGGACTCGCTGTATCAGCAGGATTACCGCCACTACATGCGGCAGAGCGGCGGGCACGAGATGCGGATGGCGGACGCCATGCCGATGAAGCTGCCGATGCACGAGCACGGCGCGGGCCACGGGCATCACTAGGACCACTGAGGTCGTCCTCTTCGACTTCGGCGGGACCCTCGATGCCGATGGCGTGCATTGGAGCCCGCGCTTCCACGCGGCGTACCGGGCGGCCGGCGGCGCGCTCGGCTATGCGGCGTTCGAGCCGCTCTACCAACGGGCGGACGAGACACTGGCCCGGACGGCCGACATCCGCCGCTTCGGCTTCCGGCAGATGATCGAGAAGCAGACCAGCCTGTTGCTCGAGCTCGTGCCCGACCGCGCGGCGGTCGATGCGGGGCGGATGGCGGAGCAGTTTCATGCCCAGGCACGTGCGATCGCGACGCGCAACCAGCCCGTGCTCGAGCGCCTCGCGCGTCGCTACCGTCTTGGCATCGTTTCGAATTTCACGGGGAACCTGGCGCCCTGTCTGGACGAGCTCGGCCTGGCCCGGCTGTTCACGGCAGTCAGCGACTCGGCCGTGGTAGGCGCGGCCAAACCCGATCCCCGGATCTTCCGCGAGACGCTGGGCGCGCTGGGCGGGGCGCCCGCGGACCGCGCCTGGATGGTGGGCGACAACTTCGAGGCGGACATCGGGGGGGCCGCCGGGCTCGGGCTACGGACGTGCTGGCTGGCGCCGCCGGACCGGGAGCAGCCGCCGGGGCCCGACCCCACGGCGCGCATCGCGCGGCTCCCCGAGATCGAAAGGATCCTCGACTAGCGTGCACGGTTTGATCCTCGCGGGCGGGGAAGGCTCGCGGCTCGCAACCGCAGGAGAGGGATCGCCTCCCAAGCCCCTCGTGCAGGTGGCCGGGAGGCCGCAGATTGTGCGCTTGCTCGAGACGTTCGAGGCCCTCGGGTGCACCAGTCTCACGTGTGCAGTTCGTGCGGACTTCCCGATGGTGCGGCGCGTGCTTGACGGAACCCGGTTTGGGCGCCCCCTTAAGGTGATCGAGTGCCGCACCCCCTCGTCGCTCCACACGCTGGTCGAGGGGCTCCACGCGGTGGCGCCGGGCCCGGTGTTCTGCAGTATGGTGGACACGGTGATGCGACCGCACGACTGGCAAGCGGTCTACAGCGGGGCGGAGCGCCAGCTGGCCGAGGGCGCCGACATGGTGCTCGCTGTGACGCCGTACGTGGATGACGAGTCTCCAGTGTACGTGAGCACAGGGGAAGACGGTTTCGTCCGCTCCGTCAGCGACAAGCCGCTCCACCCGCGCTGCGTCACGGGCGGCGTCTACGGCCTGAGCGCCGGGGCCCGCGACGCTGCGGCCGACGCCGTCGACCGCGGCTTGCACAAGATGCGACGGTACCTGGCCGGCGTGGTCGCCGACGGTGGGCGGGTGGGAGTGGTCGAGGTGCCGCGCATCATCGATATCGATCGTCCATCAGATCTGCAAACTGCCAACGCGTGGCTGGCCGCGCGCGAGGCCTGAGTCCGGACCCCGGGGAGCGAGACCGCCTTGACGCAACTGGTCGCGATTTATCGCAGCCCGTCGTATTCGCCGATGCAACATCGGGTGAACGACACCGCGATCCTGGACGCCACCGTCTCGGAGCTCGCCAGGAGCGGGTGGAACGCCGTCAAGACCAGCGAGCGCGAGGTCGAGCAGGGACGCCTGCCGGTCGCGGCGTTGTACCTGAACATGTGTCAGGGGTCGCTCGCCGCGGAGCAGCTGATGCCGCTGGAGAGCGATGGAGCGGTGGTCGTCAACCGCCCGTCGAGCGCGCTCAACTGTCACCGCTACCGGTTGGTGAAGCGGCTCGGGGACAGCACCCTGTCGTTCCCTCGCACGCTCATCCTCGCCAGCTCGGCGCCGCTGTCGCCGGAGCAAGTCGACGCCTTTTACCCGGACGATCGCAAGGTGTGGATCAAGCGGGGCGACGTGCACGCCGAGCGTCCCGAAGACGTCGTGGCGACCTCGCGCGAGCGCATCGCGGACGAGCTGCACGCGTTCACGGCGCGCGGCATCCCCTGGGTCGCGTTGCAGGAGCACGTGCCCGGCCCGATCGTGAAGTTCTACGGGGTGACCGACGGGCGCTTCTTCCGTTGGTACGGCTCGGACGCGGGGTTGGCGGGCGAGCGGCCCAAGATCGACGAGAATCGGCTGAAGGCGCTGGCGTTCGAAGCGGCGGCGATCCTGGGGCTCGAGGTGTTCGGGGGCGACGTCGCGTTCCCCGAGCCCGATCGCCCCGTGCTCATCGACATCAACGACTGGCCGAGCTTCGCGCCGTTCCGTGACGAAGCGGCGCGAGCCATTGCCGACTATGTCACTCATCGGTTCGCACACCGGAAACACGCGTGACCCATACAATCCGCAGGATTCAGGTTCCCGGCCCCAAGTCGAAGGCCCTGTTCGACCGCGAGGCGCTGTATCTCGCTCCCGGGACCCAGAGCGTAGCGCTATTCAGCCAGCTCTCGATCGATCGCGGCGAAGGCGCCGTGTTGTACGATGTGGACGGCAACAGCTACATCGACCTGCTCGCGGGGGTCGGCGTCGCGAGCCTCGGGTACGCCCATCCCCGCTACGTGGCGGCGCTGCAGCGCCAGATCGCCCGAATTCACGTCGGCAGCTTCACGACCGAGCACCGCGCGGCGCTGGTCCAGCTGCTGGCGGAGCTCGCGCCCGGCGACTTGAACCGGACGCAATTCTATTCGAGCGGTGCGGAGGCGGTGGAGGCAGCGCTCCGCCTGGCGAAGTCGCGCACCGGGCATACCGAGGTCCTGGGATTCTGGGGCGGCTTCCACGGCAAGACCGGCGGCGTGCTCCCCGTGCTCGGCGCGAGCTTCAAGCACGCGCTCGGGCCGCTCATGCCGGGCGCCTATCTCTCACCCTACGCGGCGTGCGCGCGCTGCGCCTTCGACAAGACCTTTCCGTCGTGCGAATGGCACTGCGTGGAGTTCCTCAGGCAGAAGGTGGAGCTCGAGACCACCAAGGACGTGGCGGCGATCATCGTCGAGCCGATCCAGGGCACGGCGGGCAATGTCGTGCCGCCGCCCGGCTACCTCCGGGCATTGCGTCTCCTCGCGGATGAGCTCGGCGCGCTCCTGATCTGCGACGAGATGATCACCGGGTTCGGGCGCACCGGGAAGATGTTCGCCATCGAGCACGAGGACGTGATTCCCGACGTGATCACGATCGGCAAGGGGTTCGGGGGCGGCTTCCCCATGAGCGGCATCATCGCGCGCGAAGAGCTTGCGTTCGCCAAGCCGTTCGCCAATCCAAGCGGCAGCTCGTCGAGCTATGGCGGGAATCCGCTCGCGGCGGCGGCCGCCCGCATCACCGTCGAGACGATCATCGAGGATGGGCTGGTCGAGCACTCCCGGCGCCTCGGCGCCAAGATGCTGGCCGAGCTGCGGCGCTGGGAATCGGAGCTGCCGATCGTGTCGGACGTGCGCGGCCGCGGCTTGCTGATCGGCCTGGACCTCGTGGTGCCGGGGACCCGCAAACTGCTCGACAAGAAAGCGACGCGATGGATCTTCGACACCCTGCTGTCGCGCGGCGTGCTCGCGATGATCTACAATCCCGAGGTGCGAATCAACCCGCCCCTGGTCATCGAGGAGGACCAGGCGATGGGCGCCCTCGCCACCATGAAGGACGTACTCGGTGAAGCCGCGGAACGATTTGTCGGATAAGGGTCGCGCGGTCGAGGAATGGCTCGACCTGCGCTTCTTCCGGCCCATCGGGATCCGGATCGCGCGGGCGCTCTACTCGACTGGCATCTCGCCCGACCAGGTCACGCTGTGGTCGCTGCTGGTGGGCCTGGTGGCGGGCCATCTGTTCGTGTACCAGGACCGCTGGATCGACGTCATCGGGTTCGTGCTCTTCATCGTGTCGGACGTGTTCGATTCGGCGGACGGCCAGCTCGCCCGGCTGCGCGGCACCTCGACTCGGTTCGGCCGGGCGCTCGACGGCATCAACGACAACCTGCGATTCGTCAATCTGTACTTCCACCTGATGTACCGGCTGATGCACGGCGGTGTGTGGTGGGCGGGCGTATTGCTGGTCGCGCTCGCCGGTCTCGCCCACACCTACCAGAGCGCCGCGGTGGATTTCATCCGCAATGCCTTCCTCGATTTGGGCACGGGCAAGGCAGGAGAGCTCGATCTCCCCGAAGATCTGGAGGCCGGATCCGCAGGCACGGTGCTGGAGCGCTTCGGCGCGCGCGTGTACCGGGACTACGTCGTGCGGCAGTCGCAGCTGTTCCCCCGCTCGGTCAAGCTGCTGCGGCTGCTGCGGGCCGGCGGAGCCGGAGGGCGCAGCGTGCCCCCGGCCTTCCGGGAGGAGTACCGCGAGCGTCAGGAGGTGCTGCTGCCGCTGTGCAGCTGGCTGGGCCAGAACATCCGTTTCCTGCTGCTCGGCGCGGCGGCGGTGGCGGGCCACATCTCGGCGTTCCTGTGGGCCGAGGCGGTGCCGATGAGTCTGCTCCTCGTGGTACTGCTGCTGATGCATGAATGGAACGCCACGGCGCTCAGCGACGCGCTCGAGCACGAGCGCAATGCCTACGCCCGCTTCACCTGACGTGCAGCGGTACCGGGGTGCCGTCATCGGGGCGGGCGGCACGGCGCGGCAGTCGCATCTCCCCGCCCTGCGGACGGGGGCCGGCGTGCGTGCGCGCATCGACATCGTCGCCGTCGTGGACAGCGCCGTCGACGTGCCGCCGGTCGACGGCATCCCGCTGCTCTCGCACCCCGAGCAGCTCGCCCGGGTAGGGCCACTCGACTTCATCGACATCTGTACGCCGACGGCCTCGCATCTCGACCTCACCCTCTGGGGCCTCGAGCGAGGCTACCACGTCGTCTGTGAGAAGCCGGTCGCGCTCACGCGGGTCGAAGCGGACCGTATCGCCGCCGCGGCGCGCGCGCACGGCCGGATCGTGATGCCGTGTCACCAGTACCGGTTCAACCCCGTGTGGGTCAAAGTGAAGGAATGGTTGCGCGAGGGTGCGATCGGGCGCTGGCACCTCGCCGAGCTCGCGGTCTATCGGCTTACCGCTGACCCCGGCCGTGAAGCCGGCGGGACGCCGTGGCGCGGGACGAGCGCGGCGGGGCGGGGCGGCGTGCTGCTCGACCACGGCACCCATCTCATTTACCAGATGCTCGACGTCGCGGGGCTGCCCGCCGCGGTGAGCGCCTGGACCGGCCGCCTGCGCCACCGCGCCTACGAGGTCGAGGACACCGCGTCGGTGCACTTCGAGTACCCCGAGCGGCTGGTCACGATGTTCTTCACCTGGGCTGCGCGCCAGCGCGAGAATCGCATCCGCTTCGCGGGCGAGCACGGCGCCATCGAGTGGGTCGGCGGCGAGCTGCGGCTCGAGCGCGGGGGCAGGCTCGAGCGACACGATTTCTCGGCCGAGCTCGACAAGGCGGCGTACCACCGCTGGTTCGCCGGCCTCTTCGCGTCGTTCATCGCCTCCCTCGACCGGGGCGATCCGGTCCACGCCGCCGCCCCTTACCTCGAGGACATCCGCCGCGTCGCGGTCGTGGTCGAGCATGCTTACCAGGCCGCCAACACCGGCTGCAGGGTCGCCATCCCGGAAAACGCGTGAGCCGCAAGCTGCAAGCGCTGCTGTTCGTCTGTGGCTCGGCGATCTTCGCCTACCTGGTGGCGCGTATCGGTGTGGCGCGGCTGCTCGCCGACGCGGAGCACACGGGATGGATCTTCGTTCCGATCCTCATCCTGTACGGCGTGGTCTACGCCTGCAACACGTCGGCGTGGTGGCTGATCATGGCCGACGAGCCGATTCGCCCGCCGTTCTGGCGCGCGTACGCGATCACCGTCGCCGGATTCTCGCTCAACTTCGTCACGCCGATGGTCAACGTGGGGGGTGAGCCGTTCAAGATCGCGGCGGCGGCGCGCTGGCTCGGGGTGCGGCGCGCGGCCGGTTCGGTCGTGATCTATCAGATGCTGCACACGCTCGGCATGCTGCTGAGCTTCCTGACGGCGATCGTGCTCGGGGCTCTCCTCCTGCCCCCTCACGCGGCGCTGCTCGCCGGGTTGGCCGTCGCCTTCGTGGTGCTGGCGCTTCTGTGCTGGCTGCTGCTAACGGGACACCGCCGTGGCGTGCTGGAGCGCGCGCTCGACCTGATCCACCGCCTCCCCTTGCTCCACCGCCTGGCGCGGCGCCTCGAGTCTCTGCGGGCCACGCTAGCCCAGATGGACGTGCAGATCACGGAGTTCTATCACAGGCGACCGGGGCGATTTTTTCAGGCGCTCCTCCTCGAGTATCTCAGTCGCTCGATCTTCATGCTCGAGTATGTACTGATCGGTCTCGGCGTGGGCCTGCACATGACCTACTTTCAGGCGTATGCCATCGGCGGGCTCACCTCGCTGATTCAGAACACGATCTTCTTCGTGCCCTTCGAAGTCGGCACGAAGGAGGGCTCGCTGTACCTCTTCTTTCAGCTCCTGGGCCTCGATCCCGCGCTGGGCGTCTATACCGCCATCGTGAGCCGGCTGCGCGACATGGCGTGGATCGGCGTCGGGCTCGCGCTCGTCTGGCTGGCGGGACGGCAGCCGGCCGGGGAGGGCGCCACCGCGCCGTGACCGTCTTCACGCACATCCTCGCCACCACGCTCGGCGTGCAGGCGATGGAGTTACACGGACGCGACGCCGCCCTCGCGTACGCCTTCGGGATCGGGGTGGATGTCGACCATGCGGTGAAGGCGCCTTTCTACCTGCGGGCGGTGGGGCTCGTGGACAAGCGCGGCTACTACTGGCGCTCGTCGTTGCAGGAGCCGGTGGCGCTGCTCTGGATCACGCCGCTGTGCTGGTTACTCGGAACCGTCATCCCGCTGGTGTTCTTCGCGATCCACGTGGCCATGGACTACAGTGTCCGCTTCGAGAAGATGCCGCTGTACCCCTACTCCCCCTGGGTGACCCGCGGGTGGCTCACGGGGATTCCCGACAAGGTGAAGGAAGGGGTCCTCTTCGCCGTCCTGCTATGTACGAATTTGCTCCTGTACTGGGCAAGGCATTAGACCGGGCGATCCGCCCGCTGCTGCGGTTCGCGCACCTGAGACTCGGTCTGTCGCCCGCGCAGGTGACCTGGGCGGCCTTCGGGGTGAGCGTCGTCGCGGGCGCGAGCGTCGCCGCCGGTCGCCTGGGTTGGGGCCTCGGCCTGATGGCGTTGGGGCAGGTTTTGGACGGGATCGACGGCGGGATCGCCCGTGAGTTCGGGCTCGCCTCCGACGCGGGGCGGCGGCTCGACACACGCCTCGACCGGGCGTCCGAAGCGGTCATCTTCGCGGGGTTCGCCGCGGCCGGGATCGTTCCGGTCAAGCTCGTTCTGCTCGCGCTGGTCGCGATTCTGCTCATGACGAGTATCACGGATCGCTCGGGGCTCGACCCGGGGGTCAAGCGGTTCGCGCTCTATTTCGGAATCTGGCTGCCGTACCCGCGGATCTTCACGATCGTGTTTGTGGTGAATCTGGCGGCGTACGTCGTCGGGTTGCTGCTGATCGATCTCCAGTTCCAACGCCGCATGGACGCCCTCGGGGGAGACCTCGACACGGTCGCTTCGCGAGCCGCGAGCGTCAGTCGTTGAGGCTGCCCGGTATCGGGGTTCCACTACGCGACAAGCACACAGTCGCTCCGTGGAACCCCGATACCGGGCAGCCAACGCGACTCAGGCCCGCTCCCAGCTCCCGGCGGGCAGCGAGGCACCGACCTTCTCCGGCTCCGCGCCGTACACGTACTGCGACGCGAGTACGGCGCCGGCCACGAACAGGCCCGACACGGCGTCCACCGCGTAGTGGAACTGCCCGTACACCACCGACAGGACCAGCCCGAGCGTCAGCGGCACGAGCGCGAGCCCGAGGGGCCGCCAGTAGCGCAGCGCGCAGATCGTGGCGACCACGGCGGCGGCCACATGCGACGACGGGAAGGCCGCGCCCCAGGAGTCCCCGCGGTCGAGCAGCCACTGGGTGGCGCGCGCCGGCCAGATCTCGGTGGCGGCGTTGTGCGCGAGGTCGAAGGCGTAGCGCGGCCCGGCCACGGGAAAGAAGAGGAACACGACGTAGCAGAGATAGAACGTGATCATCACGGCGAAGATCGTGCGCCGCGCGGCGTCGCGCCGCCCGCTGAGCCACAGGCCGAGCGGCGAGGCGCACAAGATCGCGTAGTAGGCGATGTAGCAGATGTGCATGATCCACGAGAACACCGGGTTGGGCCACTCGCGGATCCAGCGGTACGACACCTGCGAGCCGAACACCCACAACTCGAGGCGCTGAATCGTAACGTCGTGCTGGTAGCCGACGTCGACGTTGAGCACGCCCACTTCGGCGTACAGGCCGCCGAGCAACAGCATAGGGTACCAGTCGCCGAGGAACCGTCCGACGCGCCCCGCCTCGCGCGCCCGCGGGGCGAGCAGCACGAGCGCGACCAGCAGTGCATGCGCCAGCAGCAGCCAGTCCCAGCCCGTGCGGTCGTCGGCGGTGAACGCCAGGACGGCGACGGTGGCGACCGCTACGTACAACAGGGTGACGAGATCGACGGCGGTGAAGCGCCGCACGACGGCACGGCGCCACGTCGCCCAGGTATCCTTGGGGCGCGCCGTCGTGGCGTCGTGTGACGTGTCGCTCACAGCCACCCCTCCCTCCGGTACCAGTCCGCCGTGCGTTGCAACCCGGCGTTCAGATCGGTAGCGGCGGACCATCCCGTGTCCCGCATCAGCGCGTCCGGTCGGCAGGTCCAGGCGGGAGCCAGAAACTCGGCCGCCTTGTCGGCCGACAGCACCGTCGCCCGGCCTGCGAGGTGAGCGAGCGATCCGATGGCCCAGAGCATCACGCGCGCGACCGGCGCCGGCAGCGGTAGGAGGCGCGGCTCACGTCCCACCGCGCGGCCCACAGCTCGTACCAGTGCGGCGCTCGTCGTGACCGCGGGATGCGCCGCGTAGTATACCTTACGCGCCGCTCCGGGGGAGGTTGCCGCGGCCACCAGTGCAGCCGCCAGGTCTCCTGCGTAGACGACCGACAGCTCCTGGGATCCGTCACCGAACACGGGCACGAGTCCCCGGCGTGCCAACTTGAACACCTTGAGGGTCTCGCGATCCCGCTCGCCATACACGGCCGGGGGGCGCACGATGGTCCAGGGGAACGGCATCGCCCGGACCACGATCTCCGCCGCGAGCTTGCTCTGGCCGTAGGGCGTCACCGGCGCGGGGCGGCGCTCCTCGTCGATCGGATGTCCCGGCGTGGTGGGGCCGCCGGCGGCGAGCGATGAGACGAGCACGAAGCGCTGGGGCGGCTGGAGCGAGGCGGCCTCGAGCACGCTGGCCGTGCCGTCGCGGTTCGCGCTCATGAACTCCCGCACATCGCGGGCGCTGATGCGGCCGGCGAGGTGAAACACCAGCTCCGCTCCCGCGCAGCCCTCCGCCAGCGCGGCGGCGTCGTCCAGATCGCCGCGGACGAGGCGCACGTCCCGCCAGCCGAGGGCCAGGGCCTTGGCGGGGTTGCGTACGAGGCAGCGCACCTCCGCGCCCCGCGCCAGCAGCGTCTGCACGAGGTGGGCGCCGACGAACCCCGTCCCGCCGGTGACGAACGCCTTCACAGGGGCTTGTCGTAGATCCGGTAGGTGCGGTAGGGCCGAAAGCCGAGCTGTACGGCGGCGTTGTTCATCGCCGCGTTGTCCTCGAGGATCCAGCCCCCCTCGCCCCAGGTGAACCCATGGGCGACCCCCTTGGTCCAGATCCAGTGGTACAGCAGCGCGTCGACGCCGCTCGAGCGGTACTGCGGCAGCACGCCGAGCAGCAGAATACGAAGGCGGTTCACCTTGCGCGCATGCCACAGGACCTTGAGGATGCCGGGGAACATGCGGCCCGACGGGTTGTGCCGGAGTGCGACGTTCAGGTCGGGCAGGGCCACCGCGAACCCGATGACCTTGCCCGCCCGTTCGGCGAAGCACACGAGGTCCGGGACGACGATGGGCTTGAGCTGCGTGGCGAGATGGTCGATCTCCGCCTCGGTCAGCGGCACGAACCCCCAGTTTTTCTCCCACGCGTCGTTGTAGAGTGCCTTGACGAGCTCGACCTCGGCTCGGAAGCGCTTCATGTTGAGGGCCCGCAGCGTGATGCCCTTGCGTTGCGCGATCACGGTGACGGCCCGCACGATCCGCTCGGGGAGTCGCGTGGTCGTGCTCTCGTATACCAGCAGATCCTTGGCCTTCGCGAAGCCGTAGCGCTGATGCAGGTCGACGTAGTAGGAGGGGTTGTGCGACATCATCAGTGTAGGTGGGGTATCGAATCCCTGCACCAGCAGACCGCACTCGTCGTTGATGGAGGGGCTCATCGGCCCGCGCAGGACCGCGAGCCCCCGGGGCCGGAGCCAGGCCACGGCCGCGTCGAACAGCGCGGTTGCCACCGTCTGGTCGTTCACGCTTTCGAAGAAGCCGTAAAACCCGACCCGATCTCCGTGCTCCCGGGTGTGGGCGTCGTTCTGGATGGCGGCGATCCGCCCCACGGTCCGGCCGTTGGCGTGGGCGATGAAGCACTGGACCTGGGCGTGCCGGAAGAACGGGTTCTTCGCGGGGGAGAGCAGTGTGCGCACGTCCATGCGCAGCTGTGGGACCCAGAGCGGGTCGCCCCGATAGTGCGCGTACGGAAAGGCGATGAAGCGCTCGAGATCGCGCCCGCCGGTGACGGGCGCGATCTCCAGTGCGCTCAGATGACCCCCAGCTCTTTTCCCAGCCGGCCGAAGGTCTGCAAGGCAAAGTCCAACTGATCGGCGGTGTGGGTCGCCATCACGCTGGTCCGCAGCCGGCTCTGCGACGGCGGCACGGCGGGCGGCACCACAGGATTCGTGAAGACGCCGGCGTCGAACAGCTTGCGCCAGAACGTCAACGTCTTCTCGAAGTCCCCGATGAGGAAGGGGACGATCGGGGTCTCGGTGGGCCCGATCTCGAATCCGAGCGAGCGCAGCCCCTCTTGCAGGTGATGCGTGTTGGCCCACAATTGCTCCCGGCGCTCGGGCTCGCGCCGTAGCACGTGCAGCGCGGCGAGCACCCCGGCGGTGTTCGCCGGCGGGAGCGCCGCCGTGAACATCAGGGGCCGCGAGTGGTGCCGCAGATAATCGATGATGTCTTCGGAAGCCGCCACGAACCCGCCGATCGAGGCGAGCGACTTCGAGAAGGTGCCCACGATGAGGTCCACGTCTTCGGCCACACCGAAATGCGCCGCGGTCCCGTCCCCGTTGGGGCCGAGCACCCCCACGGCGTGCGCGTCGTCGATCGCGAGTGCGGCACCGTATTTCTGGGCGACTTTGAGCAGGTTCGGCACGTCGGCGATGTCCCCCTCCATCGAGAACACCCCGTCGACGATGATCATGACGCCCGTCCCGACCGGCACTTTCTGGAGCTTGCGCTCGAGGCCGGCCAAGTCCCCGTGGTTGAAGCGCATGGTTTCGCCGTGGGACAGCTTCGCGCCGTCCACGATGGACGCGTGATCGAGCTTGTCGAGGAACACGACATCGCCCCGACCCACGAGGCCGGAGATCAGGCCGAGGTTCGCCTGATAGCCGGTCGAGAAGACGAGGCATGCTTCCTTCCCGAAGAACTCGGCCAGCTCGGCCTCGAGCCGGCAGTGCAGCTCCAGTGTCCCGTTGAGAAACCGGCTGCCGGTGCAGCCGGAGCCGAATTCGTCGAGCGCCTCTTTCGCCGCGGCAAGCACCTCGGGGTGATGCGTCAGCCCGAGGTAGTTATTGGAGCCCATCATGATGCGCGGCTTGCCTTCGATCACCACGACCGTGTCTTCCGACTGCGAAATCGGTTTGAACCACGCGTACAACCCGGCCGCTCGCACCTCGTCGGCCCGCGTGAAGTTCTTGCACTTGTCGAAGAGCGCGACGTGCTGCAGGGTCTCGGTACTCACGGGGCCCCCAGACTGGTTGGGTGGAAAACAGCAGCCTAGAGAGTAGTGGCGGTACAACAAAACCGCAAGGTCCCGCGCGAACGTGAGTTAGCACCCGTCGCCGTCACGACGTAACTTCCAAGCCTCCCGTTTCGAGCGAGAGTCTGCATGTCCCGGTCGGCGATCGTCTTCGTCTGGCTGTTCGCCGTCGCCCGGCCGACAGCGGGTCAGGCACCGTATCGCGTGACCTGGTGGGACGCCGCTTCGGTCGGCACCGCGGGCGCGCTCACACTCATCCCCGTTGCCCTGAATCTGCCGCACGGTCTGCCGCCGTGCGCCCCATGCGATCCGGCCTCGGTTCCGAACATCGATCGCGCGGCGCTGCACAACGCTTCCGCGAGCGCCGCGACCGCGAGCACCCTGATGCTCGGAGGCGTCGTCGGCGCCGCCGCGTTCGTCTCGTTCCACGGGCTCGATCCCGCTCAGCGGCGCGGCAACGCGGCGGTGCTCCTCAACTCGCTCGCCTGGACGCAGGCGACCACCGAGTGGCTCAAGGTCCTGGTGCATCGCAGTCGCCCGGTGCTCTACACGGCGGATGCGGCGGCGGCGGCGTCGCGGCCGGAGAACCGCCAGTCGTTCCCCTCGGGGCACGCCTCGCTCGCGTTCGCCGCGGCGACGACGTATCTCGTCATCGCCCAGCGGGAGCAGCTGCCGCACCGCGCCCGGAATGCGATCCTGCTGTACGCCGGGGCGGTGGGCGTCGCCGTGCTGCGCGTGACGGGCGGCAAGCATTTCCCCACCGACGTGGCGGGCGGCGCGGTGCTGGGCAGCAGCATCGGGTGGCTCACCGCCACGGTGCATGCCCGAGCCCCCTAGCCGACTACCCCGCGTCCTGCGGCTCTCCGACGTCGTGCTGTTCAACATCACGGCGATCGTCGGGCTGCGCTGGCTGACCACGGCGGCGAGCCAGTTCGGACTCGCCAGCTTGTCTCTGTGGCTGGTCGCGATGGTCGTCTTTTTCCTGCCGTCGGCGGTGGCGGTGCGGGAGCTCGCCGACATCGATCCCGGTGCCGGTGGCATCTACCGCTGGGTGCGCCGGGCGTTCGGGCCGTTGCACGGCTTCGTGGCGGGCTGGGGCTACTGGGTCAACAACCTCTTCTACTTTCCTTCGCTGCTCGTCGCGACGGCGGCGATCGCCGCCTACGCGGGCGGGCCGCGCTTCGTGCGCTTGGGCGACGACAATCTGTTCATCGGCGCGCTGTCCCTGGCGGGGCTGTGGCTCGCCGTCGGCATGAACGTGGTCGGCCTTCGCATCGGGAAGCGGCTCCAGAACCTGGGCGGGTACGGCACGTGGCTGCCGGCGCTCATCTTCGTGCTGCTCGCGGCGTGGTCGCTCGCGGCGCACGGCAGCGCGACGCCGTTCGCGCTCCGCGGGCTGGTCCCCGCGAAGCTCGGTCTGCCGTCGATCAATCTGTTCGCCACCATGACGTTCGCATTCGCCGGGCTCGAGCTCGCCCCGACGCTGGGGGACGAGATCCACGATGCCGCGGCGACGCTGCGGCGCGGCATCGTCATCTCGGGCTTCGGCATCGTCGCGATGTACGTTCTCGGTACGGCGGCGATGCTCGTGGCCCTGCCGGCGGAGACCGTGAGCATCACGAACGGAGTGCCGCAGGCGACGGCGGCGCTGACGCAGCGGCTCGGCGCGCCGTGGCTCGCTCCCGTCGCCGGCGTGGTGGCGATCCTGCTGGCGCTCGGGAACCTGGGCGGTGTGGGGGCATGGCTCGCGGGATCGGCCCGCCTCCCGTTCGTGGCGGGGATTGACGGCGCCCTGCCGCCCGCTTTTGGTCGCATCCATCCGCGCTGGCACACGCCGCACGTGGGGCTGCTGGTGCAGGGCGGGCTCGCCACGGTCTTCGTGGTCGCGAGCCTGGTCGGCGCCACCGTGAAGAACGCCTACCTGGCGCTGACCCAAACGACGCTCATCCTCTTCTTCATTCCCTATCTGTACCTCTTCGGCGCGTACCTGCGCCTGCGGCGAACGCGCAGTGCCGCCACGTTGCTGGTCGGTCTCGCGGGCCTTGCGGCGGTGGCGTTTTCGATCGTGCTGGGCTTCGTACCGCCCGCCGACGAACCGCACCCCTGGACCTACGAGACGAAGGTCGTGGGTGGCGTGATCGGCTTCATGGGACTGGGCTTGCTGCTGGCGCGGCGTGGTGTGAGGGAGCGCACTGCCGCCGCGGGGGTTGTGGGGTAGGGTACTCTGTGCCGCAACATCGTTTGCTGTCGCTGGGGCTCTTGCTCGTGTGGTGCGCGCCATGGGCGGCACGCGCGCAGGAGCCGCGCCCGCCGCGCCGCGAGGCGCCCGGCCGCGATTTCGGTCCCGACGGGGTCTGGCGCCAGCAGGCCCGCGCGGTGCGCGCCATGCGATCCCGCTTGCTCGCGCAGCGGCAGTTCGGGGCCTTGAACGCGCCGCTCGCCGCGGGGGTGCCGACCCCGAGCGCCGCGGCGGTTTCCGGCACGCTCCGAGTGCCGGCCGTGCTGTTCAGCTACGCGGGCACGACGCCTCCCCCGTTTGCCTCGACCGCTTACGATGCCGTGTTGTTCGGCACCACGCCGCCGTTCGGGCGGCCGTACAGCTACCACAGCTTCTACAGCCAGATGTCCAACGGGCTGCTCGACGTGCAGGGCGTGACGTACGGCTGGGTGACGCTCAGCAAGCCGGAGGCGAGCTACACCGGCGGGACCAGCTCCGCCTGCCAGCAGACGAATCCGTTTGGCTCGACGAACTGTAATGGCATCTGGAGCGGGCCGGCGTACGCCGCTCTGCAGGCGGCGCTGCGCGAAGCGCTCGCACTCGTGGATGCGCAGGTGGACTTCACACAGTTCAGCTACGACCCGACCAGCGGTGTGGTCAGTTTGATGCTTTTCATGCAACCCACGATCGGCGGTGAGTGCGGACCGAAAAGCGCTCCGCAGAACCATCTGTGGGCGCACCGCGGTGCGCTGTCTCCGGCCTATAAGACGCAAGATGCGCTGCCGGGCCACCCCGGCCAATTCCTGCAGGTGCGGGACTACATCCTGCAGAGCGGGCTCGGCGGCTCGGACTCGTGTACCGGCGCCGACATCATGCCGATCGGCACCGTGGCCCACGAGACCGGTCATGGCTTCGGACTGCCCGACCTGTACGACACCAGCGACAGCACCGAGGGTGTCGGGCGTTGGAGTTTGATGGGCGCCGGGAACTTTTCCTCGCCGTCGAGCCCCGCGCGCATGGATGCTTGGTCGTTGAGCCAGCTCGGTTGGGTGACGCTGGCGCCGCTCACGACGTCGGGGACCTATTCGTTTGGTGCAGCGCCGACCTCCGACACCGCGTTCCTGGTGCGTCCCACCGGCGCGAACCCACGTGGAGAGTACTTCCTGCTCGAGAATCGCCAGGCTGTCGACGCCGACAGCGCGCTCATTCGCAACGCCTGCCAGGTGTGGTATCAGGCGCCGATGCCGCCGCAGTGCTCAGGCGGGCTGCTCGCGTGGCACGTCGACTCCCAGCAGATCGCGCAGCATGGCTTCGAGTTCGGCAACGCCGTGAACGCCGGCCCGACCCACGGACTCGAGCTGCTCCAGGCCGATGCGCGCGGCAACCTGGATGCGAACCCGAACATCCTGTGCACGCCGCCGGCGGCGGGGTGCGCGGACCGAGGCGATGCGGGCGATCCGTATCCGGGGGTCACGCAGAACCCCACGCTCACGCTCTTCACCAATCCCAACACCGCGCTCAACAGCGGTGCGTGCCCGGGGGTTGGGATCGATTCGATCAGTCAGGTCCTACCGAACGACGTGATGCGATTCGTGCTGCGCTTGGGCGGCGACTCGCTCGCCGTCGCCACGGCGCCGCGGCTCGGCGCCGCGCAGTGGGGCTACTCCTATTCGATGACGCTCGCCGCGGCGTGCGGCGCGGGCTCGTACACCTGGGCTCCCCCGGATTCCGGTGCGCTGCCTCCCGGCCTCGCCCTGGCGGCGACGGGCGTGGTGAGCGGCGCGCCGACCGACACTGGTACGTTCACGTTCAGAGTGAGCGTGACCGACGGGACGCAGACGGCGCGCCGCTCCCTGACGCTGCAGGTCGTGGAGCCGACGCTCGCCTTGCAACAAGTTCTTGCCCTGGGCTTCCAGGGGTCGGCGCCAGCGAGCGACGACCGGCGGCGCTACCTCGACCTCCAGGGCAACGCGAATGGCACGTTCGACATCGGCGACGTGGCCCGCTGGCTGGCACGCACCGGAAACGGCGCCGCGCCTGGCGCAGCGGCTCGACCGTCGGGACGGCGGCCATGACCCGGCGCGTCGCGTTGCTCGGCGTCTTGCTCGCCCTCACGGTGAGTCGGTGCGAGAGCCCCTCGGGGCTGGCGTCGCGCCCTTTGTCCCTGCGGCTGTCCAACGCTGGAGCGGACGATCTGGCGATGTTGCTCGAGGTCGCGGGGGCCGACACGACCGCAGGGATCGACACGGTGCTGGCGGCAGCCGGCTCAGGGTATCGCGTGTTCGCAGCGCGGCAGGCGCGTACGCGCTGGCGGGTCATTGTCATTGGGCACCTGGCGAACGGTGTCCTCGTGACCATCGAGGTGCCCGAGAAGAGCCCGCCGACGGGCTACACCGGCACGATCCTCGACGTGGCGAACGCGTCCTACGCGGACCTGCAGCCAGGGAGCCGGGCTCTCACCGTCACGCCCTAGAGCCGGTCGGTGCATCCTCCCGGCCGCGCGACGAACGCCGGCGTTCCGTCCGGGAGGCGCAGCGCGAGGATACTCGGTCGCGCGCTGTCCATCGCCCATTGTGCGAACGCTTGCGCGGCTGCGCGCCGGGGGGACTCACGCACGACGTAGAGCGTGTAGGGGTTGGTGAGCGTCGTGTCGGCCACGAACACCACGCGCAGGCGCAGGCCGCCGAGCTTCGCCAGAGTCGGGAGGTCGGCGAGCGCGTAGGCGTTGCGCTCGTCGGCCACGTGCAGGGTCGTCGCCTGGTCGGCCCCCGCCTGGAGGTACCACCCGCCGGCAGCAGGCGGTCGCACGCCCGCCGCGTCCCATAGGGCCAGCTCCTTCACGTGTGTGCCCGACGAATCGCCTCGCGAGACGAACGGACCGGCCGCCGCGGCGATGCGGCGGAACGCATCGGCCGCACGGGGCGCGGCGGCGACGCGCGCCGGATCGGCGGGGGGACCCACGATCGCGAAGCGACTCGCCACGAACGGGCATGCGAGCAGCACATGCCCGGGCTCGACCAGGAGGCGGCGCTCGAGGCTCGGCGCATGGGTGATCACCACGTCCAGGTCCCCCCGGGCGGCGGCCGCGAGGATCTGCCCCGACGGGCCGATCACGGTGGCGGGCACGGGGTGCGCCAGCGAGTCGAGCACGGCCAGCGCCCCCGACTGCTCGACCGTATGCGTGGTGCCGAGCCGCAGTGGGCGCTCGCCGGTGGTGCACGCGGCCAGCGCCGCGCACATTAGCCCCGCCCCAAGCCCGAGGAGTCTCCCGATGCGCCGCAGCGTGGTCGTGCTCACCCTCCTCTCGGTCCCCGCCATCGTCGTCGGGCAGGGATTCCGGCTCACGGTCGAGAGCATCATGCGCGGGCCGGACCTGGTCGGCACTGCGCCGTCCAATGTGCGGTTCTCGGCCGACGGGCGCTACGTGTACTTCGCGTGGCGCAGCCCCGGCGTCGACACGCTGGATCGGGACTACCGCGTGGCCGTCGCGGGCGCGGCCTCGCCGGAGCGGTTGCCGCGCAATACCGTGGACACGATCGCCATGGCGGATGGCGCGTGGTCACCGGATCTACGCCGCGAGGTCGTCGTGCTGAAGGGCGACGTCTGGCTCGTCGAGCGCACGGGCGCGAAGCGGCGGCTCACCCAGACGCCGGCGCCCGAGTCCGATCCGGCGTGGTCGGCGGACGGACGCACGGTTTACTTCACGCGCGACGGGAACGCCTGGGCGCTCGGTCTCGAGGACGGCGCGCTGCGCCAGCTGAGCGACGTGCGTCGTGGCCCGGCGCCCAAAAAGCCGAGCGACCCCACCGGAGAGAAGAAGTTCCTGCGCGATCAGCAACGCGAGCTGTTCGATTTCATCCGGCGCCAGGTGGCGGAGGAGCAGATGCGCGCCGACACCGACACCGTCCATACCGCCAAGCCGCTCTATCTCGGCGAGCGTCAGAGCGCCACGCGGCTGGACGTCGCGCCCGACGCCCGCTTCGTGCTGGTGACCGTGACGGAGCGGGCGAAAGGAGACTCGCTCGAGGGGCGGCAGGTGGTGTTGCCGAGCTGGGTCACCCAGTCGGGGTTCGTGGAGACGCAGCAGATCCGCACCAAAGTGGGCGACGCGCAGTCACGCGAGCGCGCGGCGCTGATCGAGGTCGCGACGGGCAAGACGACCTGGATCGACTCCGTGGGAACGGGCGAGCGGAACGCCGTGGGTGTCGGGATCTCCCCGAACGGCCGGCATGCCCTGATCCGCGTCACGACCACGGCCTACACCGACGCGTGGCTCGCGATCGTGGATCTGCCATCGCTCACGACACGCGTCGTCGCGCACCTGCACGACGACGCCTGGCTCGACGGGCCGCTCGGTGCGACCGCGGGGTGGCTCAAGGACGGAGAGACCGTCTATTACGGGAGCGAGGAAACGGGATTTGCGCACCTCTACACGGTGTCCGCTTCCGGAGGCGCGCCGCGGGCGCTCACGCGCGGAGCCTGGGAGGTGCAGCAGGTGGCGCTCGCGCCCGACGGCAAGACCTTCTACCTGCACACCAACGAAGGTGACTTCGCGCAGGTGCACTGCTACGCCCTCGACATCGCGAGCGGCCGCAAGACCCAGCTGACCTCGGTCGAGGGCCGCCAGGATGTGGTCGTGGCGCCCGACGGAAAGCTTCTGGCCGTGCTGCATTCGACGGCCAACCATCCGCCCGAGCTGTACTTCCAGGCCAACCAGCCCGGTGGCCAGATGCGCAAAGTCACCGAGAGCACGACGTCCGAGTGGCGTAGCTTCCCGTGGCTCAGCCCCGAGATCGCGATGATCCCGGCGCGGGACGGTGCGCGCGTGCCGGCGCGGCTGTATCGCCCGAGCGCGACGCCCGCGAACCACGCGGCGGTGCTGTTCGTGCACGGCGCCGGCTATCTCCAGAACGTGCACAAGTGGTGGTCGTCGTACTACCGGGAATACATGTTCAACCAACTGCTCGCGTCGAAGGGCTACGCCGTGCTCGATCTCGATTACCGCGGGAGCGCCGGGCAGGGGCGCGATTGGCGCACCGCAATCTACCGCCACATGGGCGGGAAGGACTTGGACGACCAGGTCGACGGCGCACGCTGGCTGGTGCAGCACCTCGGCGTGGATTCGACGAAGATCGGGATCTACGGCGGCAGCTACGGTGGGTTCATTACGCTGATGGCAATGTTCACCCAGCCGCATGTGTTTGCCGCAGGCGCGGCGCTGCGGCCCGTGACCGACTGGGCGCATTACAACCACCCGTACACGGCGCGGATCTTGAACGAGCCGCAAGACGACAGCGTGGCCTACCGGCAGTCCTCCCCGATCTATTTCGCTGAGGGGTTGCAGGGTCGACTCCTGATCTGTCATGGCATGGTGGACGACAACGTCCATTTCCAAGACACGGCCCGATTGACGCAGCGGCTGATCGAGCTGAAAAAGGAGAACTGGGATGTGGCGCTGTACCCGGTGGAGCGGCACGGCTTCACGCGCAACGACAGCTGGACGGACGAGTACCGCCGGATTCTCAAGCTGTTCGAGGAGACGCTCGGGGGTGGCCGCTGAGCATGCGTCGGGCGCTCGCCCTCGGTTTCCTGTCGTGCCTCGCCGACGTGGCTCGCGGCCAGTCGCCGCGCGCGGCGAACCCGGAGCGTCCCACCTTCGCGACCCATGCCTACGCGGTGGCGCCGGGATATGCCGAGCTCGAGCAGGGCGTGCGCGTCGCAGGCGGTGACGCGGGCGATGCGACCGCCTGGGACTACAATCTCAAGATCGGCGTCGCCCGCCAGGTGCAGTTGGCGTTCTTCGGCACCGGATTCATCCACACCGCGGGGGGCGGGGGTGTGGGCGATGTCGGTGCGACGCTCAAGCTCTCGGCCGGCGTGTCACCCCGGGCCACGCTGGCGCTGGCGTCGAGCGTCACGGTTCCGACGGGCGACGCGGCGGCGGGGCGCGGCGCGGGGCGCACGCAAGGCAGCGTGCTGGCGGTGGCGAGCGTGGACGCACCCAGGAAGCTCCATGTCGACGTGAATCTCGGGCCGGTGGAGCTCGGCGCCGACGCGTCGCCGCTCCGTTGGTTTCACTCGGTGGGCGCGGCGGTCGCGCTCGGCCGCTACGGGCTCACGACTGAGCTGTACGGGCTTACGGCGGGCGCCGGAGCATCGGCGGAGTGGGGCGCCCTGGGCGCCGTGACCTTTCGGCCCGCCGAGTGGATCGTGGTGGACGCAGGCGGGAGTGTCGGGTTGTGGCGCGAGACGCCGCATCTTGTATTCGTCGGCGTCACGACCAATCTGGGGGCCGTGTTCAAGTAGGCACGGCCGGCCACGGTCACCTGTTCACCGCTGTGCGTCTGTGCGTCAGTTCTCCGTTTGCTATCTTACTAGCCTCACGGGGCGGTAGCTCAGCTGGGAGAGCACCTGGTTTGCAACCAGGGGGTCAGGGGTTCGAATCCCCTCCGCTCCATTCTCATGCCCACCATCATCGCCGCCATCATCCTCGGGCTGGTCGAGGGCGCGACGGAGTTTGTCCCCGTCTCGTCGACCGGACATCTGATTCTGGCGGGTCACGCGCTCGGGTTCGTGGGCCCGCGCGCCGCCGCCTTCGAGATCATCATCCAACTCGGCGCCATCCTGGCGGTCGTCTGGCTGTATCGCCGCCTATTGTTTCGCGTGGTGCGGGATGGCATCGCCGTCGCGGAGTCGCGTCGCTTGATCGTCGCGCTGTTCATCGCGTTCCTGCCGGCGGCGATCGTGGGGCTGCTCACGCACCATTGGATCACAGCGCACCTGTTCAGGCCCGCGGTGGTGATCGTGGCGCTGATCGTCGGCGGCGTTGCTATCCTTGCGATCGAGCACTGGCGCCCCGCCCCTCGCGTCGAAACGGTGACGCAGGTCGACTACCGGACGGCGCTCTGGATCGGGATCGCGCAGGTGTGCTCGCTGATTCCCGGAGTGTCGCGCTCGGGGGCGACGATCATGGGGGCGCTGCTGGCGGGCGTCGCGCGCCCTGCCGCCGCGGAGTTCTCGTTCCTACTCGCCATTCCGGTGATGTTCGCGGCCACCGGGCTCGACCTCTGGGAGAACCGGCACCTCTTGTCCGGGTCAGACGCGCTGATGCTCGCGGTCGGCTTTGTGGTGGCGTTCGCCAGCGCGCTGGTGGTGGTGCGGTGGCTCATCCGCTTCGTGTCGCACCGCTCGTTCGACCTGTTCGCCTGGTACCGCATCGTGTTCGGGTTGGCCCTGGTGGCGGTCCTCGCCACCGGCCGGTCCTGGCTCGCGAAGTAGCACGCGCGGTTTGCCCGGCCGGACTCATTTTCACATATTGGGCGCATGGGTCTCTTAGGCGGTCTCGGGCTGGCCGGCGTGTTCTACGCCGCCGCCGAATACGAGCACATGACCGGCTGGAAGTGGGCCCTCGCGAGCATTGCGGTCTCGGCCACCATCAAAACGTTGTTCCCCCTGTCCTTTATCTTTGTCCTGCCCGCCCAGTTTGGCCTGTTTTGCGTGATGTGGTGGATGAATTCGAAACGGCAGGCCGCGCTCGAGGTGGAGCGGGCGGCCAGTCAGGACGCTGATCGGCGTGGCCGGCAGGACCGCGTGCAACGCGCCCGCGAGCAGGCATCCCCGGAGCCATCGGATCGCGACGCCGCTCGCGCCGCTCGGGAAGAGGCAGCGTTGCGGGAGCGACAGGAGCGTGTGAGACGCGTGCGTGAAGAGCGCGAGCGGTCGGAGCGCGCACAGGCGGAGCGCGACAAAGAGAGGCCCGCGGGTTAGCTCAGGTCGCTCGAGAGGAGACGAAGCCGATGAATACGATGACCGCGCGGGCGCTCATGCTGGGGCTCGTGATCGCGCTGTGGGCGTGGCTGGCGGACGTGGCTCGGCTGCACGTGTCGCTGTGGGCTGGCGTGGTCGCCCTGGGATGTTTCTTCGCGGCGGGCGGCGGCGTCGCTGGTCTGCAGAAGGCCATCGTGGCCGCGCTGAGCGGCGTGGTGTGGGTGCTCGTCGCTCACGCCGTCCGCGGTGCGATCGGCGGTGGCAACGTGGTCGTCGCCGTGATCCTCGGCGCGACGGCGTCCGCCATCGTGCTGCAATCGCGCGTGCCGATTCTCTCGTTCACCGCCGGCGCGTTCGCAGGTGCGGGCGTCGCACTCGGTCTCAACGTGTACACCGTGAACGAGGCGATTCGCGCGGGCGTTGCGCTCGCCATCGGCGCGCTGCTCGGCTTCGCCGCCGAGCGCGCGGCGGGCATGGTCGGAGCCCGGCGCGCCTAGCCCGATGGCGCGGATCCTCGTGATCGACGACGATGCGCAAGTGAGAGGGGCGGTGCGCCGCATCTTGGAGCGCGCGCGCCACACCGTGGAAGACGTCGGCAATGGCGACGCCGGGCTGCGCGCGCATCGGGAGCGGCCCGCCGACCTGATCATCACGGACATCTTCATGCCCGAGCGGGACGGGATCGAGACGATCCGGCAGCTGCGCCGCGAATCTCCTCAGGTGAAGATCATCGTGATCTCTGGCGGAGACCGAACGCAGACCCTCGACATGCGCAAGGACGCCGAGCTGCTCGGGGCGTCGCGCACACTGCGGAAGCCGTTCGAGCTCGGTGAGCTGTTGCGGGCGGTGGGCGAGCTGCTGGGGGAGCCCAGCCCGGGGACCTAGGGGCCGGGCTCCGCTACGCGGTTTCTTCCGGTGGGTGCCGGGCCACGAAGCCGCGATACAGCAGCAGGTCGTAGACGACCTTCAGCGTTCCGGCGATGAAGAATGGCACGCTGATCAGCGCGGGTCGGGCGAACAACAACCCAGCAAACATGGGGGCCATTGCCGCGCCCGTCGTGCGCGCCACACCGGTGATGCCCGCCGCCGCCGATCGTTCTTCCGGAGCCACCACTGCCATCGTGTAGGACTGCCGGGTCGGCACGTCCATTTGGCTGATGCTGAAACGCGCGAACAGCACCAGAATGGCGAGCGGCAGGTTCGGCATCAGTGGAACGAGAATCAGCAGGAGGTTGGAGGGCAGGTGGGTGAACACCATCGTTCTCACGAGGCCGAAGCGCGCAGCGAGTCGGGACGCGAGCAACGCCGACATTCCGGCAAGCACGTTCGCTCCAAAAAAGATTGCACCGAGGGTTCGCGGGTCCACGCCGAAACGGAGATAGAACCAGTAGGCGGCGAAGCTCTGCACCACGAAGCCGCCGGCAAAGGAGTCGAGGGCGAACAGGCCCGACAGCTTCAGGACCACGTCCCGGGAATTGCCGATGCCCAAGAGCGTCTGCATGGCCGCCGCAGCCGCCGATCCCGCGTCGGGCATGCGCACTTCGGCGGCAGGCGACAGACGGGTGAAGAGGAAAAGGAGCAGCACCCCGAAAGCGGCATACAGCAGCACGACCGCCCGGTAGCTCTCGAGCTGCGCCAGCACTCCGCCACTCAAGGACCCGGCGGCGGTCGCAACCGAGCCGACCAGCGTGTACCAGGCGAAGACGGCGGTGCGGGACCGCGCGGGAACGACCTGAGAGAGCGCCGCCTGCTCGATCGACAGAAACGGCCCAACCTCGTTGCCACTTGGGCTGATGACGCCGATCGTTCCGGCCAGGATCAGGAACAGGACGTCGCGCGTGTACGCGAAGATCAGGCCGGCGGCGGCCATGAGAGCGGCACCGATGATCAGCATGCGGCGTCGCCCGATACGATCGGCTCGCGTGGTCAGGTAGAGCGAGACGACGGTATCCCCCGCCAGCGTCAGCGTCAGCAACAGGCCGGTTTGGGACGCACTCAGGCCAAGGCTGGTCAGATAGAACACCAGGACGACGGACAACGAACCGTATGCGAACAGGCGCGTGACGCGGGTGAGGAATAACAGCCAACCGTCGCGCGTCAGGGCCCGAAGTGGCGTCAGCGTGGGAACGCCTCCGGCAACCCGCCGTCGACCGTGAGGATGTCTCCCGTCGTGAAGCGGAATCGCTCGCTCGCCAACAAAACGGCGATGTCTGCTACGACCTCGGCCGGGATCAGCGACGCGCCCATGACGTTGCGCCGGCGGTAGGCCTCGAGCTGCACCTCGACGGACACGCCGCTCCTCGCGGCGCGCTCCTCGACGAACCGGCGGAACATCGGTGTCTCGATCTGGTCCGCGTTGATGGCGTTGACCCGGATACCGTCCCCGCCCAGCTCGACGGCGGCGACGCGCAACGCCTGCAGCAGCGCGGCCTTGCTTCCGCCGTAGGCCACCGCATCGGCACCCGGCGCGAGCGCCGCCTTGGAGACGGACGCGACGATCGAGCCCCCGGTCTTCTGACGTCGCATCACGCCCGCGGCGGCGCCGATCGCCAGGACGGCGCCGAGGTAGTGGACGTCGAGCTGCCGCTGGAGATCTTCCCGTCCGATGTCTGTCACTCCCGCGAACCGCGGCGCCTGGCCCGCCGTGTAGAACAGGCAGTCCAGCCCTCCGAACTCGACCACCGTCCGCCGTATGAGGTGCGCCAGGCTCGCGTCGTCCCGGACGTCCACCGGCATGGCGACGGCGCGATCGGGGTGCGCCGCCGCGATCTCCCGCGCCGCGGCATCCGCGGCGGCGTGGTCGAGATCGGCGACTACGACGTGCGCCCCTTCCGCCGCGAACCGCCGCGCCGCCGCCCGCCCGATGCCGCTGCCGCCGCCGATCACGACCGCGACTTGGCGCGGGACGAGCCGGGAGGTGTGCTCGCGCGCGTCCTGTTCTGCAATCTTCCGTCGCTCGAGCGGCCAGTGCTCGAAGGCGTACACCTCGGCCTCGGGAATGAACTCGAACCCTGCGAGCGCTTCCGCATTCGCGATCGTCGCGAGCACCGCCCGATAGCACAGGTTGGCCGTGACGGCGCCGTGTTTGTCGCGGGACGCGGTGATAATGCCGAGCCCCGGAGCGAGCACGACCTTGGCCCAATCGTCCAGCGGTCGCTCCTCGGGGGCGGCGTGGCGTCGGTGATACGCCTCGTACTCCGACCGCTGCTGCGCGAGCTGCGTTCGGACGGCGTCGACCAGCCGCTCTGCCGGCGCGGACGGGTCGAGGTCGAGCCACAAGGGCAGCCGCCCGGCCCGCAGGATGTGCTCGGGTGTCGCCATGCCGCGACGTACCAACCCAGGCAGCCGTTCGGCGCCGAGCGTCGCCAGGATATCCTCGCCGTCGTCGAAGTGCAGGATCACGCGTCCTTCGGGCTGTGACCCGAGCATCCCGCGCACCACGGGGAGGACGAGCTCCGCGCAGCGGCGGCGCACCTCCGCGTCGGGGATCGACCGGGGCGTCGCTCCCAGCACCGCGCGGCCCCGTCGCCTCGTTTCGAGGTATTCGTCGATGCGACTCACGACGCCCACCAGGCGCGCGTAGCACTCCTGCGCGTCCTCTCCCCACACCACGAGGCCGTGGTGCGCCAGCGCGAGGCCCACGGCGCTCCGGGGGAGCCGGTCCACCATGCCTCCTACCAGCCGCGCCAGCGGGAACCCCGGGCGCACGTATGGCACGTACACGATCTCCCCGCGAAACAGCTCGGTGACCAGTCGCTCGGCCGTCGGGTCGCTCAGGTTCGTGAGACTCATCGTCGCCACGTCATGGGTGTGCGCGATGACGCGGTAAGGGAGGAGTGAGTGCAACGGCGTCTCGACGCTGGGTGCGGGCCCACGTCCGTCGGGCGGCACCATGCAGCGAGCCATGAAGCGCATCATGTCGGCGTCGCTCATCGCTTCGGCGCTCCGCAGCGCCGCCAGCTCCGCAAGGGACAGCCGAGCGAACCCCTCGCGCCCGATGGTACGCAGGTCGGTGCCGCTGGCCTTCACGAGAAGCACGTCGCCAAGCTTGATCGAGGTGTTGCCACCGCCCGGCTGCACCAGCCCGGGCTCCCGCCCGATCAGGTGTGAGAGATAGACGAGCTGGTCGAGTTCGTCAGCACCGGCGGCGGGACCGGCCCAAGCGTCGGCTGCGCGCGGCGGTGCGGCGGGACGCGCCATCAGCGCGATCCCAGCAGCAGCGCTTCGAGATCCAGGTCGCGCTGTACCCGCCGCATCACGTGATCACCGATCATTCCCTTGTCCCGCAATGAGATCACCGCCCGCCGCTCCGCCTCGAGCAATTCCAGGACGGCGGTGCGGCGGCCGCGGGCGAGACCCTCCTCGGCGCCGTCGCGCTCGGCGCGCACCCGGGCGCCGAAGCGCCGGCGGCGGTGGCCGTAGCGCGCTCGGAGCTCGGTCAGCGTCTCCCCGTCGAGGCCCGGCGCCAGCTCGTCCAGCCGCCGCAACGCGGCGGCGGACGCCTGCTCGCGCGCGTGGGCTTCTTCCAGCCGCTGCGTCTCGCCGGTGTCGCAGATCCCCAGCCAGTTGACGAACGGCTGGAGCGAGAAGCCCTGGACGAGGAGCGTCATCAGAATCACAATGTACGTGAGGAAAATGATCAGATCGCGCCCCGGGAACGGGGCGCCTGCGGCGGTGGTGAAGGGGAGCGCCAGGGCGAGCACCAGGGAGTCCGCGCCGCGCAGGCCCGCCCACGCGACGAGGGCCACGTGACGCCACGACCCCAGCCGATCGCGCTCCCGCAAGCGGCGGCTCAGCCAGCGCGGGCCGTAGCTCGCCGCAAACACCCACACGACACGCGCGGCGATCGTCGCCACGCTCACCGCCACTCCGGCGATCGCGAGCTCCCGCGTGGAGTACGCGCCCAGCGTTCCGAGGACCGCGCGCAGCTCGAGTCCCACGAAGATGAACGTGAGCCCCTCGAGCACGAAGATGACCACGCCCCACATCCCCTCGGTCTGCACTCGGGTGTCGGGTGCCACGATACGCGGGCCCAGCCGCGCGAGGTAGAGGCCACAGGCCACCACCGCCAGCACGCCGGACACCCCCACGGCCTCGGCGGGAAAAAACGCGGCGAATGGTGTGAGCAGCGAGATCGTCGCCTCGATCTCGGGCGCGTGAATGCGCCGGCGCAGCCACGCGATCAGCCATCCCACGGCCAGCCCGACCGCGATACCCGCCGTGCCGACCCAGACGAAGCGCGGTCCCGCGGTGGCAACGGAGAAAGTGCCGCTCACGGCCGCCGCGACCGCCATGCGGTAGGCGACGATCGCGGCGGCGTCGTTGACCAGGCTCTCCCCTTCCAGAATCGTGCCGACGCGCCGCGGCACGACGAGGCCACGCAGGAAGGCGGTTGCCGCCGGGGCGTCGGGCGGCGAGACGAGCGCGCCCAATGCGAAGGCCGCCGCCCAGGGCAGGCCCGGCGCGAGGGCATGCGCCGCGACGCCGACCACGATCGTCGTGAACACCACGAGACCGACCGCGAGCAGCGTGATGGGACGGAGGTTGGCGCGCAGGTCGCGCCATGAGGCGGTCAGCGCCGCGCGGTACAACAGCGGCGGGATGAACACGACGAAGATGAGTCGCGGCTCGAACTCGACGGGCGGCAGGCCCGGCAGCAGCGCGATCACCAGACCGCCGATCACCAGCAACACCGGAGACGGGACGCCCAGCCGGCGCGCCGCGATCCCGAGAAGCACGACGGCGACGAGCAGCGCGAGGATGATCTCGAACTGGTGCATCGCCGACGCTCAGTGGGTCACCGCACGCCCTCGCTCACCCCCTCGAGGGCCGTGAGGAGGGCCTCGACGTCCCATGCCTGATCATGCCGCACGTTGTTGATGAAAAACGTCGGCGTCCCGTTCACACCGCTGCGCACGCCGCTCATGAAGTCGTCGCGCACCTTCGCCTTGTACGTGTGCGCCGCCAGCTCGCGTGCCAGCCGCGCGGCGTCGAGCTCGAGCTCGCGGGCGTACTCGATCAGATGCTCGTCCTCGAGCGCGAATTGGCGCTCGAACAGGCGATCGTGCATCTCCCAGAACTTCCCCTGCGCCCCGGCCGCCTCCGCCGCCTCGGCGGCGTGCTGCGCGTGCAGGTGCAGCTCGGTGAGAGGAAAATTGCGGAACACGAACCGGAGACGCGCGCCCATGCGCTCCTGCACCTCCTTCACGATCGGGTAAGCGCGACGGCAATGCGGGCACTCGAAGTCGCCGTATTCGACGAGCGTCACTGCGGCGTTCGCCGGTCCCTGTACGTGATCCCGCTCGCCCACCGGCAGCACCAGCACTGCCCGCTCCCGTTTCGCGCTCACGCTCGCTCCGTTGCAAGCGACTCGAGCGCGCGGAGAATCCCGTCCGCTCCCGGGTTCACGCCGATCGGCGACACGTAGCTCCAGCGTACGATGCCGCCCCCGTCGATCACGAACAGCGCCCGCTCGGTGGTGCCGTCGCCGTCGCGATACACCCCATAACGCCGGGCCACGGCGCCCTTCGGCTCGAAGTCCGCGAGCAGCGGGAAATGGAGCCTGCGGTGCTGCGCGAACGCCAGGTGACACCACGCCCCGTCGACCGAGATGCCGAGCAGCTCGGCCCTGTAGCGCTGAAACTCCGGAAGGATCTCGTTGTACAGCGCCATCTGGTCGCCGCAGACGGGACTCCAGTCGGCTGGATAGAACGCGAGAATCACCGGCCGACCACGGAAGTCGCGCAGCGACACCGCCTGGTCGGGAGTGCTGTGCAGCGTGAAGTCCGGTGCCTCGGTCCCCGATGCCAGCGGACCGCCTGCGAGGCGACTCATTGTTTCCGTCACTAGACTGCTCCTTTCGTCTGCCGTCAAGCTAGCCGGGTTCTTGACCGCCCTAAACCCGACAAATAGATTCGGGATTCGTCAGTCCAGGAACCTCACTCTAAACAAAGGTGGCATGTAGGGTGAACGCCCGTGCGAGACGTCTTGTGCCCGTGCTGCTGTTCGGGGCGGTCTGTCCTCTGCGCGAGGCCATCGCGCAGGATCCCTTCGAGATCGCGGTGTACGGCGCCGAAACCGCACCGCGTAAGGTGTGGGAGCTCGAGACACACATGAGTTACATCGCCCGCGGGACCACCGCGTTCGAGGGACCGGTCGCCCCGAGCGAGCATCAATTCCATCTCGCCCTGGAACTGACCCGGGGCATCACGGATCATTGGGAGGTGACGGCCTACCTCCTGTCGGCGTACCGTCCTGGCCCCGGCGTGGAGTACGCCGGGTGGCGGGTGCGGTCGCGGGTGCGGGCGCCCGAATCGTGGCGGCTGCCGGTGGATCTGGGGATCGCTGCCGAATTGGAGTTTTCGCCGGCGGCCTATGACGAGACCACGACTGGGCTCGAGATTCGGCCGATTCTCGAGAAGCGGATCGGACGGGTGCAACTGCAATTGAATCCCGTGATCGAGCGAGCACTCACGACCACGAGCGGCGAGGGGGAGTGGGAGGTGGAGCCGAGCGGACGCGTCGGCATCGCGGTCAGCAAGCGGGTCGCGCTGAGCGTCGAGTACTACGGTAAGACCGGGCTGTTCGGCAGTGCGCTGCCGGGCAGCCAGCAGGTGCACCAGTTCTACCCGGGTGTGGACCTGCGTCTCGGCGACGATATCGAGTTGAACATGGGCGTCGGCTTTGGGACGACCACGTCGGGGAACCGGCTGGTCCTCAAGTCCCGCTTCGAGGTTCCCCTCGGGCACTAGCGCGCACAGCCTGACCCTCTTGCCCCACGTCCGGCTTCGGGGTTCCTTACAGTTCGTGCTCCACAAGATCAAGTGGCTGGCCGGGACGCTTGGCGTCGCCGCCGTGACGCTCGGCGGCCCCTTGAGCGCGCGTTCGGGAGCGGCCGGTCCGCTTCCGGTGATCACCGTCTATAAGAGCGCGACTTGCGGCTGTTGCGCGAACTGGGTCGAGCACGTGCGCGCGGCCGGGTTCAAGGTGGTTGTGCACGACACGACCAACCTCGCGGCCATCAAGCAGCGCTACGGCGTTCCCAAGCACCTGACGTCCTGCCACACGGCACTGGTCGACGGCTACGTCATCGAGGGGCACGTGCCGGCCGATGTGATCGTCCGGCTGCTGCGCGAGCGCCCCGAGCTTGCGGGCGTCGCCGTGCCGGGCATGCCCGCCGGGTCGCCGGGAATGGACTCGCCCCTGCCGGTGCGTTACGCGATCATGACCTTCGACCGCGCGGGCCGCACGGCGGTTTTCGCGCACCGGTGAAACGCCTGGTGGGGGTGGCTTAGCGTCTATCGCCTCGCGGCTTCGAAGCGTTTGCCAACCTCAGTCCAGTTGACCACGTTCCACCACGCCGCGATGTAGTCGGGCCGCCGATTCTGGTATTTCAAGTAGTAGGCGTGCTCCCACACGTCCAGCCCGAGCACCGGCACCTTGCCATCCATGAGCGGGCTGTCCTGGTTCGCAGTGCTGGAGACCTCGAGCTTACCTCCCGCCACGGTCAGCCAGGCCCAGCCGCTTCCGAAGCGGGATATGGCGGCGCCGGCGATCTGCTCCTTGAACTTCGTGAAATCTCCGAACGTCTTCTTGATCGCATCGGCGAGCGCGCCGGCCGGCTCGCCGCCGCCGCCCTTGCCGGCAGGCGCCATGATCGTCCAGAACAGCGAGTGATTGTGATGGCCGCCGGCGTTGTTGCGGACCGCGGTGCGGATGTCCTCGGGGATGGTGTTGATGCCGCGGAGCAGCTCCTCGAGGGTCTTCTTGTGGAGCTCGGCGTGCTTGTCGAGCGCGGCGTTCAAGTTGTTGACATACGCCTGGTGATGCTTGCCGTGGTGGATCTGCATCGTCTGTGTGTCGATATGCGGCTCGAGCGCGGCGAAATCATAGGGCAGGGCAGGCAGGGTGTGTGCCATGACCTTCTCCGTAGGGGTGAGTGTCCCGGGCATCGGATCCTCCTTCGACGGCGTGCAACGCCTCAAAACATGCACGCCTGGTGGGGTGATTTCAAACCCGCCGGGCGTGCAGGGTTGCCCCGCCCGGCGTGGCTTGTGACATTACCCCGGCAACGCGTCTGCATCACCCCAGAGTTCCGAAGTGTGCCGTCGTGCAATCGAGGAGGGCAAGGCGTGGACGACAGCTTGATCGATCGCGCCGAGCTGCTGCGGCAGATCGCGGCGCTTGAAGCGTAGCCCCTCCGCGGCCGCGCGGGCATCCTTCCGGGCGCGGGACGACAAGTGGTACTTGGGGGCGGGCGACGGCCTCATCTGGGCGCCCCCGTTCCCTCAGTGGGTCGACGCGCCCGGGTTCTGGGACGAGGCGCATCTCTTCCAGTACGTGATCCGTCCGCTCTTCACGCTCACCTTCCTCACCGACGGACGCGCGGCGCCCGTGCGCTGCGTGCGGCGGCGCTGGACGCCCGCCCTGCTGACCCTGGAGCACGCGTTGGGGTCGTGGCGCGCGCGCGAGACGCGCAGCGCACCGGGCGGTGCCCTCGCCTCCGAATGGGAGATCCACAACCCCACCGCGCAGCGCGCGAGCCTCGACGTCGTGGTGTGGACGGCCGTGGATGGGGGCTCGCTTGCGGCGGCCGACGTGCACGCCGAGGGGCACATGCTGCGCTTCACGCGCGAGGTCGCCGACCAACGGGAGCACCGGGCCCGCGTCGCGCACCGGCTCACGCTCGATCCCGCCGCCCAGTCCTTCGGCGCGTATCGCTCCGAACCGTCCGCCGCGATGTTGCCGCCGCGCTTCGAGCTCACGCCATTTTACGACCGGTGGCAGCCGAGCGGCCGGCTGCGGGACCAGCTGCACCTCGAGGGCATCGACCCGCGCGGTGTGATGTACCTGGGGCTGCAGCGGCGGCTGCGACTCCCCCCGCGCGGCACGGTGCGCTTCTCGGCGTCCGTGGCGCTCGAGCTCGAGGTTGCCCGGCCGAGTGCCCCCTCTGATCAGCCGAGCGACCGGCCCGCCCGGCGGCGGACCCCCGACCGCCCCGGCCTGGAAGCGGAGCGCCGCTGGCACGAGTTCCTGGGCTCCGTGCCGACGTTCCGTTGCTCCGACCCGTATCTGGATGGCCACTGGCGCCACCGCTGGTACGGGTTGCGCCTCAACGCGATCGCGGGCGGAATGGGCAATTACCGGTATCCCGCCGTGTGTGAGGGGATCGGCCATTTCCACATGCCGATCACCTACAGCGCCCAGTGCCACATGCGCGAGCTTCGCTGGCTCGCCGATCCGACGTGGGCTCGGGGCGTGTTGCGCACGTTCCTCGCGCACCAAAACCCCGACGGCTCCCTCCCCGGGCGCGTGTACGTCGACCACCAGCGCGGGCCCGACTTCTATCATGCCGACTGGGGCGGCGCGTTGGACGCGCTCGAAGCCGTGCATCCCGATCCCGCCTTCGAGGCCGAGGTGTATCCCGGCCTGGTGCGCTACGCCGCCTGGCTGCTCCGAACGCGCGACGCCGATCACACCGGGATGATCGACGTGGTCAACCAGTTCGAGACCGGTCAGGAATACATGTCCCGCTACCAGGCGGTCGATCCCGAAGCGGATCGCGTCGGCTGGGAGAGCCGTATCCGGTTGAAGGGTGTGGACGTGACCGTGTACGCCTACCGGCTGCTGCGGTCGCTCGAGCGGTTGGCCGGGCGGGTGAGCCCGGGAGACGTCGGTCGCTGGCGCGAAGCGGGGAGCCGGACTGGGCGCGCCATCCTCGAGAAAATGTGGGATCCGGCGGCGGGGATGTTCTTCGACGTAAACCCGCGGACGGCCCGGCCCACGAGCGTGAAAGCCGCGGTGTGCTTCTATCCGTATGGGACCGACCTCGCTGACGCGCGCCACGTCGCGGGGCTCGAGCAGCATCTGTTCGAGCCGGCCGAGTTCTGGACGGCCTACCCCGTCCCCTCGTCGAGTGTGGACGATCCACTGTTCAATCCGGACGCCGAGTGGAAGGGAAAACGTCACAACTGTCCGTGGAACGGGCGCGTGTGGCCGATGACGAACTCGCATATCATCGATGCGCTGGCGCGGGTCGTGCGGCTGCACCAGGGGACGTGGGCGGGGAAGCTGGGCCATCTGATTCGCCAGTTCGCACGCATGATGACGTTCGACGGCGACCCCGAACGGCCGAACAGCTTCGAGCACTATCACCCGCACACCGGCCGGCCGAGCGTCTACCGGGGCATCGACGATTACCTGCACTCCTGGGTGAACGACCTGATCGTGTCGCACGTGATGGGTGTGCTGCCGGACGGCCCGGCGGGAGGTCTCACGGTCTGGCCCGTGCCCCTGGGCGTCGGCCGCGCCGCACTCGAGGGGGTGCGTGTGGCCGGGCGGGGCGTAGCGGTCGCGATCGACGGCGGGCGCTTCCGCGTCAAGATCGACGGCCGCGCGGCGGGGGAAGGCAACGTCGGCGACCCGCTGACGATCGCCTTCGGATGACGCCGCGTCACGACGTTGAAATCCGGCACCGCCCCGAGTAGGCTGAGCCGCATGGCGTCGGTCACCTTGCGGGGCCTCACGAAGACGTTCGACGGCGGGGCCAGCCTCGCGTTGCAGGAGCTGTCGCTGGAGGTGCGGGACGGCGAGTTCCTCGTGCTGCTCGGGCCGTCGGGCTGCGGCAAGACGACCGCCCTGCGGTGCATCGCCGGGCTCGAGGAGCCGACGGTGGGAGAAGTCCTGATCGGCGAGCGCGAGGTGACGCATCTGCCGCCCGCCGACCGCGATGTCGCCATGGTGTTCCAGAACTACGCGTTGTATCCGCACCTCACCGCGCGAGGCAATATCGCGTTCGGGTTGGAGGTGCGCGGCGTGGCCGAGCCCGAGATCGCGCGCCGGGTGCAGGAGGTCGCGCAGCGGCTCGGCCTGACCGAGCTGCTCGACCGGCGCCCGGCGCAGCTCTCTGGTGGCCAGCGCCAGCGCGTGGCGCTGGGGCGCGCCATCGTGCGCGCGCCTCGCGCATTCCTGTTGGATGAGCCGCTCTCCAACCTCGACGCCAAGCTGCGCAGCGAGCTGCGCGCCGAGCTGCTCGCCCTGCACCGCGCGCTCGGCGCGACCATGGTGTACGTCACCCACGATCAAGCCGAGGCGATGACCATGGGCCAGCGGATCGCGGTGCTGCACGAAGGTCGGCTCCGCCAGCTCGGCACCCCGGCCGAGGTGTACCAGCGCCCGGCCGACGTCTTCGTGGCCCGCTTCATCGGGAGCCCGGGGATGAACGTGCTCGCGGGCCGCGGCACAGGCATGCGGGAAGGGGGCGGTGTAGTGGACTGCGGCAGCCTGTCGGTGCCGGTAGCGCTCGAGCATTACGAGGGGGAGATCCACCTCGGCGTCCGGCCCGAGCACGTGAGCCTGTGCGGAGAGGACCAGGGGATGGGCAACGCCGAGGTGGTGGTGGTGGAGCCGTTGGGGGCGGAGACGCTGGTCCACCTGGCCGCAGGCGGGCAGCCGCTGATCGCGCGGCTCCCGGGACTCGTCGAGCTGCGGACCGGGGATCACGTCGGCCTCAAGCTCGATCGGCGGCGCCTGCACCTGTTCGACGTGGCAGGCGAGCGGCTCGCGTGAGACGCGCGGTCGCCGCGTGTCTCGCGGTCTGGGCCTGTGGGGCGGTGGCGGAGGGCGATCGTGTCACGCTCGTGCTGGCGAACCGGGCCGACTACCTCGAGGCGAAGCTGGAGGACCGCGTGCTCGCGCCGTACGTCGCCGTCAATCGCGGCGTTCGGGTCGTGCAGCAGAGCACCGCCACGCATCAGGCTGAGTATCGCGAGCGCCTGCTCACGTCGATGGCTGCGGGCTCTCCCCCCGATGTGTTCCTGCTCGACGACAATGACGTCCCCGCGCTGGTGAACCGCGGCGTCGTGTTGGACCTCGCGCCCTACCTCGCGCGCGCCGGGGTGGATATCGGGTGCCTCGACCAGACTGTGTTGTCGGTCTTCAGCCGCGGTAACGCGGTGTACGCCCTGCCCAGGGGATACACACCGCTGGTCGTCGTCTACAACAAGGATCTGTTCGACCGGGCCGGGATTCCGTATCCCAGAGACGACTGGACGTGGGACGACTTCCTGCGGGCCGCCAAGCGACTGACGCGTGACACGGACGGCGACGGGAGGATCGACCAGTGGGGGGCCTATTTCGACCGTCGCCCCTCCATTTGGATTCCCTGGGTGTGGGCAGGCGGCGGCGATGTGCTCTGTGTCGACGGGCGACGCGCCGGTGGGTGTCTCGACGCGCCCGTCACGATCGAGGCAATCCGTTGGTATACCGGCTGGATGACGAGGCAGGGCATCGCCCCCCGTACCCACAACCTGGTCAAGTCGGTCGGCGAGGACTTTCGTCTCTTTACTAGCGGCCGCGTGGCTATGCTGACCACGGGCCATTCCTGGGTGCCCCGGTTGCGTCCGTACGCCGCCAGCGGCCGGTTGCGCGTCGGCTTCGTGGGCATCCCGCACCGCGCGGGTGTTCGTCCCGTGACGGTGATCTACGCCTCGGGCTACGCCGTGCCGGCGATCGCCGCGCGACGCAAGCTCTCGATCGAGCTCGCCGCGGATCTCACGGACTCACTCGCGGACGGAGCGCGGGGCGAGGCCGGGCTCGAGCTTCCGGCCCTGACCACCGCCGCACAGGCGCTCGTGGCCCGCGACACGCTTGGGTGGGAAGCGGCGTTCGTGCGGGCCGCAGCCGTGGGGCGGATGCCGTGGGGCGCGCGGATCGAGCGCTGGCGGGAGGTCGAAGCTGTCCTTCCCGATCTCCTGGACCGCATCACGCTGGCGGGCGCCGCTCCGGCGGCGGCGGCGCACGAGCTGGCGCGCCAGCTCGATCGCGCGCTCGGGGCGATTCGGTGAGCGCGCCGGCGGGGGGACGGTGGCGCAGCGGCGCCGGCATCGCGGTGGTGGCGAGCAGCGTGCTCGTGCTCGTCACCGTGCGCTGGGCGAGCGGCCGGGCCGAGCGCGGGCTCGCGCGACGGGTCGCCGCGGCGACGGCGGGTTACCTCGCGCTCGTCGCGCGCCCGGCGCGGGGGAGTGCCGACTATGACCTGTCCCGGCTGCTCATCGAAGCGCGGGCGCTCGACGGCCTTCCGGGGTTCGCGGCGCCGCTCGAGGTGTTTCACGGCACTGCTCCGCTGGTGCACGCTACGGCGCGACCGCTCTCGCCCGCCCTGTTCGACCGGCTGCGCCGCCACGCGGCGGCGCAGTCGACAGGCAGCGCCGCCTTGGCGCCGCTGTTCGACCGCGACGGGTGGGACGTGGTCGGCGCGGTGGCGGCCTGGCCGGCGCGCACGGCGTGGCTCTCGTGGCGCAGTACGCTCGCGATGCTGCCCAGCCTGGTGGCCGGCGCGCTTGCGGCGGCCGCTGTGGGCGGTGCGGCCGGGCGGTCGCGGCGGGCCGTCACGTGGTTCGCGGGGGCGGCGACGGTCTTCGGGCTCGCGGCGTACGGCGACATCCGAGCGGCCGCGCGGGACGCGACCGACCGCTGGCTCGGGGACGCCCGCTTGCTGATGCAGGAGGCCGTGGTGCGGGTGCCCGAGCTGCGCTGGTCGCTTTCCGCCCTCGCCCCGATTGCTCGTGGCACCGAGCTGATGCCGGGGGACAGCGAGGCCAGTGCTCCCTGGCGGCAAATCGTTGCCGGGACGCCGCGGGCAGCAGTCGCAGTGCGCCTCGCCCCAGGCCGGTGGGCCGAGCTGCGCGCCGCGCCGGAAGAGGGGGAGGGCTGGATGGCAGGCTGGCTGGCGGTGACCGTCGGGTTGGCCCTGCTCGGGCCACTCGCCGTCGCGTTCGCCGCGTGGGGCGAACACGCGGCGGCTCGCCCCCGGCAGCTGCGCGAGACGGTGGCGGCGTGGGGCTTTCTCGCCCCCTCAGCGCTCCATCTCGGCGTCTTCTCCTTCGCGCCGATCCTCTTCGTCCTGTACCTGTCGGTGCATCGCTGGACCCTCGTCGACCCGGCGCGGCCGTTCGTCGGGCTCGCAAACTTCGAGGGGGTGGTTCACGATCCGCTGGTGTGGGTCTCGCTGCGCCACACGGTGGTGTATGCGCTGTCCGTGCCCGTGTCGATGATCCTGTCGCTGGGCGCGGCCCTGGTGTTGAACCGGCAGTCGTGGGCCGTACGGTTGGCGCGGACGGTGTTCTTGCTGCCCTACGTCTCGTCAGTGGTGGCCATCGCGCTCGTCTGGGAGTGGATGTATCACCCCGACTTCGGCCTGATCAACTACCTCTGGTCGTCGCTGGGGCTGAGACCGGTGGATTGGCTGGGCAGCCCTCGCACGGCGCTCGTTGCCGTGATGATCGTGTCGGTGTGGGTACAGCTCGGCTACCAGATGACCGTGTTCCTGGCTGGGCTGCAGGGCGTCCCGCAGGCGTATCTCGACGCCGCCCGGGTCGACGGGGCCAGCGCGTGGCAGCGCTTCCGCCGGATCACCCTACCGCTGCTCCGGCCTGTGACGCTGTTCGTGCTCGTGACGGGGCTCATCGGCTCGTTCCAGGTATTCACCTACATGTATGTGCTCACCGACGGCGGCCCGCTGCACGCGACGGACGTGCTGGTGTATCGCATCTACCAGACGGCGTGGCAGTTCCTGCAGTTCGGCTACGCGAGCGCGTTGTCGCTGCTGCTGTTCGTGGTGCTGTTCGGCGTGACCCGAGCGCAGTTCATGCTGCTGGGAAAGCGGCAAGACTATGCGTAGCGCGGCACGCCGGATCATCTCGGTCGTGCTGGTCGCGCTGGTGGCGGCCGCCACGCTCGCGCCTTTCCTTTATATGATCGCGACGGCGCTGATGGACGAGTTCGACGTACTGCGCTATCCGCCGCAACTCCTGCCGGCACGGCCTCACCCGGAGAATTTCGCCATCGCCCTGACGGCCCTGCCGTTCGGGCGGTTTTTTCTGAACACCGCCATCTTCGCCGGGGGCGTCGTCGTGGGACAGGTCGCGACGAGCGCCATGGCCGCGTACGCCTTCGCCCGTCTGCGGTTTCCGGGGCGCGACCGTGTCTTCATGATCTATCTGTCGGTCCTCATGGTGCCGGTGGTGGTGCTCCTCGTCCCGCGTTTCTTGATCATCAATGCCCTCGGCTGGGTGGACACGTATGCGGGGCTGATCTCCACCGAGCTCGTCTCCGTGTGGGGGATCTTTCTGCTGCGGCAGTTCTTCCTCACCATCCCCCGCGACCTGGAGGATGCCGCGCGGCTCGACGGGGCCGGCGAATGGGCCGTGTTCTGGCGCGTGGTGCTGCCGCTCTCGAAGCCTGCGCTCGCCACGCTCGCCGTGTTGGCGTTCATGGATCAATGGAAGAGCCTGCTCTGGCCGCTCGTCGCGACGCGCTCGGCCGAAATGAGCGTGGTCGAAGTCGGGCTCGCGAGCCTTCACGGGCTGTACTACGCGAACTGGACGTACCAGATGGCGGCCGCAGTAACCGCAGTGGTCCCGCTGGTCGTTTTGTACTTCGTGGCGCAGAAGTATTTCATTCGAGAGATTGAGCTGACGGGACTGAAGTGAATAGGAGGGGCAACGGCTAGACGCGCGTCTAGTCTTTGACTCTCCTCGGTCCTGTGACGGACCTGAAACTCAGTTCCCAACGAATGTCACGCCCGTCTCCACCGGCTGCCCATTCCAGGACCGCATGCCCGCTCTGGAGACTCTTCACGGTACATGGAACGTCGGCCTTGCACGAGCCCGGCCTGATCCCCTTCGGGACCGACACGGTCACCGCGTACGCCCGGCTGTCCAGGTTCACCGACCGGGCCCTGAGCGTGCGCGCCCCGGCGTCCCATGTCTCGTCCGCGATGTCCACCGCGCCCTGCACGATGTGCCGTGTCGTGCCGATCACCTGCGGATGCGCGGCTGCGGCGCGCACGGCCACCGTGAGCGTGCTGTGCGGCTCGAGCGCCGCCGCGAGCACGTCCTTCGGGAGGGTGAGGGGCGCATCGCGCCACACGTCGTAGGCGTCGAACTTCGCGCCGCCGATCCCGAGCGTGCCGAGCGGCACGGTGAGCTGGCGCGGCTCATCTTCCCAATTGATGAGTGCGACGGTCCACCAGCGCGGCGCTCCCGCGACGACCCAATGGGCGGGCGGTGCATCGCGGCGCATGCTCCAGATCCCTCCGGGTCCGGCCCCGTCGTAGACACGGACCGCGAGCACGTTCTCGCCGCCCCAGTTGAGCGCGTCGACCGGGACGCGATAGTGACGGTATGCCTGCCACTCGCTGCGGTAATTCGGTGGGAAAGAGCCGGTCTGCCCGAGCTTCACCCCGTTCAGGAACGTCTCGTCGACGTCGTCGACCTTACCCAGCTCCAGGTAGGCCGTCCGCCCGGCGGGGAGGGGCGGGAGGGAGAAGCGCGTCCGGTACCATGCGTAGCCGTCGTAGTCCGGGTGGCCGGCGTCTTCCCACGGCTTCGGCACCGCGACGGTTTCCCACGTGTCCTCGTCGAACTCACGAGTCGCGTAGCGGGGATCATCCCCCGTGCGGAGCCGCCACGGCCCGGCGATGGGGTACACGTCGTCCCCCGCGACGATCGCGGGCGCCACCTCGCGCTGAACTGCGGCGGTGCCCCGCGCGCGACCCGCGACCGGGGCCGCCGGGATCGCGCGTTGCAGCAGCGACAGCCGGTCGGGCGGAAGCTTCGGGAGGTTGTCCGAGAGGACGGTCACGCCCCCGGAAAGGGCCACGATCGCGGTCCACACCTGCGCTTCGGCCCCGGATAGGGGTGGCCGCACCACGAGACAATCGGGATCGTTCAACCAGACGGCCCGGTGATAGAAGCCGCGCAGCGCTGCGGCGCGGGCCGGTGCCTGGATGCCGCCCCAACTCGCGTCGACATCCGTGCCGATGCGCATGCCGTTTACGTAGCCGACGGCGTGCTGCAGCGGGGCGCCGCACCCCAGCAGAAACGCCTCGGTGCCCATGCCGTCGCGGATCGCGCCGAGGCCCTTGCGATAGGCCTCGGCGTGCGTCAACCCGCCATAGTGAGTGTCCCCGGCGGTGGCCCACAACAGGAAATCGATCTTCAGGTAATCGTACCCCCACGTCTGAACGGCGCGGCGCGCCAGATCGAACAGCCACTGCTGCACCTGGGGGTGGGCGCCGTCCAACGAATACACCTTGCCGCCCCAGTCGTCCCGCGTGTCCCACACGATCGGGGCGTCGGCGCGTCGCAGCAGCCAGTCGGGATGCGCGCCCGGGACGCCGGAGCGCTCGGTCACCACGAACGGAGCGACCCACAGCCCCGCTTTGAATCCCTTGGCGTGAATCTGGTCCGTGAGCCAACGGTGCCCGTGAGGGAACTTCGCGTTCGTGTCCCAGTCTCCGGTCGCTTTCTGATAGCCGTCGTCGAGCTGGATATAGCGGAAGAACCGACGGTCGAAGTTCGCAGCGCAGAACTCGAGGTTGGCGACCACGTCCGGCTCGCTCACCTTGCCGAACAGCTCGTACCAGCTGCACCATCCGGCGGGGGCCGTTTCGGACGCGAGCCGCTCGCGGTCCACCGGCGAGGACGGCACGAACAGCGCCGTCAGCGCGTCGAGACCGTCACCGGACGGCTGATAGCAGATCCGCATGCGGGACGTATCGCCTTCGGGACGGAGCGGTCGGGTGGGGAGCCATGCGCTCCCGGCCTCCAATCCTTCCCGCGAGAGCTGCACGGTCGCTTCGCCCGGCTCGCCGGCATCGAAGGCGAGCGCTAACGCGCGGGTGCCGCGCGTCAAGCCGAGCGCGCCGTGGCTCACCAACGCATCTTCGGTCGTGGGCAACGCCGGGACGACCCGGCAGGCGGTCCAGGAGTGATAGCCGTTGACGAGCGCGACGAGCGGTGCGCCGCCGGCGAGCACGGCGGCTTCCGGCGCCTGGAAGAACCGGATGCCGTGCACCGTGGGGAGGTAGCGGTCGGGGTAGATGGTGACCGAGACCGACGCCTGGGACGCCCCGCCTTCCGCCTCGCTGGCGGAGAGGAACTCGGCTTCGAGGAACACGCCGGCCGCGCGCCCCCGCACCACGACGGACTCGCCGCCCGGCGGTCGCCGGCTTCCGACCGTGCTATCTTCCAGGTCGGCGAGCGTGATCCACTGGTCGCCCACCCGCGCAGCGACGACTGCGGCCTGGATCAAGGGAACGGGTGGTCCGTCGCCATAGTACCACAGCGACCAGCGCCGTTGCTCGTCGAGGTCGAACTTCAAGCGCCCGACGCCTGCCAATCGGGCGATCCGGCGCCGCGGCGGGCGGATCAGTCCGCCTGAAACCGAACCGGTGAGGAGGACGAACGTGCGCCTGTCCATGATCACAATGTCGGGGGCCCTGTTGGCTTTGTCCACGCCGCTCGGCGGCCAGTCGCGCGGCGCGTGGACCGCCGGTCTCGCCGCGACGGTGGGCGGGGGGTGGCAGATCGAAGGGGCCGACGTGGGTTATGCGCGCGCGGTGCACGCGGGCCCGCTGCACGTTGCGTCGCTCAGCGCCCGGCTCGGTTCTTTCATCGACGAGGGGGCGATTCTCGGCGGCGCACGCGGTTTTGTCTTCGGGCTCACGCTCGGCGGACACACCGGGATGCTGTCGCTCGCCACGCTGGGGACCGAGACGAGCAAGAGCGAGGTCGGCGCCGACCTCACCGTCGAAGGCACGGGCTATCTCGGGGCGCATACGCCGCTGCCGCAGGGATCGCCGTGGGGCGCGCTCACCGTGCTCCCGGGACTGAAGTTCGGCGACCCCGACGGCGTGCAGGTCGGGTTGCTGCTCGGGCCGACGTTTTTCTTCGGCCAGGTGAATGAGGTGCGGGCGTTTTTGGGCATCCGCTTCGAGGCGCCGCTGGCGCGCCGGGAGTCGCATCCCTAGGTTAGCCGCCGATGGTCGCGCCGCAGCTCGACACCGAGCACCCGGGCATCCGGGTCATCGCCGAAGTCGCGTCGGTCCTGCAGGCGGGGTCGGCGTCGGGGGTCGCCCTGCGCGGCGTCGTCGGGGCATTGCGCCGGGGCCTGAACCTGCGTCGCTGCCGCTTATGGCTGCGCACCCCCGACGGCACGCGGTACGCGCCCGTCACCACACCGGGCGACGAGGCGGAGTTGCCAGGGTACTCGCCACCGGTCGCCGATTGGGTACGCCAGGGCGTGCAGCGCGAGGGCACGGCCGGGGGCTCGGTGCTGCGGCTGCCGCTCATCCACGAGGACGAGCCGCTCGGCGCGCTCGAAGTCGTCATCCCCACCGGTCGCTATGAAGGCGTAGCGCACGACGTCGTGGTCGTGGTGGCGCGCATCCTTGCGCCGATGATCGCTGCGACCGAGCTGTCGCAGGACCTCGCGTCCGAGGTGGCGCTCCGCACGCACGAAATGGAGGCGCAGCGGAGCTTCGCGGCTCAGATCATCGACTCGCTCCCCGTCGGGTTGTACGTGATCGACCGCGGCTATCGCATCCGCGCCTGGAACCGCAAGCGCGAGACCGGCACGCAAGGCGTCTCGCGCGAGGATGCCGTGGGGCGCGAGGTCTTTGAGGTGCTCGACCGGCAGCCGCGCGATCTGCTGAAGCGCGAATTCGACCGCGTGTTCGACACCGGCGAGATCCAGCAGGTGGAGATGGAGTCGGCGGCGAGCGGCGAGACGCGTCACTACCGCATCACCAAGATCCCGATGCGGCAGGATGGTCAGCACATCTCCCACGTGATCACCATCGGCGAAGACATCACCGAGTGGCGCCAGGCCCAACAGCGCCTGTCCGAGACCGAGAAGCTGGCGGCCGTGGGGCAGCTCGCGGCCGGCGTCATGCACGAGATTAACAACCCGCTCGCCACGATTCTCGCTTGCTGCGAAGCGCTGGCGTTGCGCAGTGAGGAGCTCGCGCCGGCGGAGCGCCAGGCGCACCAGGAGTACCTCAAGATCGTCGATGCGGAGGTGCAGCGCTGCCGCCGCATCGTCGACAGCCTGCTCGACTTCTCGCGGCCGCGGTCGGGGGACAAGCGGCAGGTCGACGTGAACGCGGTCGTGGAGCAGACGCTGTTCCTGCTCAAGCATCACACGCGCTTCAAGCGGCTGACCGTGGCGCGGGAGCTCGCGCCGGGGCTGCCGGCGGTGCTCGCGGATCAGGAGAAGCTCATTCAAAGCTTCATGGCGCTGATGCTGAACGCCATGGACGCGATGGATTCGCGGGGCACGCTTACCGTGCGGAGCCGCATCAACCCGGAGCGCCGGGACGAGGTGCTGCTCGAGTTCGTCGACACCGGCATCGGCATCAAACAGGAGGACCTGCCGAAGATCTTCGAGCCCTTCTTCACTACCAAACCTCAGGGACGCGGCACCGGTCTGGGCCTGTCGATCTGCTACGGCATCATCGCGGAGCACCGGGGACGGATCGAGGTCGAATCGCAGGTCGGCGTGGGCTCAAATTTCAAGGTGTACCTCCCGGTCGAATGAAGATCCTCGTCATCGAAGACGACAAGACGGTCGGGCAGTACGTGAAGCGGGGGCTGGCCGAGGCGGGCTCGCACGTCGAGCTCGTCGGGGACGGCGGCGACGCGCTGCGGCTCACGGCCAGCGGGCACTACGATCTGCTGGTGCTGGACCTCCGGCTGCCGACGACGTCGGGGCTCGACGTGCTGCGCACCCTGCGCGACCGGGGGAACGGCGTACCGGTGCTGGTGTTGACCGCCCAGGACGCGGTCGACTTCAAGGTGCAGGCCCTCCGGATGGGCGCGGACGACTACGTCACGAAGCCGTTTTCGCTCGAGGAGCTGGTCGCGCGGGTCGAGGCGTTGGGGCGGCGACCCAAGGCCATCGCGCCGCCGGTGCTCAGAGTCGCGGACCTGAGCCTCGACACGGGGAGCCGGGAGGTGCGGCGCGGCGGCAAGCTGATCGACTTGACGCCCAAGGAATACGCCGTGCTCGAGTACCTCATGCGGCATGCGGGCCGCGTCATGCCGCGGACCCTGATCACGGAGTACGCCTGGGACTACCACTTCGACCCCGGGACCAACATCGTGGACGTCGTGATCACCCGGCTGCGCAAGAAGATCGATCACGCCGGGGAGCCGAAGCTGATTCACACCGTGCGTGGCGTGGGCTACGTCGTGAAGGCGTGAGATGCAGACGATCCGCGGTCGTCTCACGGTGTGGTATTCGGCCGCGCTGGTGCTCACGCTCACCGCGTTCGCGATCGTGCTGTACGTGGCGCGCCGCCGGGCCTCGTACGACGATCTGGACCAGCGTATCCGCTCCGAGGCGGACCTGACCGCCGCGATTCTGGGAGAGAGCTACCGGGCGCGCGGCGTGCTCGTCACCTACGATTCGACGCGCAAGCCGGCGCTCGTGGCGGACATCAAGGCCGTACTGGAGGCGGTCCCCGACTACTTGCTGATCACCGCCCAGGACGGCGAGATCCTGTATTCGTCGTCCAACGCGTCGCTCACGTACCAGCAGGTCGTCCAGCTGCGCAAGCTGATGACACCGCCCCTCTCGGGGCGTCCCGCCGGCACGGTGCGGCTCGAGCCCGACGGACCCGAGCTCCGCTATGTGGCGCACATCGTGAGCGGCGCCGGGCCGCGCTTCGGCTCGCTGCTCGTCGCCGCCGACGTGCGCACCGCCGAGCTGGCGGTCGCGCAGCTGCTCTCGACACTGCTCCTGATCGTGCCGATCGGGCTGATCGCCGCCATCCTCGTCGGCTCCTGGATCGCGCGCGGCGCGCTCGAGCCGGTGGACCGGATCATCAGTGAAGTCCGGGAGATCACCGACGGTCGCAGCCTGCACCGCCGACTCGCCGAGCCGATGGTCAAGGACGAGCTCGGGCGCCTCGCCGAGACGCTCAACCAGATGATGACCCGACTCGAACGGAGCTTCGCGGCCCTGCGACGCTTCACGGCGGACGCGAGCCACGAGCTGAAGACGCCGCTTACCGTGTTGCGGGGCGGCGTGGAACGCGCCATCACGACCCCGGGGCTCCCCCAGGACACCCTCGCCACGCTCGAAGAGACGCTCCAGGAGATCAAACGCATGACGGAACTCGTGGACGCGTTGCTCACCCTCGCCCGGGCGGACGAGGGCATCGCGCCGCTGCACCGCGAGCCCGTGGACCTGCGGGAGATCGTCGAAGAAGCGCGGGAGACGGGCGAACTGCTCGCCGAGCAGGCGGGAGTGCAAATGGAGCTCGCGACGCCACCCGAGCCGGTGATCGTGCCCGTAGACGCGAGCCGGATCCGCCAGCTGATCTTGAACCTCGTCACCAACGCGGTGAAGTACACGCCGTCGGGCGGCAGCGTCCGGATGCAGCTGGGGCAGTCGGACGGACGCGTCACCCTGACCGTCGCCGATACCGGCATCGGCATCGCGGCGGGCGACTTGCCTCACATCTTCGATCGTTTCTGGCGGGCGGATTCGGCGCGCACGCGTACCGGCGAGCGTCCGGGAGCGGGGCTCGGCCTCGCCATCTGCAAGTGGATCGCCGAAGCGCACGGCGGCACGATTGAGGTCCAGAGCCGGCCGGGACGGGGAACCACGTTCACCGTGACCCTGCCGAAGGAAGCCGCGGGATAATCCGGCCATCATCACCTTGTCACGATCTCCTTAAGCCCGCGCAAGCCTGACGCGATACCGTCATGGAGACCTCTTCTGGAGGAGACTCCATGTTCGAGAAGCTCAACGCAGGGCGCCGTGGCGGCGCGCGCCAGGTGCTCTCGAGCGGCGCGGTGGTGCTCGCGGCGCACGTGGTGATCGGCGCCGTCGCCGTGTGGGCGACGCTGCGACCCCAGGTAGCGACCGGTGCTGAGTCGCCGCCCGTCTTGCTGCCCTGGCCAGCGGAGCCGGCTCATGACCGGTCGCCGGCGGTACCGAATGGGGTCACCGATCCGCTGCCGCCTGTTTTGGACCTCGCCACCGACAGTCCAATCGGCCTCCCACCGATCGATCGCGGCGGGACGTTCGATCCCACGCAGTGGCTACATCCCGGTGTGGTGGTCGGCAGCGCATCCGGTGAGGAAGCGGGACCGCTGAGCAGCGAGGTAGTCGACGAGCGCCCGATGCTTCTTGCGGGGCCCACACCTCGCTACCCGGAGGCGCTGCGACGAGCGGGCGTCGCAGGCCGCGTGGTCCTGGAGGTCGTCGTCGACACCCTCGGCCGCGTGGAGCCGCGCTCCGTCTCGATCGTCGCCAGTCCTGATCCCGGGTTCGCCGTCTCGGCGCGTGATTACGTGCTCCGCGCGCTGTTTCGGCCCGCGCGCGTGCATGGCCGGCCGGTGCGAGTCCTGGTGCGCTTGCCGATTGATTTCGCGCTCACGACGGTCCAGTAGGCATACGTTTTGCACCTTCGTTGCCGACCCGATGAGGGAGGTCCCATGCGGCGTCTTCAGCTGTCGCGAGCCGTCTGGGTAGTGACGCCGCTCTGCTTCGGTCCGGCGGTTGTGCACGCGCAGGCCGATAGCGGCGCGCCGGCGTCCGCCGAGCTGATCACGCAGGCCCGTGCCCAATTGCGCGCGAGACAACTCGACAGCGCCGCGGTGCTGCTCCGGCGCGTGACCGACGCCCCCGCCCGCTCGCCAGCCGCGCGCGTCCAAGCCTGGGTGCTGCTCGGCATCGTGAACTTCTATTCGGCGAGCGACTCGGCTGCCTCGGAGGCGTTCCGCGAGGCCTTCTCCCTCGACCCCGGCTTGGATGTGGCCGGCCTGGACGGATTCGACCCGGAGATCGCCCGCCTGGCCGGCGAGGCGCGAGCCGCGGTGAGTGTCGGCGATTCGACGGCGGTGCGGACGGTGGTCCGCCCGGCAGTCGCGCCGCTGTATGACTGCCTCACGAAGTGCGCCGACAGCGTCGTCCCGCCCCAGTTCGTCCTCTTCCCCTACCAGATGGTTCTGGACGGCGTCGTGCTCCCGGCCCGGCGGGCCCACGTATTCGTCGCGCTGCAGGCGGTCGTGGATCAAGACGGCCTGGTTGAGCCGGAAACCGTGCGCCTCCAGTCCAGCACCGCCGTCGGCGTAGTGGAGCAAATCGAGCGAGCGCTGCCGCAAGCTCGCTTCCGACCCGGCTTCGCCAAGGGCGTGCCGGTGCGCACGCGGGTGCAGCTGCGCTTCGACTTTGAAGCGGAGGGCACTGGGCTGATTCGGTACACCTATCGGGTGCTCGCGCGGTGAGCCAGGAGCCCGGACGGTCAGGAGCCCGGGCGGGTGCGGAAGCGGGACCACACCTGCTCAAGACGCGCTGCGAGGCGCTCCGGACCGACGCCAACGTCTCACGCGGCTGTCATCGTTTTGTAATGCGCGCTCCACTAGCGGGCCAAGACGAAAGTGCAGTATTACATACGTACCGGGCACCGGAGGATAGTCGTGTTCGACGTCTTGATTGAGTCCAAGCGCAAGAAGACGGGAAAAAAGGCCTTCAGCGTCGGCTTCGTTTCGCTGACGGTCCATACGGCCGTGATCGCGGGCGCGGTGTACGCGACACTCAACGCCGGCCAGACCGACCACTCGGTCAAGGTGGACACCGCGATGGTGTTCCTCGACCAGCAGCAGCAGCAAAAGCCGCCGGAGCAGCAGCCGGTGCAGCTCGATGTGCCGCTCAAGGGGTTTCAGACGGTCGTCGCCCCCGACGTCATCCCGACCAACATCCCGCCGGTGAACCTGCAGGAGAAATTCGATCCCAAGGACTACTCCGGTACGGGCGTGGAAGGCGGCATCGGGACCGGGATCGTGCCGACGGGCAATGAAGTGTTCATGGAAGCGATCGTCGAGGAGAAGCCGTCCGTCCTCTCCGGTCCGCAACCGCAGTACCCCGAGCTGCTGCGACAGGCGGGGATACAGGGGCGGGTCATGGTCCAGGCGATCATCGACACGACCGGCCGGGCCGAGCCGCCGTCGCTCAAGGTCATTGCGAGCCCCAACCCCGGCTTCGATCAGCCGGCCAAGACGTACGTGCTCAAAGCGCTGTTCCGTCCGGCCCGGGTGCACGGGCGGGCGGTGCGCGTGCTGATCAATATCCCGATCGACTTCAAGATCACTGGCCGTTAGGCCCGCACCCGCTCAAGGCCCGAAGGAGCCTCTAGGACATGAGCCTCTCGCTCTACGATCTGTTTGTGTCGATGGGCCCGTTCGCGAAGTTCATCGTCGTCGTGTTGTTCCTGATGTCGTTGATCTCGTGGACCAGCTCGTTCCAGAAACTGTGGCAGCTGTGGCGTTCCCAGAAGGAGACACAGAAGTTCGCGCCCGAGTTCTCGCGCTTCCTCCAGGAGGAGCAGCTCGACGGCGCGATCAAGCTGGCCGAGAAGCAGAAGCGTAGTCACGTGGCCCGGGTGGTGGGCGAGGCGCTCTCGGAAGTGAAGCCGCTGCTGCGCGACCGCGCCACGATCACCGCGGCCGACATCAACTCGGTGGAGCGCGCCGTGGAGCGCGAGATGCTGATCGTCGCGGCCGAGCTGAAGCGCGGTCTGGGCATTCTCGCGACGACCGGTTCGACTGCCCCGTTCGTGGGACTGCTCGGCACCGTGATGGGGATCGTGAACGCCTTCACGGGCATGGCGGCGTCGGGCGGCGGCGGCTCACTCGCCTCGGTGTCGTCCGGTATCGCGGAAGCGCTCATCACGACGGCGTTCGGCCTCATCGTTGCCATTCCCGCCGTGTGGCTGTACAACTACTTCAGCACCAAGATCGACTTCCTGTCGGTGGAGATGACATACACGTCCAAGGAGCTGATCGACTACCTGATCAAGAGCGTCGGCTCGGAGTTCGGCCGCTCGATCTTCACCAAGGAATTCCAGACGCAGAAGGCGTCCCAGTCCAGTGGCCCTATCAGTCACTAGCGCCAGCGCCAAGTCGGCGGTCAAGGCCGACATCAACGTCACGCCGCTGATCGACGTGATGCTGGTGCTCCTGATCATCTTCATGATCGTGACCCCCATCATCGCCGCGGGCTTCCAGGCCACGATCCCGCGTTCGGAGAACCCGGAGCTCCGGCCCGAAGGCCCCGACGAGGTGCGGCTCGGCATCGACCGCGATGGCAAGTTCTTCCTCGACCTGGGCGAGGGGCCGAGGCAGATAAAGGACGAAGACCTACCGGCCCGGTTGGAGAACATCTACGCCAACCGCACCAAGGACAAAATCCTGTTTTTCAAAGCCGATCAAAACATCGAATTCGGCCGCGTGCAGCAGGCGATCGAGATCGCACGCCAGGCTGGCGCGCGCGTGGTGGCCGCGATCACCGAGCAGAAGCAGTCGCTCACCAAGAAGAAGGAAGGGGGCTGACCCATGGCGATGGGGTCCACGGGCGGTGGCGACGGACTGAGCTCGGACATCAACGTCACGCCGCTGATCGATGTGCTGCTGGTGCTGCTGATCATCTTCATGATCACGCAGCCGATGTCGCGCAAGGCGTTCGACGTCCAGGTGCCGCCCAAGCAGCAGCAGAAGGCGAAGGAGAAGCCGTCCAGCCAGATCGTACTCGAGCTCAAAGCAGACGGGTCGTACGCGATCAACGGGCAGCCCTACGCGCTGACCCAGCTCGACCAGGCGTTCCACCAGGTGTTCGACCCGCGCCCCGCGAAGCTGCTGTTCGTCAAGGCGGCACCCAATCGGAAGTACGGTGAGGTGATGCAGGCGATGGATATTGCGCACGGCGCGGGCGTGCAGGTGATCGGCTTTACGCCGACGGAGCAGGGCAAGCAGTAGCCGGGATGGCGCCCGGGGTATGCGGTAGGGGCGCAGCATGCTGCGCCCCTACGCGTTTGTGTGCGCCCCTCCTCGCCTGTCGGGGTATCTATCCTTCGTGACTGCACCCCCGACCCCGACCGAGCGCCCGGCGCTCCCCGGACTGCGTCTCCCCCTCGGTCGGAGGCGGCTGGGGACGGGGGCCGTCGTCTCCGTAGTGGCGCACGGCCTCATCATCGTCCTTCTCATCGTGCGCGGCCGCGAGCTGCTGCAGCGCCTCCCGGGCGCGCTGGGGCGCGGAGGGGGAGGGGAGGAGAGGGCGGGACGGCCTCAGATCAACTTCTTCACCCTGCCCGCTGCCGGGCCGACGGCCGTGGACGTACCCGCCGTGCCGGCGGTTGCCGTCTCCGATCTTCGGGCCCTCCCGCCCTTGAAACTCGATCTGCCGCCGCTCGAGCTGCCGCGCGCGCCGCCGCTCGCCGGGCCGGCGGCCGGAGCCGCCACGTCGGGGGCGGGGCCGGGCGCCGGCGGGAGTCAGGGGGGCGGGGCGGGGGGCGGGACCGGGGCCGCCCCCGGGCCTGGAACGGGAGGCGAAGGCGGTTACATTTTCGTCGCCTCGCCGCGGACGGCGATTCTGCCGCCGCTGGCCAGGGTGCCCGGCTCCGTTGCGGGTCGCACCTACGTCGTGAAGTTTTGGGTTGCGGCCGACGGGCGCGTCACTCGGGTCGAGATCGATCCCCCGATGGCGGACGCGGCCTACAGCCGGGAGTTCCAGCAGCGCATGATGGCGTACCAGTTCTACCCGGCCCGCACGCGGGACGGGCGGAACGTGGCGAGCATCGTACCGGTCCCCCTGCGTATCGGTCACTAGCCCGCTCCATGGGCGGGCTCCAAGGAGCCACAACTCACTATGCTGATTGCTCTCGTCCTGGGGCTTTCCATCCTCGCCCTGGCCGTTGCCTGGGGTCTACGCGGCTACGTGCTGCGCCAAGACAATGGCACCCCCGACATGCGGAAGATCTCCGATGCGATCCAGGAGGGCGCCGAAGCGTTCCTGCGGCGCCAATACCGGACGATCGGCCTTCTGAGCATCGCGCTCGGCGTGCTCATCTACCTGTTGTACGCGTTCTTCCGCAAACCCCACCCCGACGAGCCCGCGGCGGTGACGCTCGCGCTCACGACGACGCTGTCCTTCCTGTTCGGCGCGTTCTGTTCCGGCGTGGCCGGTTTGGTGGGCATGTACGTCGCCGTGCGCTCGAACATCCGGACCGCCAGCGCGGCGCGCTCGAGCCTGAACAAGGCCCTGCAGATCGCGTTGCGGGGCGGCGCCGTGAGCGGGCTGTTCGTGGTGGCGATGAGCCTGTTCGGCGTGGGCCTGCTGTACAGCGTGCTCGACGCCCTGCACTTCGAGCCGACCAAGATCCCGCTCATGATCGTGGGCTACGGCTTCGGGGCGTCGTTCGTGGCGCTGTTCGCCCAGCTGGGCGGCGGCATCTACACCAAGGCCGCCGACGTCGGCGCCGATCTGGTGGGGAAGGTGGAGGCGGGGATCCCCGAAGACGACCCCCGCAACCCCGCGGTGATCGCGGACCTGGTGGGCGACAACGTGGGCGACTGCGCGGGGCGGGGTGCCGACCTGTTCGAGTCCACGGCGGCGGAGAACATCGGCGCGATGATCCTCGGCTCGGGGCTCGCGCTGGCGAACCCCGGCGTGTTTAGCCCGGAGCAGGTGGTGGGTCTCATGCTGTTTCCGCTGGTGGCGCGCGCGTTTGGACTCGTCGCGTCGATCATCGGTGTCCTGGTGGTGAAAGCCCGCGAAGACGAGGACCCGATGCACGCGCTCAATCGCGGCTATATGTGGACCGCCGTGCTCGCCGCCTTGGGGTTCGCGGGGGGGACGTACTGGCTGCTCAATCCGGCGGGACACCCCGCCGCGTGGTGGCACTTCGCCCTGTGCGGCGTGATCGGGATCGCCACCTCCATCGCCTTCGTCTATATCACCCAGTATTACACCGAATACCGCTACCGCCCCGTGAAGTCCATCGCCGCCGCCTCCGTGACGGGCCCGGCGACCAACATCATCGCGGGGTTCGCCGTGGCGCTCGAGTGCACGGCGCTGCCGACGTTCACGATCTCGGCCGCGATCATCGCCTCCTACAAGCTCGGTGCCTCGAGCGGGCTGGCCCATTCGGGGCTGTTCGGCACCGCGGTGGCCACGATGGGGATGCTCGGCACCGCCGCCTACATCTTGGCGATGGACACCTTCGGGCCCATCACGGACAACGCGGGCGGCATCATCGAGATGTCGCATCAACCCGAGAACATCCGGAGGCGCACCGATCGGCTCGATGCCGTCGGCAACACGACCAAAGCGCTCACCAAGGGCTACGCCATCGGCTCCGCGGCGCTCGCGGCGTTCCTGCTGTTCTCGGCGTACCTGGACGAGGTCGCCGCCCTCGGCTCTCCGCTCAAAGCCGTCGACATCTCGAAGCCTGAGGTGTTCGTGGGTGGTTTGCTCGGCGCGATGCTGGTGTTCTGGTTCTCGGCGCTCGCCATCAGCGCCGTGACCAAAGCGGCCGTGAGCGTGATCAAGGAAGTGCGCCGCCAATTCCAGGCCGACCCCGGGATCCTGAAGGGCACGTCCCGTCCCGACTATGGCCGGGCCGTGGACATCGTCACCGTGGGCGCCCTGAAGGCGATGGTCGCGCCCGGGCTGCTCGCCGTCGGCATGCCGATCGCCGTCGGCCTCGTCTTCAAGGTGCTGTTCCACGTCGGGGCCGAGACCGTGGCCGCGTTCCTGATGGTCGGGACGATCGGCGGCATTCTGATGGCGACCCTGCTCAACAACGGCGGCGGCGCCTGGGACAACGCCAAGAAGTTCATCGAGACCGGCGAGTACGGCGGCAAAGGCAGCCCGCCCCACAAGGCGGCCGTGGTAGGCGACACGGTCGGCGATCCCTTCAAAGACACCGCGGGGCCGTCGCTGCACGTGCTCATCAAACTGCTGAGTACGGTGACGCTCGTGCTGGCGCCCTTGTTTGTCTAGGCAGCTCTTCGCCCGCAAGCCGATTGCGGAGCTGTTGGTCGAAGGCGAGAGCCCGTACGCGCTGAAGCGCGCGTTGGGCGCCGGCGATCTCGTCATGCTGGGGATCGGCGCGGTGATCGGCGCCGGGATCTTCGGGGCGATCGGGACGGCGGCGGCGGGGCAGTACGACGCCGCCGGCCATCTGGTGCGCAGCGGCGCCGGGCCGGCGCTCGTGCTGTCCTTCCTGTTCCTGGGCGTGGCGTGCGCGCTGGCCGGGCTGTGCTACGCGGAGTTGGCGGCCATGATCCCCCAGGCGGGCAGCGCCTACGCCTACTCGTACGCGACGCTCGGCGAGATTGTCGCGTGGATCATCGGATGGGACCTGATCCTCGAGTACGCGGTCGGCAACGTGGCCGTCGCCATCTCCTGGGGTGATTACTTCACCTCGCTGCTCCGCAGCTTCGACCTCCATTTGCCCGTCTGGCTGACAACGGGGTACCGCACGGCACTCCTCTCCCCCGATCCGGCACTGCACGGCCTGCTCCAGAGCGCGCCCCACGTGGCCGGGATCCCGCTGCTCGTGAACGTCCCCGCGTTCGTGATCGTCGCGTTGATCACCTGGCTCCTCATGCTGGGGGTGCGCGAGAGCGCCACGGCGAACAACATCATGGTGACGATCAAGCTGCTGGTGCTGGGGCTGTTCGTCGTGGCGGGGCTCACGCACATCAATGCCGCGAACTATCACCCGTTCGCCCCCAACGGCTTCCGCGGCGTGCATCAGGGGGCGGCCATCGTGTTCTTCGCCTACATCGGATTCGATGCGATCTCGACGGCGGCCGAGGAGACGAAGAACCCGCAGCGCAATCTGCCGATCGGCATCCTGGGCGGCCTCGCCATCTGCACCGTGATCTACATGATCGTGGGCGCCGTGCTCACCGGGATGGTGCCGTACACGGAGCTCGGCGTCGCCGATCCGCTGTCCAAGGCGCTGAACAGCGCGGGGTTCACGACGGTGGGCTGGATTGTCGCCCTGGGCGCGATCATCTCGATGTCGGCCGTGCTGCTCGTCTTCCAGTACGGGCAGCCGCGCATCTTCTTCGCGATGGGGCGGGACGGCCTGCTGCCGCCCTGGGCGGCGCGAGTTCACGCCAGGACGCGCGTGCCGCACATCACGACCCTGATCACGGGCGTCTTCGTGGGACTGTGGTCGCTGATCGGGGACGCGGGCGAAACGTACAACCTCACCAACATCGGCACGCTGTTCGCCTTCGTCCTCGTGTGCGCCGGTGTGCTGGTGCTGCGCTACACCGACCGCGAGCGCCCCCGGCCGTTCCGCGTGCCGTTCGTGTGGATCGTGGCGCTCACGGGGGCGGCGCTGTGCCTGTTCGTGATGATCGGGCTGCCGCTCGAGACCTGGGTGCGCTTCGCCGTCTGGCTGATCATCGGTCTCGCGCTGTACATCTCCTACGGCTATCGCCACAGCAAGCTGCACGTGGCGCCTCGCGCGGCGCCGTGAAGCTCCACAGCAAGATCGTCCTGGGCCTCGTCCTCGGCGCGGCGAGCGGCATCGCCGCGAACACGCTCGCCCCGGGGGCGGCGTGGGTGCGCTGGGTCGGCGACAACGTCGCGGGGCCCGTCGGGCAGGTGTTCCTCCGGATGCTGCTCATGACGGTGAT
>QHTK01000025.1 GCA_003220795.1 Gemmatimonadota bacterium | reverse complement strand
GGATCGTGCGCAGCGGCGGCACCGGATCGAGCGTGTGTCGGGCAAGTACTTCCTGGGCCGTCGTGCCCAGAAACGGCGGATGCCCCGCCAGCATCTCGTACAGCACACAGCCCAGGGCGTAGGTATCCGCCCGCCCGTCGATGTGCGCTTCGGCCGTCGCCTGCTCCGGGCTCATATAGCCGGGCGTGCCCACGGCGAGTCCGGTGTCCGTCAGCTTCTCCGTGCCTGCCGCCACGATCGCGCGCGCAATGCCGAAATCCGCGACGACCGCCTCCCCGCCGGAGAGCAGGATGTTCTCTGGCTTGATGTCCCGGTGCACCACATCGTGGCTGTGGGCGTAGCTCAAGGCGCTCGCCACCTCCCGGGCAATCCGCACGGCTTCCTCGACGGGCAACTGCGGTTCGCGGTTCAGCCGGTCCCGCAGCGATTCCCCCTCCAGGTAGGGCATCACATAGTAGAGAAACCCGTTGGCCTCGCCGGAGTCGTGCAGGGGGAGGATATGGGGATGGGTGAGGCGGGCCGCGATCTCGATCTCACGGAGGAAGCGCTCGGCCCCGAGAGCGGCCGCCAGCTCGGGCCGGAGCACCTTGATGGCCACGGGGCGGCCGTGTTTCAGGTCCTGAGCCAGGTACACCGTTGCCATGCCGCCGTGGCCGAGCTCCCGGTCGAGCGCGTAGCGAGCGACAAGGGCGGCTTGCAAACGTGCCGGAGTCTCGGCCATGCGGCCCCTCGAAGGCGGACGAAGGTCCATCATACGGACCGGGCCGGCATGCAGCCAGTGGCGCAGGGGCGGGGTGCGTTGACGCGGCGGCCGCGCTTCGCCATCCTCCAGTTGTGACCAGCACCGCCCCCATCCTCGCGCCCGAGCTCGCCCGGGCCGTGGCGGCCCAGCGCGACCGGCTCGACCTGGACCTCGTCTCGCGTGCGTATCGCGTGAGTGCCCAGGCCCACCGCGGCCAGAAGCGCGAGTCAGGGGACGACTACGTCTCCCACAGCGTCGCCGTGGCCACGATTCTCGCCGAGCAGTTGATGGACTCCACGACCATCGCCGCCGCGCTGCTGCACGACGTGGTGGAGGACTCCGACACCTCGCTCGAGGACATCCGCCGCGACTTCGGGGCGGAAGTGGCCGAGCTCGTCGACGGCCTCACGAAGCTGTCGACGCTGACGTTCCGCTCGACGGCCGAGGAGCAGGCGGAGAACTACCGCAAGCTGCTCCTGTCGGTCGCGAAGGACGCCCGGGTCATCATCATCAAGCTGGCCGATCGGCTGCACAACATGCGGACGCTCGAGCACCTGGACGTGGAGAAGCAGCGCCGCATCGCCCTCGAGACGCGCGAGATCTACGCGCCGCTCGCCCACCGGTTCGGGATGGCCGGGGTGAAGGCGGAGCTCGAGGACCTCGCCTTCAAGTTCCTCGAGACGGACGACTACCGCGAGCTGGCCCGCAAGGTCCGGGCGAAGAAGGCGGAGCGCGAGCGCACCATCGAGCGGCTCCGCGACCCGCTCGCCGCGGAGCTCACCGGCGCGGGGCTGGTCGGGTTCGAGATCACGGGGCGGCCGAAGAACCTGTGGTCCATCTACAAGAAGATGAGGAAGCGCGACAAGCCGTTCGAGGAGATCTACGACCTCCTCGCGGTCCGCGTGCTGGTGAACACCATCCCTGAGTGCTACCACGTGCTCGGTATCATCCACCACGAGTGGACGCCGCTGCAGGAGCGCATCAAGGATTACATCGCCAGCCCCAAGTCCAACGGGTATCAGTCGCTCCATACCACCGTCTTCGGGCCGGGCGGCCAGCTGTACGAGATTCAGATCCGCACGCGCGAGATGCATCACACCGCCGAATACGGCATCGCGGCGCATTGGCTCTTCAAGGAAGGGAAGAGCCCGGACGAGCTCGACCGCCACCTGGCGTGGTTCCGCCAGCTGCTCGAGCTGCAGCAGGACGCGCACACGCCCGAGGAGTTCCTCGAGTTCCTCAAGGTCGACCTCTACCAGGACGAGATCTTCGTCTTCACGCCGCGCGGCGACGTCAAGCGACTGCCGAAAGGGGCCACGCCGATCGACTTTGCGTTCGCTGTGCACACCGAGGTCGGCCAGCACTGCCAGGGAGCCCGCATCAACGGACGCATCGCGCCGCTGCACCGCCCGCTCAAGAACGGTGACACGGTCGAGGTGATCACCAGCTTGCAGGCGAAACCGTCCCGCGACTGGCTCGCGCACGTTCAAACGGCCCGCGCCCGCCACAAGATCCGGCAGTGGATCCGCCAGGAAGAGCACGAGCGGAGCCTCGAGCTGGGGCGCGACATTCTGGCGCGCGAGGTGCGGCGCCGCCGGTTGGAGCCGCCCGACGCGGCCCGCCTCGAGCGGGCCGCCGCCGCGCTGTCGGTGGGGACGCCCGAGCAGTTGCAGGCCGCGCTCGGTACCGGCGATATCGCGCTCGGGACGATCATGCGGGCGCTGTACCCGGATCTCCCCGTGGACGAGCTGCAACCGCCCAAGCCCACGGCCTTCGGCCGGGTCATCGAGCGGCTGCGGCTCGGCCGGGGCATCAAGATCCAGGGCGTGGACGGCCTGATGGTCCGCTACGCCCAATGCTGCCAGCCGGTGCCGGGCGATCCCGTCGTCGGCTACGTCACGCAGGGGCGCGGCATCTCGATCCACCGCAGCGACTGTCCCAACCTGCTCGTCCTGTCGGCCGAAGCCGAGCGCCGCGTGGAGATCGACTGGCAGGAATCCGAAGGCGAGACGTTCGTCGTGCGGCTCGCGGTGGGTGGCGAGGACCGGCGCGGCCTGTACGCCGACATCTGCACCGCCATCAACGAATCCGGCACCAACATCAAGAGCGCCGAGCTCTCGACCAAGGACGGGGCGGTCTTCGGGACCGTGCTCGTTGAAGTCGAGAACCAGACCCACCTCAACAAGGTGATCCGGGCGATCCGGCGATTGAAGGGCGTGACCGAGGTGGCGCGACGCGAGTCGGGTCCCCAAGGGCCGCCGCCGGTCGGTTAACTTTCCCGCGATGCCTTTCGACCTCGTTTCCCCCTACCCACCGGCGGGGGATCAGCCGCGCGCCATCCGCGAGCTATCCCAGGGCCTCGCGCGGGGAGACCGCTATCAGACGCTGCTGGGCGTCACCGGCTCGGGCAAGACGTTCACCATGGCGCACGTGCTCGCCGGCTTCAATCGTCCGACCCTGGTGCTGTCGCACAACAAGACGCTCGCCGCCCAGCTGTACGGGGAGCTCAAGGGATTCTTCCCGAAGAACGCGGTCGAATTCTTCATCTCCTATTACGACTATTACCAGCCCGAGGCGTACGTTCCCCAGACGGACACCTACATCGCGAAGGACTCCTCGATCAACGACGACATCGACCGCCTGCGGCTGCGGGCGACGTCGAGCCTGATGGAGCGCGACGATGTGATCATCGTCGCGAGCGTGTCCGCGATCTACGGCCTGGGCGATCCCGAAGTGTACCGCCGGCGCCTCGTGACGGCGGCGGTCGGGGAGGAGCGCGGCCGCGACGAGCTGCTCGAGGCGCTCGTGGCCGTGCAGTACCAGCGCAACGACGTGGCCTTCGAGCGCGGCACGTTCCGCGTGCGGGGCGACACGGTCGAGATCTTCCCGGCCTACGACGAGCAGGCGGTCCGCATCGAATTCTGGGGCGACGCAGTGGAGCGCATCGCGAAGATCGACCCGACGACCGGGAACACGATCGCCGAGCTGCCTCGGGCCGCCGTGTATCCGGCGACGCACTTCGTCACCGAGCGACCCACGATCGAGCGCGCCGTCGCCGCGATCCGCCAGGAGCTGCGCGAGCGACTGGCGGAGCTGCGGGCGCAGAACAAGCTCCTCGAGGCTCAGCGGCTCGAGTCGCGCACCAACTTCGACATCGATATGCTGCTCGAGGTGGGGCGGTGCACCGGGATCGAGAACTATTCCCGCCACCTCACCGGGCGCCAGGCGGGAGAGCGTCCCGCGTGCCTGCTCGACTACTTCCCCGACGACTACCTCTGCATCATCGACGAGTCGCACCAAACGATGCCGCAGGTCGGCGGGATGTACGAGGGGGACCGCTCCCGCAAGCAAACCCTCGTGGACTACGGGTTCCGGCTGCCCTCGGCGCTCGACAACCGGCCGCTCCAGATCGCCGAATTCATGGCCCTGGTGCCGCGCATGGTGTTCGTCTCGGCCACGCCGGGGGACCAGGAGCTCAAGCTCTCGGGGGGCGTCGTGGTGGAGCAGATCATCCGTCCGACCGGGCTCGTGGACCCCGCGGTCGACGTGCGTCCCGTGAAGGGGCAGGTGGACGACCTGTTGCACGAGATCCGCCTGCGGGAGAAGCGCAACGAGCGCGTCCTCGTCACCACGCTCACCAAACGCATGGCCGAGGACCTCACCGACTACCTGCAGCAGCACGGGGTCCGCGTGCGCTACCTGCACTCCGAAATCGACGCGATCGAGCGCGTCGAGATCATTCGGGGCCTGCGGCTCGGCGAGTTCGACGTGCTGGTGGGGATCAACCTGCTGCGCGAAGGGCTCGACCTGCCCGAGGTATCGCTCGTCGCGATCCTCGATGCCGATCAGGAGGGGTTTCTGCGCTCCGATCGCTCCCTTATCCAAACCGTGGGACGCGCCGCGCGCAACCTGGGCGGGACCGCGATCCTGTACGCCGACCGCGTCACCGGCTCGATGCAGCGGGCGCTCGACGAGATGGAGCGCCGGCGCGGGCGGCAGCAGGCGTACAACGCCGAACACGAGATCACGCCCCGCTCGATCGTCAAGTCGGTGGACCAGGTGCGCTTTGCCACGCGGGTTGCGGACGCGAAGACCGCCAAGCCGACGGGTCCGGCGCTCCGGCGCCCCGCGGACGCGCGGGAACGAGAAGCGCTGATCCGGCTGCTCGAGCAGCAGATGCAGGCCGCCGCCGAAGAGCTGGACTTCGAGCTCGCGGCGGTGCTGCGGGACCAGCTCCTCGAGCTCAAGGCTCAGGGAGATGCGGTGCAGCATGCGCCTCCGCGCGGACGAGCTCAACCGGTTCGGTGAGGAGCTGGGCCGCAGCCTGTCGCCCCCGGCCGTCATCGGGCTCTCGGGCGAGCTGGGGTCGGGCAAGACGACCCTGGTGCAGGCGATTTGCCGCGGCTTGGGGGCGCGGGCCCTTGCGACCAGCCCCAGCTACGCGCTGGTGCATCACTACGAAGCTCGGGCCGCCCCCATCTACCACGTCGACTGTTATCGCCTCAAGTCGCCTGACGAGGCCCGCGACATCGGATTCGAGGACATGACGCGCGAGCGTGCCACCGTGCTCATCGAATGGCCGGAGCGGGCGGGCCCATGGGCACCGGCGCTTGATCGCCATTTCCGGCTCTCCCACGGTGGCGGCGCGGACGTCCGGGAGCTCGAGGAGATCCGCTGATGGGAACGCGCTGGCTGGCGATCGACACGGCGACGGATATCGCGAGCGTCGCCGTGGGAGAGCCTCCAGGCACCGACGCGGGGGTGTTCGTTCAGGGCCCGCGCCGCCACGCGGCCGAAATCATCGTGCTGATCGATCACGCCCTCGAGCAGGCTGGCGTGCGGCTGACCGATCTCGAGGGCATCGTGGTCGGGGACGGACCCGGGAGCTTCACCGGACTGCGGATCGGGTGGGCTGCGGCGAAGGGACTGGCGCAACAAGCGGGATTGTCACTCGCGGCGGTGCCTTCGCTCATGGCCGCAGCGGCAACGGTGGCCCGGCAGCTCGGCCCGGTGCCCGTGGCCGCCTGCTATGACGCGCTGCGCGGTCAGGTCTACGGGGCGGTCTACGTGTTCCGCCCCGACGCAGTGGAGACGCGCGTAGCGCCGACCGTCACGACCGTGCCGGAGCTGGCTTGCCTCACCCCTCCCTCGGCTCGCCCCCGTGTCGTGGTAGGCGACGGGGCGATGCGCTACCGGGACGACGTCCTCGAGTGGAGCGGAGCCGAGCCGATTCCGTTGGAGAGTCTCACGCCGAACGCCACCACGCTGTTGTCGCTCGTCGCTCGCGCTGGGGCGACGCGCCAACTCGACGACCCGCTCGGGGCCGAGCCGATCTATGGTCGGCCGGCCGAAGCCCAGGCGAAATGGGAGGCCCGCCATGGCCGCCCCCTACCGGATCCGTCCCGCCCAGCCGGCTGACGTGGCGGCCGTCGCGGCGATCGAGCGCGCGGTCTTCTCGGACCCCTGGTCGGCCAACGATTTCAGCGAGTGCCTCGCCGCCGAGACACCGTTCCTCGTCGCCGTCCGCGGGCCGACCGTCGCGGGCTACGCGGTCGCGCACTTCGCGGCGGACGAAGGGGAGATCCTGAACTTGGGCGTCGCCGCGGCGCACCGGCGCAGCGGCATCGGACGAGCCCTCGCGGAGCGGCTGCTCGAGGACCTGCACGACCGGGGGGTGCGCGTCGTCTATCTCGAAGTGCGCGAATCGAACGCGGCGGCACGCCGCCTCTATGAGCGCCTGGGGTTTGCGGCCGTGGGCCGCCGGGCGCGCTACTACCGCCGGCCAGTGGAAGACGCGGTGATTCTCCGGGCTGCCATCCCGGCCGCCGGGGTATCCGCAAAACTTTAGCCCAAGTGGCGTATCTTTGATTGACAGAATAACTTGCGATTCATATACTGTTGACGCCCTTGGTCCCCGCCCGCCCATCGTTTGGAGGCCTGTTGTGAGCCGGAGCCTGAATAAAGTCATGCTAATCGGGAACTTAGGGGCCGATCCCGAGGTGCGGAGCACCACCAACGGCTCCCGCGTGGCGAACCTCTCGCTGGCGACCAGCCGGCAGTGGACGGGGCAGGGTGGGGAGAAGCAGGAGAAGACCGAATGGCATCGCGTCATCTGCTGGAACAACAAGGGCGCTCAGCTGGCCGACCTTGCCGAGAAGTACATGAAAAAGGGCGACCGCATCTACGTCGAGGGGCGGATTGAGTACCGCACGTGGGAAGATCGCGAGAAGCAGACGCGCTACGTCACCGAGATCATTGCGCGGGAAGTGATTCTGCTGTCGTCCCGCGGCGGCGGAGGTGGCGGCGAAGGCGCTGGCGACTTCGCTCGCTCCAAGGCCGCGGCGAAGGTGGCCCCGGACGGGGGAGCCGTGGCTGAGGGCAAGGCGGAATCGCTCGAAGCGTTCCCGGAGGCGCTGGATGAGGAGGACGACGATCTGCCGTTCTGACCGAGCAGCCCTGCTCGCCCTTGTGGCAGGGCTGCTCGCGGGGGTGGTGGCGCCGTCGCTCGCGGCTCAGGATACGACACAGGCACGAGCCGACAGCGCACGAGCGGCGCGGGACACGTCGCAGGCGCCGCCGCCCCCCGCCGTCCCCGAAGGGCAGCTTCCCGCCACCCACACCGTCGTCGCGGGCGAGACGCTCTGGTCCATCGGCCAGCTGTACTTCAACGATCCCCTGCTGTGGCCCGAAGTCTACCGGTTGAATACGTCCGTGATCGAAGATCCGCACTGGATCTATCCCGGCGAGGTGCTGAACATCGGGTCCGTGGTGGCCGTGGCGCAGGCCCCGGTCGACACCACGGCGGTCGTCCCCCAGCCGGCGGGCGCCGATACGGTTCGGGCCCAGGCTCCGGCGGACACGGTGACGGCCGTCGCGCCCGACACGTCGATGGTGCCGGATACGACGCAGGCCGTAGTGGAAGCACCGCCGCCGGCGCCCACGGAAACCTATCAGACGATTTTCGAGCGGCGCCGCACGCCGGGGGAAGCCGTGAAGGACGTGCTCCGTGCGTACGCCAACCCGTTGTACCGTCCGTTGCGGCGCGGCGAGTTTTACGCGGCGGGCTTCCTGACCGAAAACGAGAGGCTGCCGTGGGGTCGCGTGTTGGGTAACACGTCGCCCCCCGCGATTCCGCGCCTCACCGAGCGATCGACCGCTTCGCAGTTCGATCAGATTGCCATCCAGCCGCCGCGCAACGCCTCCTATCACGTCGGCGACTCGCTCCTGATCGCGCGCGTCGATCGGGACATCGAGGGCTGGGGCGGCGTCGTGGTGCCGCTGGGCGTGGCCCGCGTCACGGAGCTGCAGCGCAGGCAGGTGCTGGCGGACGTGATCATGCAGTTCGGCCGGATTCACGACGGGCACCTTGCGATGCCGCTCGAGCCGTTCAAGGATCCGGGGCTGACCCGCCCCACGCCGGTCGAGCAGGGTCTTGAGGGTCACGTCGTGGCCGCGCGTGACCTGCACGACCTGGCCGACCTCCAGCAGATCCTCTTCATCAATCGCGGTCGTGCCGAAGGGGTCACGCCGGGCGATGTGTTCGAGGTCTTCCGGCCGGCCTCGGGTGTTCCAGGCACGTCGTCCGAAGAGGTGCGTATGGTGCTCGAGATCGTGCACACCCGGGAGCATTCGGCCTCCGGACTGGTGCTCACGATCAACCATCCCGACGTCCGCCCCGGAATGCCGGTCCGTCTCGTCCGGAAGATGCCTTCCTGACCTGCGGCCGGCCCCGTTCGGGACCGGCGTCTCGCGCCCCGTGGTCCTGGTCTCTCATCTCCTGGCGCTGGGGCTGTACGCCGTGGCCACGGCGCTCGCGCTCGCGCCGTTCGCGGGCCTGCGGCCCGCGCCGCGCGCCCTGACGCTCGGCGCGCCTCTGGCGGGCGCGGCTGTGCACGTGGTCGGAGTGGCGCAGCTGACGCCGGTGGGCGTCGCGCCCGCGCTCTCGATCCTCGCGCTCTTTCTGGTGCTGCTTCAAGTGGTGAGCGAGCGCGTGTTCCGTGCTTCGGCAGTGGCGCTGTTCACCGGGCCCCTGGCCACCGGCCTCGTCTCGCTCGCTCTGCTGATCGGGCTCGGGCCCGATGCGCGGCCCGTCGTGGGTGGAGGCCGGTGGTCCCTCCTGCACATCACCGTTAGCATTCTGGGGCTCGCGCTGCTCGCGCTGGCGTTCATCGCGGCGGCCCTGTACCTGCTCCAATTCCGCGAGCTCAAATCCAAGCGGTTCGGACAGGTCTTCCGGCTGTTCCCGCCGCTTGAGCGGCTGGACCGGCTCAATCACCTTTCGCTGGTGATGGGGTTTCCGACCGTGACCCTGGGCGTGCTCCTGGGATTCGGGCTGCGCTACGCTGGCGGCGTCCCGGTCGACGCCGCACAGATCGTGTGGGGGATGCTCACGTGGTTGGTACTCGGCTGGGCGGTGGGCGTGCGGGTGGTGCGGCATTGGGCGGGCCGTCGGGCGGCGTTCGCGAGCATCGCGGGCTTCGTGGCGGTGGTCCTCGTGTACCTCGCCCTCAAGCTCGCCGCGCCGGGGACCGAACGGTTTCTCTAGAAGCGGGCCTGAAACGATGAGCATTGCGGTCGTGGGTGTGAATCACCGCACGGCGCCGTTGGAGGTGCGTGAGCGGTTCGCGCACGCTCCACGAGAGGTGCCGGCCGCCCTCGAGCGGGTGCTCTCGGCGGGCGCGGGCGGGGGGGTGCTGCTGTCCACCTGCAACCGTACCGAGTTCTACCTGGCCGAGCCGGGCGACGCGACGCCGGCGACCGTGTGGGCCATCCTCACCGAGCGTCTCGGCGAGGGTCGCAGCGCCAGCGAGTACGGCTATCTCGTGCGGGACCGCGATGCCGTGCGCCACTTGTACCGGGTGTCGGCGGGCCTCGACTCGATGATCTTGGGCGAGTCACAGATCCAGGGCCAGGTGCGGGAAGCGTGGGAGACATCCCGGTCCCTGGCCGGTCCCGTGCTGCATCGCCTGTTCCAGTCGGCCCTGCTCGTCGGCGCCCGCGTGCGCAGTGAGACGGCGCTCGCCGCGGGGGCGGCCTCGGCGCCCTCCGCGGCGGTAGCGCTCGCCGGGAAAATCTTCGGCCGACTCGCGGGCCGCGTGGCGCTGGTCCTCGGCGCTGGTGACATGGCCGAGCTCGCCGCGAGTTGCCTCGTGTCCGAGGGCGTGCGCGTCACGCTCGTCGCGAATCGCACCTATGAGCGCGCTCAGGCGGTCGCCGAGGAGCTGGGCGCCCGCGCGCTCACGTTGGATGAGGCGTGGGAGCACTTCGCCAGCGCCGACATCGTCCTTACTTCCACGGCGGCGCCGCACGCCGTCGTGACGTGGGAGCGCGTCGCCCCCGCCATCGCTCGGCGGGGGGGGCGGCCGCTGTGCATCCTCGACCTGGCCGTGCCGCGCGATGTGGAGCCCGCGGTCGGCCAGCTCGAGAACGTGTTTCTGTACGATATCGACGACCTGCAGGCCGTGGCCGCGCACGCCACTGCGGACCGCCATCATGAGGTGCCCGCAGCCGAGCGCATAGTGAGCGACGAAGTGGACCGCTTCTGGGCCTGGTACGCCGGGCTCGCCGCCGTGCCCGTGCTCAAAGAGTTTCGGGGGCGGCTCGACGACATGCGTGCCGCTGAGTTGGACCGAGCGCTCAAACGTCTCGCGCATCTGTCTCCCGAGGATCGGGCCCAGGTGGAGCAGTTCAGTCACGCGCTGCTCAACAAGTTCCTGCACCATCCCACGATCGCACTCAAGCAGGCCGCGCAAGCCGGCCGAGGGTACGGTCTCCTCGAATCGCTGAAGAAACTGTTCGGTCTCGAGCGGCACGATGGCCCGTAGCATCCTCGTGACCGGTGGGGCCGGGTACATCGGCAGCGTGGTCGTCGAGCAGCTGCTCGCGCTGGGCCACTCGGTCGTCGTGCTGGACGACTTGAGCCGGGGTCACCGCGCGGCCGTGGATTCCCGGGCGGAGTTCGTGCAGGGCGGCATCGCCGATCGCCGCCTCCTGGATGACCTGCTCGCGCGCCGGCCATGCGACGCACTGGTGCACCTCGCCGCCTACGCCCTGGTGGCGGAATCGGTCGCGCATCCCCAGATGTACTTCACGAACAACGTGACGGGGGGTCAGGTACTGCTCGATGCGGCCGTCGGGGCAGGCGTGCGCCGGGTGATCTTCTCCTCCTCGTGCGCGGTGTACGGCCACCCGCCCGTCATCCCCATTCCGGAAGATGCGCCCCGTGCACCCGTCAACCCCTACGGCGAGACGAAGCTCGCCTTCGAGCGGTTGCTGGCGGACTACGCGACGCGGCACGGAGTGGGCTCCATCAGTCTCCGCTACTTCAACGCGGCGGGGGCGACGGCGCGGCACGGCGAGGACCACGATCCCGAGACGCATCTGATCCCGAACGTGCTGCAGGTGGCGCTCGGCCGACGTCCGGCCGTGGAGGTGTACGGCACCGACTACCCGACCGCGGACGGCACCGCCGTACGCGACTACGTGCATATCGCGGACATCGCGGACGCGCACGTCCGGGCGCTGGAAGCAGATCTCGAGGGCGCCGAGGCGGTCAATCTCGGGACGGGAGCCGGTCATTCCGTGCTGGCGGTGACCGAGGCAGCCCGGCGCATTACCGGCCGGTCGATCCCCACGGTGCCGTGCCCGCGGCGCTCCGGTGACCCGCCCACGCTCGTGGCTGCTCCGGGCCGCGCCGAGCAGCTGCTGGCGTGGCGCCCGCGCCGCTCGCAGCTCGACGCGATCCTCGCCGGCGCCTGGGAGTGGCACCGGACGCACCCGTCCGGGTATCCGAACTGACTTGTTCGCCTGCTTCTCTGGGGGAGGGCTGAACCCGTGCTGCTGCTACAGGTGGGTCGGGCGGTGCCGACGACGCCCTGGGAGCTGGTGCTCACCTCGAGCCGCGAGACGAAGTTCGTGCTCGCGATCCTGGTCGTCTTCTCCGTCGTCTCCTGGTACCTCATTTTTCTGAAGTGGTGGCAGTTCCGGAAGATGCGCCGGCAGGCGGACCGCTTCATGGGGGAGATCGAGCGCGCGGCGCGGCTCGAGGACGCCTACCATGCCGCGATGCGCCTGCCGTCCTCACCGTACAACCGGCTGCTGCGTGAGGGCATGCAGTTCTTCTCCGAGCTCAAGCCGGGCAGCATGAAGGGCGGCGGCAAGAGCGACGGGCCCGTCGTGGCCACACCGGCCACCACGCTGACGACGACCCAGCTCGAAGCGCTCCGGATGGTGCTCGCCAAGGAGGTCGCGGCGGAGCGGGATTCCGCCGCACGGTTCATCCCGTGGCTCGCCACCTTCGGGTCTGTGAGTCCGCTGCTCGGCCTGCTCGGCACGGTGCTCGGGGTGATGGATGCGTTCATCGGGATTGCGGTGGGTGGATCCGGCAACATCGGCGCCGTGGCCCCCGGGGTTGCGGAGGCGCTGGTCACCACCGTCGCGGGACTCGCCGTCGCCGTGCCGTCGGTGATGGCCTACAACCTGTTCGTGAATCGCCTCGGCCTGTTCGCCGGGGAGCTGGAAGGCTTTGCCCAGGAAATCATCGGGACCATGGCGCGCGAAGGGAGGCTGTGATGGCTGGCCTGTTGGGGGGCGGCGGCGGGCTGCGTGGGCACGGCGAGCTGCCCCTGAATGCCGACATCAACGTGACCTCGCTGGTCGACGTGGCCTTCGTGCTGCTCATCATCTTCATGATCACCGCGCCCATCATGCAAGGCGGTGTCGACGTCCGGTTGCCCCGCGCCGAAGCGCGGCCGCTCGAGCCGAAGTCGGGCCTGGTGGTGACCCTCGACCGCGAGGGGCGCATCTATATGGATCAGGCGCCCCTTTCCTACGAAGACTTCCGGGCCACCTTTCCCGCGTTCGTGCGAACCAAACGACCCACGGGGGTGTACCTCCGGGCCGATGGACGGGTGCCGTACGCCGACGTGGTACAGGTGTTGGCCGTGATCCGCGCGTCGGGCGTGAACGACGTGGGCCTCGTGGCCGAGCCGGAGACGCTGACTCGATGAGACGCCGGCCCCGCGCACCGGCGAATGTCGGCGTCGGCCTCACGGGCACGGTCGTGGTGCACGCGCTGGCCGGGATGGTTCTCGTGGTGGGCGCCGCCAACGCCCGCAAGCCGGCGCCGCCCTCGTACCGGGTGCACCTCGTCGCGGCTCCCGCGCCGACCGAAGACACCCGCAAGGCGCCCGAGGCAGTGGAGCGGCCGGCCGAGGCAAAGCCTGCTCCGGCACCAAAGGCGAAGTCGCCGAAGAGCACCGTTGCCCCGGCCCAGCCGCCGCCCGTGGCGGACAACACCAAGCGGGAGGCTGCTCCACGCACCACGCCCAAGACGCAGCCGCTCCCCGGCGAGCGGCCCTCCACGGGAAGCGATCCTCTGACCGTGTCGACCGAGGGGATCGAGTTTCCGTTCCCCGAGTACACGAACAACATCATTACCCAGATCGCGATGCGGTGGCAGCGACCGTTGCAGGCCACGCCACTCGAAGCCGAAATCGGGTTCCTGATTCATCGCGATGGGTCGGTCAGCGACATGCAGTTCATCAAGCGCTCGGGGAACTTCGGGTTCGATCTCGAAGCCCAGGGGGCGGTCGAGAACGCCGGGCGCCGCCGGGCGTTCGGGCCCCTCCCCGACGGGTGGGGGTCGGAGGTGCTGTTCGTGCGATTCTATTTCTCGGGGACGCGACAGTGAAAGGTTCGCACGTTGGAAGGTTGGAACGTGAGCGAATGGCGCTCGCCCTGGCCGGTGTGGCCCTGCTTTCCGTCTTTCCAGCTGTCCAACGTTCCGCTGCCCAGGATAGCTCCGCCGTCGACCGCGGGGTCCGCATCGGGATCATCTACCGGCCGGGCGTCCGTCCCGGTCTCGTCGTGCTGCCGGGGGCGGCGGCGCCTGACTCGGTGCGGGCCATCATCGCCCGGGACCTGGACCTGAGCGACCGGTTCGAGTTGATCACCCTTCCGGCCGGGGACTCGATCCGTGTGAGCGCAGCACCCCTGGCTGGTGCGGGTCGCCCTCCGGCGGGCGGCAGGGGCGGCGCCGCCGCCGGGCTGAATTATCAACTCTACCAGGCCCTGGGGGCTGACTTTGCCGTCGGGCTCGCGCTGGTGGGAGACACCACCGTGCTGACGGTGCACGATGTCGCCGCGGGCGGCGTGCGACGCGAGTTTCGCAGCAGGCTGCCGCCGCTCAAGGATCCGGAATTCCGGATCGCCGTGCATCGCCTCGCCGATCACATCCTGGAGGCCACCTTGGGCGTGGGCGGGATCGCGGCCACGCGCATCCTGTTCGTCATGGACGGCAAGGTGTATGCGATCGACCAGGACGGCGCCGACAAGCGGCTCGTCTCCTCGAGCGATCATCAGGCGATGTCCCCCGCCTGGGCACCGGACGGCCGGCGCTTCTCCTACATGGAGTTCTGGTCCGGACACGGGCAGCTGTTCGTGCAGCTGGTCGGGCCCGGCAAACGGCAGCCGGTGGCCACGACGGGCCAGGCCCTCGACTTCACGCCGGCGTTCTCGCCCGACGGCAAGACGCTCGCGTTCAGCCGCGCGACCGAGGAAGGGACCGACATCTACACGGTTAACATCAAGGACAACTGCTGCTTACAGCGCTTGACCGTGGGGCGTTTTTCAGACAACTTGTCACCGACCTACAGTCCCGACGGCCAGCGGATCGCGTTTGTCTCGACGCGACCGGGGTTGCCACAGGTCTACGTGATGGCGGCGGACGGGACGGACCAACAGCTCTTTGCGCCGTTCGATTACGGCGTCACCGGTTCGTCCAACGCACCGGACTGGTCACCCGACGGCCAATCCGTCGCCTTCCACCGCGACGTGGGGGGCACGCTGCAAGTCTTCGTCCTCGACGCACGGACGCGCGCGGTGCGGCAACTCACTTCTTTAGGGCGGAACGAAGATCCAACCTGGGCGCCCGACAGCCGCCATGTGGCGTTCGTGTCGGACCGTTCAGGGTACCGGCAGCTCTGGATCATCGATTTAGAAACCGGCCGCATCCGCCCGCTGCTCCAGCAGAGCGGCGCGCGCCTGCCGGCCTGGTCTCCACGGATACCGGAGACCGCCTCGTCCACCCCTTGAATTCGGAGAGGGCGCCCACGATGAAACGCCTATCCCTGATCGTGCTCAGCGGCATCGCTGCGGTCGCGTTGGCCGCGTGCAGCCACAATCCGCCCCCGGTGACGACCCCGCAGCAGCCGAACGCGGACTCCGTCGCGGCGGCCGAGCGGGCGCGGCAGGATTCGATCGACCGGGCGGCGGCCGAGGCCCGGGCGCGCGAGGAGACTGAGCGGCAACGCCAGCAGCGGATCGCCGACTCGCTCGCGGCGCTGGGGCACACCACCGAAGCCGTGCGCACCATGCTGGCGACGCTGATTCACTTCGATTACGACAAGTCGAACATCCGGCCCGAGGACGCCAGTATACTCGATCAGAAGGTGGCGATCCTGCAGGCGAATCCCAATCTGCGGATCCGCGTCAGCGGGCATTGCGACGAGCGCGGGTCGGACGAGTACAACCTGGCGCTCGGGAATCGGCGGGCGACGGCGACGAAGCAGTACCTGGTGAGCCACGGCATTGAGGCGGCGCGCATCGAGACCGTGTCTTATGGGGAAGAGCGCCCGCTCGCGCAGGGACACGACGAGGCAGCGTGGGCGCAGAATCGCCGAGACGAGTTCGAGATCGTCGCGGGCGGCGACGCCTTGCGGCAGCCGTGAGAACGCGTAGATGCGTTTGAGACCGACGCTGCTGCTCGCCCTGGGGCTCGCCGCCGGATGCGCCCTGAAAGGGGACGTCCGGAAGGTCGAGCTCCAGGTCGAAGCGCTGCGCGCCGAGCGGGCGCGCGCCGAGGCCGAGCGCGCGGCTCAAGTCGACTCCTTGCGAGCGCTCCTCGTCGCGGTGCAGCAGGCGCTCGCGGCGCAGCAGGCGTATCTGGTACAAATGCGCGGGGACGTGCGCACCGACCTCGTCGCGGTGCAGCAGCAGCTCGTCCAGGTGCAAGAGCTGACCGGGCAGAGCCAGCAGCGTCTGAGCGAGCTACGGGCGCGCATCGAGGAGCGCGCCCAGCAGCCGGTCCCGCCAGTGGACACGACGGGCCGGCCGGCGGGCGGCGGTCCGCCCGGGGGGCCGTCGGGCAACCCGGGGGGCCCCGGGCCGGACCAGATGTATGACCTGTCGCTGCAGCAATTCCGCCGCGGCAGCCTCGGCACGGCCCGGCTCGGTTTTCGCGAGTTTCTGCGGCTCTATCCCACGCACGAGCGCGCACCGGACGCCCTGTTCTACCTCGGGGAGACGTGGGGGGGCGAGAGCGCCGACTCGGCGGCTGCCGTGTATCAACAGGTGGTGAAGACCTACCCCAATTCGTCGCGCGCGCCTGCGGCCCTCTATAAGCTGGGCCTCCTCGCCGAGCAGCGCTCCGATAAGGCGGCGGCCCGCACGTATTACGCCCGGGTGATCGCCGGCTACCCCCGCTCCGACGAAGCGAACCTCGCGCGCGACAAGCTGCAACGCCTCGGGCGCTAGGCCGCGCCGGGCCCGGCGTGCCTGAGTCCCCAGACAACCGCGCCGAGATGCCGTTCCTCGATCACCTCGAGGAGTTGCGCTGGCGCATCCTCTGGAGCCTCCTCGCCATCGTGCTCGCCACCGTGGCGGGCTGGTTCCTGGTCGAGCGCGCGGATATCATCGGGCTGCTGATTCGGCCCATCAAGCCGCTGCTTCCCGACGGCAAGTTGAAGTTCACGCACCCCACCGAGCCGTTTTTCATCACCCTCAAGTTCGCGTTCGTCTTGGGGCTCGTGCTGTCGTCGCCGGTGGTGATCTACCAGGCGTGGGCATTTCTGGCGCCCGCCCTGTACCCGCGCGAGAAGCGCCTGATCGTCCCGGCCCTGTCGGCGGGGGTGGTGCTGTTCCTCGGCGGGGCGACGATCGCCTATCTGTGGGTGCTGCCGCGCGCTCTGCGCGTGCTGTTCGCGTTCCAGCAGAACGTCTTCGATCCGATCATCACCGCGGAAGGCTACTTCGGATTCGCCGCCCAGATCATGATCGGGTTCGGTGTGGTGACCGAGCTGCCGCTGGTCGTCGTCATCCTCGCCGCCCTCGGGCTCGTCACCCCGCAGCTCCTGGCAAGGAACCGCCGCTACGCGATCGCGTTGTCGGCCGTGGCCGCGGCGCTGCTCACGCCCCCCGATGCGGTGTCGATGCTGATCATGATGGTGCCGCTGCTGCTGCTGTACGAGGTGAGCATCGTCTGCGCCTGGATCGTCACCAAGCGGCGGGCGCGGCGCGAGCAGGCCGCGAGCGCCGCGGGCCTCGCCCTGCTGCTGCTCGCTGCGCCGACGGTACGGGTGGAAGCCCAGGGCGTGCCGCCACGACCCGACACCGCGCGTGTCCGCGCCGACTCGGGTGTGCAGGGGCGCTCGCTCGACACCGCCACCGCGCGTCGGCTCGGGCTGCCGACCGGACCCACGCGCAGCTTTCCGCCGTCAGACGCGGTGATCGATTCGCTGCTCAAGCTCAAGGGATTTCGGGTCACCCGGTACGTGGCCGATACCGTGCTGGTGGAGGGCGACAGCGCGATTTCACTGTGGGGCCAGGCGTTCGTCGATCGCGACGGCACGAAGCTCGAATCGGACTCGATCCGCTATAAGCAGGCGAGCTGCCGGCTCGACGCCACCGGCGGGCCGCACCTGTTCGACCAGAGCACGGTGCTCGTCGGCGAGGTGATGCGCTACGACACCTGCATCCGGCGCGGTACGGTGAGCCAGGCCCTGACGCGCAACGCGCCGTGGTACATCCGCGGCGACCTCGCCGTGGACTCGGGCTCCACACGCCTGTACGGTGCCCGCAGCGAGATCACGTCCGACGACAACCCCGTGCCCGACTACCACTTCGGCACGCATCAGGTGAAGTGGTTGAGCAAGAGCGTGATGGTGGGTCGGCCCGCGGTGCTCTACATACGGGACGTTCCGATCATGTGGCTCCCCTTCATCTTTCAGGACATCCGCCCGGGGCGACGCAGCGGCATCCTCGTCCCCCGCTTCGGCTTGAACGACCTGGTGCGCCCGACGCGCAACTACCAGCGCCACATGTCCGGTCTCGGCTACTACTTCGTCGTCAACGACTACGTCGATCTTCTCGTGTCGGGCGACTGGTACGCGGGACGATACATGTCGCTCCGCACCCAGACACGCTACCGCTGGCTCGACCGCTTCGTGACGGGCGGCCTGTCGTTCAGCTGGGACAACCAGCTCGACGTGCCGGCCCACTCGATTCACATCGGCTGGCAGCACCAACAGAGCTTCTCGTCGCGCACCAACTTCTCGGCCAGCGTCAATTACTCGACCAATCCGAGCGTGATTCAGAACAACACGGTGAACCCGTTTGTGGCCACGGCGAGCCTCGTGTCGCAGCTGAACTTCAGCAAGCAATTCAATTGGGGAACGCTCAACGTCGGAGGCAGCCGGTCGCAGGACATCGGAAACGGCCTCGTGTCGCAGTCCTTCCCCACCATCGGCCTCACCCCCTCACCGGTGAACATCACACCATCGATCACCTGGTCGCCGGGCTTCTCCTTCAGCAACCAGCAGACGTTTCACCAGGCCGACACGCGCCTGCTCGTCCCGGGCGACTCCGGGGTGCCGGACACGCTGGCCGTGTTCGCCGACAGTCGGGTGACGCACCTCGGCTTTCAGACGCCCTTGCGGATCGGGCCGTGGAACTGGTCGAACAGCTTCGACGTCAACGACCAGATCAGCAGCGCGCGAAAAGAGTTTGTGTACGACTCCACGTCGCCCGGCGGAGCGCGGCGCGTGCTGTACGGCCAGACGTTCGAAACCCGGGTCGAATGGCAGACCGGGATCAACCTGCCGTCGTTTTTCACGGGGACCTGGAAGCTCCAGCCGGGGCTGGCGATCGTGAATACGACCACTGCAGGACCGTTCGCGATCCGCAACCAGTTCACGGGCGGCCAGTGGCTGCACCAGGGGAAGCGGCTCGCCTTCACGGCGGGCGTGTCGCCCACGTTTTTCGGCTTCTTCCCCGGAGTAGGGCCGCTGCAGCGTATCCGGCACTCGATTTCGCCGATCGTCAGCTACTTCTTCGCGCCGGGCGCCACGGTTGGAGCGGCGTTCGCGCACGCCGTCGATCCGACCGGCACGAACCCGAGCGTGCGCAGCGACCCGCAGCAGACGATCAGCCTCGGGCTCTCCCAGAACTTCGAGGCCAAGCTCAAGCCGCCGCCCGGCGACACCACGGGGCGCGAGCCCCGAAAAATCAGGTTGCTGAGCATCAACACCACGTCGATCGGCTACAACTTCGAGCAGGCCAAGCAGCTCCACCGCACCGGCTGGACCACGCAAACCCTGGGTAACACCTTCGTCTCCGACCTGCTCCCGGGCTTCAACCTCGCGCTGACGCACGACCTCTGGCGGGGCGCCGTGGGCAGTGATACCGCGAAGTTCTCGCCCTTCCTCACCAGCATCACCGCGTCGTTCTCGGTCACACCCGCGACGATCCGGGGCATCGCCGGTCTGCTCGGCCTGGGCCGCCGTGGCGCGGCGCCGCCCACCGCCGCTCCGACGCCGGGCGCCCAGCCGCCGGCGGGTCAGATGCCGCGTGGTCCGCTGGGGTTCCCCATCACGCCGCCCGTCGGGGCCGGGACGACTGGCCAAGGTTTCTCGCTGTCGGTGCAGTACTCGGGTACCCGCATCCGCCCCCAGGCCGACACGCGCGGCAACCTGATCCCGAGCCAGGGAGGCCGCCAGCAGCTCACGCTCGGCCTGGGATTCAGCCCCACACAACACTGGTCGGCTAACTGGCAATCGACCTACGACGTCGACACCAAACAGTTCGGCGCACACTCGATTCAACTGCAGCGCGACCTGCACCGCTGGCACGCGAGCTTCTCGTTTCAGAAAAGCCCAAACGGCAACTTCGGGTTCACCTTTTTTGTCAGCCTGATGGACGAGCCGGACATCAAGTTCGACTACAGCCAGTCGACGTTCGCGCGCTAGCCGGTTGCGGCGCCACTGTCCTCTGGGGGTGACACGGGTCGTTGCCGTGTCCCACTCTAACGGGCTTCGGAATGCTCACTTACCCGCGGGCACAACCCGTGCCCACACCCCTGCCGAACGCTTCCTGAGGATCTCCATGCGTCTCTGGTTACGATTCCCGTTGCTGGCTGGCGGCCTGCTGGGCTGGGGCTGCCGGTCGGATACGACCAGCCTGGTTTCCACGCTTCCTCCACCGCAAAGACTCGCCTACCAGCTCGACCCGAGCGGCACCCCGGGCCAGCCGGCCGGCATCCTGCTCGTGTGGGACGACGTCCAAAGCACGAGCCTCGGGGGCTACCGCATCTATTCGCGCGGCAGCACGACGGGCGCGTACGGGCTGCGGGGTGAGACGAGCTCCAACACGTTCCACGACAACGGTGTGCCGCATCTGCAGTACTACGTGACCGCCGTGGACGTGACTGGCGGGGAGAGCGACGCCAGCAACGTCATCACCGTGGACGAGCGCCGGCAGCTGCCGCAGCCCGCGAGCTTGAGCTCGATCTCGCTGAACCAGGCCATTCATCTCCAATGGGCCGACAACGCGGCCCTGTCCGACACGGCACGCTTCAACTGGTACCGCGTGTACAGCATGCCGTACGATCTCGATCACGGCGTCTGCGTTACTCGACCGGACTCGATTCTCCTGGAGGGCACGACCGTGTCGGACGAGTTCCTGGCGACCCTACTCGCGAACGGCGTCCCGCGCTGCTTCGGCGTGTCGGCGATCAGCGTCGAGGGTTACGAGAGCCTGTGGTCGCCGCTCAAGCACGACACACCGCGCCCCGACGCGCGCAACGTGCTGGTCTCGGCATTCGAGGTGAACGCGGCGCAGTCCGGCTTCCGGTTCTGGAGCGATGCGAATGGCAACGGTCGAGGTGATCCAGGCGAGCTGGGGCTGGTGCAGGACGGCAACCGCACGGACATCGATTTTTGGGTGCACCTGCAGGCCAGCGATTCGACCCTGTGGATCGTGCCCGAATTCGCAGGGGACAGCATCCGGCTGTATGACAATACCCAGGCCGTGCCGGACCTCACGTCGATAGACTCTGCGGCCGCGTCGGGGTACACGCGGAACATGATCCAGGCCGTTCCCGGCTTCGGCTACGTGTTCCAGCGCAACGAGAACAACCAGTACCACTACGCGGCACTCCGGGTCACGGCCGTGGGCCGGCGGTATGTCATTTTCGACTGGAGCGCGCAGACGGATCCGGGGAATCCGGAATTGGTAGTGGTGAAGAACGGGCTCTAGACGCACGACCTCCCTGACTTGGCGTCTGGTCCCTCCAGGGCATAGCTTCCTCTCGGATGCCAGCCCCCGTCACCCTGGACGGTCGATCGCTCTCGATCCAGGACGTCGTAGCGGTCGCCCGGCACGGCGCCTCCGTGAGCATCGCCCCGCGCGCACTCGACGCCGTCCGGGCGTCGCGCCGCACCGTCGAGGCGGCGATCGCGGGCGGCGCCACGATATACGGGGTGACCACCGGCTTCGGGAAGCTCGCGCACGTGCGGATCCCTCCCGAGCGTGCCCGCCAGTTGCAGCTCAACCTTATCCGCAGCCATGCGTCCGGGGTGGGCGATCCTCTGTCCGAGGAGGCCGTGCGAGCGATGATGCTGTTGCGCGCCAATGTGCTGGTGCGCGGTACCAGCGGCGTGCGGCCCGCCCTTCCGGAGCTCATCGTGGCGATGCTGAACAAGCGCGTCCACCCGCGCGTGCCCTCGCAGGGGAGCGTCGGTGCGTCGGGCGATCTGGCCCCGCTCGCCCACTTGGCGCTCGCGATGATCGGCGAAGGGGAAGACGGCGGCGCCGTGCAGGCGCGCGGCCTGCAGCCGATCGCGCTCGAGGCGAAGGAAGGGCTTGCCTTTGTGAACGGAACGCAGGCGCAGACCGGCGTCGCGGCGCTCGTCATCCACGACGCCTGGGTGTTGTGGCGTACCGCCCACGCGGCTGCGGCGATGAGCCTCGAGGCGACCCGCGGGACGCCCGAGCCATTCGACCCGCGCATCCACGAGGCCCGGCCGCACCGGTTCCAGCAGCGCTCCGCGGCGCTGCTGCGTGAGCTCCTCGCGGACTCGCAGATCCGCGAGTCGCACCGCGACAACGACCCCCGCGTGCAGGACGCGTATTCGCTGCGGTGCTCCCCCCAGGTACTGGGCGCGGTGGGGGAGGGCATGGCGTTCGCGGAGCAGCTGGTCGCCGTGGAGCTGAATGCGGCCACCGACAACCCGCTCGTGTTCGACGGCGCGGTGCTCTCGGGCGGCAACTTCCACGGCCAGCCCGTGGCCCTCGCCCTCGACGTGCTGGGGATCGCCCTGGCGACGCTCGCCGGGCTCGCCGAACGGCGGATCGAGCGCATCGTGAACCCCGACCTGTCCTCCGGGCTGCCGGCCTTCCTGGCGGGCGATCCGGGGATGGAGTCGGGGTTCATGACGCCCCAGATCGCGGCCGCGGCGCTCGTGGCCGACTGTCGGATCCTGGCGACGCCCGCAAGCGTGCAGTCGGTACCGACGGAAGGGAACCAGGAGGACGTCGTGCCCATGGGAATGAGCGCGGCATGGAAGGCCGAGCGGATTCTCGCGAACGCGACCCGCATCGTCGCGATCGAGCTGTTGGCCGCGGCGCAGGGGCTCGAGTACCTGAAGCCGCTCCGGCCGGGGCGCGGCGTGGCGGAGAGCTACGCGGCGGTTCGGGGCGCGGCCCCGCCCCTGCACGGCGACCGCCCGCTCACGGCGGATATCGAACGAGTGGCGGCGGGGATTCGCGCGGGAAAGTTCGATCCGGAGGCGACATGAGTGCCCCCAGAGTCGTCCGCGCGCCGCGGGGACCGCAGCGCTCCTGCAAGGGTTGGATTCAGGAGGCCGCCCTGCGGATGCTCATGAACAACCTGGACCCGGAGGTGGCCGAGCGGCCGGACGAGCTCATCGTGTACGGCGGCACCGGCAAGGCGGTGCGCGACTGGGCGTCGTTCGACGCCGTATGTCGGACGCTGTCGGCGCTCGAGGACGACGAGACGCTGTTGGTGCAGTCGGGAAAGCCGGTGGGTGTGTTCACGACGCATCCCGAAGCGCCCCGCGTCCTGATCGCCAACGCGAACCTGGTCGGTCGCTGGGCGACATGGGAGGTGTTCCGCGAGCTCGAGCGAAAGGGCCTCATCATGTACGGCCAGATGACCGCGGGCTCGTGGATTTACATCGGGACGCAGGGAATTCTGCAGGGCACGTACGAGACGTTCGGCGCCGTGGCGCAGCGCCATTTCGGGGGATCGCTCAAGGGGCGCATCGTGCTGAGCGGCGGGCTCGGCGGAATGGGCGGCGCCCAGCCGCTCGCCGCCACGATGCACGACGCCATCTGCCTGGTGGTCGAAGTGGATGCGACGCGCGTCCAACGCCGCCTCGACACGCGCTACCTCGACCGCTCGACGGCGTCGCTGGACGAAGCGCTGGGCTGGTGCGACGAGGCGCAGCGGGCGGGCCGGGCGCTGTCGATCGGCCTGGTCGGCAATTGCGCCGAGGTGCTGCCGCAGCTGGTCCGCCGCGGCTTCGTCCCCGATGTGTTGACCGATCAGACGTCGGCGCACGACCCCTTGAACGGATACATCCCGGCGGGACTGTCGGTGGGGCAGGCCGCCGAGCTGCGTCGCCGGGATCCGGAGGAGTACCTGCGCCGCGCGCTCGCCGGAATGGCGGCGCACGTGCGCGCGATGCTCGACCTGAAGCGGCGGGGCGCCGTGACATTCGATTACGGCAACAACCTCCGCACGCAGGCGCAGGACGCCGGCGTCGCCGACGCATTCGAGATCCCGGGCTTCGTGCCGGAGTACATCCGGCCGCTGTTCTGCGAGGGAAGGGGGCCGTTCCGGTGGGTGGCGTTGTCGGGAGACCTGAAGGACCTGCACCGCACCGATCGCCTCGTGCTCGAGCTGTTTCCCGAGAGCGAGCACCTGCGGCGCTGGATCACGCTGGCCCAACAGCGCGTGGCGCTCCAGGGCCTGCCCGCCCGTATCTGCTGGCTGGGGCAGGGGGAGCGCGCCCGGTTCGGCTGCGCCTTGAACGACCTCGTGAAGCGCGGTGAGATCGGCGCGCCGGTGGTCATCGGGCGCGATCATCTCGACACGGGCTCGGTGGCTTCGCCGTTCCGCGAAACCGAAGCGATGCGCGACGGCTCGGACGCGGTCGCCGACTGGCCGATCTTGAACGCCCTGTTGAACACCGCCTCGGGCGCTGCCTGGGTGTCGTTTCATCACGGGGGCGGCGTCGGCATCGGGAATTCGCTGCACGCGGGCCAGGTGTGCGTCGCCGATGGCACCGCGTCCGCCGGCCGGCGGCTCGAGCGCGTGCTCACGAATGATCCGGGAATCGGGATCGCACGGCACGCCGACGCCGGCTATCAGGCCGCCATCGAGGCCGCCCGGCGGCATGCCATTCATCTGCCGATGCGCGAGGCGGGCGACTGAGGACGCTGCTGGTCGGCGCACGTCAGGTCGTCACCTGTCGCGGCCCGGCCCGGGCGCGCCGCGGCCGCGAGATGGCGGAGCTCGAAGTCCTCACGGATGCCGCGGTCCTGATCGACGGCGAGCGTATTGCCGCCGTGGGCCGGTATACCGACTTGCAACCGGGAACGGGCAACGTGGAACGGGGGGTGGAGGTCGTGGAGGTCGCCGGGGTGGTGTACCCCGGGTTTATCGACTGCCACACGCACGCCGTATTCGGCGCGCCGCGCCTCGACGATCACGAACGTCGTGCGCTGGGGATGGACTACAAGACGATCGCCGCGGCGGGTGGCGGGATCCTGGAGTCGGTGCGGGACGTCCGCGCCCGCTCCGACGCGGAGCTGGCAGCGCTCACACGCGCCCGACTGGCCGTGCTGCTGGCCCACGGCGCCACGACGATCGAGGTGAAATCGGGCTACGGGCTCGACTGCGAGACCGAGCTGAGGCAGTTGCGAGTCATCGCGCGGCTCGCGGGCGCCCAGCCCGCCTCGCTCGTTCCCACCTTCCTCGGCGCGCACGAGGTGCCCCCCGAATTCCGCGATCGGCGGGCCGACTACGTTCGCCTGGTTTGTGAAGAGATGATCCCGGCGGTCACCCGCGAGCGGCTCGCCGTCGCCTGCGACGTGTTTTGCGAGCCGGGCGTGTTCAGCGTCGCGGAGGCGCGCACGGTGCTCGCCGCGGCCCGCCGCCACGGTCTGGCCCTCAAGCTGCACGCCGACGAGCTCGACGGTTCGGGCGGCGCGGAGCTCGCCGTGGAAGTCGGCGCGCTGAGCGCGGATCATCTTGCGGGCGTCTCCCCAGCCGGGATCCGCGCGCTCGCCGCGAGTGAGACCGTGGCCGTTCTGCTTCCGGCTACGCTGGTGTTTCTGGGAGGGCGCAGCCAGGCACCGGCACGGGGGCTGCTCGACGCCGGTGCGGCGCTGGCGCTCGCCACGGATTTGAATCCCGGCTCGTCGCCGACCCTGAGCCTGCCGCTGGTCATGGCGCTCGCCGTATCGCAGCTCGGGCTGCGTCACGCGGAGGCCGTGAACGCGGTCACAGTGAACGCCGCCGCCGCGTTGGGCATAGCCGCGGATCGGGGGCAGCTGGCGCCCGGGTTCCGGGCCGACCTCGTGGTGTGTGACGTGGCAGACTGGCGCGAGGTGGCATACTGGATGGGCGGGAATGCCGTAACCGCCGTGTGGACAGGAGGTTCCGCTTGTCCGCTCCCGATCGGGTCCGTATCTTTAGGGCCACATGTCCAGGCTTGAGAAGCTCAAAGACAAGGCGAAGGGTCTGGAAGCCAAAGACCCCAGGGGTGCCATTGAGGCCTGGCTGGGCGTGCTGCAGGCGCAGGAGCAAGAGGGGGAGCCCAACCCCGACCTGTCCGTCTTCAATCGCGTGGGGGATCTCTATCTCAAAGTGAAGGATCCCGCCCAAGCGGCGGACTATTACGACCGGGCCGTCGACAAGTACGCCGAGCTTGGATTTCATAACAACGCGATTGCGATGTGTAACAAAGTGCTTCGCAACGCGCCCGCCCGGCCGACCACCTACCTGAAGCTCGCCAAGCTGTACGCGGCGAAGGGATTCGTAGCCGAAGCGAAGCAGAACTTCGTCGAATACGCGGAGCGCATGCAGAAGATCGGAAAGATCCAGCAGGCGTTCGCCGCGCTTAAGGAGTTCACCGACATCTCCCCGGAGAACACCCAGCTCCGGGAGATGCTGGAGGAGCATCTCAAGATGTATGGCGATGCCGAGCGGCGCCCGTCCAGCCGGGGGACGGCGCCCGCGGCGCCGCCCCAGCCGCCGGACGAGGACCTCTCGAAGTCCGGGAAGCGGAAGAGCTCGAGCCTCATATTCCTCGACGTAGATGCCCCTCCCGGCGCGAGGGGGAGGCCCGTCGCGCCGCCGCCCCACGCGCCCCGGGCCCCGCCCCCGGCCCCTGCTCCCTTGCCCGAGCCCGAGCCTGAGGTCGAGACGCTTGCGCAAAGCCTCGTAGAGTCGGTCACGCCCGAGCCGGATACCTCGCTCGAGATCGAATCCACGAACCTGGCCGACGAAGTGGCGATGCCGGGGGGAGAGGGGAACGGGGGTGGTGCGCTGCTCGAGGGGTTCGAGACCACGAGCGCCGAGTTCGGAGAGGTGGAGCTGGACGGCGGCGGCGAGGTGCCCTCACTGCGCGACGAGGTGACCCCCGAACCCGTGCCGCCGATAGCCGAGCTCGAGCCGACGGTGCCGGCCGACGCGGACGAGACCGGGCTCGATGTCGAGCTCGAGCCGATGCTGGAGCATGAAATCGAGATCGAGCAGACGCTCCCCCCGCCGCCCAAGGCGGCACCGCCCAGGGTCGCGCCGGTGGTGCCCAAGCGCGGGGGGACGCCCGCGGTGCCCAGCACACCAGCGGGACGCCCGGGCGTCGGGTCTCCGCCCCGGTTCCCGAGCCCCAAGGCGCCCGCCCCGACGCTGCACCCGCCGGCCCCTGAGCCGCCCAAGGTCAAGCCGGTCGTGCCGAAGCGCCCGCCGGCGCCTCGGCCGCCTGCCGCGCCGGAGCGCCCCAAGCGGAAGGCCGTGGTGGAGGTGCCGCCGCTCGAGCTCGAGCCCGACTTCGATACGGCCAGTACGCAGGCCGGCCACGAGGTGGACGATCAGCCCCTCGCCGTGGAAGACATCCCGCCGACGGGGGGATTCTTCCAGACCGAGGAGGACACGTCCGTCTCGGAGACGCGGCGTTCGGCCTTCATCGATCTGGGACTGGAAGGCGTGGTCAGCTCGGCAGATGCGCCACCCTCCCTGGTGTTCACGAACATCGAGGCCACGCCGGCGCCACCCACGATCGAGGAGCTCGAGTCCGGGGTCGCCGACAATCCGGACGATCCGGAGGCGCATCGCGCGCTTGGCGAAGCCCTGATCGAGGCAGGCGAGCGGGACCGCGGGATCGAGGAGCTGGACCATGCCACCGCGGGCTTCGAGAATCTGGGTAACTTGCCGCAGGCGCAGCACCTCGGGGAAGAGATTCTCCGGCTCGATCCGAACAGCGTACGGCACCGGCAGAAACAGGTCGAATACGCGTTCAAATCAGGCGACAAGGCGAAGCTGGTCGATGCCTACTTAGAGCTGGCGGACACTCTGCTGCGGGGGGACCTGCCGGACAAGGCGCGGGCCGTGTATCAGCGTGTGGCCGAGCACGATGCCAGGAACGAGCGGGCGAAGGCGGCGCTCGCGATGCTCGCGCCGGCCGCGGCGCCGCCGCCCGCGCCGCCGCCCGCCGCGCGCGAGAAGCGGACGGCGCCCAAAGATGCGAAGATGAAGGTTCGCGACGAAGCGGCGGCAGCGGGCGATTTCGTCGACCTGAGCGCCATGATTCTCGAGGAAGAGCCGCCGGCCCGCGACACCCGCATGAAGATCGCGGACGAGGAGCCGACCGGAGACGAGGAGAAGGACTTCCAGGAGATGCTCACGCGGTTCAAGCAGGGCATCGACGAGAACATCGACGAGGCGGACTTCCAGTCGCATTACGATCTGGGCGTCGCGTTCAAGGAAATGGGGTTGCTGGACGAGGCGATCGCCGAGCTGCAGAAGGCGCTGCGGGCGCCCGAGGGGAAGCTTCGGACGTCGGAAGCCCTGGGCGTGTGCTTCCTCGAGAAGGGGGCCTACGTAGTCGCGGAGTCGATCTTGCGCCGCGGTCTGGAGCTCCCGGCGTCGGGCGATCAGGAGCGGCTCGGTGTGCTGTACTGGCTGGGCCGGGCCCTCGAAGAGCAGGGGAAAAAGGTGGAGGCGCGGGAGCTGTACGGCCGCGTCTTCGCCGTGGACATCCGGTTCAAAGACGTCGGCGAGCGGTCCCGGGCGCTCGCCAAGGCGAAATGACGTGAGCCAGCAGCTCGCCCCTGTTTCGCTGGGGGACATCCAGCGGCCCGTGGCGGGCGAGCTGGAGCTCGTGGCCGAGGAGCTCCGCCGCATCATCACCGCGGACTTCCCCATTATCGCCGAAGTCAACGAACATCTGCTGCGCATGAAGGGCAAGCTGTTCCGCCCGACCCTGCTGCTCCTCAGCCAGCGGGCGTCTGGGGCGGAGGACGCGCGGACGGTCACGCTCGCCGCCGTCGTGGAGCTGATCCATCTCGCCACCCTGGTACACGACGACTCGGTGGACCATTCGGTGCTGCGGCGGGGGATGCCCACGATCAATGCCCTGTTCTCGCACCAGGTGGCCGTGATCATGGGCGATTACCTCTACTCCCGGGCCATCATCGAGCTCGTTGGACTGGACGACCTGGTGCCCTTGCGCGTGTTTGCCCGGGTCACGAACGAGATGACGATCGGCGAGATGCGGCAGCTCGAGGCGCACGATAAGCTCGCCTACGATGAGGCGCAGTACGACGAGCTGATCCGCTCCAAGACCGCGTCACTCCTGGCGGGTGCGTGCGAGGTGGGTGCGCTCCGGGCCCCGGCGCCGTATCGCGAGGCCCTGGGGCGCTTCGGCCTGCGGCTCGGGATGGCGTTCCAGATCACCGACGATCTGCTCGATTACACCGAGCGCGAAGCGGTGACCGGCAAGCCGTCCGGCCTCGATTTGAAGGAGCACAAAGTGACCCTGCCGCTCATCGCAGCGCTGGCCGCGATGGGGCCGGGGCAGCGGCGCCTGGTGGCCGAGTTGATGGCGACGCCCGATCCGGGGGATCAGCTGGTCGCGGCGGTCATGCAGCTGGTGGAGACCGCCGGCGGGCTCGACTACGCCCGGCGCCGCGCGCTCGAGCAGGCGCAGCGCGCCGAGGCGGAGCTCGAGATCCTGCCGCCGTCGGCGGCGCGCGACGCCCTACGAGACAGCATTGCGTATGCAGTGGAGCGGCGCAGCTAGGCCCGTGGCGCGCGGGCACCGCGGCGCGCTATTTTACGTGGGGTTCCTCGCCGGCGGGTTCGTGCTCGGCGGGTTGCTCCACGCGCTGCTGCGACGTTTCTTGCCGCAGGGCGCGGCGAAGGAGTTCTTTACCACGGCCGTGACGCCGACTTTCGGGCCCGTGCATCTCGACCTGCTCGTCGTATCGATCACGCTCGGCCCGATCGGGTTCGACGTGTCGTGAAACGAGGCGCGCATGTTCGGAGACCTGTCGTTCAGCCACATCCTGATCCTGCTGCTGGTGCTGGTGCTGGTGTTTGGCGCCAAGCGGATTCCCGAGATCGGAAAATCCATCGGCCAAGGGATCAAGGAGTTCAACCGCAGCCTGAAGGACGCCACCAGCGACCAGCCGCCCGCCCCGCCGCGCAACCTCCAGCCCCCGGGGACGTCCTCCTCCGTTCCGACCGGCGGCGATCCCAAGCGGCTGAGCGACTAAGCGCCGCCTTCGGACGCCGTCGGCCGAAAGACTTCCTTCCGACGGTCCAGGATCTGGGCCTGCGCCCGGAGGGCGGAGAGGTACTGCTGCACCCGGGCCTGTTGTGCTGACCGCAGGATCTGTTCCCGCTGCTGGTCCCGCTGTTTGAGCCATGCGGCGGAGTCCGCCGCCTGATGGGCGATCCCCTGCAGAATGAAGCAGCCGGTCGTCCCGACGAGCACGCCGGTGCGCTGGCCCGGCCGGAGTCCGAACGCCGCGCCCTCCACCAGGAGATCACGGGCGATCGCCGACGGAGGGTTGAGGCGCGTGAAGGGTCCGAGCTTCTCCAGCGGCAGGCCGCGCGCTCTTCCGGCCTGGAGCAGGTCCGGTGCGGAGGCGAGGGCGACGAGGGCCTCCGCGGCGCGCTGCCGCGCGATCACCTTCTTCTTCTCGACACGGGCCGCCGCGAGCACGCGGTCGCGGATCTGCGCCAGCGGCGGCGTTCCCGCGGCGTAGAGCGAATCCAGCCGGAACACGTAGTTGCCCCGCTCTCCCTCGATCAGCGGACTCGTTTCGCCCGGCCGTGCCTCGAACGCCCACACGCTCACGTCGGGAATCACGTACCGACCCAGCGTCAGCCGGTCGCCCTGGATCAGCTTCGGGGCCGCTGCCACGGGGAGGTGAAGGCGCTGCGCCGCGCTATCCAGTCGGCTGCCGTCCGTCTGCTCGGCGGCGAGGTGGTCCAGTGAGTCGGTCCGCGCGTCGATCTGGTCGAGGTGCTGGCCCTGCGGCACGATCGGGATCAGGATGTGACGCACGTGCAGGGAGTCGCCCTTCGCCGCGTCGACCCGGATCAGATGATAGCCGAAGCTCGACAGCGCCGGCTGGCCGAGCTCCCCCGGTGTGAGTCGCCGCAGTGCGGCGAGGAATTGCGGATCGAAGCCGCCTTCGTTGCGCTTCACCCAGCCGAGATCACCGCCTCGCGCACCGGAGACCGAGTCGACCGACTCCTTCTTAGCGACGTCCTCGAACTTCGTCGCGCCGCGCGCGATCTCCGCCCGCAGCCGCCGCGCTCTGGCGAGCGCCGCGGCTGTGTCGGCGGCATCTGGCACTTTCGGCTGCGCGACGAAACTGAGCCAGGCCGTCGCCGGACGCTTGAATGCGTCCTTGTGGGCCGCGTAGTAGCGCTCGAGCTCGGCGTCCGACACGGGGGCCAGCGAGTCGGGGATCAGCTCGGGGCGAATGGCGAGTAGGGCGACGGTCACCGACTCGTGCTGATCGCGCCAGATGCGCCACAGCTTCGCGTCGGACACGTACACGTCGACCGTGAGGTACTCCTCCAGCTTGCGCTCCGGGAGGTATTCGCGGTACAGCTGCTCGATCTGCGTCCGGAACTCCTCGCTCGCGCTTCCCAGGTAGCGCTGCCACTTCGTGATGTCGAACTGACGGTTCGTCTGGAAGGTCGGGTCCTCCATAATCTGTCGCAGGATCTGCGGCGGCGGAGTGCTTCGCGCCATCTGGCGGATCTCGTCGTCCGACACCTGGATGCCGAGCCGGCGGTATTCGCGCTCGAGCAGGATCCGTTGGATGAACTGATCGGTGACCTGATCCTGGAGCTGCTGTTCGTCTTCCCGGCTCAGCCGCCCGCCGCCCCGCCGGCGCGATTCTTCGATCGCGTTCTGGAGCGCCGCTTGGAACTGGGTGGCGCGCACGATCTGGCCGTTGACTTTGAGGACCACGTCGCGCCCGCCGCCGAGGATGTCCGTCACCTGGCCGTAGGCCAGCCAGCCGATGAACGTGACGGCTACGACCACGAACAGCGGCTTATGAATCACGCGCATGGCGCGCATCATAGGACCTGAAACTCCGGGCCAGAGGGGAGGGAAGGGGGCATAAGTCTAAGAACGACAACGAGGAAACTCAAGCGACGGGACCCAATTCCGATTGACAGCGGCGCCGGCCAAACACTATCTTCGACCAATTCCCACAAGAACTTAGGCCGTGTATACCAGCGAAATAGAAAAGCTCGAAAAACGATGGGCCGAGAACCCCAAGGGCCGCAACTTCGCACCGTTGGCGGACGCCTATCGCAAAGCAGGGGAACTAGATAGGTGCATCGAGCTGTGCAAGGCGGGGCTCGAGCGGCACCCCGATTACGTGAGCGCCCACATTGTCTATGGACGCTGCTTCCTCGACCTGAAGAATGACACCGCCGCGTCGCAGGTGTTCCGCAAGGTGCTCGAGCTCGACCCCGAGAACGTCCTCGGGCTCAAGCTGCTGGCCGACATCGCAGCGCGGGGTGGCCGTTACGAGGAAGCGGCGGAATGGTTGTCGCGCCTGCTTTCCGCCGATCCGATGAACGGCGACGCGGCCGAAGCGCTGGCCCGGGCCAAGGGGAAGGTGGCCCAGGCCGCCCCTAAACCCATCCCATCAGCCGCCCCTATTCCGAGCCCTCCACCGGCCGTGCTCGTCCCGGAACGACCTGCGGCAAGCGGACCCACCACCGCGCCGATGCCAAGGCCCGAATTCGTGGTCGAGCACACGTCCGAGGAGCCGGTGACGCCGCAGCTCGAGGTGACGCCCCCGACGGGAGACATCGAGACATTCGACGGCACGCTGGACTTCAACGCCGTGGCGCACGACGCGGCCAAGGCCGAGGGTCTCGAAGTCCAGGAAGAAGTGGCCATCAAGCCGCAGGAGCTCGAGGTCGAGGGGCTGGCCGCGACGCAGTACGAGAGCGGTAGGTTCGCGGCACGGGCGGACCCGACCCCGGAGCCTGAGCCGGATATGCCGACAGTGGACCTCCCGCTCATCATGCCGGAGGACGTGGCGCCTCGGTCTCCCTCTCCGCCCCAGCTGCCGGCGTGGCCCACGCCGCTCGCGCCGCCGGAACTGCCGGCCGCCGTGCCGCCTGCGGCCGTGGTGTTGTCGGACGACGACGGCGCAGCGGACACGGCGGCGCTGTCGCGCGCCGAGCCCGTCGTCACGGAGACGATGGCGGAGCTCTATCTGAAACAGGGCCACCCGGAGGAGGCGCTGCGCGTGTATCGGGCGCTGCTGGAGCAGCGGCCGGACGACGCGCGGCTGCACGCGCGCGTGGATGCGTTGTCACCCGGGAACCGGCGGCGTGGTAGTCGCGGGACCGGTGAATCGGTGCCGACGTTCCTGAAGCGGATCCTGGCCGGGCGGCCGCAGGCGGCGGGAGAGGGGGAGGCGTCTTCGTTGCAGCGTGCGTTCGCCGTCGCGCCCCCGGAGGTCCCGCGACCACCGGATGATGCGACGCTCGGCGAGGCCAGCCGCGCGGCCGAAGACACGATTTCCCTGGATCAGGTGTTCGGCGACGAGGGGTCGCGGGCGCCGCCGCCCGCAGCGCTACCGGCCGCCCCGAATCCGCCCGCGAGTGCGCGCCCGGCACCGGCACCGACCGAGACGGGCGGGTTCTCGTTCGACCAGTTTTTCGGCGCGCCGGGCGCGCGGCCCGAGGATGCCGCGACGCGGCCCGGCGGAGCGCCGCACGGCGGGGCGCGGCCGTCGGGGCCGAAGCCGCGTCCACCGCTCGAAGACGAAGGTGACCTCGATCAATTTCAGGCCTGGCTGAAGGGCCTCAAGTCCTAGTGCACATCGCCGTGCTGAACGGCCCGAACCTCAATCTGCTGGGTGAGCGGGAGCCGGAGCTGTATGGCCGCGCGACGCTGGCGGAGATCGAGACGCGCACGCGCGAGCGCGCGCAAGCCCTCGGCGTGAATGTGAGCTGGACTCAGACCAACCACGAAGGTGAGTTGGTGGACGCCATCCAGGGACTCAAGGGGCGGGCCGACGGCGCCGTCATCAACGCGGCGGCTTTCACGCACACCAGCCTGGCGGTCCGGGACGCGCTCCTCGCCGTTCGCGTACCGTTCGTCGAGGTTCACCTGTCGAACATCTTCGCCCGCGAACCAGAGCGGCGCCGCTCCGTTCTCGCCGACGTCGCGGTGGGTGTGGTGACGGGGTTCGGGGCCGAGAGCTACCGGCTGGGACTCGAGGGCCTGGTCGGCTATCTCGCGTCCCGCCATGCACGCTGATCCGCGGCGCCAGCGACAGGAGGCGCTCGCCGGCGCGCTCTCCGCCGCGGGGCTGGACGGGCTGCTCGTCACGTCGCGCGCCAACATCCGCTACCTGACGGGATTCAGCGGCTCGGCGGCCCTCGTGGCGGTGACCCGCGGCGACGTGCTGCTCGTGACCGACTTTCGCTACGACGAGCAGGCGCGTGCCGAAGCGGGCGCCGTGGCCCGGGTCGAGGTCGAGAGCACGAGCGTGTGGGACCGCTTCTTCACGGAGTTGGCCACGCTCGGCCCGCTCGGCGCGGTGGGGTACGAGGCGCACGCGCTGACGGTCCAGGATGCCGAGCGCTTCACGCAGGCCGGTCAAGCGTGGCGCTGGACGGCGACACGGGATCTGGTGGAACGGCTGCGCGCCGCCAAGGGACCGGGTGAGGTAGCCGCGATCCGCGAAGCAGCCGAGCTGGCGGGCGCGGCGTTGCAGGACACGTTGACGCAGGTGCGGGTGGGGATGACGGAGCTCGAGGTCGCCGGCGTCCTCGAGGGGGCGCTCCGGCGGCTGGGGAGCGAGGGACATCCGTTCTCCACGATCGTCGCATCGGGTCCGCGGACGGCGCTGCCGCACGCGCGCTCGAGCCGCCGCGCCGTCGCGAAGGGCGAGTGGCTGCTGCTCGACTTCGGCGCGCAAGTGGACGGCTATTGCGCCGACATTACGCGCACGCTCGTCGTGGGCGCGCGCGCGACGGAGCGGCAGCGCGCGTTGTACGAGCTGGTGGCGGAGGCAGAGCGGCGGGCGCGCGAGTGCGTCCGCGCCGGAATGACCGGGCGCGAAGCGGACGCGCTCGCCCGGGACGTGATCGAGGCGCGCGGCTTCGGGGAGGCGTTCGGTCACTCGCTCGGGCACGGGCTGGGACTCGAAGTGCATGAAGCGCCGCGGCTGTCGAAGACGAACGCCGACCCGCTTCCCGCCGGCGCGGTCGTCACGATCGAGCCGGGCGTATATCTCGCCGGACAGGGCGGCGTGCGGATCGAAGACGACGTGCACCTGTCGGCCACGGGACCGGTGCTCTTGTCGGACGGTCGCACGGAACTCCTCGAACTCGTGTAGATTTTGGGGTCTATGAACCTCGCCATCATCGCGCAGCTGGTTCAGATCTTGAAGGACGCCCCGGAGCTCGGGGCGATCGAGGTGCGCCGGGGTCTGTTCGGGCGGTGGTCGTCGATCCGGGTCACGAAGGTGGGCCACGGGACCAACGCGGCAGGCGGCGCGGGGGCAGGGGGTCCCCACGTGGTCGTCGCGCAGGCGCCCGGGGGGGCGCTGGTTGCGGGCACGGCCACGGCGGGGCCGGCCGCCCCGTCGAAGCCGCAGCTGGTCGACATCAAGTCACCCATGGTTGGGACGTTCTATTCCGCGCCCGAGCCAGGGGCGGATCCGTATGTGAAGGCCGGCAGCCGCGTAGCCACCGGGCAGGTGGTGTGCATCATCGAAGCGATGAAGATCATGAACGAGATCGAGGCCGAAGTCGCGGGGCTGGTGCGCGAAGTGTGCGTGGAGAACGCCCAGCCAGTCGAGTTCGGCCAGCCTCTTTTCCGGGTGGACCCTCATGCCTGACGCTCCTGCAAGCGGCGCGACCTTCAACTTCAAGCAGGCCATCACGCAGATGGTCCAGCGCAATGCGTCCGACCTGCTGCTCAAGGTGGGCCGCCCGGCGACCATCCGCGTGAACGGGGAGCTGCTGACGCTCGACACCGCGCCGCTCAAACCGGAGGAGTTGAAATCGCTGGCCGAGCAGATCATGACCCCGCGGCAGGTCAAGGAGTTCGCCGAGCACAAGGAGGCGGACTTCGCGATCGGCGTGCCGGGCGTGGGCCGGTTCCGGACGAACGTGTATCAGCAGCGCGGCACCGTGGCGTTCGCCTTCCGGTCGATTCCGTACGAAGTCAAGACGATCCGGGACTTGAACCTGCCGGCGGTGCTCGAGGAGATCGCGATCAAGCCACGCGGGCTGGTGCTCGTGACCGGGGTGACCGGATCGGGGAAGTCGACCGCGCTGGCGGCGATGGTCAACCACATCAATCTGAGTCGGCGCGTCAATATCATCACGATCGAGGACCCGATCGAGTTCCTGCACCGCGACAATCTGGCGAACATCTCGCAGCGCGAGGTGGGGAACGACACGCTGTCGTTCAACGCGGCGCTGCGCCACGTGCTGCGGCAGGCGCCGGACGTCATCCTCATCGGCGAGATCCGCGACATGGAGACGCTCGACACGGCCCTCAAGGCGGCGGACACCGGGCACCTGGTGTTCTCGACGCTCCATACGACCGATTGCACGCAGACGATCAACCGCGTGATCTCATTCTTCCCGCCGCACCAGCACGACGAAATCCGCCACCTCCTCTCGACCGCGCTCGCGGCGGTGGTGTCGCTGCGGCTGGTCCCGAAGAAGGACGGCCAGGGGCGGGTGCCGGGGTCGGAAGTGCTGATCAACACGGCGGCGGTACAGGACAACATCCGCGACATCTCGAAGCAGCTCAACATTCCCGACCTGATCGCGCAAGGCTCGGTGCAGTACGGGATGCAGAGCTTCGACCAGTCGCTGTTCCACTGGTACCAGCAAGGGATCATCAGTTACGAGAGCGCGATCTTCTACGCCACCAACCCGAGCGAGTTCGCGCTCAAGGTGTCGGGCGTCGAGTCCGGGCAGAGCCGGGCGTTCGGCGGCTCCACGGCCGCTGCCGGTCAGCGCGGCGACCTCGCACCCTGATGTTCAAGAAGGTGCTGGTCGCCAACCGCGGGGAGATCGCCCTGCGGGTGATCCGTGCGTGCAAAGAGCTGGGCATCGAAGCCGTGGCGGTCTATTCCGAGGCCGACCGCGAGTGCCTGCACACGCGGTTCGCCGACGACGACGTCTGCATCGGCCGCGCGCCGGCGCGGGACAGCTATCTCAACATTCCGCGCATCATCGCGGCGGCGGAGATCACCGGCGCCGACGCCATCCATCCCGGGTATGGGTTTCTCGCTGAAAACGCCGAATTCGCCGACATCGTCAAGGCGTCGAACATCACGTTCATCGGCCCGAGCGGCGACCAGATCCGCCAGATGGGCGATAAGGCGGCCGCGCGCAAGCTGGCGCAGAAGCTCAAGGTGGCCACCGTGCCGGGCTCGCCGGGGCCGGTCGAGGATGTGGACGCGGGGCTCAAGATCGCCGAAAAGATCGGCTTCCCGGTGATCATCAAGGCGGCGGCGGGCGGGGGCGGCAAGGGCATGCGCGTCGCCGGCGACGGGGAAGCGTTCGGCCAGGCGTTCAGCCTCGCCCGCCAGGAGGCGCTCGCCGCGTTCGGGTCGGACGAAGTGTACCTCGAGAAGTATCTGGCGCGACCGCGGCATGTGGAGATACAGATCATGGGCGACACGCAAGGCCGCCTGATGCATCTGTGCGAGCGGGACTGTTCGGTGCAGCGGCGCCACCAAAAACTGATCGAGGAGGCGCCGAGCCCCGCCGTGGACCAGACGCTGCGCCAGGACATGGGCGAGGCGGCGGTCCGGCTGGCCCAGGAGATCAGCTACGCGGGGGCGGGGACGATCGAGTTCCTGCTCGACGAGGACGGCGCGTTCTACTTCATGGAGATGAACACGCGCATCCAGGTGGAGCACCCGGTCACCGAGATGTGCACCAACTTCGATCTCGTGAAGGAGCAGATCCGGGTCGCCGCGGGGGACCCGCTCTCGTTCGTCATGAACGGCCACCGGTTGCGGGGGCACGCCATCGAATGCCGCGTGAACGCCGAAGATCCGGCGCGCAACTTTCAGCCGAGCCCCGGCACGATCACCGCGTACCACCCGCCGGGGGGTCCCGGCGTGCGGGTGGACACGCACATCTACGACGGCTACACGGTGCCGCCGTATTACGACTCCCTCTTGGCGAAGGTGGTCGTGCACGGCAATACGCGCGCCGAAGCGCTCGCGCGTATGCGCCAGGCGTTGGACTCGTTTATCATTGAGGGCGTGACCACGACCATCCCGTTCCTGAGTCGGGTCATGCGCCACGCCGACTTCGTGGCGGGCCGCGTGGACACCAAGTTCCTCGAGCGTGAGCCCCAGCTGCTCCAGCCCTCATGAACATCGACGTCTACTTCACCCCCCTCGGCCTCGGCGCGGGCGATCTCGGCGGCCGGGGCATCGTCGTGATCGACGTGCTGCGGGCGACCACGACGATCGTGACCGCGCTGGCCAACGGGGCGAAGGCCGTGATCCCCGCCGCCACGTCCGAGGAAGCGGTCCGGCTCGCTTCGCACCTCGAAAAGGACGGCGTCCTGCTCGCGGGGGAGCGCCGCAGCGTCAAGATCGACGGCTTCGCGCTCGGTAACTCGCCTCGGGAGATGACGCCCGCCGCGGTCGCAGGGAAGACGATCGTGCTCGCCACGACCAACGGAACGCCGGCGCTGGTGGCGGCGCAAGGCGGCGAGCCCGTGTTGGTCGGCGCGCCGGTCAACTTCCGGGCGCTGAGCGAACACGCCCGCCAGCTGCTCGCGACACGGGGGGATCTCGTGATCATCTGTGCCGGCCGAGAGAAGCAGTTCGCCATCGAGGACGCCTACACCGCCGGCCGGCTGGTGAAAGCCGTGAAGAAGGGGACCCGCAAAGTCGCCCTGAACGACACGGCCCGGGCCGCGCTCGTCCTGACCGAGCAGTTCGCCAGCTGGAAAGAGGCGCTCGCGGACTCCGAAGCCGCCCTCCAGCTCGCCGAGGCGGACCTCGCGGACGACGTGACGTTCGCCGCCAAGGCGGATCGCTTCGGCGTGGTCCCGACGTACGCGAACCGCCGCATCACATGACGTCGAAAGCCCGCCAGGAGCTCGTCGGGATCGGCGCCCTGGTGGTGGGTCTGTTCCTCGGGTTGACCCTGCTGCGTCTGCCCATCACCGGGAGCTGGGGCGAGCGGATCGGGTCCCTGCTGTGGCGGGTGTTCGGCGCAGGCTCGGTCCTCTTGCCCGTGCTGGGCATCGGGTGGGCGCTGGCCGCGTTCGAGCGCCTCGGGACCCTGTCTGCCGGCCGCGCGGCGGCTCTGGGCGGGGGGCTCGTGGTGCTGCTCCCCTACGGGATCGGCACGGTCACCGGAGCCGGCTTCGGCCCCGACTATCGGACGTGGGGGCCCACGGCGAAGCTCGTGGGCGTGTTGCCCGCCGCCCTCGCCCACGGCGTGCACCAGGCGGTCGGCACGGCAGGCGGCGT
>QHTK01000089.1 GCA_003220795.1 Gemmatimonadota bacterium | reverse complement strand
CGCAACGGCGCAACGATTCGAGATCGGCCGCTGTCGCGTTGCAACACGGGTGCCGTGGACCCTGCACTACAGCCTAGCTTCGGGGTATGGCCGCAGCCCAACAGGTGGAGCCGCCCGCATGCGCTCGTGGACCGCAGGATATCTCTACGAAAGCGAGTGCGTTGCGCCTGTGCCGTGTCAGATTCCGTCGCATGGCGCCAGTGCAACAACGGTGGCTGCGCTGAGGCGCCGCTTCAGAGCATGATCAAGCCCCGCCGCAGGCCGGTCGCTACCGCTTCCGCCCGGTTCGAGGCCTCGAGCTTCTCGTAGATCGCTGCGAGGTGGGTCTTCACGGTGTGCTCGGATATACCGAGCCGCACGGCAATCTCCCGGTTCACGAGCCCTTCGCCGAGCAGCGTCAGGATCTCCCGTTCCCGTGGGGTGAGAGTCCCGTCTGTGTCGAGCGGCGCATGCGCGCCGTCGCTCGACTTGCCGTCGAGTAGCGCGATGGCGAGATCAGCCGGCAACGCCGCGAGTCCTGCTGCCACGGCTTGCACGGCAGCGCGGATCTCCTCCGGCGCGGCGTCGCGGGGGAGAACGGCCCGCGCGCCGGCGCGCAGCGCCCGCGCTCCCGCGTCGTGTTCCAGATCCTCCAGCAGCACTACCAACGGCGTCGTGTCGTGACTCGGCCGTTGCTCGAGGAGCAGAGGCAGCTCGGGCTCAGTTCCGGGATCGAGCACGATGACGTCGGGCGACTCAAGAGAGTCAGACGCGGCGAGGAGCGCCAAGCCGGGATCTTGGGCGACCGCGCGCTCGATCTCCCTTCGGGAGACGGAGCTCGGCGACACAATAAGGACGCGTATCACGCTGACACCGGCGCGTGGGCGCGCCGCACCCAGGCTGCGACGGCCGACGCGGGGACCGCGAGCGCCAGGCCGCCCTGCATCATGGTGTTGACGCCAACGATCCTTCCCGCTGTGTCGGCGAGCGGTCCTCCCGAGAAGCCGGGAGCGAGCCGCACGTCGGCCTGGATCCACCGCGGTCGACGCTCGCCCGCGCGCTCGGCAGCGTGGATAATCCCGAGCGCGGCTGCGCCCACCAGGTTGCCGGGATGACCGATCGCGATCACCAGCTCGCCAACGCGCAACGGGGGTGCATCCCGGATCACCGCGGAAACCATCGCACCGCTCGGTTCGAACTCGAGCGCCGCGAGGTCGCGCCGCAAGTCGCGCCGCACGACGCGCGCGGGTGCGGCGGTGCCGTCGTAGAGCTCGATAGTCGCTCGCTCACCCCGGACCACGTGGGCGTTCGTGATGACGAGTCCCGCGTCCCAAAGGACGCCCGCGCCGGTTGCCCTGCCGCGCGTCCGCACCTGCACGGTGGCGCGGCGGAGCTGCTCCACCGCCGCCGCGAGCTCGTGCGCAAGACCACCTGCCACGGACGCCGTCATGCGGCCCGCGACGTCGGCCGTTCGCTCGGTGTCACCTGAAATGTCTTCACTTGCCCTCCCCGGATCACGCGTGCCGCGAGCGGGCGACCCACGCGGTCACCGCCGAGCTTCGCCAGGACGTCGGCCGAATCCCGCACCGCCGCGCCATCGAGCTCGAGCAGCACGTCGCCGAGCAGCACGCCGTCCCGGTCCGCGGGTCCGCCCGACTCGACACTCACGATGAGCAAGGCGACGTCGCCCTCGAGCTCGAGCTTCCGAGCCAGCGACTCCGGGACCCGTACCGGTTGCGTGCCGATCCCCAGATAAGCCCGCCGGATGGTTCCGCGTTCCAGCAGCTCGGTGACAACGCGCTCGACCGTCGCGACCGGCACCGTCACCGGCACGCCGCGCGCCAGCCCCGAAGTATTGATGCCGAGCACGCGGCCGGCCGCGTCGATGAGGGGACCGCCGGAGAAGCCATCGTAGATCGCCAGGTCCAGCCGCAGCAGCGAGTCGATCTCGGCGCCCTGCCAGGTACGCCACGGACCATCCACGCGGCTCATCACGCCCCAGCTCGCCGTGACACTCGGCCCCGGGCGTCCCAGCGCGACCACCAGCTCGCCGACTGCGGGAGGACTATCGGATCGGAGCTTCGCAGTCGGCAGATTCTGGCCGGCGAGCTTCAAGACGGCGAGGTCCGTGCTCGGGTCACGCCCGGCGAGGCTCACCGGAGCGGTTGTCCCATCGGGAAGTGTGACCGTGATGTTCTCGTCGCGGTTGATGGTGTGATGCGTAGCGACGATCACCCCAGGTCGCCACTGCACTCCGCTCGCCGGAATGCGCCGCCGGGCGTGTATCGCGACGACCGCCCGGCCGGCCGACTCGACGGCATCGGCGAGCTCGGTCGACAGGGACTGCAGCACTGTGCTCATAGTTACCTCCGTCACCGGCGGGCGTCAGTGTCCGCACTGGTGTCGGAGTATGGGGGGCTGCCGAGTCGAGCGGCATCGGCCGAACGGGCGAGGGTCGGAGCCCCATTTCGAGCGGTTAGAGCCCCTTCAGGTATTCGACAAGATCCTTCTTCTCTTGGTCGCTGAGGCTCAGCTTGAAGAACGTGTCGTAATGGGCCACCACATCGAGCAGCGTCGCGAAGCGACCGTCGTGATAGAACCCACCCTTCTGATGTGTCCAGAGTCCCGCCAGCGGCGCAGTCCGGTACATGTGCGTAGGCGACCGGTCCGCCTGGAACGCGTCGACGCCGATCTCGGCGGGCGCGTGCAGGTTGTTGCCCGGCTCGGTGAAGAGCGGCGGCACGTGGCAGCTCGCGCATCGCGCCCTGCCGTCGAACAGCGCCTTGCCGCGGCTCGCCGCCGCCGCACTGAAGGAGCCGACGAGAGCCTTCGGTGCAGGGATTGACAGTTGATAGAAATGCAGGGCCGCGAGCTTCGCGGTCAGCCGGTCGGGCACACCGCGCGTGTTGCCGGAGCCGCTCCGCGCCGCAACCGGGTACTGATCCCCGTTGCTGAGCCGCGCATCGAAGAACGTGCCCGAGCCGTGCATCTCGGTCGCGCCAACGTACGCGTTCCAGTAGGTGACCGAGCCGAACCCAGTCCACGTGTGCAGGTTGACGCCCGCGAGGCCGAAGGCAGGTGGGAGAAGCGTTCCGGCCTGCTTCCCATCCGGCCGGAGCGCCTTCCCGTCCTTGTCAAGCTCTGCGTCGAAGCGGCCCGGCCCCCAGCTCGCGAGCACTGCTTTGACCGTCGCGAGATCGACGCCCAGGAGATCGGTGAAGGGTTTGAGGTTAGGCGCGAGCGACACGATGGCGCCGACGTTCAAGTCGCGGTTCGCCCAGCCGTCGAGGCGCCGGCCGATGCCGGGGGCGAGCGCGTCGTCGACGGTCGAGTGACAGAAAGCGCATTGGAGGCCGATCGATCTGATGCTGCCGCGCGCGTCGAAGAAGCCCGTCACCCCCACGACCGCATTCAGCTTGAGGAGCGCCAAGGTCGTCGCGGGGTCGTCGAGGTCTACTTTACCTGCCTTGAGCTGTTCCTGCAGCGCCGGGGGCAGGGCGCCGACATCCACCTTGAGGCCGACGGACAGCGCGGTCTTCGGGCTTACGCCGCCGCCGACGCCGCCATGCTTCTCGCCAGCGATGGCTTTGTGGAGCTGCAGCGCGTCGCCCCAGAACGCTTCATCGCCGAACGTGTCGAATCGGAAGGTCTGGCGCCCTTCCCGCACCATGCGGTTGGCGTTGTCCTCGATCACCTTGTCGAAGCCCGAGGGCACCCCCGCGCTCACCGCGTTGCCCGCTGGGTCGACGGCCCGGACGGCACCCACGAGCCCAACGGCCACGAGCACTACCCCGACCGACAACCTGGCGCTGCGTGGGATAACGATTCGCATGGCGATCCTCCTTTGGGACGGCACGGAGCCGGACTGTAGCAATTATTCCTATCACAAGCAGTTCTTTGTGATAGAGTAACGAGGCGTACCGCCGACGGTAAGGGTGGGAGAAAGTCGCAGCATTACTCAAAGCACGGAGCGGGACGAACAAGAAGCGCCACAGCGTACTCGATGCAGAAATGCTCACCTGGCGGGCGCTCTCTTCACGCCTCGGCAAGCAGAGCCTCGCCCTCGACTTGCACCAACCGGGAACGCACCGGCCGCGTGGCTGGCCCGCGGATGACGGCGCCGGAGGTTACGTCAAACTGGCTGCCGTGGCAGTGGCACGTCACCGTCGTGCCGTCCAACTTGCCCATCGCGAGCGAGCACCCGGCGTGGGTACAGGTATCATCGAAGGCGTACAGATGTCCGTCCGCATTCGCTACGTCGACCTGGGTTCCCGCGATATTGAAAACGCGCATCTGCCCCGCGGTGACATCCTTCGAGTTACCAATTCGTACTAGCATGGCCTTACCCTCCATATCGTCGTGCGCCAGAAAACGTGGACCCCACAGGTCACCCTGATGCGAAACGATGGATCACTCTACGGGCCACGCCCGCTGACAGCAGGACAGGAGGGTCACCCTTAGATGCGCCCGTTGCCGAGCGCCTTTGCTGAGCTTGGAGATGTGTCAAGCACAAGTACCCTCCGTATCGTTTCACGAGGAGTGTAATGACGATGATGGCCACCAGATTGATCAGCTGGACGACGGTGAACACGATGTCGCGGATCATGACAGCATGGATTAGAAACAGGGCCGAGGAGACACACCAAAGGGAATAGGCTTTCAGACTGATGCCTGCGGAGCAATGTTCCTTGCGCAAGTGAATAATCTGCGGCGCGTAGGCGATAACCACGACTCCGATCCCGGCAAATCCCAGAATCTCGGGAGAATTCATCATGCAGTAGCTCGCAACGTGCCATTCACACGGTGAAGGCTCGCGGGCTCCGCGACGCGCGCCAATAGCACGATCGTACCATGCAGGCCCACATCCATCATGGCGGGCGCTGGGGGATCTTCTTCGATCCAGCTATAGCGCAGCCTGCGTCACCACGGTGGTGACTGGGGAAGAACCCGCGCCGCTAATCGATGAGCCCGCGCTGCTGCGCGTGGGTCACCGCTTCAAGACGCGTGTGGGTGCGGAGCTTGCGGTTGATGTGGTGGAGGTGGTTGCGGAGCGTCTGGGCGGAAATGTTCAGCTTGCGGGCGATGGTCGCGGCGCTGCGGCCGTCGGCGAAGAGCTTCAGGATGCGGCACTCCTGCTCGGAGAGCGGCTCGATCGGGGCGTGATGGGCCTCGTCGCCGGCGAGCGCAACGAGTTGTCGGGCGACCTCGACCATGCGGTAGAACCGCTCCTCGTTGCGCCGGCGCTGGTCGACGTCGCGCTCTAACCGCACGAAGAGCCGGCGTCCCGTGCGCTGGTTGTCGAAGACGATCGTGGAGACATTCACCCAGATCCGGCCCCCAGACCGGGTGCGGACCTCCAAGTCGAAATTGGGGATCCCGCCGGCCGTTCCGTCCCGGTGACGGGTCGCCGCTTCCGCGCCCCCCGCGAGCGCGCTGGTGCCCAACGTGTCGCGCGCCTCGAGCACCTCGTCGATGTTGCGGTGGAGCACCTCGCTCGCCGTGTAGCCGAACAGTCGCTCGGCGGCCCCGTTCCAGGAGCAGATCTCGCCGCCCTCGGTGACCGTGTACGCGGCGTCCGCGGTTTGCTCCAGCAGCGCGAACAACTCCGTTTCGAGCATCGCTCCCTTCGCTACCTCACCGCCGGAAATGCTAGTGCTTAAGCCCCACGTAGGCCAGACCGGGATCCGCACGCGGGACGTGCGTCTCTCCACGCGGTACGAACGCTTCATTGCCGCCCTATGCGCCAATCCGTAACCATACTCCCGTAGCGCAACGCACTCAGAGAGACACGACATACACAAGGAGATTCAAGCATGAAACGTCTCGCACTCACTGCCCTCGCCAGCGTCCTCGGCGTTGGGATACTCGTCGCGTCGCCCGACACCGCGGCGGCCCAGCAAAAGGCGGAGCCCTCCAGCGCGTACAGGATGCACCCCGACACCTCTGCAGCCCGGCTTCATGAGCCGCCGGGCGGCGCGTATAAGAAGGTCAGCACGCTCGTCCCCCTCCCCGACTTCGTCCCCGGACTCGGCACTCTGTACGTCGATCCCGCCACGCTGCCCGCGGGGCCGTTTCTCGCCTACGACCATCAAGGGAACCTGGTGAGCTCCATCTACATGATCCCGCTCAAGGACATGAACGCTCAGAAGGCGTTCAGCGGTCTGAAGGTCGCCCAGGAGCGCGTCGATCACGTGGACATCGTCTTTAACGCGGGCCATCCGGGCGTGGCCGAGCCGCACTACCACGTGATCCTGTGGTACGTGTCGCCGCAGCGCGCGGCCCAGCTCGCCAAGTGACGAAGCCGTCACGTCGCGAGTTCCTGAAAGCCGGCGGGCTGGCGCTCGTCGGCTTTGGGCTCGTGTCGTACCGCCGGGCGCCCGTTCGCACGCTCCTCGGAGCGCGCCGGCGTTCTGCGGCCGCTCTCGAAGTGGTCGAGATGCGCAGCGACACGCTCGGCTCACGGGTGTGGTTCGATCCGATCGGACTCTACGTAGAACCGGGTGCCACGGTCCGCTGGATCGTGCGCGAAAACGTGCACACGACGACCGCCTACCACCCGCGGAACGACCATCACCCTCTGCACATCCCCGAGAGTGCAGTGCCTTGGGACTCGGGGTTCCTCGTGCATCCAGGCGATCACTTCGACGTCACGCTCACCGTTTCCGGGGTCTATGACTACTACTGCATGCCGCACGAAGCCGTGGGGAT
>QHTK01000024.1 GCA_003220795.1 Gemmatimonadota bacterium | reverse complement strand
CCCTCGATCAGCGCCAGTCCGCGGCGGCCGCGCGCCTTGCGCCGTTGAAGATCACGGATCGTCGACTGCAGATTACTGGCAATGGGTTTTCTCACACGTTCGGGGCCCGCCATGAGGAATCAATATGCGATGAAGCGGCGCCGGAGTCTGCCCCTCCTCGCCGGCGGGCTCGGGCTCGTCGCGGCGGCGGCGTGCGCCGTCAGCGTCCAGGAGGAGCGGCAGCTCGGCGACCAATATGCGGCCGCGGTGGACACCGCCATGCCGGTGATCCACGACCCGGCGGTCCAGGCGCCGCTCGACGCGGCAGTCCGGCCCCTCGTCGCCGTGGCCACGCGACGCGACCTCCCCTGGACCTTCCGGGTCGTGAACACCACGGACGTGAACGCGTTCGCGATCCCGGGCGGGCACATCTACGTGACGCGCGGTTTGATCGAGCACGCCACCAGCTACAATCAGCTCGCGAGCGTGCTGGGCCACGAGATCGGCCACGTGGACCTGCGCCACACCGCCCGGCAGATCGAGAAGCAGCGTGCGGCGTCGCTGGGCGTCGGGCTCGGCTACATCGTGCTGGGGCGAGAGCCGGGGGCGGCGGAAAGCCAGGCGCTGAACGTCGTGGCGGCGGCCGTGTTCGCGCGCTTCAGCCGCGAGGACGAGCGGGCGGCGGACCACGCCGGCGTGCGGTACACCACGGCTGCCGGAATCGACCCGCACGGGCTCGCCGACATGTTTCACATTCTGCAGCAGGTACAGGGAAAGGACCCCGGCGCTATCGAGCAATTCTTCGCGTCCCACCCCATGACCGCCGATCGCATCGCCGACGTCGAACGGACGATTGCAGCGGACCCGGCCGCCCGCGCCGCCGCGCAAACCGGCCGCAAGGACGCACCCGTGTTTCACGAGCTGCAGCGCGCGGTGCACGCGCTGCCGCCCCCGCCACCCAAGCCCCGAAACAGCCCGTGACCGGGACGAGACCAGGGTGAAGGTCGCCCTCACCATCGCCGGCTCGGATTCGGGCGGGGGCGCCGGCATCCAGGCCGACCTGAAGACGTTTCACCAGTTCGGCGTGTTCGGCACCAGCGTCGTCACCGCAGTCACCGCGCAAAACACCGTGGGCGTGCTAGCCTGGCAGGCGTTACCCGCGGAGCTCGTCACGCGGCAGATCGACGCCCTCGCCGACGATCTCCCGCCGGCCGCGGTGAAAAGCGGTATGCTCGGCTCGGCGGAGCTCGTTGAAACGGTGGCGGCGGGGATCGCGCGCCGCCGGCTGCCGAGCTACGTGCTCGATCCCGTCATGGTCGCCACCTCGGGAGACCGGCTGCTCGACCGCGATGCCGAGCAGCTGATCGGCCGGCGTCTCGTGCCGCTCGCGCGGCTCGTGACGCCCAACCTGGAGGAGGCCGCGATTCTCACGGGCCGCGAAGTGCGCACGCCGGCCGACATGGAGCGCGCCGGCCGCGCGCTGCTCGAGCTCGGTGCCCAGGCCGCGCTCGTGAAAGGCGGCCACCTCCCGGGGAACGACGTCGTCGACGTGCTGATGAGCGACGGCATGGTGCGACGCTTCAGCCGACCGCGCCTCGACACGACCTCCACCCACGGCACGGGCTGCACGCTCTCCGCCGCAATCACCGCGGGGCTCGCCCACGGCCGCCCACTCGAGCGCTCAGTGGAGGACGCCCTCGACTTCGTGCAACGAGCGATCGCGGCCGCGCCGGGGCTGGGACACGGGCACGGACCCCTGAACCATTTCGTTCCCGCGCCGCCGCGCCCGCCTACGGATGGATGGTAGGGACTCGGACGCGAGCCGCCCCTTCCTCACGGCGCACTGGTCGAACGTCGTCCTGCTCACCTTCGAGGCTCCCGAGGATCTCGTGCGGACGCAGCTCGCGCCGGGCGTCGAACCCGACCGCTGGAACGGGAAGACGCATGCCAGTCTGGTAGCGCTCGAGATGCGCGACGTGCGGGTGCGCGGGTGGCGCGTCCCCGGATTCGCCGGGCACCTACAGGTGAACTTTCGCGTGTATGCCCGGTATGGCGGGCAACCCGCCGTGACGTTCGTGCGTGAGCTCGTCCCGAGCCGCCTGATCGCGGCGGTGGGGCGACTGCGCTATGGGGAGCCGTTCCAGGCCGCCCGGATTTCAGCCCGCGTCATTGGGGCCACGGACCGCGTCAGCGCGGAGTACCGCTTCGGGCTCGATGCGCTGCGCGATCGCGTCAGCGCCACCGCGGCACGTGACGGCACCGTCCCGGGCGCCGCGACGTTCGAGCACTATCTCACGGAGCGTACGCACGGCTGCCGCGCCGATCGGCAAGGCCGGGTGCGGGCCTTCCGGGTAACGCACCCACCGTGGGCTGTGAGAACAATCGTCAGCGTGGATTATGCGGTGGACTTCGCGGCGCTGTACGGGCCCGCGTGGCAATTCTTGAACCACGCGAGACCCGTTTCCACCGTCCTGGCAGTGGGATCGGACGTCGCGGTTTATCCGCCTCGCCTTACGGGTTCCACCAATAGCTGACCTTCACGAGGAAAATGTTCTCCGCCTTAGCGTGCAGCAGTCGATCCATCGACTGCCGGAATTGGAAGTCGCCGATGTTTTCGTCGTCCGAGCGACTCTGCGTCCACACGAAGAAGATCGTCGAGCCCGGGAGGTACTCCCAGCGCAGCACGGCGTTGCCGCGCAGCGATACGAAGTTGAAGTTCGGATCGCGGAAGCTGAGGGAATCGGTGGTGTTCCCCGTGATCGGGTGCACGACGTACGTCCCGTCCGACGCCCGCGCAATCGTCCCCCCGTCCCGGCCGTACACCGTGAAGTCGAACGAGCGCGGCCGCGTGACTTCCTTGAAGTCGCCGTACCGCCCCGCCGAGATCAGCGGCTGGGCGTACACCTGGAGCGACAACGTCGGGTTGTAAGTCCAGTTCAAACGGATGCCCGCCGAGAGCTCGGTCTGGTGCAGCGTGCCGAACACGTAGCGGTTGCCGAACGTCGCCGTCGCCGCCGGGTCCGCGTACGTGCCGACGTACTGTACCGGCGTCAGCTCGCGGAACAGATTGGGGCCGACGCTCAGCAGGACGTTCGACGCGGGCCGGAAATCGACGCTGGGCGACACGTACCAGTTCCGGTCACTCTCCGCCTGATAGGTCCCGGACTGGAAGTTGATCACCCACGCCTTCCGCGTGTCCGATTGCCAACCGAGGTCCACCTGGTAGCCGGGGGGATTCAAGGTGAGCGGGCCGCCGCGGGTACGCCGGTTGTTCACCGTCCACGGGTTGTAGGCCAGGTCCCAGTTGAACTGGTGGTAGTTGAGCAGCTGCAGGGTCCCGAACTGGAAGGCCCCCGACCAGTTGATGTTGCCGTCCCAGTCGTAATTGCGGAACAGCGCGCCGCCCAGCTCCGCGTACCGGAACACCTTGCCGGGCTTGGTCCAGTCATACCCGGCGCCGACGTGCATGTTGATCACGCCGGTCCGCCAGAGGAACCCGAGGTCGTGCACGTCGAACCCGGGGGCGATGACCCCGATCGCCGAATTCGAGAACCAGTTCCCCTTCTGCTTGTTCACGTAGACCCGGGCCGCCCACCCGGTCAGCGACGTGGCGGTCGAGTCCACACGCACGTGACCGGCGTCCGGCTGCTGGAAGTAGTGCCGGGGATTCTCTTGCACGGCGGTGATGCGGGCCGCGCTGCCGTCGATGCGGGAGGCGCCGACCCACCCGGTGACCACCCAGCGTTTATCGTGGTCGAGGAACGTCCATCCGTCGGCGCCCCAGGCCAACGAGTGCGCGTTGACGTCGTCACGCAGGGTAGGGTCCTGGAACCCGCGCGCGGCCACCGTGCTCATGACGCCGAGCCCCTGGCGGCCGTCCGGGAATTCCTTCTGCACCCGGAACACTCCGTAATACGTGAGCGGCTCGACTTCCTTCTTGAACAGCGTCCCGGCCGTGTCGAGCTGGGCCGTCTCCCGACCCGTCACCGCCGACAGCGCGCCGACGTTCCAGCTCCCCGCTGCCTTCCCGGTCATCTTCAAGGCCCCGAGGATGTGCGCCCCCACCGGCATGTCGCTGAAGTCGGCACTCGGCACGCTTCCCTGCGGGGCGCGGCCGATGCGGCGACTGTAGAAGAACCGGGGCTCGGCCCAGTTGAATCCCCAGTAGTTGCGCGCCCCGCCCCGGCCGAAGTTGAAGATCGACGCGCCCTCGATGAAGAACGGCCGCTTCTCCTGGAAAAACGTCTCGGCGTCGCTCAGGTTCACTACCGCCGGATCCACCTCCACCTGGCCGAAGTCGGGGTTCACCGTGGCGTTGAGAGTGAGATTGGGCCCTAGTCCGATGCGGGCGTCGGCACCGATGCCTGGCGTGAGCTTCGACCCGTCGTTGAACGGATTCCCCGGGGTGCGAGACGACAGCTCCGCTTTGCCGGTCGTGTAGGGCAGGACCTCGAGCCGCGGCGGCGGGGTGACTCGCTCGATCCCCACCAGGTCCACGAAGCGTGACACGAAGCCGCTGCCGTTCTTGGGCGTGTACACGAGGTAATCCCGCTCGTTCTTGCGCGCGATGTCGCGCCGGAAGTTGATCCCCCACACGTACTGCGGCTTCTGGATGAAGCGGAGCTGGGAGTACGGGATGCGCAGCTCCGCCGTCCAGCCGAGCGAATCGCGGCTGACCTTCCCCTCCCACACCCCGTCCCACGAGTTGTCGTCCCATTCATCGTTGTACAGCGTACCGTCGGAGAGCGTCCCTGCCGCGTTGATGGCGAAGTAGTAGCCGCTGCGGCGGTCGTGGTAGGGGTCGATGTAGACGGTGAAGGCGTCCGAGTTGGTCTGGGCATCACGTCGCCCCAGTCGGGCCACGATCGAGTCCGGATGGGTGTCGAACAACCGCGCGCCGATGTACAGCGCCGCGTCGTCGTAGGCGACGTACACGTAGGTGCTCTCGGTCGGCGCCATCCCCTCATTGGGGTCCCGCTGCAGAAAGCCCGTCACGCGTTCGGCCCCCTCCCACATGCCGTCGTGCAGCACGCCGTCGATCACGATGGGTCGGACCAGTCGGGTGGCACGCACCTGCTGCGGGGCCACGGCGGAGGAATCGGGGGCGATGACGGGCGTCGGCGCCAGCGCGGCGGCGGAGCCGGCCAGCCAGATGACAGCCAGAGACATGGGCACCTCGAGACGGAGGTCGGTGCGAGTTCCCCGGCGACGGTGTCCGAGGCAGGCTGATTACCGTCAATTATGACAGCGCTCGGTCCGAAAGGGTTGCAACGAACGTGTCAGAAGACCGTCAACGGGCGGAAAAGCGGAAGCGGCAGGGCTAAAGCCTCGCGAGCACGCCTCTTATCAGGGTCGCAAGCTGGCCGGCGAGCCGCGCTCCGGCCGCCAGCACCTCCTCGTGCGACAGCGGGGCGGCGGACAGGCCGGCCGCTACGTTCGTGATGCTCGAGAAGCCGAGACAGCGGATCCCCCGCGCCCGCGCCGCGATCACCTCGGGCACCGTGGACATCCCCACGGCGTCGGCGCCCAGACGCGCCAGCATGCGGATCTCGGCGGGCGTCTCGTACGACGGGCCCAGTAGCGCGGCGTATACCCCCTCCTCGAGCCCGATCTGCTGCTGCAGCGCCACCTCCCGGGCGAGGGCGCGCAGCTCGCGGTCATAGGGATCGCTCATGTCGGGAAAGCGCTGCTCCCCCTCCTCGAGCGCGCCCTCCAACGGGTTCCGGAACATGAGGTTGATGTGGTCAGCGATGAGCATCAGCGTGGGCGGCCGGAAAGTGAGGCGGATCCCCCCCGCGGCGTTGGTGACGATCAGGGTGCGGACGCCGAGCCGGGCGAACACGCGCGCCGGCAGCGCCGCCAGCTGGGGCGCGTGGCCCTCATAGAGATGAAAGCGGCCGCTCTGGACCAATACAGGCACGCCCTCGAGCGTGCCGGCGACGAGCTCTCCCTTGTGGCCTGGAGCGGCGGGCTTGGGAAAGCCCGGAATTGCGGATTGCGGAATGCGGATTGCGGATTGAACCGCATCGGCCACCGATCCCAGACCCGACCCCAGGACGATCGCGACGCGCGGCTCGAGCGCGCCGAGCCGGCGCGCGACGGCGTCAGCGGCCGCACCGATGGAACTGCTCCCGGCTCCCTGCTCCCGGTGGTTCACAACAGTATTCCCGCCAGCGTCGCCGACAGGAAGTTGGCGAGCGTCCCCGCGATCATGGCGCGGAAGCCGAGGCGCGCGAGATCATGTTTGCGGTCCGGGACCAGCGCGCCGATACCGCCGATCTGTATGCCCACCGAGCTGATGTTGGCGAAGCCGCACAGCGCGAACGTCGCGATCGTGAAGGAGACGGGGTCGAGCGCCGGCTTCATGGGCCCGAGCTGGGCGTACGCGATGAACTCGTTCAGCACCATGCGTGTGCCCAGCAGGCTCCCGATGGTGCCGCTGTCGTGCCACGGCACCCCCATGACCCAGGCGATCGGGCTGAAGACCCAACCGAGCACGGTCTGGATGTTCTCGGGAAACCACGCCGCGTACCCGTGGACCCAGCCAAAGGCCCCGTTGGCGAGGGCGACGAGCGCGATGAAGGAGACCAGCATCGCGATCACATTCAGCATGAGGTACAACCCGTCGGTGGTGCCGCGGGCCGCCGCGTCGACGACGTTCACGTCGGTCCGCGGGATGTCGACCCGCACCCCGCCCAGCGTCTGCGGCGTGTCCGTCTCAGGCTCGAGGATCTTCGCCATCATGATGGTCCCCGGCGCCGTCATGATCACCGCCGTCAAGAGGTGGCGCGCCTCGATCCCGAACGCGATGTAGGCCGCCATGATGGAGCCGGAGACATGCGCCATGCCGGCGGTCATCACGGTCATGAGCTCGGAGCGCGTCATGCCGGGAAGGAACGGACGGATCGTGAGGGGCGCTTCGGTCTGGCCCATGAAGATCGAGGCGGCGACGTTCAAGCTCTCCGCCCCGCTCGCCCCCATCACCCTGTTCATCACGACGGCGAACGCCTTCACGACGAGCTGCATGATCCCGAGGTAGTACAGGATGGCGAACAGCGCCGACACGAAGATGATGGCGGGGAGCACCTGAAACGCGAAGATCACGCCCAGGCTCGAGTGCTGCTTGCCGATCTCCCCGAACACGAACTCCGAGCCGACGTAGGAGAAGCTCAGGATCTGCTTCACCACGTCGCCCAAGGCGCTGAACAGCTTCTGCCCCAGGGGCACGCGCAGCACGAAGATCGCGAAGGCGAGCTGCAGACCCACTCCCCAGGCCACGATCCGCCAGCTGATCGCGCGGCGGTTGCGCGAGAGGGCCATACCGATGCCCAGGATCAGGACGATCCCGAACAGGCCCGTGAGACGCTGGCCCGCCGAGCGGGGCGCCGCTTGGGCCACGAGAGGAGCGATGGCGGGCGGCGGCAGGACCGCGTCGGGTGCCGCCGGCGGACGAATTGCCCCCTGCAGGCTGTTCCAGGCGAACCGGGGAAGTGTGAACACGGCCAGCGCGCACACGAACGTGACGGCGCACGCCAGCACCGTGCGGCGGAAGGACATTTAGAGAGCCTCCAGTTCGCTCTGCACGCGCGACACCAGCGCGACTTTCTCGTACTCCGGGAGAAACGCGCTCTCGCACGCGTTGAGCGTCACGCGCACGAGCTCCTGTCGCGTGAGGCCGAGCGCGGCGTGCGCCAGGAAATACTCGTCGGTAAGCGAGATGCCGTCCACCAGGCGGCCGTCGGTATTGAGCGTGACCACGACCCCGCGGTCGAGGTACCGCTTGAAAGGATGCTCGGCGATCGCGGCCACCGTGTGCGTGTGGAGGTTGCTCGTGAGGCACATTTCCAGCGGGATGCCAGTGGCGACGACCTCGTCGAGCAGGGCCGGCTCCTCATCCAGCCGGGTGCCGTGGCCGATACGCCGCGCGCCGCAGGCGTGCAGCGCCTCGTGGATCGAGTGCGGCCCGTCCCCCTCCCCGGCGTGGCACGTGCACGCCAGGCCGTGCGCCGCCGCGTACGTGAACGCCGCCGCGTGCTCCCGGGCGGGATGCCCCCGCTCGGCGCCCGCCAGATCAAACGCAACCACGCCCGCGCCGCGATACTCCGCCGCGCCGCGCGCCAGCTCGAGCGACTCACGGGGCGACCGCGTGCGAATGGCGCAGACGATCAGCCCGACCTTCGTGCCCGTCTCCGCCTCGGCGCGCTTGATTCCGGCCAGCGGCGCTTCGATCGCCTGCGCCAGTGTGAGCGCCGGCCGATGCAGCAGCGGGGAGTAGCGCACTTCCACGTAGCGCACGCCGTCGGCGGCCGCATCCAGCACGAACTCGTAGGCGATCCGCTCGAGCGCCGCCCGAGTCTGCATGACGGACAGGGTGATTTCGTACTTCGTGAGATACTCTTCGAGGCTCTTCGCGTGCTTGACCGACAGCGCCTGGGCGAGCCCGTCGGGCGTGTCGGCGGGGAGCCGCACGCCTTGGGCTCGCGCCAGCTCGAGCATCGTCTGGGGACGCAACGATCCGTCCAAGTGGACGTGCAGCTCGGCCTTGGGCCAGCGCCGCAGTAGCTCCTTGGAGAGCCGGGGCGGTCCTTGACGCGCCGTGACGACCACGCGGACGATCGCGCCCCCTTCGTCGATCGGGTCCCCGGGGTCGACCGGGCGTCCCACGCCGTCCGTCACGTACGCCGCCCCACCGGCGAGTAGGTCCGCGAGCGCCCGGTCGAGCGCCGCCACCGCGTCGCGCACCGTGGCCCCGCGGGCCACCGTCACCGGCTGCTCGTTGACGAAGACGCGCAGGCTCACCGGCGGTGCACCCGCGCGTCGCCCGGCGCCTCGACCGGCGGCCGCAGCACGGCGAGGTACTGAATCAGCGCGTCCAGGTCGACCAACCCCAGGTCCTCGGCCGGCAGCCCCCGGAACATCGTGTAGCCGCTCCCGCCCGCCGCGAGGAAGTCGCTCACCGCGACGGTGTAGGTGCGTCCGTCGTCCAGCCCGCGTCCGTTCGCGAGCCTGACCTTGGTGACCCGATGCCCGACGCGCTTGCGCGGATCGTACCAGACCTCGAGCCCCGAGGCGTGCGCGTCCGCGCGGTCGCCGGCGACCGCGTGCTCGAGCGCCGCCTTGAGGAGCTTGCCCGGGACGAAGAGCCGCACCAGCCGGTTCTGAAACGGCTGCACCTGGTACAGGTCGCCGTACGTCACGGTGCCCGCCGCGAGGTCCGCGCGAATGCCGCCGCTGTTGACGAGCGCGACGTCCGTCTTGGTCATGTTGCGCTGCGCGTCGGCGATGAGGCGCCCGAGGGCGTACTCCTCGCCACCGCGGCGCAGCTCGGTCTTGATGCGCGCCACGGAGCGGCCGGTGACCGTCTCGATGTCCCGCTGGTAGGGACGCAGTGTGTCGGCGAGCGCCGCGTCGGGCCGGACCTGGTCGGCGTAGGGCGTCTCGATGCGCGCGCGCACCTGGCGCTCCGTGCCGCGCACGCGCACGAAGTCCACGACCGCGATGCCGGCGCCGCTCGAGCGCGCCTGGACGATCGGGATCCCGTGCACCACGGTGTTGACGAGTGAGTGCGTATGCCCGCTCACGATCAGGTCCACCGTGCCTGAATCGAGGCCGCGCGCGATGTCCACAATCTCGCCGTGACAGGCGCCCGCCGGTACGGGGTCGGGCCCCGGAGCGCCGTCGCAGAACGCCCCCTCGTGCGCCAGGACGATCACGAAGTCGGCGGCCGCGCGGGCCCGGGGCAGCACGCGGCGCACCGCCGCCGCCCCGTCCCCGAACGCCAGCCCCCGGACGTTGCGCGGCGCCGTGTTCGTCGGCGTGGCACGCAGCGCCAGCCCGATCACGGCGATCTTCAGCCCGCCGCGCTGGATCAGCGTCCACGGCTCGGCCCACTCCGGCCGCGCCGTGCCGCCCGAATCGGTGATGTTGGCGGCGAGAAAGCGATACTTCGCCCCCGCCATCCGGGCCCGCAGCGTATCGACCGACCAGTCGAACTCGTGGTTGCCGATCGTCGCAGCGTCGATGCCGAACGCGTTGAGCGTCGCGATCGCCGGCAGCCCGAAACTGAAGTTGGAGAGCAAGGTCCCCTGCATCTCGTCGCCGCCGTCGAGCCGGACGGTGGTGCAGCCGCACGCCCGTGCGAGCGAGTCGAGCCAGGGTTTGAGCGCGGCCGCCCCGCCCACGGGTCTGCCGTCGGACCACGGCCAGATGCGCGCCTCGAGTGCCCCGTGGAAGTCGTTGATCGCGAGCACGCGGAGTACGGTGCTGTCCCGCTGACTCACGGGCGGCGCGGCTGGCGCAAACGCCAGGTGCACCGCCTCCCGGGCGGGCGGGAGTATGGACCAGCTCGGCGTGTAATACGGCGGCGCGGTGATCGTGCCCACCTTGCCGATCTCCTGGGCCAGGAGGTCACGAATCGATTCGCCGCGGTCGTACACGACGGGCGCCCCTTGGAGCATCGTGTAGCCACCGCCGCCCTCCTGGCGATAGCTCGCCAGGGCGAGCGTGAAGCTGTCGGTGGGCTGAACCGGCCGACCACGGAACGCGAGTCCCCGGATGCGCTGTCCGGGCGGCTGGGACAGATCTAGGTCGTAGTTGGCTCCGCTGACGACGTCGTAGTTCGAGCCCGGGACGCTGTCGTCGACGATGGGCGCGCCCGGCTGATAGGTGCGGAAATAGCGCCCCGCGTGCTCGAGGTATTCCCGCAGCTGCCGCCCCGAGATGCGGACCGCGCGTAGCGTGTTCTCGTACGGGTAGATGCCGGCGACGTCGCGCATGCGGACCTCGCCCTCCGGGAGTCCGGCATCCAGGTCGAAGTCGGCCGCGGCGGACAGGTCGGCGCCCGCCCGGCGGCGTTGCACCTCGTTGATGAAGTCGAGCAACGGCGTGTCCTCCGCCCGCGCGAACCGGCCGGAGAACCCGGGGCCGGCGCTGCCGAGCGGGGTCGCCGCCCAGGTGCGCACCCGCTCATGCGCCGCCGCGAAGCGCCGCGTGAACCGCGGCAGCTCGGGGGTCGAGGTGAGGGGCAGGAGATCTGCGCGCACTGACGTCACCCGGTACGCCCCCGGTCCCCGGTCCCCGGTCCCCGGTTCTCGCGTCAGCCAGACCTGCACGACCGCGAGGCTCAGGGCCCCGTTCTTAGGCTGCACAAAATGGACGCCGTTGACTACGTAGTCGCGCACCTCGCGATGCGTGTGCCCTACGATTACGACGTCCGGACGGGGCACGATACCTGCCAGGCTGAGCGCCGCATTTTCGGCCCCGACGCCGGTCGTGTCGTAGGACGCCGGCTCACCCAATCCGCTATGGATGAGGACCACCCTCACCTCGGCGCCCGCCTGCTCGAGGCGCTGCAACGCGGCGGGCGCCGTCTCCTCGATCCGCCGCACCCGGACGCGCCCGCCCAGCGGCCCCCGATCCCACACCATCACGCCGGGGGTGGTGAAGCCGGTAATCCCGACCTTCACCCCGGCGCGCTCGATCACGCTGTATGGCGCGTACAGCAGCGTATCGGTCCCCCCCCTGTAGACGTTGGCCGAGACGTACCGGTACGTGGCATCCTGGAGGGCGCGCGCCAGCACGCTCGGACCGAAGTCGAAGTCGTGGTTGCCCGGCGTCGCCGCGTCGTATTGCATCGCGTTGAGGGCATCGACCAGCGGATGCGGGCGCTCCTGATCTCGCCTGGCGAAGTAGGCGGCGAACAGATTCCCCTCGATCAGATCGCCCGCGTCGACCAACACGACCTGATCAGGGTATTGGGCGCGCAGGGTCTCGAGGATCGTGGCCGCGCGCGCCAGCCCCCCCGGCGCCGCGACATCGTGCACGTAGTCCCATCCCAGGACGCGCCCGTGCACGTCCGTGGTGGCGACGATTACGAGGTGGGCGGTATCGGGAGTGGGGGACGGTGGGGGGGGCGGGGCAGGTACGACGGGGTTCTGCGCCGCGACGAGCAGCGCGAGGAGCACGCGCATAGTGCGCTGTAAATTGCGGAGGCTGGACCGAATACGCTACCTTCTGCACGGCCCTGCTCGCCGCGACGGATCATCGAAGGAGGTCCCGCCCATGCCGGAATCCCACCGTTTCATCGTCGATCGTCATGAGGGAGATCTCGCCGTCGTGGAAGTGGACGGCGGGCCGACGCTCGACCTCCCCCGCTGGTTGCTGCCGCATGCCACGCGGCCCGACGACGTCCTGCTCGTGAGCATCGAGCAGGGGACCGATCGCACCGCCGTCACCATCGTGCGCGACGTCGTCGCCACGGAGCGCGCGCGCGCCGCTGCGCGGCAGGCAGTGGACCGCCTCCAGCGCCGCAACCCCGGGGGAGACGTGATCCTGTGACCCCGGAGCCGCCCCACCGCATTTTGGTGGTGGATGACGAGCCGGACATCACCGCGCTGGTCGCCTATCATCTCGCCAAGGTCGGCTACCGCGTTACCACCGCGGCGAGCGGTCGCGATGCGCTCGCGGCGGCGCGCGAGGAGCGCCCCGACCTCGTGGTCCTCGACCTCATGCTCCCCGGCGTGTCCGGCTACGATGTCCTCGCCGAGCTGCGCCGCCGCGAGGAAACCAAGGACATCGGCGTCATCCTGCTGACCGCCCGCAAGGAGGAGCCGGACCGGATCAAGGGCCTGTCGCTCGGCGCCGACGACTACCTCCCGAAGCCGTTCTCGCCGCAGGAGCTTGTGCTGCGGGTGAGCGCGGTGCTGCGCCGCCTCGCGGCCCCGGCGGTGGCGGTCGGCGGCGTCATGACCGCCGGCCAGCTCGTGCTCGACAAGACCGCGCATCGCGTGACGGTCGCCGGCACAGAGGTCGAGCTCACCGCGACCGAGTTCAAGCTGTTGCGCACGCTGATCGAGCGGGAAGGGCGCGTGCAGAGCCGGGCGCAACTGTTGGAAACGGTGTGGCGCGCGCAGCCCGACATTCAGACGCGCACCGTCGACATGCACGTCCAGCGGCTACGGCAGAAGCTCGGGAAGGCGGGCGAGTGCATCGAGACCGTGCGCGGCGCCGGCTACCGCTTCCGCCGCCCCGAGGCCCGCGGCACGGGAGAAGTGGGGAGCCGCAAGCGCGCGTGAAGCTCGTCACCCGCCTGTTCATCACGACCAGCCTGCTTCTCGCCGTGGCCGTCGGCGGGCTGATCGTCGCCGCGGATCGGCTGCTGCGCCGTTACCTGGTAGAGGAGATCGCTCACGGCCTCCAGCGTGAGGCCCAGCTCGTGGCGCTGCTGCTCCCGGGCGACTCGCTCGCCTGGCCCGATGCCGCACGCGCGTTGGGGGAGCGGATCGGTCACCGTGTCACGCTGATCGATTCCACAGGCAAGGTCCGGGGCGACACCGAATTCGACCGAGCCTCGCTGGCGCAGCTGGAGAACCACCGCACGCGCCCCGAGGTCCGGGCGGCGATCGGGGGCCGCGGGGACGGAATCGGACGCGATGAACGCTTGAGCGCGTCCACCAACGAACGTCGTCTGTACGTCGCCGTCCGCGGCGGGCCGCCCGGACTGGCCGTCGTCCGGGTGTCCACGACCCTGGCGGTCGTCGACGCCCAGGTCGGGGGGGTCGAGCGCGCCGTGGCCCTGGCGGGGCTCACGGCGCTGCTCGCGACCGCCTTGCTCGCTTGGCTGTTGTCGCGGGAGGTCGCGCGGCCGCTCGTCCAGCTGGCCGGCGCCGCGCGCGCCATCGCGGCGGGCCAACCCCCCGCCTTCCCTCAGTCACGCGCGCCCGAGGTCGCCCAGCACATCCTCGCGCTGCGCGCCATGCATGAGGAGCTCGACCAGCGGTTCACCGAGCTGCGGCGCGAGCGCGAGGAGACGGCGACGCTCATCGAAACGATGGCGGACGGCGTCCTGGCGGCGGACGCGCGGGGGACAATCGTCACGCTGAATACCGCGGCGCGGCGCCTGCTCGGCTACGGCCCTGCCGACCGCCTGCCGCCCCTGGCCGAGCTGTTTCACGACAAGCCCGCGCGAGAGCTGGTGGACGCGATTCTCTCCGGACGGGAAGTGGAGCCCGTCGATCTCGCGCTCGACAACCGGGCGCTGCTCATCGCGGGCCGCGCGCTCCCCAACGGCGGCGCCTTGCTCGTGCTCCGCGATGTCACCGACCTGCGCCGGCTCGAGACCGTGCGACGCGACTTCGTCGCCAACGTCTCGCACGAGCTGAAGACTCCCTTGACCTCCATCGCCGGGTACGCCGAGACACTCACGGCGGAGGTCGGGACAGGAACCCAGAGCGAGCGGTTCGCGCAGACCATTCTCAGCAACGCGCGCCGCATGCAGCGCCTTGTGGACGATCTCCTCGACCTCTCACGCATCGAGTCGGGCGGTTGGCAACCCACCCCTGAGTCCGTGGACATCGCCACCGTCGCCCGCGAGACTTGGGCGCCGTTTGCCGATCGGGCGTGCGACCGCCGCATCGATTTCAGCGTCACGGTCGCGTCGTCTGACGGGGCCGCGCTCGCCGCCGACGCGGATGCCCTGCGGCAGATCCTCACGAACCTGTTCGACAACGCGCTGCGCTACACGGCGCCGGGCGGTCGCATCACCGTCGCCGCCGGCCCCACCGCCGGCGGCACGCTCCTCACGGTATCGGACAACGGGTCGGGGATCACGGGCCAGCATCTGCCGCGGGTGTTCGAGCGGTTCTACCGGGCGGACCCCGCCCGCTGCCGCGATCAGGGGGGCACCGGTCTGGGGCTCGCGATCGTGAAGCACCTCGTGGAGGCCCACGGCGGGTGGGTGGACGCCCAGAGCGCCCCAGGTCAGGGGACGACGATCCGAATGGTCTTCCCCCGCCTCGGCCGATCGCTGTAACGCGCTATCCCGCAAGCCGACCGAGCCGCGCTCGGGCTAGACGAGCGTGAGGCGCGACACATCGAACGACGGCTTGGGAAACTTCAAGTCGAGACGCTCCAGCGCATGCACCAGGATCCGTGACACGGCGAGGTTGCGAAACCATTTCTTGTTCGCCGGGATGACGAACCACGGGGCCGCATCCGTGCTGCAGCGGCCCAGCGCGTCTTCGTAGGCCGCCATGTAGTCGTCCCAGTATTTCCGGTCCTCGAAATCCTCGGGCGCGAGCTTCCATTGCTTGGTCGGATCCTTGACACGCTCCTCGAAACGCCGCTTCTGCTCCGCCTTGTCGATATGCAGGAAAAACTTGACCACGGTGACGCCGTTCTGGGCGAGCAGCGCCTCGAACCCGTTGATCTGCTCGTACCGGGCGGACCACACGTCACGGGGCACGAGCTTGCGCACCCGGGCGACGAGCACGTCTTCGTACTGGGACCGGTTGAAGATCGCGATGTCGCCCTTCGCGGGGACCGCTCGATGGATGCGCCACAAGAAGTCGTGGTCCGCTTCTTCCGCCGAAGGCCGCTTGAACGCCGTCACGCGACACCCTTGCGCGTTGAGCCCGCCCATCACGTGCCGGATCGTGCCGTCCTTACCCGCAGCGTCCATTCCCTGCAGCACGACCAGCAGGGCATGACGGTGGTCGGCATACATCACGTATTGCAGCTCGTCGAGCCGGGCGATCGCCTGCGCCAGCGCGTCCTCGGTCGCGGCGTCCTTGCCCTGACCCAGCGTGTCTTCCGGATCCCACTCGGCCAGGTGGACGCGTCGGCCCGGCGCCACAAGCAGCCGCTCCCACAATTTCATGCGAGCGAAGCTACACCGCGCATCTCTACGTGCAACAAGCGCTTGTCGTCGAGACCTGGCCGTTGCACATCCGTTACACAACGGTGATATCCTTGAACCCGGTGGCGCATTGACGTGAGCGGCTGGCGGCGCCATTTCTCTCACCCCACAACGATCCGGCAGCATGGCAAGCGCGACAGCCCAGACGAGCGTACCCGCCGCGACAGGCGGAGCGGCCGCCACTCCCGCTCGGGCCGTCGCGCCGCCGCCGCCGCGTCTCGCGGCGGTCGACATCGGCACCAACTCGATGCGGCTGGTCATCGCCGAGGTGCAGCCGGACGGATCCTACCGGGTGCTCGACCAGGACCGCGAGATGACGCGGCTGGGCCGCGGGCTCTACGCCAGCGGGCGCATCGGCGACGGCCCGATGGAGCAGTCGCTCCAGACGTTGGGGCGGATGAAGGCCATCGCCGAGGGCTTCGGCGTCAGCGAGCTGCGCGCGATCGCCACCAGCGCGGTGCGCGAGGCTGCGAACGGGCGGGACTTCGTCCGCGAGGCTTGGCGGCGCTGCCGGGTGCGTATCGAGATCGTGCCCGCCGAAGAGGAGGCCCGGCTGGCGTTCCGGAGCGTGTCCCGCCACTACGACCTGAACGACCGCTTGACCGCCATCGTCGACATCGGGGGAGGCAGCGCCGAGGTGATTCTCGCGGCGGGGGGCGTGATCGAGCAGGTCGCCTCGCTGCCGCTGGGGGCGGTGCGGCTGAGCGAGAGGTATTGCAAGTCGGACCCGCTCCGACGCAAGCACTGGAAGGCCCTGCGCCGCGGGATCGACGATGCCATCGACGAGAAGATGGGCAAGCCCCCGTTCGCCGCGGAGGTGATGATCGGCAGCGGCGGCACGTTCACGAACCTGGCCGAGATGGCGCAGCTCGAGCGCGACGGCAAGGTGGTGCACGCGCGTGACTATGCCATCAGCCGCGCCGAGGTGGTGCGCTTCCTGGACCGGCTGCGGGAGACGCCGCTCGAGGCGCGCCGCCAGATTGCCGGGCTCAACCCGCGCCGTGCCGACATCATGGTCGCAGGTGTCGCCGCGATCGCCCGGTTGATGCGGCGGCTCGGCACCCAGCGGGTGCTGGTGAACGACCGCGGCATTCGCGACGGTGTGCTGCTGTCGATGATCGACGACCTGTACCCGACGGCGTCCCCGCCGCGCGCGCCGGTCGCCGACCGCATGGAGGTGGTGCGCCGCTTCGCCCGCAAGTGCCACTCGAACGAACGGCACTGCGAGCAGGTCGCCACCCTCGCCGCGTCGATCTTCGATGCGCTGAAGGACGCGTACGCCCTGCCCGCGAGCGGCCGCGACATCCTCCAGGCGGCGGCGCTGCTGCACGACATCGGCTACCTGATCAACCACGAGAAGCACCACAAGCACGCCTATCACCTGATCATGCACGGCGACCTGCGGGGGTTCTCCTCCCGCGAGATCGAGCTGATCGCGAACGTGGCCCGCTACCACCGGCGTGCCCCGCCGAAAAAGACCCACGCGAACTTCGCCCGACTCGATCGCGGCGAGCGCCGCCTGGTGCGGCGGTTGAGCGGCGTGCTCCGCGTCGCCGACGGCCTCGACCGCGCCCACGGGCAGGTGCTCCAGGGCGTGCGGTGCCGCGTTGGTGACGGCTGGGTCCGCATGTTGGTGCGCGCCACGCGGGACCCGGCGATCGAGCTGGAGGACGCGAAACGCAAGGCCACGCTGTTCGAGCGTGCGTTCCACGCCGAGCTGACCCTCACCTGGTCACGACCGAGGAAATAGCCGTGGCCGAGCGCGCCCTGCCCGCCTACCCGCCGGACCACTACTTGAACCGGGAGCTCTCCTGGCTCGAGTTCAACGCCCGCGTGCTGGAAGAGGCGGCCGACGCGACGAACCCCTGGCTCGAGCGCCTCAAATTCCTCGCGATCTTCAGCTCCAACCTGGACGAGTTCTTCGAGATCCGGGTGGCCGGCCTGCAGCAGCAAGTGTATGCCGGGGTCGAGCCGCAGGACTACGGGGCGGACGGGCTCGCGCCCGCCGAGCAGCTCGCCGCCATCGAACGCCGGGTGCACGAACTCGTCGCCGAGCAGTACCGCATTCTCGGAACCGACGTGCTGCCGGGGTTGGCCACCGGCGGGATCGAGCGGGTGCGGTTCGAGGACTTGAACGACGCCGAGCGGCGCCACGTTGACGCCCTGTTCCGCGCCAGCATCTATCCGGTCCTGACGCCGCTCGCCATCGACCCCGGTCATCCCTTCCCCCACGTGCACAACAAGAGCCTCAACATCGCGCTCGTGGTCGAGCGCCCGAACGGCGGACAGCCGCGGCGTCATTTCGCCGTGGTGCAGGTGCCCGCGGTGCTCGACCGTGTCGTCGTGGTGTCGACGCAGGGGGAGGAACGGGTGCGCTTCATCCTGCTCGAGGACATCATCGCGCGGCATCTGCGCGAGCTGTTCGGCGGCCTGCGGGTCATCAGCCACACGGTGTTCCGCGTCACACGCAACACCGATCTCACGATCCAGGAGGAAGACGCCGAAGATCTGCTCGAGACGATCGAGGAGAGCCTGCGGCAACGCATGCGCAGCGATCCGGTGCGGCTCGAGATCTCGGCCGACGCGGCCGAGGTGTTCATCGGCCTGTTGACCGATGCGCACGACCTCGAGCCCCGCGACGTGTACCGTGTCGACGGCCCCATCGACCTGACCGTGCTGATGGCGCTGCACCGGCGGGAGGACTGTGCCGCGTTGCGCGACGAGCCGCTCGTGCCCCGGGTGTCCCCGCCGTTCGCGCAAGGCCAGGACGTGTTCGACGTGATCCGGGCGCATGATGTGCTGGTGCACCTGCCCTACGAATCGTTCGGGTGCGTCGTGGACTTCATCGAGCGGGCGGCGGACGACCCCCAGGTGCTCGCCATCAAGCAGACGCTGTACCGCACCAGCGCCAGCCCCATCATCGCCGCGCTGGCGCGCGCGGCGCAGAACGGCAAGCAGGTGACGGCGCTGGTGGAGCTGAAGGCCCGGATGGACGAGCAGAACAACATCGCCTGGGCACGTACCCTGGAGCAGGCGGGGGTTCACGTGGTGTACGGCATCGTCGGCCTGAAGACGCACTGCAAGGCCGCCCTCGTCGTGCGCCGGGAGGCGGACGGCATCCGGCGCTACGTCCACCTCTCCACCGGGAACTACAATCCGGCGACCGCGCGCGTCTACACCGATCTGGGACTGTTCACCGCGCACCCCGACTTCGGCGAGGACACGACCGCCCTGTTCAACCTGCTGACCGGATACGCGGGCGGCTACAAGTGGAAGAAGCTCCTCGTGGCGCCGCTCGACCTGCGCGACCAGATCGTCGCGCTGATCGAGCGCGAGCGGCGCCATGCGCAGGCGGGCCGTCCCGCGCGGATCATCGTCAAGATGAACGCGCTGGTCGAGCCGTCGGTGATCGACGCGCTGTACGGCGCCTCGCAGGCCGGCGTGACGATCGAGCTCGTCATCCGCGGCATCTGTTGCCTCCGCCCGGGTCTGCCGGGCGTCTCCGAGAACATCCGGGTGATCAGCATCGTGGACAAGTTCCTCGAGCACAGCCGCATCTCCTACTTCGAGAACGGGGGTGATCCCGAGGTATACTTGGCGAGCGCCGATTGGATGCCCCGCAACTTCTGGCGGCGCATCGAGACCGTCTTCCCCATCGCGGACCCCAGTCTGCAGGCGCGCATCGTCGGCGACATCCTGCAGCTCGTGCTCGCCGACAACGTCAAGGCGCGCGAGCTGTTGCCGGACGGCACGTACCGTCGCCGCACGCGCGTCGAGGGCGATCCGGTGACGCGATCCCAGGTCGCGCTGCAGCACCTCGCCCGCGAAGCCGCGCGCGAGGGAGGGGAGCCTCGTCCCCCCTTCGTCCCGATCGTGCGACGCCCGCGCTCGAGCGGCGCAGCCGCCGAGCCGACGCCCCTGGCGGAGCGCACCCGCGATTCCGCCTGATCAGGGCATCGCATGCGCCTCCTGGTCGTCCGACACGCCATCGCAGAAGACCGGGAAGCGTTTGCGCGCTCGCACAAGGACGACGCCGCCCGGCCCCTGACGCCCGACGGGCGGCGCAAGATGGCGCGCGCCGCCGAGGGCCTGAAGCAGCTCGTCCCGGAGCTCGAGCTCCTGGCCGCCAGCCCGTACAAGCGGGCGCTCGAGACCGCCGAGATCATCGCCCACGCGTACGGCGATCAGCGCGTCGAGCGCGTGGGGGAGCTCGCGCCCGGCGCGGGGATCGACCGCGTCATCGGGTGGCTCACAGGGCAGGCCGCCCGCAGCACGGTCGCGATCGTGGGGCACGAGCCGGACTTGAGCCAGCTGGTGTGCGCGCTGCTCGCGGGCTCGAACGGGCCGTTCCTCGAGCTCCGCAAGGGCGCCGCCTGCCTGCTCGAATTCCCCGGCGCGATCGGCAAAGGGGCGGCGACGCTCGACTGGTTCCTCGGTCCCAAGCACCTCCGCCGCCTCGCCGGCGATGACTAAGCGCCCCGGCGACCTGCTCACCCGCCCCGCGCCGGCCGCCGCGGCCCTGGTCGGCCTCGCCCTGCTGGACGAGGCGCGCGAGGGGTGCGGGCGGCTGGCCACCCTGGATGACGCCGAGGCGCTGCACGACTTTCGAGTGGCGCTGCGGCGACTGCGCTCGGTGCTGCGCAGCTTTCGCTCGGAGCTGGGCGACGCCGTACCGAAGAAGCTGCAGCGCCAGCTGCGCGACGTCACGCGCGCGACCGGCGCGGCGCGGGACGCCGAGGTGCAGCTCGGCTGGGTGCGGAGCCACCGCGCCGAGCTGGGGCGGCGCCTGCCGCCCGGCCTGCCGTGGCTGCTCGCCCGGCTCGCGCAGCAGCAGGACGAGGCCTACGCCGACATCCGCCGCACGGTGCCCGGGGAGTTCCGCCAGCTGGAGCGCCGAGTACGTCGTGGCCTGAGCACGACGCTGCTCGATGAGAGCCCGGCCGCCCCGCCGTTCGCGACCGCCACCAGCCGGCTGATCCGAGAGCACGTGGCCGAGCTCGAGCAGGAGGCCGAGGTCGCGCGCTCGGGCCCTGACGCGGACGCGATCCACGCCGCCCGCATCGCGGTGAAGCGGCTGCGCTACCTGCTCGAGCCCCTCGCCGCCGAGCGGCCCCGGCTCGTCCCCATGCTCGAGTCGCTGAAGCAGCTTCAGACGCTGCTGGGCGAGCTGCACGACCTGCACGTCCTCGGGGCGGCGCTCGGAGTCGCGGTTGCCGAAGCCGCCGCCGAGCGGGCGCGCCGTCTCCATGCGGTCGCGCTGCGGGGGTCCCCGTCTCCGCCGCGTGCTCGAGGCCGGCGACCCGGCCCCCGGCCGGCCAGCGCCGGGCTGCTCGCCCTGGCCCGACTCGGCGGCCGAACGCAGGATGAGCTGTTCGGGCGCCTCGAAGCGGAATGGTTCGCCGGGCCGCTCGCGCGGCTCACGCACGACGCGCGTGCCTTCGCCGACGACCTGGCGGCCAGCTCCGTCCCACCGCCTACTCCACGCCTCCCCCGGTCCCGCGCCGCACGCCGCGCGGCGTTACCGAGCCGTTACACTCGACCAGCTTCTCCGTGACGTGGTCGTGTTCGTTTCAGCGTCGCTGCATCGGGACCACAGCGTAGCTTCCCACTCAACCCTCAAGGAGGGGACACAGCCCATGCCGTTCTCCTATCGTCGGGCGCTCGGGATCACCGTCGCCGCCGTCGCGACGAGCACCGCGGCACTCGCGGCGCAGGCTCCAGCACCGCCGCAGGTGACCGTCGGAGGCCTGGTATACACGCAGTACGTCTACCAGCTGAAGGACTCGGTCAACCACTTCAATAATTTCGACATCACGCGAGCGTACCTGAACGTCCTCGGCCGGTTCGCGGGTGGGGTCACGGCGAGGCTCACGGTCGATGTCCAACGCTTCGGCACCATCGCGACCACTCCCCCCACGACTGACAACTCGCTCAGGCTCCGACTCAAGTACGCGTTCGCGACGTATACGCCGCCGGGGAGCCCCGTCACCTTCAAGGCCGGCTTGATCCACACGCCATGGCTCGACTGGGAAGAGGCGGTGTGGGATTACCGCATGCAGGGTACGATGGCGACGGACCGCGCCGGCTACCTGTCGGCAGCGGACTACGGGGTAGGCGTGGACGGCAAATGGATGGCTGACAAGGTCAACTTCCAGTTCACCGTCGTCAACGGGACGTTCTATTCGGGCACTTCGGCGGGCACCGGCAAGGACGCGCAGGCGCGTGTCTCAGTCCGGGTGCTCGACACCAATGATTCGAGCCGGGTCGGCGGACTCCGCATCACGGGCTACGCAGGCTACGGCCGGGCCCTTGCGGGAGACCGGAATCGCTTCATCGGGATGATCTCCTACCGGTCGAAGGAAATCACGCTTGCCGGCGAGGCAGCGGTGACCCAGGACGGAGTGCTCAGCGCTACCAACGGGCACGTCTACAGCGCGTTCGGAGTCTACAAGTTCCCGCAGACCAAGGCAGCGGTCATCGCCCGCGTGGACGTCTTACACCGGCAAGCGGGTGCGGTGGACAAGCAGACACGGTTTATCGGCGGCGTCTCCTATCAGCTATCGCCCAACTGGCGGCTGCTCGCAGACTGGGATTACGCGGACTATCAGACCGATGCCCTCAACGCCGCAAACTTCGCGACCCGGTCCCAGGCTCTGTTCCAGACCCAGATCAATTTCTAACTCGGACGAGGAAACCCGTATGACGAAATCGCCCCTGATCGCCCTGGCCGCCGCCCTGACGCTCGCCGCCCCCGCGGCCGCCCAGGTGAAGCTGAACGGCGCCGGTGCGACGTTTCCCAACATCATTTATCAAGACTGGATGCTGACGTACAACAAGACGCACCCGGACGTGCAGCTCAACTACCAGTCGATCGGCTCGGGCGGCGGGATCCGTCAGTTCTCGGACGGCACCGTGGACTTCGGCGCGACCGACGCGCCGATGAAGGACTCGAGCATCACCGCGATCAACGGCAACGTGCTCCACATCCCGACCGTGCTCGGGGGCGACGTGCCGACGTACAACCTGCCCGAGGTCAAGGAGACGCTCCGCTTCACCCCCGACGTGCTCGCCGACATCTACCTCGGGAAGATCACGAAGTGGAGCGACGCGCGCATCACGTCGGTCAACCCCGGGGTCAAGCTCCCCGACGCGGACATCGTGGTGGTGCACCGCTCCGACGGCTCCGGCACGAGCTTCATCTGGACCGACTACCTGTCGAAGGTGAGCTCCGAATGGGAGCAGAAGGTGGGTCGCGGCACGTCGGTGAACTGGCCCGTGGGACTCGGCGGCAAGGGCAACGAGGGAGTCACCGCCACCGTGAAGCAGACGCCCGGCGCGATCGGCTACGTCGAGCTCGGCTACGCCATGATCAACAAGCTCCCAGCCGGCAGCGTGCGCAACAAGGCCGGCAAGTTCGTCACGCCGGAGCTCCAGAGCATCACGGCCGCCGCGGCGGGCGCGATGAACTCGATGGGAGCCGGCACCGATTTCCGGGTGTCGATCACCAACCCCGACGGCGACAAGGCATATCCCATCGCCAGCTTCACGTGGCTCCTGCTCCACAAGCAGTACGATGACGCCGCGAAAGCCACCGCCCTGGTGAAGTTCGTCTGGTGGGCGGAGACCGAGGGCCAGGCCCGGACCGAACCGCTCGGATACGCTCCCCTGCCCAAGCAGCTGCGCCCCTGGGTCGAGGCCCGGCTCAAGACGATTACGGCCGGCGGCAAGCCCGTCTGGA
>QHTK01000088.1 GCA_003220795.1 Gemmatimonadota bacterium | reverse complement strand
GCCACTCGTGCGGTGTCACCACGGCACACGCGGCCTACTGCAAGGGCGTAAATTCGTTTGGCGCACTCGGCGACGGGACCTATCACACTCCCCAAGCGCCGCCATGGTGGGTGGCGGTCACCGGCGGGCTGAGCTTCAGCACGGTAAGCGCTGGCAGCTACAACAACACGTGTGGTGTGACCACGAGCGGCGCGGGGTACTGCTGGGGCTACGACTGGGGGGCGACGCCGTCTCTCCTCAGCAGCGGCGTCAACTTCACGTCGATCAGTACCGGATGGACCCACGCGTGCGGCGTGGCCACGAGCGGCGACGGGTACTGCTGGGGCGAGAGCACCGCCGGCGAGCTGGGGCACTTTTTGGGAGGGAGCGCTCAGGTGGTGGGCGGGCACAGCTGGAAGGCGATCGGTGCTGGGAGGCAATGGACCTGCGGCGTGACGACGGACGGAGCCCTCTATTGCTGGGGCAACACCACGACGGGGCGCACTATGGAGCCGGTACAAGTAGTCCCGTGAGCGTCCCTTAGCGCTGGCAGTTCGGGCAGAACGTCGTCGCCCGCAGGTCGATCGTGTGCGTCGTGACGAGCTTCTTGCCGCACGTGACGCACGGCTCGCCACCGCGCCCGTACACCTTCAGCTCGAACTGAAACCGTCCCGACTCGCCCGTGCCGGTGCGGTAATCCCGGACCGTCGTCCCTGAGGACTGGACGGCGCGCAGCAGGACGTCGGTGACAGCGGCATGCAGGCGGGCGAACTCGTCCAATGACAGCTTGTCAGTGGGCTTGGACGGGTCGATCCCCGCCTCGAACAGCGCCTCATTCGCGTAGATGTTGCCGACCCCCGCCACGCGGCGCTGATCCATGATCGCCTTCTTGATCGCCGCCCGCGTGCCCTTGAGCCGCTCGGCGAACACGAACGGGGTGAACGTGTCTTCGAGCGGCTCGGGACCGATCCGGCTGGTGTAGGCGTCCCACCCCTTTTCGTCCACCAGCCACACGGTGCCGAGCCGGCGCACGTCGCGGTACACGAGCAGCCGGCCATCGTCGATGGTGCAGGTGAGCACCGCATACTTCGTTTCGTCGCGTGTGAGGGCGCGATCGTACACCACCAGCGAGCCCGTCATGCGCGGCTGCACGATCAGCCGGTGGCCGCTCGACAGCCGGAACACGGCGTGCTTGGCGCGGCGAATCACTTCCTCGATGGTGTTGCCCTTGAGCGTGCGCAGCAGGCGAGGTTTGGAGACCCGGCGCAGCACGTCCGTTTTGGCGAGTTTTGCGCGCGCGATCCGGTAGCCCTCGAGCCGCGGGGCGAGCTCCCGGACGATCGTCTCAACCTCTGGCAGCTCCGGCACCGCTCCTCCTGATCTCCCGCCACCCGATGTCCCGCCGGTAGGTCTTGCCCTGGAACACGATCAACTCACACGCGGCGGCGCTGCGCCGCGCCGCCTCGGCCACCGTGTCGCCCAACCCCGTGACCGCGAGCACGCGCCCGCCGTGCACCCGCAGCGTGCCCTCGGGGTCGCGGTACGTCCCCGCGTGGAACACCAGCGTCCCGGGCTCCACGTCGCGCGGCACGATGATCGCCGCGCCGAGCTCTGGCTTGTCCGGATAGCCCGCGGCCGCGAGCACCGTCGCGACGGCCGCGCGCGTGGCATCGAGCGCGGTGCGCTCGGGTCGCCAGCTGCCCGTCGCGATCTCCACCAGGTGCCGCGTCAGCCCGGGGAGGGCCGGGAGCAGGGCCTGCGTTTCCGGATCGCCGAAGCGGCAGTTGAACTCCAGCACGTACGGGGTGCCGTCGTCCGCCAGCATCAATCCGGCATACAGCACCCCTGTGTACCGCGCCCCGCGCGCCGCGAGTTCGCGCAAGGTGGGTTCGAGCACCTCGCGCCGTACCCGCTCGAGCAAGGCCGGGGTGGCGATACTCACCGGGCAGTACGCTCCCATACCGCCGGTGTTCGGCCCGGCGTCTCCCTCGCCCAGGCGCTTGTGGTCCTGCGCCGCCGGCAGCACGACAATACGCTCGCCGTCGGTAAGTGCCAAGACCGACAGCTCTTCTCCCTCGAGGAACTGCTCCACCACGATCTCGTGCCCCGCCTTCCCGAACGCGTCCTCGGCGAGCATGGCGCGGGCGGTGCGGGCCGCCTCGTCACGGGTGGTGCACACCACGGCTCCTTTACCCCCGGCGAGCCCGGACGCCTTGACGACGAGCGGCTCGGCGTGCCGGCGGATGCAGCGGAGGGCGGGGTCGAGCGCGTCGAACGTGCCGCTCGCGGCGGTCGGCACGCTGGCGCGTCGCATCACCTCTTTGGCGAAGACTTTCGAGGATTCGATTCGGGCCGCCGCCTGCGTGGGCCCGAAGACCGGGCGGCCCGCTGCGCGCAAGCGATCGACGAGCCCCGTGGCGAGCGGGGCCTCGGGCCCGACGATGGTGAGGTCGATGTGGTGTTCCTGCACCGCCTCCACCACCTTCACAACCTCCATCGCCTCGATTTTCAGATTGGTGCCGAGCTGGGCGGTGCCCGGGTTGCCGGGCGTGGCGAACAGGGTCGCGTCGGGGGTGTCGCGCTTCAGCGCCCAGCAGAGCGCGTGCTCGCGGCCGCCTCCGCCGACGACCAGAATTCTCACTTCTTCTTGAGCGCCTCCGCGAACGCCTGGGCGGCGCGCTTCGCGGTGTCCACCACATCCTCCACGACGGCCTTGGCTTCCTTCATGTAGTGGTCCCGCGCCTCGTCGATGTCCTTGTCGATGGGCCGCCGCTCGGCCTCGGGGCCGCGCCTGGTGTAGTCGCCCCCCAGGATCCGCTCGTAGTGGCCCTGCGCGATCCAGCGCTGCAGCTCGGCGGCGCGCACGGTGTTGAAGGGATGCGAGCGCCCCAGCACGCCCAGGATCTTGAAGACGCGGTCGAGCGCGCCGCCCGCCTCTTCATACTCCTTCGCCTGCTCGAGAAACGCGTTCAGGTCCATCTGCGCCATGTCGCCGCCGCCGGCGAACTTGAGATTCACGCGCAGCGAAGCGGTCGGGTCCTGGCACGCGAGCAGACCGGCGCGGTCCGACGACAGCTCGCTCTTGCGGAACCACTCGAGCAGCGCGAGCTGGATCGGCAGGATCGCGATCCCGGCGAGGAACGGCAGCGCGCCGAGGCTCACGTTCAGGATCAGGACGAGGATGGTGTGGTACAGCGCGTGCCCGCTCATGACGTGACCCAGCTCGTGCCCCAGCACGTTCCTGAGCTCGTCGTCGTCGAGCAGCTTGAGGGTCCCCGAATTGATCACGATGAACGGCTTGTCCATGCCGAACGCCCCCGCGTTCGCGAACGGCGTCTGCGACACGAACAGCTCGGGCCGCTCGGGCCAGTCCATCGAAGTGACCACGTCGACGTACAGCTGGTTCAAGCGGGGAAACTGGGTCGGGCCGACCCGGACCGCGTCGGCCTGGAACAAGAGCCGGATCCCCCGCTCGCCAAAGAAGCCGTAGATCTTCCGCACGACTTCATCGAAGCCGGGCACGGAGCGCAGGGTCTGCAGCGCCGCGCGGTCCGCCGGGTGCTCCCACGCGACGGGCGCGATCTGCGTGAGAATCTTGCGGGGGCGCGCGGCGGGGAGCGACGTGGGGCCAGTCATGTGATGCTCCTGCGGTTGTGGAGTAGACACTCCTTACGCGGTGTAACGGGATCTGTTTCGCGTCGTGTTCCCATGCTGAAGCCGGCCCTCATCCCGCCGCCTCCAGCGCCTGGTCCAGGTCCGCGATCAGGTCGTCCACGTCCTCGATGCCGACCGACAGCCGCACCAGGCTGTCGGTGAGGCCCATCGCGCGCCGCATCTCGGGCGGCACGCTGGCGTGCGTCATCGACGCCGGGTGTCCGATCAGGCTCTCGACGCCGCCCAGCGACTCTGCCAGGGCGAAGATCTTGGTGCGCTCGACCAGGTGTCGCGCACGCTCCACGGATCCCAGCTCGATCGAGATCATGCCGCCGAACCCGCTCATCTGGCGGCAGGCGAGATCGTGTTGCGGGTGGGAGGGGAGACCGGGGTAGTAGACCTGGCTGACCTTGGGATGCCGGGTCAGCCAATCGGCGATGCGGCGGCCGTTGGCGTCGTGCTGCCGCATCCGCAGGGCGAGCGTCTTGGTGCCGCGCAGCGCGAGCCAGCAGTCGAACGGTCCCGGCACCGCGCCCGATGCGTTCTGGATGAAACCGATCTGCTCGGCCAAGTCGTCCGCGTTCACGACCAGCATGCCGCCGACCATGTCGCTGTGGCCGTTCAAGTACTTGGTGGTGGAGTGCAGCACGACGTCGGCGCCGAGCTCGAGGGGCCGTTGGAAGCAGGGTGTCGCGAAGGTGTTGTCCACGACGCACAGCGCCCCGGCGCCGCGGGCGATCGCCGCCACGGCCTGCAGGTCGCACAGCCGCATCATCGGGTTGGTGGGGGTCTCGGCGTACACCATGCGGGTGCGCGGCGTCACGGCAGCCGCGACGTTGGCGGCGTCGGCCGCGTCGACGAAGCTGAACTCGAGGCCGTGCCGCGCCCAGATGTGGGTCATCTGCCGGTGGGTCCCGCCGTACACGTTCTCGCCGCTCACGACGTGGTCACCCTGCGACAGCAGCTTGAGCACCGCGTCCACGGCCGCGAGCCCGGACGCGAACGCAAACCCGTGACGGCCGCCCTCGAGCGCCGCGATGTTGCGCTCGAGCGCTTCGCGGGTCGGGTTGCTGGTGCGGGCGTACTCGTAGCCTTTGTGCTTCCCGAGGCCCTGCTGGACGTAGGTCGAGGTCTGATAGATCGGCGCCATGACGGCGCCGGCGAGGGGGTCGGCAATGTGTCCGGCGTGCACGGCGCGGGTCGCCAGGCGCCGGATCAGGTCCTCCCCCGCTACCTTGGTCATGGCGGGAACGTAAGGGCGCCTTCCGCGCCGAGCAAGCGACCTTTACGTTACGCAACCGATGCCGCAACCGAATGCCGTGAAATGCCTCGTGGTGGACGACGAGCCACGCCTGCGTCGCGTGCTCGTGCGTCTGCTCGAGAGCGAGGGGTTCACCTGCTCCGAGGCCGGGTCCGGCACCGAAGCGCTCGAGATGATGCACCACGACCCGGTCCCGCTCGTCATCTCCGACCTGCGGATGCCGCAGATGGACGGGGTCACGTTGTTGCGCGAGATCCTCGCCCGCTGGCCCGACACCGCCGTCATCGTCGTGACCGCGGTCGCCGAGGTCGAGAGCGCGGTCGCCTGCCTCCAGCTCGGCGCCTTGGACTACGTTGCCAAGCCGTTCCACCTGGACGAGGTGCGGGCGCGTGTGATGCAGGCGCTCGACAAACGCCGCCTCATTCTCGAGAACCGGATGTACCAGCACCAGCTGGAGGACCGCGTCCAGGAGCAGGCGCACCGCATCGAAGAGCTGTCGCTCGAGCGCCTCCAGGCCCTGGTGCATTTCCTCGAAGAAAAGGACCCCTACACGCGCGGCCATTCGGTGCGCGTCGCCAACTACGCCCTGGGGATCGGCCGGCAGCTGCAGCTTGATCAGGAGGTGATCGACCTGATCGCGCTCGGCGCCGAGCTGCACGACATCGGCAAGATCGGCGTGAGCGAGGCCGTGCTCCACAAGGCCGGCAAGCTCAGCGACGCCGAGTACCGGCACATCATGGAGCACCCGGTGATCGGCGCCCGCATCCTCGAGCCGCTGATGCGCGATGCACCGGGCGCGCTCGCCATCGTGCGCTCGCACCATGAGCGGCTCGACGGCAAGGGCTTCCCTGAAGGCCTGCGAGGAGACGCGATTCCGTTCGAAGTGCGGGTCGTGACGGTCGCCGATTCGTTCGACGCGATGACGAGCGTGCGGCCCTACCGCCCCGCGCTCTCCGTCCAGATGGCGATGCAGGAGCTCGAAGACATGCAAGGGGTGCAGTTCGACCCGCGGGCCGTGGCGGCGTTCCTCGCGGCCTTCCCCGACCGGGCGGCGCTCCCCGTGACCACGCCGGAAGCGCGGCCGCTGCACCTCCCCGCTCGACCGCTCGAGGCCCGCCGCACCTGACGCGCGTTCGATTGAGGCACCAGCGGCTGCCTGCTGCGTTGCACCCATGACCGACACCCTGATGGTCGGCGTGTCCGGCGTGCGCGGCATCGTGGGGAAGGACCTGACCGATGAGGTCGTCATGCGCTACGCCCGGGCGTTCGGGATGTGGGCCGCGGAGCACGCGCCGCTCGTCGTGGTGGGACGGGATGCCCGCACGTCGGGTCCGGCGTTCGAGCGGGCGGTGACCGCCGGTCTCGGATCGGTCGGATGCGACGTGGTCACCGTGGGACTCGCTCCGACCCCCACGATCCAGCTGGCCGTCGAGCACCACGCCGCCGGCGGCGGGATCGCTATCACGGCGAGCCATAATCCGATTGAATGGAACGCGCTCAAATTCATCGGGCCGGACGGGATCTTTCTCGACGGCCCTGAAGGGACGCGGGTGCAAGCACTGGCGGTCGAGGGCGGTCAAGGGCGGTCGAAGGCGGTCAAGGTTTCGACGGATGACCACGCGGTGGAGCGCCATCTCGATGCGGTTCTCCAACTCCCAGGGATCGATGTCGAGCGGCTTCGTAAGCGGAAGTTCTCCGTCGCGCTGGACGCGGTCCGCGGCGCCGGTGGACCGGTGATGCGCGCTCTGCTCGAGCGGCTCGGCTGCTCGGTGACCGGGATCAACCTGGAGACCGACGGTCGGTTCCCCCGGGCGCCGGAGCCGGTGCCCGAAAACCTGGGCGAGCTGTCCGCGCTGGTGCGCCGCACCGGCGCAGACGTCGGGATCGCCGTGGACCCGGACGTGGATCG
>QHTK01000023.1 GCA_003220795.1 Gemmatimonadota bacterium | reverse complement strand
TTCCGTCAGCGCGCCGGGCGCCGCGGCGGCGAGTCCGGCCGCGTCTTTCCGATCGATCAGGCGCCGCACGGCGGTCCGCTCATCGGGGGGGAGCGCCGCGAGCGCCGGCGCGAGCGCCCCCACGTGGCCCAGGTTGAGCTGAAACTCCTGCGCCCCGGCCGAGCCCACGAGCGCGAGCGCGAGGCGCAGCACCTCGACGTCGGCGGCGACACCGCCTTCGCCCAGCAGCTCGCCGCCCACCTGGAGGATCTCGCGTCGTCGACCCTCCCGCTCGGGATCCTGGCGGAACACCTTGCCGGCGTACGAGAGGCGCAGCGGCGTGGCCCAGTCGGCGAGCTTGGTCGCGGCGAGGCGCGCCACGCTGGCGGTGAAGTCGTAGCGCAGCGCCAGCAGCTTGCCGTCCAGGTCGAGGAAACGGATCAACCGGTCGGCGACGTCCGCCGCCCCGCCGCCGGCGCGCACGAAGACCTCGGCGTACTCGAACGTGGGCGGGATGATTTCCTGGAAGCCCGCCGCCTCGAGGCGCTCGAGCATGCGGCCCTGGAGGGTGCGGCGGCGCCGCACGGCGTCACCGGCGAGATCGAGCGCGCCGGGCGGAATCGGGGCGATGGAGGAACGTCGTGTCACGGCGTCGTCCCTTCACCGGCGACCTGCTGCAGCAGGCGCGCGGCGCCGACGCGGCGGCCTTCCATTTCCACGATCTCGAACGCGGCGCCCCGTACGGTCACCCGGTCGCCGACCTTGGGGAGCCGGCCCAGCGTCCCGAAGAGATAGCCGCCGATCGTGGTGTAGCTCCCCTCGTCGAGGCCGAGCCCGTAGATCTGGTTGACGTCCCGCAGCGGCATGGCGCCGGACAGGACGGGCGCGCCCTCCCCCGGAACCGTGTACGTCTCCCCACTGGGCCGGTCGTACTCGTCGTAAATCTGGCCGACGATCTCTTCCAGGAGATCCTCCATGGTCACGAGCCCGGCGGTGCCGCCGAACTCGTCGAGCACGATGGCGAGGTGAATCTTCTGGCGCTTCATGTCCGCGAGCACGTCCTCCACCTCGCGGGTACCGGGCACGAACACCGCGGGTCGCAGTACGGCGCGGAGCGAGCCGCCCTTGGCCGAGCGGAGTCCCGCGAGGATGTCCTTCGCGTGCACGAGACCCACCACGTCGTCGAGCGTCTCACGGTACACGGGGTAGCGGGAGCGCCCCGCGACGGCGACCTGATCCGCGGCCTCCTCGAGCGCGAGGTCGATCGGCAACGCCACGATGTCGGTGCGCGGGGTCATAACCTCGCGCGCCGTCTTCTCGCTGAACTCGAACACGCCTTCGAGCAGACGTGCGTCGTCTGCCGCGAGGCGCCCGGTCTTGCGGCTTTGCTCGACGAGCATGCGGATCTCCTCGGGAGAGTGGATCCGCTCAAGCTCGGCGGTCGTGCTGCGGATCCCCAGCAGGCGCACGACGCGGCCGGCGCTCCAGTTGAGCAGATCGGTGAACGGCCGCGTGATCCAGGAGAACACGATCAGCGGGGCGGCGATCCAGCGGCTCGTGGCCTCGGGGTAGGTGATGGCCCAGGCTTTGGGCGCTTGCTCTCCGAACACGACGTGCAGGAACGAAATGAGCGTCACCGCCACCACGGACGCTACGCCGCCCCGGGTGAGGAAATTCAAGGCCGGGGGGAGCGAGGCGAACCAGTCGCGGAACAGGTGAGCCACGGTGTCTTCGGCCACATAGCCGAGCAGGATCGAGGCGACCGTGATGCCGAGCTGCGCGGCCGAGAGCTGGCGGTAGAGATCTTGCAGCGCCGTCTGGACGGTCTTAGCCTTCCGGTCGCCGCGCCGCACCAGGGCATCGATGCGCGTGCGCCGCGCGGCGACAAGCGCGAACTCGGCAGCGACGAAGAATGCGTTCGCGAGCACCAGCACCACGAGAGCGATGAGGCGCACGCCGATCGACTGCGACATCAGCCCGGGCATAGAGGGCGGAACTTAGCCGGTGGTCACTCGACTTCAAGCGCCGCCGTACGACGCGCTGGCCCCGCATTTCCCGAAGATCGCCGGCAGGGATGCCGACACCGCGCGCGCCGTGCGAGCGATCCTGGACGACGTCCGAGCCGCCCGCGACGCAGGCGTGCGCGAGCACACGCGGCGGCTCGACGGGGTGGACTTGCCGCCAGGCGACTGGGAGGTACCGGCGGTCCGCTGGCAGGAAGCGCTCGAGCGGATCCCCCGCCCGCTGCGGGCTGCGCTCGAGCTCGCCGTGCAGCGAGTGCGGGACTATCACGCCAACCAGGCCGATGAGGGTTTTCTCGAGCGGGACGCGGACGGCACCGAGATCGGGATGCGGGTCGTGCCGCTCGAACGCGTCGGGCTGTACGTCCCCGGCGGCAAGGCCGCCTATCCCTCGACCGTCATCATGAACGCCGTTCCCGCGGTCGTCGCAGGTGTGGCGGAGATCGTGATGGTCACGCCGCCCGCGGGCGGGGATGCAGCGCGCGATGTCGTACTGGCCGCGGCGCGACTCGCCGGCGTGGATCGGGTGTTCCGGGTCGGGGGCGCGCAGGCGATCGCCGCGCTCGCTTACGGGACGCCCACGATTCCGCGCGTCGACAAGATCGTGGGTCCGGGCAATCGGTTCGTCACCGAAGCGAAGCGGCAGGTCGCGGGGGACGTCGGAATCGACATGCTGGCGGGTCCGACAGAGGTGCTGATCATCGCCGATGAGACCGCCGAGGTGCGGTTCGTCGCGGCGGACTTGATCGCCCAGGCCGAGCACGATGAGGACGCCTGCGCCTGGTGTGTCACCACCAGCCCGGCGCTCGCCGATGCCCTGGAGGCCGAGCTCGCACGGCAGGTCGCCCGCTCGCCTCGCAAAGCGATCGTCGAGCGGTCGCTCGCCGACCACGGGGTCGTCGTCGTCGTTCCGGATCTGGACGCCGCCGTCGACGTCGCCAACCGACGGGCCCCCGAGCACGTCGAGGTCCTGACGCGTGATCCCTGGCCGGTGGCGGGCCGCATCCGACACGCCGGGGCGATCTATGTCGGCGCCTCTAGCCCCGAGCCCGTAGGCGACTACCTCGCCGGGCCGTCCCACGTGTTGCCCACCGGGGCGACTGCCCGATATGTTTCGCCGCTGGGAGTGTACGATTTCGTGAAGCGCATCAGCGTGGTCGCGTACTCGCGACGGCAGCTCGAACAGGACGCGGCGCACATCATCGCGCTGGCGGAGGCCGAGGGCCTGCCGGGGCACGCGGAGGCGGTCCGGATACGGATGTCTGAGGTCTGATGTCTGCCGCACTTCCGTTAGACGTCCAGTGCACCCACCGCGCCCCGCTGCGGGCCGAGGGCCGGCGCCGCATGGCGGCCGTGCTGGCCATCAGCGCCGTCGTGATGCTCGCGGAGGCGGCGGGCGGCTGGGTGGCCCACTCGCTCGCGCTGCTCGCGGACGCCGGCCACATGCTCGCCGATGTCGGTGCGCTCGGACTCTCGCTCGGCGTCGCCTACCTGGCGCACCGTCCCGCCACGGCGGAGCGCACGTTCGGCCTGTTGCGACTCGAGATCCTGGCCGCCCTGGTGAACGGCGCGGCGCTGCTGGCGATCTCCATCGGCGTCGCCATCGAGGCGTTCCGCCGTCTGCACGATGGGAGCGCCGTGCACGGTGGGCTGCTCGTGGGCGTCGCCGGGCTCGGGCTCGTCGCCAACCTGGCGGGTGCGGCAGTGCTGCACCGCGGTCACCACCACTCGCTCAACGAGCGGGGCGCCTATCTGCACGTGCTGAGCGATGCCCTGGGCTCGTTCGGCGCGCTCGTCGCGGGCGTCATCATCCTGGCCACCGGCTGGGTCGCCGCCGACCCGCTGATTTCCTTCTTCATTTCTCTGCTGATCCTCGCCAGCGCCTGGCGTTTGGTGAAGGAAAGCACCGACATACTGCTCGAAGCCGCGCCGGCCCACATCGCGCTGTCCGAGGTGCACGACTGCATCGCCACGGTCCCGGGTGTCGCGTCGGTTCACGATCTCCATGTGTGGACGGTGACGAGCGGGGTGATCGCCATGAGCGGGCACCTGGTGGTGCAGAACCCGGCCGACAACCAGCGCGTGCTGGAAGCGGTGCAAGACCGCCTCGGGGGGATGGGGATCCGCCACGTCACGGTGCAGATGGAGCGGGATCAGACGTGTGACTGAGTGGCCGGGCACGACATACCCGGGTTTGTGTGATTTCATGCCTTGTCTTTTCCGGCCCCCCTTCCTATACTGCGCCCCTCACGCACCGAGCCCCGAGCCCCTCTCCTAGGCACCCTCAGGACCTAGCCCCTTGCAGATCCGCAACATCGCGATCATCGCGCACGTCGATCACGGGAAAACCACGCTGGTGGATCAGATGCTACGCCAGGCGGGAGTGTTCCGCGCCAACCAGCAGGTGGGTGAGCGGGTGCTGGACTCGAACCCGCTCGAGCGCGAGCGCGGCATCACGATCCTGTCGAAGAACACCGCGGTCCGCTGGGGCGAGACCAAGATCAACATTGTGGACACGCCGGGGCACGCGGACTTCGGGGGCGAAGTGGAGCGGATTCTGCGGATGGTGAACGGCTTCCTGCTGCTCGTCGATGCCGCCGATGGGCCGATGCCGCAGACCAAGTTCGTGGCGGGAAAGGCGCTGGCGTTGGGGCTCAAGCCGATCGTCCTGGTGAACAAGATCGACCGCCAGGATGCCGAGCCGTTGCGGGTGCACGACGAGGTGCTGGAGCTGTTCCTGGAGCTCGAGGCGACGCCCGAGCAGTTCAACTGCCCCTTCCTTTATACGTCGAGCCGGGCCGGCACGGCGACCTTCGATTTGAAGGCACCCGGGACCGATTTGAAGCCGTTGTTCGAGACCATCCTCGGCACGATCCCGCCGCCCCAAGCGGACGTGGGCGGGCCGCTGCAGATGCTCGTCTCGACCCTGGACTATTCGTCGTATCTGGGGCGGATCGCGATCGGGCGGATCGAGCGGGGCCGGATGCGGGTGGGCGACACCGTCGCGGTGCTGCCGCTGGGCCCGCCCGGTCCCCTGGGGGACGGCGCATACGAGCAGGCGCGCGTGGTCAAGCTGTTCGGGTTCGAGGGCCTGGAGCGGGTGGAGGTGGAGGAGGCGGTGGCCGGTGAAATCGTGGCGCTGGCCGGGCTCGCGGGCGTGGAGATCGGGAAGACGATCACGGCGCCGGACCACCTCGAGCGGCTCGCCGGCATCGCGGTCGAGGAGCCGACGATCTCGGTGGACTGCAAGGTCAACGACTCGCCGTTCGCCGGGCGGGAAGGGAAGTTCGTCACCGGCCGGCAGCTGCGGGAGCGATTGTTCCGGGAGCTGGAGCGCAACGTGGCGCTGCGGGTGGAGGAGACGGACGATCCCCAGACGTTCACCGTGTCGGGCCGGGGTGAGCTCCACCTCGGCGTGCTGATGGAAACGATGCGGCGCGAGGGGTACGAATTCCAGGTCAGCCGGCCGCGCATCATCCCGCGCGAGGGGCCGAACGGGGAGCAGCTCGAGCCGTACGAGGAGCTGATGATCGACTGCCCCGAGGGGTATCTGGGGGTCGTGATGGAGAAGCTGGGCCCGCGCCGGGCGACCCTGCTGGACATGAAGAATCCCGGGGTGGGGACTGTCCGGATGCGCTTCAAGCTGCCGGCCCGGGGCCTGCTGGGATACCGCTCCGAGTTCTTGACGGACACGCGGGGAACGGGGATCATGCATCACCGCTTCTTCGAGTACGGGCCGTGGGCGGGGCCGATCTCGGGGCGCAGCCGGGGCGTCATGGTCGCCGATCGCCAGGGGGTGGCGGTGGCGTACGCGCTCTTCAACTTGCAGGAGCGCGGCACGATGTTTGTGAAGCCGGGCGAACCGGTGTATGAGGGAATGGTCGTGGGGGAGAACTCTCGGACGGACGATATGGACGTGAACCCCTCGAAGGAGAAGAAGCTGACGAACATGCGGACGACCGCGTCGGACGAGATGATCATCCTCGAGCCGCCGCGGCAGATCACCTTGGAGCTCGCGCTGGAATACATCGAGGACGACGAACTCATCGAAGTGACGCCGTCGTCCATCAGGTTGCGCAAGCGGGCCCTGGGCGCCACGGAGCGCCGTAAGCTGGCGCGCAACGCGCGGGCCGAGGAGTCGTAACGCAGCGCCGGATAGCTCGTTCAAACCATCAACCGCAACCTCAGCTGGGGGTGACAATGTTGTCCCGTGAGACGTCGGACTGGTCGCTCAAGCGTCGCAGCGACAGTCTCGACGACGAAGAGTTCGAGGACTTCGAAGAGGACAAGGACCTGGACGAGGACTTCGACGACGAGCTGGAGGAGGACGAGCTTGACGAGGAGGAGCTGGACGACCTCGACGAATACGACGATCTGGACGACGAGTTCGACGACGAAGAGGACGAGGAGTTTCGGCCGAAGAAGGGGCCGCGGCGCGATTGGGAGTGACGGAGCAGTAGGGCCTGTAGCCCAGGTGGTTAGAGCGCACGCCTGATAAGACGAGACGGCCGTCGCTCACCAGCGACGGCCGTTGATTTTTCAACCACCTGTGGCACCACGGCGCGCTAGGCCCTGGGAGCCGTTCCAGCCAGCCCCAGAAACACCAGCATGGCCCGATTCAACCGGAGAATCTCTTCGTCATCGAGTCGACCGAGACGAGACCCGAGCTTCGTCTTCGGTACCGTGGTGATCTTGTCCGCCATCAGGCGGCACGGCGACCGCAGTCCGTTCCGTTCGTTGGGCTCGACGGGCAGCCGGAACAGAGGAGCGTCGGTCGGGTCCGTCGTGAAGGCGCACACCGTTAGGGAGTCCGTCGCGTCGAACCGATCATCCTGCACAATGACCACGGGTCGAGGCTTCCCCGCATAGTCCTTGCCGCCGGCAGCCGTCCAGATCTCGCCGCGTCTCATTCCGAGGCCGCGTCAATAAAGCCCTGATCCTCCGTGGCGCGCGCGCTTCTGGCGACGGCCAGTGCCTGCCGATGCGCCTCGGCGGCGAAGGCTGGCGAGCGAACATCGGGTACCCAGATTTGGATGGGCCGCAGTCCTTGCTGGCGCAAGCGCGCTCGATGTGCTCGGACCTTTTCGCGTGACGGCTTGGAGTTCTTCGACCCTCCCATGGTCCCCCCGCTCGATCGGTTACATGTAACCTAGCGATGAGGTGGTCGCGCTGCCAGGGCTGATAGATGGCCAAGCCGGCGACCCCGTTCGCGCGGCTCGGCGGGCGATGGCTCGCAACGCCCGCGGCGACTCTGTCTCCGATGCTGTTTGCGGCGCTTATCCCGCCCTCAGGGCCGCGACCTTGCCCCGGGCGGCGGCTGCTTCGCGAAACCTAGGCTTGCTCGACTCGGGGGAACTCAAGGCGTCATCGAGGCTCGCTGGAAGCTCAACGACCGGCCGCGGCGCGACTCGGCTATCGAACTCCGGAGGAATGCGATGCGCGATGACGCTCAGTGTTGCACTCCAAAGTTGATAGCAAACAGCAACTGGTACATCACCTGATAGGTAACACTTTGTTCGCAGCTAATGGGTGACACTCTCTAACCTAGAGGCCCCACTGGGAGGTCGCCATGCCGTGGGAAGAGAGGTCGCTCATGGACGTCCGCTTACAGGATGTGCACCGGCCGGGCTGGTCCGTGGCCGAGGTGTGCCGCCGCTACCAGGTGAGCCGGAGGCGATAATTCGGTCTGGCTCGCAATACCATGGCCGATAGTGCCATCCGTCTTGCCGCCTTGGCAGAGTCCGGGGTAGTATTCGGCGCTGGAGACCAACACAGGAAGACTGAGAAATGGCTTCAACGAAAGACGTTCTAGACCACCACATAAAGTGCTTCGGCGACGGCGACCTCAAAGGCATTCTATCTGACTATGCGCCAGGTGCCGTCCTGTTCACTCCAGATGGACCGCTCAGAGGAGCCGGCGGGATCAGGCCGTTCTTCCAGGCGATGATTGCGGAGTTTGGGAAACCCGGCACGGCGTTCAGTATGAAGCAGCAGTTCGTCGACGGCGACTATGCGTACGTTCTGTGGACCGCGGACACCGCCGACAACATGTACGAGTTTGCCACGGATACCCTCGTCGTGCGGGACGGCAAGATCGTGGCCCAGTCATTCGCGGGAAAGATTACGCCCAAGAGCTGAAGCACACACAAAAGAGAAACCGTGAAGAGACTGGTCGCCATGTTCGCGATCGTCGCTATCCAGGTGCTCGCTCTGAGCGTCGTCACCTTCGCCCAGGATAGCAACATCGGAACCTGGAAACTCAATGTGGCGAAATCCAGGTTCAGCCCGGGCCCGGAGCCGAAGAGCCAGACTCTGACGGATCAAGCTTGGGGAGGCAAGAACGCGCTGCGGCAGGACGTGAACCACGTGATCGTGTACGACAAGGAATAACCTGAGCCGCTCTTCAGCCCGGCAGATTCATCAGTTTCGCGAGCGCGGGCCACCTGGGACTGGATCGGAGGAGCGGCCCCAGGATCGGCACGAGCCGCGGATACCGCTCTTCAATCGCGTGCTCGGCCCAGTCCGCCGCCCGATCGAATTCCCCGCACAGTGCGTGAAAAACTGCGAGCCCGGTCGGAGCCCCGTATTCCTCGCCAGTCCCGAGCTTCTCGAGCAGCGGGTCTGCCCGGCTCGTGGCTCCGGCGCGGACCAGGAGCGCCGCGAGCTGTCCAATGACCGGATGCCTCCAGGGCGTCAAGGCATACGCCTTTCCCGTTAACGTGAGCGCTTCCTCAAACCGGCCTTGCTGCGCGCAGATCGCGCCGAGCGTATTCACCGCAAGTGGGAAGTTCTCATCGATCTCCAGGATTTTCCGCAGTTCGGCTTCCGCGTCCTCCAGCCGGCCGGCGTGCCGGAGACCGACCGCGAAATGGTGGCGGTACAACACATTCAGCGGATCCTCCTCAAGGCCTCTCGCCATTGCGTCCACGGCCTCCGCGCAGCGGCCCATCGACAACAGGTAATGGTTCCCGTACCAAAAGCGAACGTCGCGTGAAACGGGTTCGTGAGCCATCGCCAACCGCCATTCCCGTTCCGCCTCGTTCCATTCGAAGTCGGTGCCGGCACACACGCCCAGCAGCGCGTGCGCTTCAGGCAGTGAGGGCTCGATGCGCAACGCGGCTTGTTCTGCTGCGCGCGCCAACGGGATGACTTCGCGGGCCGGCCTGAAGCCAATGTTCGCGAGCATCGTATAGTGAGCACCTAACAGGCTGTACGCCATCGCGAATTTCGAATCGAGCTCGATCGCCTGTTCCAAGCATTCCTTCACCCGCACCATTGATTCCGGCGTCGGTCGGACCCAATGAGCTCGAGCCTCGAGGTACGCCGCGTATGCACGAAGGTTCGGTGTGGGACGCCGGAGGGTCGCGGCTTCCGGGGAAAGCCTGACCTGGAGGGCCGCGGCGATGGTCTGTGTGATCTCATCCTGGATCGCGAAGATGTCCGTCATCTCGCGATCGTAGCGCTCTGACCAGATATGAAAGCCATCGGTCACCTTGATGAGCTGCGCCGTGACTCGGATGTGGTTGCCCGCCGTGCGAACACTCCCTTCGAGAATGTGCCCGACATTGAGCCTGCGGCCGATCTCCTCAAATGCGACATCCTTTTCCCGGAAGAAGAACGAGGACGTGCGACCGGCGACCTTCAGACCGGGGACCTGGGCCAGGACATTGATGATCTCCTCGGCGAGGCCGTCGCCGAAGTACTCATTCTGCTTGTCCGCGCTCATGTTGGCGAACGGCAGTACGGCGACGGACGTGAGCGCTGCGGAATGCGGCATGGGCTCGACGCGGAGCGCGCTGACCAGCGCCGCGGCGAACTGCGCTGGGCTCGTGAAGCGGTTCGCCGGCTCCTTCGCCATCGCGCGCACGATCGTCGCATCGACGTTGAGCGGAACCGAGTCGCGCACGTCGCGAATAGAGGGAACTGCCTCCGTAAGGTGCTTCGCGATGATTGATTGCGCCGACGGGCCAGTGAAAGGAACGTCTCCCGACAGCATCTCGTAGAGCACGCAACCGAGCGCATAGATGTCACTGCGCCCATCCACCGTTTCGCCCATGGCCTGTTCAGGACTCATGTAGCTCGGCGTGCCCAGCGCGAGTCCGGCGTGTGTGAGGCCAGGATTCGTCGACGCCCCATCGACCCGGCTGCTGACCACGGCCTTCGCGATGCCGAAGTCTGCAACCACGGGTACGCCGTCGGACAGAAGGACGTTTTCCGGTTTGACGTCGCGATGCACGAGGCCGTGGCGGTGCGCGTAGTCCAGCGCTGAGGCGATCGCACCGGCGATACGCAATGCTTCGTCAACCGGAAGTTGTCCCTCGCGATCAAGCTTCGCGCGAAGCGATTCGCCGGCGACGAAGGGCATCACGTAGAACAGCAGCCCGTTCTTCTCACCCGAGTCGAAGAGCGGCAGCACGTTTGGGTGTTGCAGATTCGCGGTGACGCGGATCTCGGCGAGAAAGCGCTCGGTGCCGAGTGACGCGGCGAGCTGTGGGTCCAGTACTTTCAGGGCGACGTGGCGATGATGCTTGACGTCGCGCGCAAGAAACACTGTCGCCATACCGCCACGGCCGAGCTCGCGCTCGATGGTGTACGCGGCGCCAAGGCAGGCTTGGAGCTGCTCACGCAGCAATTCTGGCATCAGCAGATCGATGAATCCCCGACGAATCGGATTTGCACCGTCCGTGCGAGGACAAGACTGCGACGCCGGGGGGGGCGCCAACAGAGCCGCTGGCACGTCCAAGATGAGCGGCTCGGAAGGTGGATCCATCCCTCCATGCCGCCGCCTTCTGAGGTCGAATTGTCGGCGCCGCTGAGAAACGTCGCGGCCATTGTGTAATATGGCGCCAGCGCGGCACCACGGCCAGCCGGCCCCGTCAGCGTATCTCCGCGGGACCATGCCATGCTCGGTCGACTCCCTCGCGCTGGCTAACGCGCATTGGACTGACCGTTCTAGTGTAACTGCCTCGAATCATGCGTGCCATCTAGCACTCAGCTGCTAGGATTGGGTACGGGCGATAGGCTGCGAACTCTGCTTCCCCCGACGCGAGCGCGAACCTGGCACGTTGCTCTTTCCGTCGTTCTGGACAGGCGAGGAGGCGATGGTCACGGACGTCCGCAAGGTGCTTGATGCCGTGGCCAAGCGCGCGGGCTGGACGCAAGGCGAGATCACGACCAAGATGTTCCGGCACACCTACATCAGTGCCCGCATTCAGACCACGCACAGCGGGGCGCCGGTCGCGGCCTTTACGGTGGCGCGGGAGGTCGGGCACTCGTCCACGGCGATGATCGAGAAGGTGTATGGGCATCTCGGGCAGGTGCAGCATCGGTCGAAGGTCGTGGAGTACCGCATCAGTCAGCACAAGCAGGCGATCAGAGACCGAAAGTTGCGGCACACTTTGCGGCACACTTTGGACCGAGTAGCTTAGGTAAGTCCTTTGGGGCCTGTAGCTCAGGTGGTTAGAGCGCACGCCTGATAAGCGTGAGGTCAGTGGTTCAACTCCACTCAGGCCCATTAACAACAAGAGGCGTCGCGCGAGAGGCGTCGCGCAGGAAACGTCACGCGAAAGACGTCACGCGAACGGCGTGCGGCCCCATCCTTTCACGCTCCCGCACTGACACTGCCCAAGCCGGCTAGTTGCCGAAGCAGCTGCCAGAGCCGCACACGATGAGAAAAGCGACCAGCACCGCTGCGGGGCCGCCAACGCCCACGATGGTTCCCGGGACCGACGCTAAGCGCCCGCCGGCGAAAACGGCGACCCGCGTGCTTCGGTCGACGTCGAACCGCTCCGGCCGCAGAGCCACGACGTGCATGGTAAGCCCGACGTAGTCGGCGATATTCAACCCCGCGTGCCCGCTGAAGCCCGGGGCGCCCGAACCCAGGACGACCATGCCGGGAGCGATGTCGAAGCTGGTGGTGTGGCTCATCCAGAACCGCACCCTCGGGCGAATGCCGACGGCCGCGCCTTGACCGGTTTGATCGCTCCCCCAGAGGATGGCTTGAGTGAACGCCGCTACCCCGAATGCCTGGCGTGTGCTGCGGTTGACCATCCCGCCGAGCTCCCAGGTGAATAACGCACCCTGACTCGCCTGGTTGGGGTTGGACGAAATGGGCGCGGCCACGCCGAACTCGGTGAGCCAGAAAACATCGCACTGAGGTCGAGGATGCCCACGGAAGCACCGTTGGGTAGTGGACTCAGTCCCGCCAGTGGTGGGTGCCGCACTTGCGTTCTGGGCCGGGAGCACGGGTGAATAGACTAGCGCGCACAAAACGATCGCTACTAGAGCACCGTTGCGAATCATGATGTCTACCTTTCGATATGCGTCCCCTGTATCTCGATTCCTCTCCAAGATGTGAGCAAGTTGAGGCGGGCGATAGTCCCTGCAGCCTAGGGCCCGGCCGCCGGCGCGGGTGTTGCTCGAGCCATCCACCGAGAGCGAGGCCCGAGGTCCACGAAGATCACGTTCCCGCTCTCCTTGTTCAGGTCGGGATTCTTGTCGTGCCAGACGCGATGATGTTGAGATTGTAATGCGCGCCGCTGCGAGCGCCGTTGCCAGTTTGGCCGCGGAGCTCTGGAGACGCCGCACTGGCGCGCATACTCCCCCTCCCTAGAGACGGGTTCGTGAGCGCACGGACCTGGTGGAACGAGAGGTGCTTCCGGGTTCAGGTCGACTATAAACTCCACATCGGTCCGGGCCCGGTGACCGGCCTCACCCCGACCGCGGCCGCACGTTTCCACTTGACGACCGCGCGCCCGTCGTTAATCTCAAGGGTCCGATGTATCCCCGGCCCCGTTGCGCCCGCGAACGGCTCAACGGGGCCGTGCTTTTGTGGAGCGCGAGGGCACTCACTATCCAGACCACCGGACCGCGTCATCCTGCGTCCGTTTTGATCAGGCTGCTGGTCGCGGACGATCGACTGGTCGTCCGCGAGGGGCTCAAGCGTCTCGTCGCGGCGAGTTCCGAGATTACGGTCGTCGGCGAGGCGGCGACGCGAGACGAAGTGCTCGCACAGGTCCGGGCCACCGAGCCCGACGTGCTGCTCCTCGACCTGTTCCTCGGAACGCCGACGATCCTTGGGCTTATTCGCGACGTGAAACGTCGCCATCCCGGATGCCGCGTGCTCGTGCTGAACGTGCAAGGGCAAGATCCCGACGCCCGGCGTATGATGGAAACGGGCGCTGCGGGATACTTGAGCAAGGATCATTCGCGTCGCCAACTGATCGATGCGATCCAGCAAGTCGCGCGCGGCGCGTCGTACGTGAGCCCGTCGCTCGCGAGCACGCTCATCTCCGGCCTCGGGGGAGCCGGCGGGAGGCCCCGGCACGAGGTGCTCTCGACCCGCGAATACCAGGTGTTGTGCCTATTCGGCTCTGGAATCTCCTTCAAGCAGATCGCCGCTGAGCTTGGCGTGAGCCCGAAGACGGTGAGCACCTATCGCAGCCGCATCTGCGACAAACTCAAGCTGAGCAGCAACGCTGCCATCATCCGCTACGCGATCGAACACCACCTCGTTCCCTCCGCGCCCTCGACGCTCCCGCGGCGTCGGAAAAGTCCGACGGACAAGTCAGCCCGACGCTGACGGCCCGCGTTGGAGTTCTCCCCTGCCGCGGGGCTCTGAATTGGGTCGCACGTCGGCGCCGGGCACGGCCGAGGTGAACGGCCAGAGCGGGTTCACGTATCAGCTCGATGTGACCGACTATGGCGAGCCGGGACGGAACGACCGGTTTGCCGGCAGTCAACTCGCTGCGGGGCTCCGTGTCTTTGCGGCGGCCCTACGGTTCCGCTCGACGTCTTTGCGCGACGCCGTCGCGTGACGTCTCTGCTTGACGTATTTGGCCGTTCCCGTTCGAGCGGTGGTTGCGTGCGCGCGCACAGGCGTCCGTGCGCGTCAGCTCGACGAGCCACGCGGAGACGGGAACGAGCGTGGAGCCGAACAGAGCGGGTGTGCGCCAGGCTTGCCGAAACACCCACGCCACGCTACGCCTGGCCTCCACTGGGTCGGGAACGATGCCGAGCGCCACGTCATACAGCGCTCCCCCGTGCCGGCGATACAGCAGATCCAGCGCCTGGCGGTCGCGCTTGGTGGCGATGCGGGCGACGAGCGACGCGTCGGGCACCTCGGGGTTCCCGGCTGTGTCGCAAGGCTCGCTCGTACGCACGACCTTTACGTTGGGTGGTGGCGACTGCTTCGCGGATCTGCGAAAACGCGCACGTCATTTAAAGAGGGTGGAAAGCGGCTTCGGGTAACGCAGCGACTCGAGGGATACGGCCGGGCCCCGCGACGAGGGGCGGGGCCCGTGCGGCGTCGACGCGCGCGGCAGGCGTCGGACGGTTAGTGGTTGACCAATGGATTGCGCTGCCCAGCCGTGTCCGGCTTCGCCGCCCCTTTCCGCTTGGCCGGAGCCCCGGCCTTGGTGGCAGTCGACTTGGCGGCCACGGGAGTCCGAGCCCTGGCCTGGGCCCTTGCCCGCCCGTGGTGAGAACCACCGCCGCAGGCGGCGAGGGCGATCAACGCGAGCCCTGCTAGCAACGTCCTTGGCATGGATCCTCTGGGATAGAGGTTGCGAGACCCAATATAAGGCACGTCGGTCGGGCGCTGGGTTCGCACGTGCGTGACGCGCGTCACGTGTTGCGGGCGCGCCTCATCTTGACCGCGGAACGTCGCGCAACCATCCTGGTAACCAGCAGTTACAACGTTGGCGGTTTCAACCACCTTGGCCCCGTTGCGCCCGCGATCAGGCCGATCGGGCGCCTTTTTTTTCGGGAGCCGGAGCACAGCGGAATGGATGCCAAAGCGTTGCTCGACAGCCTCGACGTCGGGGTGGCAGCGGTCGCTCCCGACTGGACGATCGCCGAGTGGTCCGCCGGCGCCTCGCGGGTCACGGGTCTGCCCGCCAGCCAGGCGCAGGGCCGGAACTTCTGGATGGCGTTCTCGGCGGCGAAGGGCAGCGAAATCGAGCACGTGCTGCACAGCGTGCTGGCCGACGGCAAGGCGCGCACGTGCCTGATGCCGGCGCACGCGTCGCACACTCCCGGCGCCGTGCTGGAGACCCGGGTGACGCGTGCTCCCCACAACCACCTGGTGATGGCGTTCCGCCCGATGCACGATGCGCTCCCCGCGGAGTCGGGGGCGGCCCAGCTGATGGGTGCGCTCGAGATCGAACGGCGGCTGTACCTGCAACTCTTCAATACCCTCCCTACGCCTGGTTTGGTGCTGACCGCCGACGGCGAGATCCTGGAGGCGAATCCCGAGGGTGCGAAGCTGCTAGGAGGGCCGGACGCGCCCACCGTCCGCGGGCGCTCCCTTACGGAGTGGGCCGCCGAGCCGCAACGGGCGGGGCTCGCCGCCGCGCTGCGGGAGGCGGTCAGTAAGCGTCAGGAGTTCAACCTGACGCTCGCCGGGGATCCGGTGCGCGACGTGCAGGCGGTCATCGTGAACGTCGATCCGATCGAGCCGTCGCCCAAGCTGCTGTTCCTCGCCGTGGACGTGTCGAGGGAGATCTTGCTGCAGCGCAAGCTGCTCCAGACCGATCGGCTGTCGCAGCTCGGCGCCCTCGTGTCGGGGGTGGCCCACGAGCTGAACAACCCCCTGGCGGCGATTGCGGCCTTCGCGGAGCTGCTGGTGGTGGAGCCGCGACAGGCCGAATTGCGAGAGAGCGCCGAGGTGATCCGCGCCGAGGCGATGCGCGCGGGGCGGATTGTGCGAACCCTGCTCGATTTCGCCCGCCAGCGGCCGCGCGTCCGGGTCGCCGTCGATCTCGCGGAGATCGTGGACCGCGTGCTCTCACTGCAACGCTCCGCCCTGAAGAAGGCCCGCGTCCGCGCCGCGGTGGCCATCCCGGATGACCTCCCGGCGGTGCTGGGTGATCCCCAAGAGTTGCAACAGGTCGTTCTCAACGCGGTGGTGAATGCGCGTCAGGCGGTGGAAGCGAGCGGCCGCCCCGGTCAGGTCCTGATCATCGCCAAGCGCACGGACAACCACGTGCGGGTCGCGGTCGAAGACACCGGGCAGGGCGTGCCCTCGGAGATCTTGGATCGCGTGTTCGAGCCGTTTTTCACGACCAAGGGCGACCAGGGGACGGGGCTCGGCCTCGCCATCAGCTTCGGGTTAGTGCGCGCGATGGGGGGTCGGATGTGGATCCAGAACATCGAGGGCGGTGGCGCCCGGCTCGAGTTCGAGCTGCCGATCGACAGCGAGCCCGCCGTCGCCACGGCGGCCGACGGCTTCCAGGCTCCGGAGCGGCCACTACGGGTGCTCGTGATCGAAGACGAGGAGAGCGTGCGGCGCGGCATGGTGCTGCTCGCGAAACGGCTGGGCCACGAGGTCACCAGCGTGCCGGGGTACGACGACGCGCGGCGGCAGCTCGCCGAGCCGGCCCCGCCCTACGACGCGTTGATCGTGGACGTGCACCTCGACGAAGCGCACAGCGGCTTCGACCTGTTTGAGGAGCTGCGGGTCGAAGGGCGGGGCCGCGAGCGCCGCATCGTCTTCACGACGGGCGACTCGATCTCGGCACAAACGCGCGACCACCTGCTGCGGTCGGAGCGGCCGGTGCTGCGCAAGCCGTTCAGCCTGGATGAGCTGCGCGAGATGCTCGACCGCGTGGCCAGTGACTGAGGCTCGGGCCTAGGAGGGTTCGAGCAGCAGGGCCCGCCGCGCCACGCCCCGCGGCTCGGTGCGCCGGCGACCGACGACCGTGTGACCGTAGTAGGCGATGGTCTGCCGCAGGCCGTCTTCAAAGCTCACGACCTCGCTGTAGCCGAACAGCTCGCGCGCCTTCTCGATCGCCGCGAGCGAGTCCCGTACCTCGCCCGCCCGCCCCTCGACGTATTCGGGCTCGACGTCCGTCCCCACCAGTTCCCGGATGGATTGCCACAGCTCGTTCACGCTGATGGCGCGGCCGCAGCCCACGTTGAACACTTGGCCAGCCACTTGGTCGGCCGGAGCCCGGCTGGCGAGCATGTTGGCGTGCACGACGTTGGCGACGTACACGAAATCCCGGGTCTGGCCGCCGTCGCCATAGATCGTGGGCGATTCACCGCGCAGCGCCGCCGTGATGAAGCGCGGGATCACGGCCGCGTATTGGGACTTGGGGTCCTGCCGCGGTCCGAAGATGTTGAAGTAGCGCAGCACGACCGGCTCGAGCCCGTAGGTCGCTTGAAACGCCTCGCAATACTGCTCGGCCGCGAGCTTGGAAGCGGCGTAGGGTGAGAGCGGGTGGGTGCGATCGTCTTCGTGGTTGGGGAGGTCGGCGGGGTTGCCGTAGGCCGAGGTGGATCCCGCGAATACGACGCGGCGAACGCCGGCGTCGCCTGCCGCCAACAGCACATTCACAGTGCCGGTCGCGTTGACCGCGTGGGCGGCGAGCGGCTCGCGTACCGAGCGCTCGACCGACGTGACCGCCGCATGGTGCAGCACGCAGTCGACCCCCTCCATTGCGCGCCGGCACATCTCTGCATCCGTGACGCTGCCGACCAGCAGGCGGAGGCGATCCGCTACGGGTGTGAGGTTCTCGCGTCGGCCGGTCGAGAGATCGTCGAGGACGACCACGTCGTGCCCGGCGGCCACGAGATGATGCACCAAGTGCGAGCCGATGAAGCCTGCCCCGCCCGTCACCAGATATCGCATGCGCTTGACCGACCTCCGTCGCCTTGTCGAATTGAACGAGCCGCGCGATGATCTAAACCACCAGTGCACATCTCAAGCCAGGCGCTCGGGAGGTAAGGCATCCCCACCGGATGTCGCGGGGCAGCCACACGTGTTTCGCGGTGAACGAGAATTCGTATGGCGATCGGCGCGGCACCGATTTGATGCACCCAGCGTGAACGCGGCCGCTTACCGTTGCAGCAGCGCGACAACGGGCGCCTGCCTGAGATCTGGCCGGCGGAGGTAGGGTGAGGCGGTCCGTCTTGTTATGTTGAGCGCTCGGGCATCCGTCGATGCTGCGTCTCGATTGCGGGAGCCCATGGATGCATTCGCAACACGCGAAGATCGTATGCGCCATCGAACGCGGAGGCGCGTTCGTGTCGCGGCGGGAGGGCGAGTGGTGGCTCAGCTCTTGAGGAGGCTGCGCCAGATGCCGGACCGGCTGCTGCACCCACGGCGGCGCCGCGCTGCGCTGGCATCGCTGATCGCGCGCCAGCCGCCGGCGCGCGTGCTCGTGGTCTGCAACGGGAACATCTTCCGCAGCCCATTCGCCGCTGCCGTGCTGCGGAGGGTAGCCGGGCCGCGGGGGGTGCAGGTCGAGTCGGCGGGGTTTCTGGGACCCGGGCGGCCGGCACCACGCGACGCTCGGACGGCGGCCGCCGGACACGGGATCGATCTTTCGCGGCACCGCTCTCAGCCGATCACCGCGGAACTGGTACGGTGGGCGGAGCTCGTCATCGTGATGGATGCCCGCCAACGCCAAGTGATTTGCGACCGCTTCGGCCGCTCTCCCCGGGACATCGTGATCCTGGGTGACCTCGATCGTGGGCCCGTGTTCTCACGCGGGATCGAGGATCCCGTAGAACAGTCAGTCGAAGTGTGTCAGCGAGTCTACGCGAGGATCGAGCGGTGCCTGGCGGTTCTGGTGAACACGCTGTGGGGGACCCTCGCGGCAGGCCGGAGGTAGCGGCCGATTCTGTTCGGTCGCGCAGTCACGGGACGCTACTGAACAGTCGGGACATCAGCGATTGCCCTTGCGCCGCGCGCGGGCCGATCCTGATGCCGCGGCGAGCGTTCTCTCGGGTGATGCGGCGGACATCGTACGCGACTCGGTGAAACCAGACGTGGTATGTCTCCGAGTCGAACACCGCGTATGCCGCCCGCTCGTCACCATCTCTCGGCTGGCCCACGCTACCGGGATTGAGGAAGCAGAACGCCGCGGGGTCGAGTACGAGCTCCGGTACGGCGGGCCGCCGCACGACGCCGCCCGCTGCGACTTCCACCACCTGCTGCAGGTGGGTGTGGCCCGTGCAGCAGACCCGGAGGTCGCCGTCGAAGTGCAGCAGCACCTTTGTCTCTTCCTCGAACTGGCCTCGGGCGTGCAAGCGAACGCAGGGATCGCCGAGCGCCGAGTGGGTGCAGAGGATGCCGCCTTCCAGCCGAAGCTCGTCAGGCAAGCTCGCTAGGTAGTCGCAGTCCGCCTCCGTGAGCACCTTGCGCGTCCAGCCGATCGCCTTGCGGCCGACTGGGCCGCATTGGTCCGCGGGGAGGCGGCCGATCGCCATCAGATCGTGGTTGCCCCGGACGCCGGGGATCCGGTGTTCCCGTAACAGCGCCAACGTCTCGCGCGGTCGCGTGTTGTAGCCCACGACGTCTCCCAGATGGACCGTGGCGGCGACATCGTGCCTTGCGATGTCGGCAAGCACGGCCGCGAGGGCGTCCGAGTTCGCGTGGATGTCGGATAGGATGGCGATGCGCATAGGTCCATCCTGTGGCATAGGCGGTGCCAGCGGCGGCGTGGTGTGGGGTCCGCGAGCGCGCCGTCGCGCCTTCCTGCGCCGTTGCGCCGACGCAACGCAGCGTGGTGGGCGGGGCTGTCGGCGTCGTCGCTCCCTTCCCGGATGGCCGGGCACGCGCGTTGCAACCCCCGGTATGCATGATCCGGCATCACTTCACTGTCGACGTCGAAGAGTATTTCCAGGTGTCGGCGTTTGAATCGCGCGTGCGTCGTGCCGATTGGGATCGTTTCGAGCCCCGGGTCGTCGGCAGCGTGTATCGCTTGCTCGACATGCTCGCGCGGCACGAGGCGCGGGCCACGTTCTTCGTCGTCGGCTGGGTGGCGGAGCGGCATCCGGATCTGGTACGCGGTATCGCGCACGCCGGCCATGAGATCGCGTCGCACAGCTGGGATCACGCTCGTGTCACGGACCAGTCTCCCCTGACTTTTCGGGACTCGGTGCGGCGCGCCAAGTATTTGCTCGAAGACCTAGCGGGCGCACCGGTACTGGGGTTCCGCGCGCCCAGTTTCTCGATCGTGCCGGGCCGGGAATGGGCGCTCGACGTCCTCATCGAAGAAGGCTACCGCTACGACTCCAGCCTGTTTCCGGTGCGCCGCCCGGGCTACGGGTATGCCAACGGGCATCCTGACCCCCACTGGTTGGAGCGACCGGTCGGCCGGATAGCGGAGGTGCCGCCGACCACGCTCCGGCGCTGGGGCACGAACGTTCCAGCCGGCGGCGGCGCCTACTTCCGCTTGTTCCCGTATGCCGTCGTACGGGCGGCCTTGCGGGACTGCGCGCATCGTGGCGCGCCCGGCACGTTCTACATCCACCCGTGGGAACTCGACCCGGACCAGCCCCGCATCGCCGTGCCGTGGCCCACCCGAGTGCGTCACTACGGCGGCTTGCGGCGCACAGCGCCGCGGCTGGAGCGGCTCCTCGTCGAGTTTCGCTTCACGGCGATCGCCGACACGCTGGCCCGTCTCACCGACATGGCCCGCGTATGATGTCCGTCGCGCTGCTTGACGGCAGCGTTTCGGTGTGGGATGCCTTCGTAGCGGCGGCGCCGGGGAGCACGTTCTGCCACCTCGCCGGATGGCGCGACGTGATGACCGACGTGTTGGGGCACCAGTGCTTCTACACCATCGCGTGCGACGATGCGGGCGTGTGGCGCGGCATCTTGCCGCTCGTTCGCGTGCGCAGCCCGCTCTTCGGGGACTATCTCGTCTCGCTGCCGTTCCTTAATAGCGGCGGGCCTGTGGGCGCGCCCGACGCTGTGGCGACGCTCGCCGACCACGCGGCGGCGCTCGCCCAGCGCCTCCGCGTGGATCTGCTCGAACTGCGTACCCGTCACCTGGTGTCGGCGCCGCTCCGCCTCTCCCAGCGGAAGCTCACCGTGCGACTCGAGCTGGCCGCCTCGGGCGAGGCCGTGTGGCGCGCGTTTCCCGCGAAGTTGCGCAGTCAAATCCGGCGCCCGCAGCGGGACGGCCTCGACGCCCGGTTCGGCGTTGCTGAACTTCCGGCGTTCTACGAAGTGTTTGCACGCAACATGCGCAGCCTCGGCACGCCCGTGCTGCCGCGCGCGTTCTTCGAGCGTCTCAGCCGCGCGTTCGGCGGGCTCGTGGTCTTTGGGACGGTGTACCGGCGCGCGGAGCCGGTCGCGGCGGGATGCGGCTTCGTGTGGCATGGGGAGTTCGAAATGACATGGGCGTCGTCGCTGCGCGAGCACAGTCGGAGCGCCCCCAACATGCTCCTGTACTGGGCGTTCATGGAGCAGATGATCGCGCGGGGCGTGCGCGTGTTCGACTTCGGCCGCTGCACCGCGGGCAGCGGCACGCACCGCTTCAAGCGGCAGTGGGGCGGCGTGGACGTTGCGCTGCCGTGGCTGCAATGGTCGCCCAAGAACATCGTCGCGACCCCGTCTCCGGACCGCCCGGCGTACCGCTTCGCCGCGGCGGTGTGGCGACACTTGCCGCTGGCTGTCACCAATCGGATCGGCCCGCTCCTCGCCCGCCAGTTGCCTTGAGTACGCTCAGCGGTTGGCTGCCGCGCCGCGGCGCCACGGCAGCGCGCGGCCGCACGGCATCGAACTACCGACGTACCGTCCGCAGTCCGATCCGGTGTCAGCCCCCAGTGTATTCGCCCATTTCCTGGGACGCCGCCCGGCGCGCCGCGATGCAGGGCCTGGGGTGGCGGGACGATCCTTGCCCCCGGGTCGAGCGGTTAGTCCGAGCGCTGTACCGCGCCCAGGAAACGGTCCTGCTCGGCAGCGGCACGCAGGCACTCGAGCTCGCGATCCGCGTTGCGACACGCGTGGCCGGTGAGCAGTGCGCAGTTGCGTTGCCCGCGTTTTCGTGCTACGACGTCGCGACGGCCGCAGTCGGCGCACGGATGCGAATCGCACTGTACGACGTCGACCCAGGAACGCTCGGGCCTGACCTCGACTCCCTGGCGGCGGCGCTTGCCTCGGGGGCACGGATCGTAGTGGCGGCGCCGCTGTGGGGAACGCCCGTCGACTGGGGAGCGGTTGAACGATGCGCCGCTCCGTTCGGTGCGGTCGTCATCGAAGATGCGGCGCAGGGGCATGGGGCGGAGTGGCGTGGCCTACCCGTCGGGAGCTTCGGAGCGTTGAGCGTGCTCAGCTTCGGGCGCGGGAAGGGGTGGACCGGGGCCAGGGGAGGCGCGCTACTGGTACGCCGATTCCCGTTGGACACCGCCGTTGCGCCCCCACGTGCGACCAGGCTGAGCAGTGAGCTCCGAGTCGTATGCAGCGCAGTGGCTCAGTGCCTGCTCGGTCGTCCCGCGGTGTACGGTCTGCCGGCGGCGATCCCTTGGCTGCATCTCGGCGAGACGCGGTACCGGGACCCCGTCGCTCTCCAAACGATGACTCGCGCTGCGGCATCGCTGCTTGAGCGTACCCTGCCGCTGGCGACGCGAGAGGCTGCAGTCCGCAAGCAGAATGCAGCAGCCCTGCTCGCCAGCATCCCGCCGAGCTCGCGTGCGCGCCCCGTTACCTCGCCACTCGGGGGGAGGTCAGGGTTCCTGCGCCTGCCGCTCCGACTCCCTGGTGGATTGGCTGGGTTCTCCGATCCGCGAACCGCCCTGCGCCTCGGTGTCGCACCGGGATACCCAGCGACCCTTGCAACGCTGCGAGCGGTGCGTGAGCGCCTGACGGGCCGCCATGGCCCGTGGCCAGGTGCTCAGGACTTGGTCCGCGAGTTGGTCACGTTGCCCACACATTCGCTTGTCGGCACGGAGGAGCGTCAAACCCTACTCAGGGTCCTGGAGCAGTACCGCTAGGCAGTTGATGATCCCGCGCGGCGCCGCCGCCGTTCAACACCGACAGTTTGCCTGCCGCTTAGTACGACAAGCCCCAAATTGGTGCCTCCAGTTCTCGCGAATGGGCGATTTGGTGCGTAATGGTGCACCGCAGCGTTCACTTCGAGACAGGAACCGTGGCAAGACTCCTGCACATGCGCGTGGCATGACGACGAGTCTAACGTTGGGTTTCCCGGCGGCGGGCGGGCATCAGCAGCCCACCGTCTTCTCGCGGCTCACCGAACTTGCGGGTTCCTGGGACCAGTTGGCAGTGGGTTCAGGCAGTCCGACTCATCACTATGCCTGGGTGAGCGCGTACGCCGACATCGCCTCAACCTCTTCTGATCTGCACCTCGTTGTGGTGGGGCCGCCACAGAGGCCCGTGGCGATCGCGCCGCTGATCATGCGGCGGCGGGGCGGAGGGCGACTGGAGCAGCTCGGAGTGCGGGAGCTGCACGAGCCGATGGATCTCATCTACCGGAGCGCCGCCGACCTGACCGCGCTGGCGGAGGCAATGGCGCAGTTAGGCCTCCCCTTGTGGCTCGAGCGCGTCCCCGCCGAATCCTCCACTGTATCGGTGGTGACCAACGTGTGGCGCAGCCGCGGTATCGTCGTTTGCCGGCCCGCGCCGGGCTGTCCGTGGATAGCGCTCGATCGCCGCTGGTGCGAGTCTGAGCCGCCGCTCGAGCCAGGTCGGCGCTCCGATCTTCGTCGGGCGCAGCGTAACGCGGAAAAGATCGGGCCGGTCAGTTCCCAAGTGCTGTCACCGGCACCTGGAGAGCTCGATCGATTGCTCGACGAGGTTTTCCGAGTGGAGGCGGCTGGCTGGAAGGGGCGCGAGGGGACGGCTCTGGCGAACGACTCTGTGCGGGGCATGTTCTACCGCCGCTATGCCGCGGCAGCGTGCCGGCAGGGCATCCTTCGCCTGTGCTTCCTGCGCATCGGCGACCGCGTGGCGGCGGTACAGCTCGGAGTCGAAAGCGAAGGCCGGTTCTGGTTACACAAGATCGGTTACGACGAAGCGTTTGCCAAATGCTCCCCCGGTATGCTGCTGCTGCGCGACACGATCCGGTACGCCGCGAGCCGGGGCCTCCGCTCATATGAGTTTCTCGGGGCCGCCGAGGCGTGGATTCGCCCGTGGACCGACCAACTGCGTCGGTGCGTCTCAATCCGTGCGTATCCCGCCGGGGCGACGG
>QHTK01000022.1 GCA_003220795.1 Gemmatimonadota bacterium | reverse complement strand
TGGCAGGGGACTGACCCGGCGGTCGTAGGCACCTTCAGCGCGCTGCCGACCGAGGTCCGAGCGTTCTGCACCGAGCTGCGAGACGCCTGCACGGCGCTGTCTCTGGATTGGCGTGCCGTGGTCCAGGGCCTGGGAGTGGGGCACTTCCGGTTGGAAGGCGGCACGTCCGACACGCTGGTCGCGGCGTTGCAGCGGCTGCGGGCGGCAGCGGAACGGGATGGTGGCACGCTCGTGGTCTTACGCGGCTCGGAGGACGTGAAGGCGCGGTTCGACGTGTGGGGCTCACCGGGCGACGCGCTGCCGCTGTTCCAACGCGTCAAGCAACAACTCGACCCAGGAGGGACCCTCTCCCCCGGTCGGTTCGTGGGAGGCCTGTGATGTCGCCGCTATCGATCTTCGACGAGCATCACCCGCCCGCGGCGGCACTGATCGACCAGTGTGTGCACTGCGGCTTCTGCCTCCCCACGTGCCCGACCTACTTCACCTGGCGTGAGGAGATGGACTCCCCGCGCGGGCGGATCTACTTGATGAAGCTCGGCACCGAAGGCAACGCGCAGATGACGAGCACCTACGTCGGCCATTTCGACCATTGCCTCGGGTGCATGGCGTGCCTCACCGCGTGCCCATCGGGCGTGCAGTACGACAAGCTGATCGAGGCGACGCGCGCGCAGATCGAGCGTCATTACTCCCGGTCGTTCGCCGATCGCCTGTTCCGCCGGATGATCTTTGCGCTGTTTCCACATCCGGGCCGGCTGCGCGCCCTGACCTTGCCGCTCTGGCTCTACCAGCGCTCCGGCCTGCGCGCGCTGGCGCGTCGCCTCGGGCTGCCGGGCCTGCTCCCACCGCGGCTCTCCGCTATGGAGTCGCTCTTGCCGGACCTGACGCTGAGCGCACGGGGCACGCGGCTGCCGCCGCGTGTACCCGCGCAGGGCGAGCGCCGCCGTCGCGTGGGCTTGTTACTGGGGTGCGTGCAGCGCGTCTTCTTTGCCGACGTGAACGCGGCGACCGCGCGCGTGCTGGCCGCGGAGGGCTGCGAAGTCGTCGTCCCGCCCGATCAGGGGTGCTGCGGCGCGCTGATGGTGCACGCGGGGATGGAGCAGCAGGCGCTCGAGGCGGCACGTCGCCTGATCGACGCGTTCGCGGGCGCCGACGTGGATACCATCGTGACGAACGCCGCCGGCTGCGGCTCCACGATGAAGGAATACGGGCACCTGCTGCGAGATGATCCGGCCTACGCGGAGCGGGCCCGAGCGCTCGCCGCCAAGTGTCGGGACGTCTCCGAGCTCCTCGCCGAGCTCGAGCCCCGGGCGCCGCGCCATTCGCTGGGCGCGCCGCTGCGCGTGGCGTATCACGATGCCTGCCACCTGCAGCACGCGCAGAACGTGCGCCAGCAGCCCCGCCGTCTGTTGGGCGCCATTCCTCAGGTGGAGCTGGTGGAGATCTCGGACCCCGCGCTGTGCTGCGGCTCGGCTGGGATCTTCAATCTCATCGAGCCCCGCGCCGCCGCTGACTTGGGCGATCGCAAGGTCCGGGCCTGCCTCGCGACCGACCCCGACGTGATCGTCTCTGGGAATCCGGGGTGCCTGCTGCAGCTCGGTGCGGGGCTGGCGCGCGTGGGGCGTACGATACCGGTTTTGCACACGATCCAGCTGCTCGATTATTCGCTGCGGGGCATGACGCACAACGTCGTAGGGGCGCAGCACGCTGCGCCCCTACGATAGACCCTGCGTCCCTACGCGAGATCCTGTGTTTACCCTCTGGCGCCGGCGCGTACCTCCGCCGGCTGCCAGATGCTGATCTTGCGCGTCTCCGGCATCAAGAACAGGCCGAGTAGGAACGCCACTGCCGGTACGGTGATGGGATAGACCAGGGCGTGCCCCAGGCTCTGCGACATCGATAGTCCCGCGTTCTGCGCGGTCACGTACGCCGCGGTCGTGATGACGGGCACCAGTCCGCCGCCCCAGCCGTTGCCGATGTGATAGGGGACCGACACGGATGAGTACCGGATGCGCGCCGGGAAGTACTCGGCGAGGAACGCGCCGATCGGTCCGTACACCATCCCCACGTAGCTGACCATGATCGCGACGATCAAGATCGACAGCGGATAGTTGATGCTGGCGGGGTTGGCGGCGTTCCCTAACGCCGTATAGAGCGGGTAGTACGTGACGGCCGCGAGGAAGAAGCCGCCCAGGATGATCGGCTTCCGGCCGATCCGATCCGAGAGCCAGCCGAAGAAGATGAGCGACGGCGTGGCGAGCAGCAGCGCCGCACCCGTGATGATGGCGGGGTGCAACACGTCGGGCTTCTGCACCTGCTGGATGAAATACAGCGCCCAGAACTGGCCGCTGTACCACACTACTCCCTCGCCGATCACCACGACGCTCGCGATCAGCACGTATCTGATGTTCTGACTCCAGAACGCCTCGCGCCACGGATTGCTCGACGTCTGCCCCTTGGCCTTGATGGCCTGGAAGATCGGCGTCTCCTGCAGCTGCAGTCGGATATAGATGGCGATCGCGACCATGAGCAGCGAGAGCAGGAACGGGATGCGCCATCCCCACGCGTTGAACGCTTCGGTCCCCAACATCTCACGCGTGGCGATGATGACGATCAGGGACACGACGATTCCGAGCGTCGGCGAGGTCTGCAGCCAGCCGGTGTAGTAGCCCCTTTTCTCATCCGGCGCGTGCTCCGCGACATAGGTGATCGCGCCGCCGTACTCGCCGCCCAGGCACAACCCTTGGATCAGGCGCAGGAACAAGAGGATGAAGCCTGCCGCCGCGCCGATCTTGGCGTAGCTCGGCACGGCGCCGATGAGCGCCGTCGACAGTCCCATGCCGCTCAAGGTGATGAGGAAGGTGTACTTGCGGCCCACGATGTCGCCGACGCGGCCGAACACGAAGGCCCCGAGCGGCCGGATCAGGAACCCGGCGGTGAACGTCCCTACGGTGCGGATGAGCGCGCCTCCACCGGGACCCTGCTCGAAGAACTTGACCGACAACAGGGCGGCGAGGCTCCCGAAGATGTAGAAGTCGTACCACTCGATCACGTTGCCAACTGCCGCCGCGATGACGACGCGGCGCAGTTCCTTCATGGACAGCGCAGGAGCGGTCATAAACTCCCTCGGGCCGGTGGTGGAGGCTTGAGTTTCCGGCTGGAACTACACCTTGTCAAGTACGAATGAGACCCTACCGGGGCGGGCCGTGCGCGTACTTGAGCGCCGCCTCCGTGCGGTTCTTGACCCCCAGCTTCGAGAACAGATGCTGCACGTGAAACTTGACGGTGTTGTCCGAGAGGCCGAGCCGCTCGGCGATCTGCGGGTTGGTGAGCCCCGCGGCGACGAGGCTCCAGACCTCGCGCTCGCGCGGCGTCAGATCGCCGGGGGCGCCCGCGGCCCGGCCTTCGATCCAGCGCCGCGCCGCCTGCGGGAACACGAGCTGACCGCCGTGCACCTGTCGGATGGCCGTGAGGGTCTGCTGCGGGGACTCGGTCTTCAAGGCCAGCCCGTCCGCCCCCGCGTCGAGCGCGGAGCGGAGCGAGTCACCGTCGTTGTACGCGGTCAGGACCAGCACCTTGGGCGCGGACGGACGGTCTCGCAGCGCGGCGATCACCGCCGTGCCCTTGATGCTCGTCAGCTCGAGGTCGAGCACCACGACGTCGGGCTTGTGCTGCTGGACGAGCTTCAAGACCTCTGTGCCGTCGGTGGTCCAGGCGGCGACCTTGATGTCGGGCTCGCCGTCGAGCAGCGCCCGCAGCCCTTCGAGCACGATCGCGTGGTCGTCCGCCAGGAGGACGCGGATCACGGCGGGTTTGTCACTCCGCCGGCAGGGTGACGGTGAGCGAGGTGCCGCGCCCCGGGGCGCTGTCGATCGCGAACGATCCGCCCAGCATCGCCACGCGATCCTGGATGCCCCGCAGCCCGAAGTGTCCGCCCTCCACGCCGACGTCCGCTTCACTCGCCAGCACCCGCTGGGGGTCGAAGCCCTTGCCGTCGTCCGAGACCGTCAGCGCGATGGCGCTGCCGCGCCGGTGGACCGTCAACCGCTGGCGCGAGGCCCCGGAGTGACGGTGGCCGTTGGCGAGTGCTTCCTGCAGGATGCGGTAGATCGCGATCTTGGTCGGGAGCGCGCAGTCGCCGAGGTCGGTCGGGAGGTCGAGCTCGACCCCCTGGTCGGTGAGCGTCTCGTGCTGCACGGCCAGTCCCTCGACGATCTCGCCCAAGGCGCGGCGCTCGAAGCCCGGCGGCCGAAACGCCCCGATGAAGTTGCGGATCTCGCCGAGCGCGCGCTCCAGCAGCTGCACCGCCTGATTGGCGCGCTGCTGCGCCATGGCATCGCCGGCGAGCGAGCGCTCGAGCACCTGCAGTTGTGACAGGGCCGCGAAGATGTCCTGCACCGGGCCGTCGTGCATGTCGAGAACGATCCGCTGCAGCTCCCGCTCGCTCGTTGCCAGGAGGCGCCGCGAGGCGGCCCGGGCTTCAGCGTCCCGGGGGGCCGTCACGGTCCACCACGTACGCCTCCATCGCGAAGTACTCGGGCAGCCCCAGCCGGTCCGCCCGCGCCGCTGTCTCGATGTTGCGGGCCTCGACCCGCTGCCAGAATTCCCGGTCGTCGTGCCCCCCGGGGAAGGGGGCCGTGTCCTTTTGCGATTGGTGCTTGAAGATGGCGAAGATCTTGGCCCGCAGCTCGTCCTGCGACAGCGGCACCAGCACGTCGGCCTGCGTGATGGGCCACTCCTGCCACGCGCCGCGGTACAGCCAGACCTGAGGCCGGGTCGCGGTGTAGCCTTCCAGGGCGCGCTCCACCGCCGCCTTGCACATCCGGTGCGTGCCGTGCGGATCGGACAAGTCGCCCGCGACGAACACGAGGTCGGGGCGCACTTCCTCGAGGAGCGCGCGCACCAGCGCGACGTCCTCGTCCCCGATCGGGCGCTTGCGGACTTCGCCCGTGCGGTAGAAGGGCAAATTGAGGAACCGGGCGGCGCCGCGCGGCAGCCCCACGGACTCGAGCGCCGAGATCGCCTCCGCCTCGCGGATCATCTGCTTCAAGTCTTGAACGACCGGCAGGTCGATGCCCCCCGGCCCTTTGCGCTCGAAACTCGCCTCGACGGCGTCGCGTACCCGCCGCACCGCCGCGCGGTCGATCCCGAGCGCTTCGGCGGCGCGCTCCACGAAGTCCAGCTGCCGCTGCACGTCGTGATCGAAAACGGCGATGTTGCCGCTCGTCATGTAGGCGACGACGATTGCGTTTTCGTTCTCCCACAGCTTGCGCAGGATCCCGCCCATTGAGATCACGTCGTCGTCCGGATGCGGTGAGAAGACGAGGATGCGCTGGCGCGACGGCAGCTTGCGGCGACCCCGGATCTTGTCCCGCAGCCGGTTGAACACGATGCCGTTGACCGGTCCCGGGGCGCCGTATTTCGCGAGCAACGGGCTCAGGTGGTTCTCCGAGTAGTCCCGGGCGGTGAGCTTCAGGACCGCTTTGCCCGCCTGCTCGGCGAGCCACACGACGGCGCGCTCGGTCATGGCGGGCGTCCACTCCACCGGCTCGAGCAGCCAGGGGGTCTTGATGCGCGTCAGCTCCGCCGCCGCCGCCAGGTCGAGGTATGCCGCGGCGTGGGGGTGGCCTTGCAGGAACGTGGCGGCGACGTCGGGGGACGGCTCGCCTTCCACGGCACGCTGCACGACGTCCGCTTTGTGCTCGCCGGTGGCGATCAGGGCGATCTCCCGGGCCTGGAGGATCGTCGCCACGCCCATCGTGATCGCCTCGCGCGGCACGTTGTCCTCGCCGAAGAAATCCGCCGCCGCGTCCCGGCGTGTGACCGTGTCGAGCGTCACCAGCCGCGTGCGCGAGTCCGGCGGGGAGCCGGGCTCGTTGAAGCCGATATGCCCGCTCTTGCCGATCCCCAGAATCTGGACGTCGATGCCGCCGGCGTGGACGATGGCCTGCTCGTACGCCGCGCAGTGCTCCGCCAGGCGCTCGCGCGGCGTGCTCCCATCGGGGATGTGCACGCTCTCCGGCTTGATGTTCACGTGGGCGAAGAAGTTCTCCCACATGTAGCGCCGGTAGCTGTGCGGGCTGTCGGGCACCATCGGGTAGTACTCGTCGAGGTTGAACGTCGTCACCGCCGCGAAGTCGACTTCCCCTGCCCGGTGCCGCCGGATCAGCTCACGGTAGATCCCGAGCGGGGTGCTGCCGGTGGCGAGCCCCAGCACGCAGCGGCCGTTCGCAGCCACCCCGCGCCGGATCGTGTCGACGATGCGCTCGGCGAGGAGGGCGGCGAGATCGTCGTGGTCGGAGACCACGAGCGTACGGATGCGCTCGCGCTCGCGCGGGCCCTCGACTGCGGCCCGGACGACCGGTTGGGCTCCGGTGGGCAGCATGAAAAGAAGAATACGTCACGCAACGACAGCCCGCCAAAGGGCTTCAAGCCCCGTTGCTTGACGCAACGGCACGGATATCGCATATGTAGATACGCGCCCCCCTTATGCATGCCGGTGGTGACCGGCGGAGCCTCGGTGAGCGGACCAGAGACCTTCGTTGAGGGCAGGCGCGAGATCCTGCGGCAAGCGAGCATCGCGCTGGGCGGCCGGCCCGTCACGGTGTGGGAAGTGTCGGCGCGCGCCGAGCTCGAGCCCCAGGCTTCGAGCGCCCCCGCCCCGGCCCATCACGACAGCAAGCTCGACGTCGACTCCACGCTGCGGCGCTGGGGCATCCAGATCGTCCAGGGCAGCCGCTTCGTAGGCTCCCGTGCCTCTGAGGGGTACTGGGTGGTCGCCCCGGTGCGCACCCGCCCGCCGTCTCCGCCCCCCGAGGGGCGGGAACGCCGCAGCCGGGAGCGCCTCACGCTCGAGCTCGCGGGCCTCTGCCTCGGGCTGCTCGACCGTCGCGAGCTGCCAGCCGCACCCGTTCCCAAGCGGACGGACCCGCTGCAGGACCTGGCCACGTTGCCGGGGATCATCGCGCACGAGGTGTCGAATCCGTTGACGGCGGCGCGCGCCGGTCTGCAGCTCGCCATGGAGGCCCTGGGCCGCTGGACCGAGGTCGCCGCCGCGCGGCGGCTCGAGATGCTCGACGAGCTGGGTCAGGTCGTCGACGATATCGACCGCGGGGTCAACTTCCTGCGTGCCATCAAGGACCGCGCCCGGGGCACGCTGGCGCGGTCGGAGCGGTTCGACGCCGTACGGGTGGTCCGCTCCTGCTGCACGCTCGAGAGCCGCGTCCTCAAGGACAAGAAAATCCCCCTCGAGTTCGCCTTCACGCTCGAGGAGGTCTATCTCAAGGGCGACCCGAACGCGCTGTACGACATGCTCGTGAACCTGATCCGGAACGCAGCCGATGCCAGCATCGGTCGGCAGGCGCCCATCCGCGTGGGCCTGGAGCAGACCGCCGGGTCGCTGCGGCTCACCGTGCGTGACGAGGGCGCGGGCATCCGCGCCGAAGACCTGGAGCGCATCTTCGAGCCGGGGTTCACCACCAAGGAGTTTGGGGAGGGAAGCGGGATGGGGCTGGTGGTGGTGCAGAGCGTGGTGCGCAACATGTTCGGAGGCAGCATCGCCGTCGACTCGCGACCCGGCGGCGGCACGACCGTCACCGTGACCCTCCCCGTCCCACCGCAACGCTCCGTGGATGCGCGCCGGGCAGGAGAGCCGTCCGCCGCCTAACGCGTCTCCCCCGCCGCGCGTAACGTTAGGGAATACGGACTTCCTGAGAGGGACTCCCGTGAACCGCTCATGTATCGCCGCGGCGACCGCGTTGCTCGTCGCGCTCGCTCCCCGACCCGTTGCCGCCCAGACCCCGACGGTGGACACGAGCGGGGCAGGCGTGCTCATCGATCAGGCCCTCACCCACTCGCAGGCGATGGCGAACCTGCAGCACCTCACCGACGTCGTCGGGCCTCGCCTGACCGGCTCGCCCGCCGCCCGCGCCGCCAACGACTGGACGCTGGCCAAATTCAAGGAGTACGGACTCGACGCGCGCCTCGAGCAGTGGAACTTCGGCGGCACGTGGACCCGGGGGCCGATGTGGATGCGCCTCGTCGCGCCCCGCATGCACGACGTCGTGGCCGCGAGCTGGGCGTGGGCGCCGGGCACGAATGGCAAGACCGTGAGCGGGCCGGTGGTGCGCATCGACGCCAGCACGGCCGAGAGCATTGAGGCGAACAGGGCCCGAGTGAAGGGCGCCTGGGTCATGTTGCGGCCGCCCCAGTTCGTGTGGAACAACGACGGGCCCCCGATGACGGCGGCCGACTCGGAGCGGCAACGGGCGGCGTTCCGCGGATTCGTGGGAGGTGGACAGCGCCTCGATTCCGCTACCCGCGCCCGCATCATGCAGTTCAACACCGATCAGCCGTTCTTGTTGCGGAACGCCGGAGCGCTCGGCATCCTGCTCGATGCCGGCAAAGAGCAGGACCTGCTCAACATGAGCGGCTCGCCCACGCGGGTCCTGCCGCTGCCGCAGGTCGTCGTGGCTCACGAGGAGTACGCGCTGTTCGACCGGCTGCTCGCAGCGGGCGTGACGCCCCGCCTCGAGGCGAACATCCAGAACACGCTGAACATGAAGGACTCAGTGCCGCAGTGGAACACGGTCGCCGAGCTGCGGGGGAGCGAGCGCCCAGGGCAGGTCGTGATCGTGGGCGCGCACCTCGATTCCTGGGACCTGGGGACGGGCGCGACCGACAACGGCACCGGCTCCATCGCCACGTTGGAAGCCGCCCGCATCATCGCGCAATCGGGGCTCAAGCCGAAACGCACCGTCCGCTTCATTCTCTTCACGGGAGAAGAACAGGGGTTGATCGGCTCGCGGAAATACGCCGAGGCGCACGCCGCGGACGCGGATTCGGTCCAGGCGGTGATCGTGCTCGATAACGGCGCGGGAGCCATCACCGGGATGGCGCTGCAGGGTCACCTGGAAGCCTACGCCCTGTGGCGCACGCTGCTCGCGCCGGTCCACCGCCTCAACGCCGATACCATCACCGACGCCGTCAAGGGCGGCACCGATCACCTGTCGTTCATCCCCTACGGCGTGCCGGGGTTCAACTTCAACCAGCTCACCCGCGGCTACAACCACACGCATCACTCCCAGTCGGACACCTACGACAAGGCCATCGCCGCGGACCTGATGCAGGGGTCCGCCGTGATCGCGGTCTCCGCGTTCGAGCTGGCGAACCTGCCGGAGCTGCTGGCGCGCTGGGAGAAACGGCTGCCGGTGCAGCCGATCGTGGCGGCGACCGTGTCGCCGGAGCTATTGCGCAGCCACTAGCGCCGCGAGGTCGAGTGGCCGCGTGTACATGACGAGCTGCCCGTCGGGTGCGCGCGGCCATTCACTTTCCGGTCGGTCGCGATACAGCTCGACACCGTTGCCGTCGGGGTCGCGCAGGTACACGGCTTCGCTGACGCCGTGGTCTGCGGCGCCCTCGAGCGGGATCCCCGCGTCGATGATCCCTCGCACGACGGCCGCGAGCGCCCGTCGATCGGGCAACAGGATGGCGAGGTGGTACAACCCGGTCGTCCCCGGAGGCGGGGGCGACGCCCCCCGGCCCGCCCAGGTATTGAGGCCGATGTGGTGATGGTAGCCGCCGGCTGAGAGAAACACGGCATCGGTGCCGTACCGCGTCGTAACCTCGAAGCCGAGCACATCCCGATAGAACCCGAGGGCGCGGTCCAGGTCGGCCACCGTAAGGTGGACGTGGCCGATGCGGGTTTGGGGATGGATCATATTGCGGATTTCGGATTGTCGATTGCGGATTGGGTCGCGTCGCGGAGGGATTCCGCAATCCGCAATCCGCAATCCGCAATTAGATTCCTCCGCATGAACGCCACTCCCATGATACCGGTTCCGGTCAACGAGCCAGTCCTCTCCTACGCCCCCGGTACCACCGAGCGCCTGGAGCTGAAGCGGACGCTCAAGGACCTCTCCTCCCGCCAACTGGAGATCCCGCTCGTAATCGGCGGAAAGGAGGTCCGCACCGGCAAGACCATCGACGCCGTGATGCCCCACTGCCACCACCACGTGCTCGCCAAGGTGCATCAGGGAGGGCCGGCGGAGGTGCGGGCGGCGATCGCGGCGGCGGGCGAAGCGTGGCACGACTGGTCCGGGTGGGACCTGGGGCGCCGCGCGGCCGTTTTCCTCAAAGCAGCGGAGCTCCTCGCCACGCGGTACCGCCCCATCGTCAATGCGGCGACGATGCTCGGGCAGTCGAAGACCGCGCACCAGGCGGAGATCGATGCGGCGTGCGAGCTGATCGATTTCTGGCGCTTCAACCCGCACTTCGCGGAGCGGCTGTATGCCGAGCAGCCGATCTCCGCGCCCGGTACCTGGAACCTCCTCGACTACCGCCCGCTCGAGGGGTTCGTGTACGCGATCACCCCGTTCAACTTCACGTCGATCGGCGGCAACCTCCCCACGGCGCCCGCGCTCATGGGCAACACCGTGGTCTGGAAGCCGGCCGCGACGGCGGTCTTCTCGAACTATTTCATCCTCAAGCTGCTCGAGGAAGCCGGCCTGCCACCGGGCGTCATCAACTTCGTGCCCGGCCCAGCGGTGCAGATCTCCGATAGTCTGCTGCTCGACCGCGCCCTTGCCGGGATCCACTTCACCGGCTCCACGGAGGTGTTCCAGGCGCTCTGGAACCGCGTGGGCGAACGTCTCTCGAGCTACGCCGGCTACCCGCGGCTGGTGGGAGAGACGGGCGGCAAGGACTTCATCCTGGCGCACGCCAGCGCCGACGTGGACGCCCTCGCGGCGGCCATAGTGCGGGGGGCGTATGAGTACCAGGGGCAGAAGTGCAGCGCCGCCTCGCGCGCCTACGTGCCGGACACCTTGTGGCCCCGGCTGCGGGAGCGGGTGCTCGCGACGCTCGACGAGGTGAAGATGGGCGACCCGGCCGATTTCACAAACTTCATGGGCGCGGTCATCGACCGAAAGGCGTTCGACAAGATCAAGGGCTACCTCGACGCTGCCAAGCACACACCGGGCGTCACAGTGCTCGCCGGCGGTGGCGCGGACGATGCGGACGGCTACTTCATCGAGCCGACCCTCATCCAGACCGACAACCCCGCGTATCGCACCATGTGCGAGGAGATCTTCGGTCCCGTGCTCTCGCTGTACGTATATCCGGAGGGTCGCTGGGCGGAGACCGTGCGGCTGGTGGACCAGACGTCCCCGTACGCCCTCACCGGTGCGGTGTTCGCACAGGACCGCCGCGCCGTGGACGAGGCCCAGGCGTCGCTCCGCTATGCCGCCGGAAATTTCTACGTAAACGACAAGCCGACGGGCGCGGTGGTGGGACAGCAGCCCTTCGGCGGAGCCCGCGCCAGCGGCACCAACGATAAGGCCGGCAGCCTGCTCAACCTGATCCGCTGGGTCAGTCCGCGCGCCCTGAAAGAGAACTTCGTCCCGCCCCGGACCTTCCGCTACCCCTTCATGGCCGAGGCGTGACCGGGCGGAGCGGAGCCGCGCGCCCACCCATCCTCGTGCTCGTGATCGGTGCCGCGTTCCTGCTGCTCGTCGCGTCCCTCGTGATCGGGTCGCTCACGAGCCCTGAGTATCCCGCCTTCGCGCTGACCAGGGCCCCGCCCGCCGTCGTAGGCGACTCGCTCGTCGGCCCGGGGACCTATACGCTCGACGCCTCGGCCACGGATCGGTGGCGCCGGTTCGACTTCGGCCGGAACGCCACCGTGGATTCCGGGCCCTGGGACCTGGCCTTTCGTCGCTTCCACCTGATTACCGCGCCGGGCGGCGGCATCGTCGACCTGGGACCGCTGCCGTTCGACTCCGTCGTCGAGCTCCCGGCCACAGGCTACGCCGACAAGAGCCCCGCACCGGACTCCACCAATCCCGCCGTCGGGAAGTGGTACGCCTACAGCATGCTCAGCCATCTGCTGACCTCGAAACACCACGTCTACGGCGTGCGGACCCCCCGGGGGAAGTACGCCAAACTCGAGCTGCTCACCTACTACTGCCGGGACGCCGGGACGGCGTGCATCACCTTCCGCTACGCCTACCAGGGGAACGGGACCCGGCGGGTGGCACCCTAGCGAGAAGCCCCCGGCCGCTCACGCGACCGGGGGCCCGAGGTTGTCGGATCGAGTCAGGCTCACTTTGGCGGCAGGATTTTGAACATCCCCGTGCCGCACACCGGGCACACGCCCTTCAGGGCCGGCCGGCCATTGGCCATCTTAACCTGCTGGGCGTTCGAAATCTTCCGCTTCGCCTTGCACTTCACGCAGTACCCTTCGTCGGCGGCCATCGGGGCTTTGCCAGCCTTCGCCATGTCGCTCCTCCATTCGGGGGCAGGGGGCAGGGGGGCAGGACGACGGTGACAACATAATACGGCCTACTTAAGGCGTGGGAGCGGGGCTCGCTTGGGGGGTGTCGCTGAAGCCATTGCGTTTGTGAGTTCCGTCACAAAACGGTTTCGTGGCCGATCCCCCACAACGGCACAGGACAACGACTTCCGCCGGTCGGCCGTCCTTCCGGGGGGGTACCGGCAGCTCGCGGCCGTCCGGCGTGACGATCTTCACCGGGCCTTGCACGACGAGCGGCCCGTTCGGTTTCGGAGTGATACGGGTCTCCTCGGGCATACCCCAACTATAACTACGTCTCACTCGCCCGGCGGGTGTTGCATCGGCGCCCTATTGACGAACCGGCGTCAAATGCACAAACTGCACGGCGACCTGGAATGCTGCGCACGCGTAGAGGGAGGGACCGCACGCCCGACCTCGCCGGCGCGCACTTCCAGGTCGCTGTTTTTTGGGGGGGGGAACGCGCCGCCGAACGGCAGGGTATGTTGAAGGCGCCGCATCCATGCGAACCCTGCCCTGGCTCACCCTGTCGCTCGCCGCAAGCGCTTGCGTCTCCGAGCACGGGCCGCTCACCAACCGCATGGCCCAATCCACCACCCACTACCTGACACGCGCCGCGCGCCAGCCCGTGAGCTGGCAGCCATGGGGGCGCGAGGCATTCGCCCTCGCCGCGCGGCTCGACCGCCCGATTCTCCTGTACGTCGGCGCCGAGGAGTGTCGCTGGTGTGCCGTGATGGACCGGGAGGTGTACGGCGACCTCGCGCTGGGCGCGATGATCGACTCGCTCTTCGTGCCGGTCCGCGTCGACCGCGACGAGCGGCCCGACGTGGCCCAGCGCTATGAGGCGGCCGTCCAGTGGCTCGCCGGCCTGCGCGGCTATCCGGTCACCGTGTTCCTGACACCCGACGGCTCGGCGTTCTTCGGCGGCACGTATTTCCCTGCCGACGATCCGGTCACCGGACGGGGCCTGAAGCAGCTCCTGCCGGAGGTGGCCAAGAGCTACCGTGAGCAGCGCGGCGTCATCGTGCAGCGGGCGGCTTTGGTGCGGCAGCTGGCGTTGACGCACGCGGCGCGGGCGCGCGGCGTGCTGCAGCCGCGGACGGTGGCGTCGCAGGTGGCGGCCGTGCGCGCCACGTTCCAGGCGGTCGCCGGCACGCACGCCGCCCTGGGGAGCTTCATGCACACGCAGGCAGTGAGCCTGCTGCTCGCGACGTACGGGCGCTCGGGCGATTCGAGCTACCTGAAGGCCGCACGCACGGTGCTCGACTTCATGGTCGACTCGGGCGACGTGGTGACCGCCGATGTCGCGCGCGATGACCCGCCGAGCCTGGTGCGGGCCGGGCTGGTGCGCAACCTCGCCGTGGGTTGGGCCCTCACGGGAACTCCGCGCTACCGTGACGCCGCGCGGCTGGTGCTGCAGCGCCTCGCGCGCGACCTGGGCGACGGACCCGAGGGTGCGGTCTTCGCCGACCGCGACGCCTACGTCATCGGCTCGGTCCTGGAGGCCGCGCCCGCCGTAGGGGACTCGGGCGTCGCGCGGCGCGCGCTCGGGGCGCTCGACCGGCTGCTACGGCTCACGTACGCGCGCAAGCGCGGTGCGCGCCACACCGCCGGCGGCGCCGCCGTCCACGGCTTGCTGCAGGACCAGGTCCAGCTCGCGGCTGCCTGCCTCGCCGCCTACGGCTACAACGGCCGGGCGCGCTATCTCGGCGTGGCGCAGGATCTGGCCGACGTGCTTGATCGCGACTTCGCCGACTCGATCGGCGGTGGCTACTTCGACACCGTCGTGACGGACCCCGCGGCGCCGGTGTTGGGCGATCGCGCCAAGCCGGTGCTCGACGATCTGCTCCCCGGGGCGAACGCCTGGGCGGCGCGCGTGATGCTGCAGCTCGCCGAGGCGACGCGCGACGTGCGCTACCGCCGTCGCGCCGAAGCGACGCTTGAAGCGTTCGCGGGCGTGCTGGGCGGCGAGGGAGTGCGCGCGTCCAGCTACCTGCTCGTCGCGCAGCACGTGCTCGCCGCCCGTTGAGCGGGCGGTTCCGTCCCGAAACACCCCGTCCATCCGGTGCGCCTACTTGCTCTAGCGCAGCGTGCGGCGTCCGTGCTAGCGTGACGCCCTAATCTCCATGCAGGTCATACGGATGTGAGGGGGGACCCCTCCGACACGGAGGTGGTGGCCCGCGTGCTTGGCGGCGATCGCGAGGCGTTCGGTCTCCTGATCCGCCGCTACGAAACCGGTCTGCTGCGGTTCGCGACGCGCATGCTGGGGAGCCGCGACGTCGCGGCGGACGCGGTGGCCGAAAGTCTCGTGCGAGCGTACCGCCACCTCGCCAGCTGCCGGGACCCGTCCCGGCTGCGCACCTGGTTGTACCGGATCGTAGCGAACCGGTGCAAGAGCTACCTCGCGCGACGGGACGTGGCCGACGTTCCCCTGGAGGAGGCACCGCCCGTGGCCGATGTGACGGATAACGAAGCCGCCCTCGAGCGGGCGGAGCAGTTGGCGCTGGTGGCGCGGGCGCTCGCCCAGCTCGCGCCGGACCAGCGCGAAGCGTTCGTGCTGAAACACGTCGAGGGGTTGAGTTATCAGGAGATGGCCGACGTGACCGGCGAGCGCATCCCGACGCTCAAGATGCGCGTGCATCGGGCGCGAGAAGCGCTGTTGCAGGTATTGGAGGACCACGCATGAATCCGATCGATCCGAGAATCCATCGGGCGCTCGACGGCGAGTTGGCCCGCGAGGACCTGCCGCGCGAGCTGCGGCTCGTGGTGGAGCGGCTGGAAGCCGCGGCCGCGCTGCTCGCGGCGGCTCCCGCCGTCGCCGGCCTCGAGCCGCGGGTGATGGCGGCCCTACGGCGGCCGGCGCCGTCGCGGATGCGGCGGCTGGTACGCTGGTTCTCCATCCCGCATGCCGTCACCCTGCGGGTCCGGCCCGTGTGGAGTCTGGCACTCGCTGCAGCCGTCGCGCTCCTCACGCTGGTCCCCATCGACGAGGGGAACGGGCCAGTGCTGGGCGATCACGAGGGCATCGCGCAGTTCGTCGGGCGCTTCCCGGACGCCCAGACCGTGCACGTGGTCGGCTCGTTCAACGACTGGCGCACCGGCACGATTCCGCTGGAGGACCGGGATCACGACGGCGTGTGGCGCGCCACCGTGGTGCTCCCCACCGGGACGTACGAATACATGTTCGTCGTGGACGGCGAGCGCTGGGTGACCGATCACCTGGCGGACCGCCTCGTGGAAGACGACTTCGGACGCGAGAACTCGATTCTCATCGTCCGCGCCGCCAGGCGATGAAACTCGGTCTCCTCCTGACGCTCGTGACGAGCCCGCTGGCGGCGCAGTCGGTGCGCAGTCGTCTGGAGGCGCGCGTGCCCACGGGGGCGGTGTCGACCGTCGATTCGCTGGTACAGGTGGCCGCCCGCGAGGGCCTGCCGACCGAGCCCCTGGTGCAGAAGGCGCTCGAGGGCGGAGCGAAGCACGTGTCGGCGGCGCGGATCGGGGCGGCGGCGCAGGAGATGCTCGATCAGCTACGGGACGCGCGGGCGCTGCTGGTGCGGGCCGGCGACGCCCCGCCGGCGACGGCCGCCGAGGTGACCACGATCTACGCGGCCTTGAAGCGCGGCCTCCCGGCGCCCGTGGTCGAGCGGATCGTGGCGGCCATGCCCCAGGAGCCGCGGGGTTCCGCGCTGCACTCGGTGGCGGATCTAGCCGCGCACCGCTTCGACCCCGATTCGTCCGCCAGCCTCATCATCGACGCCGCGCACCAGGGGCTGCGGGGCGAGCGTCTGCTGGACGTGTCCACCGCCGTGGTGCACGAGTTGCAGCGCGGCCACTCCCGCGCCGAGGCCCTGGCCGTGGTGCGCCGCGAGCTGCCGAACGTGCCGGCGCCGCCGAAGCCGGCGCGGGCGAGCGTCGCGGGCGCGCGGCGGCCCGAGGCGGCCTCGCCGCCGCCGCCGTGACGCCTAAGTTACAGTCTGAAACTCCCATGTCGGGCGGTCGCGCCCGTCCGGTGTGCGTGACGCGCCTGTGCGCCGGCGGGTCTCACCGGTGAAGCGGGCCAGGGTGGCTCGCGCGATCCCTCTGGAGGTACACGCACATGATTCGTCGCACACTCATCACGCTGGCGTTGCTCGCCGCCCCGGCGATCGTCGTCGCGCAACAGCCCTCGCCGATGCAGGGCCAGACGCCGGCGGCTGACTCGTCGAAGGCGAAGCCGGCCAAGAAGGGCAGTAAGAAGGCGTCATCGAAGAAGCACGCAGCCAAGCCTACCGCGAAGCCCGCGGCCAAAGACACCAGCAAGATGAAGCCGTAACTACGACGTGTAATCCGCGTTGATCCGGACGTAGTCCGGCGTCAAGTCGCACGTCCACACCATCGCCTCCGCGCGACCGACCCCAAGGTCGATGCGGAGGCGGATGGTTTTGTGGCGAAAGATGGCGCGGGCGCGCTCGGTATCGGGGTGGGCCGTCGCCCCGCCCTCCGCGAGCGTGAGCCACTCGCCGTCCGCGGCGGCCTGCAGGGTGAGGCGGTCGAGCGTCAAGGCGACGCCGGCCGCGCCCGCGGCAGCGAGAATGCGTCCCCAGTTGGGATCGGCTCCGTAGATCGCCGTCTTCACGAGCGTGGAGCGGGCGATCGCTCGCCCGACCTCGCGCGCCGCCGCCTCGCTCGCGGCCCCGACCACGTGGATCTCGACCAGCTTGGAGGCCCCTTCGCCATCGCCGACGATCGCGAGGGCGAGCACCCGGGCTACCTGCTGCACCGCCTCTTCGAAGAGCTTCCACACCGCACCGTCCCGGCCGGGATCCACGCCGGACACTCCGTTGGCGAGCAGCAGCGCCGTATCGTTGGTGCTGGTATCGCCGTCCACCGAGATGGCGTTGAAGCTGCGGTCGGCGACCCGACGGAGCAGGGGCTGGAGCGACGCGGGCTCGGCCACCGCATCAGTGGTGAGCACCGCGAGCAGGGTGGCCATGTCGGGGTGGATCATGCCGGCTCCCTTGGCGATCCCTCCCACCGTGACCAGGCCGCCGGGCGTTTCGAAGCGGACGGCGTAATGCTTCGGTCTCGTGTCGGTGGTCATGATGGCCTGAGCTGCGGCGACGCCGCCCGCGACTGAGAGACGGGCGGCGGCCTGGCGCAGCCCGTCCGCGATCTGCGGCACCGGCAACGACACGCCGATGACGCCGGTCGAGAGCACGAGCGCCGTGCGGGGGGGGAGGGCCGCCGCCTGTTCGGCCGCCTGGGCCATGGCGCGGGTCGCGGCGAGCCCCTCCGATCCCGTGCAGGCGTTGGCAATGCGCGCGTTCATCGCGACGGCCCGGATGCGGCCCGGCCGCTCGGCGAGCAGTTCGGCGTCGTACACCACCGGTGCCGCCCGCACCGCGTTGCGGGTGAACACGCCGGCCGTGGCGCAGCTCGTGGCGGAGACGAGCAGGGCCACGTCGAGCGCGCCGTCCGCCTTGAGCCCGGCGTGAACCGCGGCCGCGGCGAAGCCGCGCGGTGAGGTCACCGATCCATCGGATACGGGGTCGAGCGGTGCGGGGCCGGGTGGCGGAGCGGACGTCATCGGCGGTCAAGATAGCCCGCGCCGGTCGCTTGTGAAACCGTTCGCGGTTTCTTATCATAGCGCAACCTTCCCGGGAGGCCCGTTCGATGTCGGAACCGTTCCTCAGCTCCGACGACTACGACGAACGCGCGCATCAGCTCTACACCGACGGACACTACGACGAAGCGATCGAGGTCTTGCGAGAAGGCCTCGGACTCTACCCCCACACGGTGGAGCTGCACGTGGGAATGGGGTACGCGCGGCTCGCCCGCGAGGAGTATGTGTGGGCGCGTCACGCGTTCGAGGAGGCGATCGGGCTCGACCCGGACCACGAGGACGCCCTCGCGGGCCTGGGCGAGGTGCTGCTCAAGTTCGGCGACCGCGCCGCCGCGGTGGCGTGCTTCGACCGCATCGTCGCCCTCGGCTTTCGGGACGACCACGACCTGATGCTCCAGGTGGGACGCGCGCTGTTCCGTGAAGGCCTGCTCGATCACGCGCGGCGGTTCTTCGAGTTCACGCTCACGGCCCATCCCGACTCGGCGGAAGCGGCGGCATGCGCGGGGTACGCGGCCCACCGGCTCAGCGACGAGGGCGGCGCACTGTACTGGCTGCGCCGCGCCCTCGAGCTCGACGCGCACCACGGCGAGGCCCGCGTTTACCTCGCCAACCTCTTGTACGACCGGGGCGAATACGAGGCCGCCCTGTTCCACTTGGAGCGCACCGAGCCCGACGACCATTTCGACGGCCTCGCGATCTGGCGCCTGATCGAGCTGAAGCGGAGCGTGTACCGGCTCCCCGATGACGACCCCGAGCTGGTCCCCTGGCACCGGCGGCTCGACGACCTCGCCGGCGAGGCCGCGCCGGAGGATCTGCTGCTGGCAGAGATCGAGGCGATGGGCCCGGACGGCCGGGTGCGGGATCCGCGCCAGCTCGAGCTGTTCGGCACGCTGCTCACAGAGCTGCAGGGCATGCGCTCGCGCTCGGGACACGCGGCGCACGCGGAGATCCACCGCGTGAGCACGCAAAGCGGCGTCACCTACGTCGGCACGTGGGAGGAGATCGTGCTGCAGATGAAGGACGACGCCGGCGAGTGGGCGGACGGCTCGCTCGAGCAGTACATGGCCGCCAGCGCACGGCGGGGCCGCAAGCAGACCGGCGTCGCGATCCCCGCGACCGACCCCGAGAGCTTCCTCAGGGGGAGCGCGGACGCGGGGCTGCTGAGGATACTGCATTGAGGCGGGTAAAAGGCCGGTAAGAGGCCCGTGAGAGGCCGGGGAAGGGTCGGGCGGGCCCTTCCCCCTTCCCCGGCTCTTTACCGGCCTTTCACCGGCCTCTTACCGGATCAGGTTCCCGTGTGTTTCAATTTCACCGCGACGGAAAGCGGTCCGTCGCCCAGCGCGAACAGGGTGATCGCGCCCGCGAACAGCAGGCCCTCGAGCTCGAAATTGCCGCCTCGCGGCACCTGTACGGCCAGGATCGCCACGACCATCTCGATCGCCATGCACACCGCCCAAATCCGCGTGAACAGGCCGAGCAGCACGCACACCGCGCCGATCGTCTCGACCACGATGAGGATCACGGCGCCGATGGTGGCGAACGGGACGCCGACGTTGTGCAGAAACCCCGCGACGCCCGCGATGCCGGTGTGATACTTCATCAGGCCGTGGTGCAGGAACACGCCGCCCACCGCGAGCCGCATGAAGAAGGCCGCGTACGGGGTGAGTTGGTTCATGAAGCCTCCGGGTTGGTCGCCGGGGTGACGCTGCCGCGCCGGCGCGTGTCGCTGCGCACCTCGCGCGCGCCCAGGCGCTTGATGATAATCTCGAGGCCGCGCTGTGGGTGCTTGGCCCCCGGCCCTGCGACGTCGGCGAAGCAGAGTCCTTCCTCGGGAAGCGCGTGCATCGCGACGTGTCCGCCGTGACACACCAGCGCCGCGGCGAGGCCCCGCGGGCCGGCCGCCACCACCGGGGGCGCCGCGGGGTTCAGGCCTGCCGCGTTGGCCGCGGCGAGGAGCAGGCCGGTGAGACTCTGGGCATCGGTCAGGCGGCTCGCCGGCACGCCGCCCAGGTCCGCGAACGCGTGCTCGAACGTCACGGCTCGCACGACGTCGAATAGGTGACGAGCGGCGTGACGAAGCTGCCGTGGATCGTGAGTAGGCCCAGATCGTCCGTATAGAGATCCCGGCGCTGGGCCGTGAACGTGTACCGGCCGCTGATCACGTATCCGCCCGGAATCAAATGGTATTGCGTCACGGAGATTTCTCCCGAGGAGGGGACGCTGAACAGGCTGTGCGAGAACGCCACGATTCCCGAACCGGCGCTGCTCGACCACAGGCCCCAAGATCGCGGCGGATTGCAGACCGCTCCGAGCGCCCCGGCACCCGGGGTCGCCTCGTCGGGGCTCAGGGTGTCGATGTCGAACCTGCCGACGCCGACGACCGAATCCGCCAGCGTGATCATCAATCTCTCGAACAGCGGACCGGTCGACGAGCCGATCGAGTCTACCAGCCGGAACGCCAGCCTGCCGGGGGTCGTCGTCCTACGGAAGTTCACGGCCGAAGCCGAACCGCCCGTGTGCCGGATGGAGATTCCCAGAACGCTCGCGAAGAACCGGCCCCCCGCCGAGGTGCTGCTGAGCGTCATCACGACCACGGCGCCCGTGTCGGCGACCGTATCCTGGCTGGTTGCCGCGTGCGCGATGTACGCGAGCGCCACGCCCGGCTGGAACGCCGTGACGAGCCCGGTGGCGGTGTCGATGGTGTAGCGCGCCGAGTCGGGGGTTGGGCTGAACCAGTACGTGTACGGCGGGCTCCCCGGCTGCTGCACGATGGCAAGCGGCAGCGTGATGGTATCGCTCGGCATGACGAACACGGTGTCCAGGAGCAGCGTCAGGTCGAGCCGGCTCGAAACGGTGATGAGAGCCGGCGCGAGCTGGTGCTGCGCTTCCGCGTATACGACCGTCGCGCCGCGCCGGCGCCCCACGATCTTGCCCGTTACGCTGTCGATCGTGGCGACCGGATTGGGGACCCCGCCCACCGAGTCCAGGGTGATGTGCCATTTAACCACGCCGGGGCTCTGGGGGGTGCCGTTGGCGTCGTAGAAGGTCACGGTGCGCGGGGAGAGCGTGTCTCCCACGAACATCGAGTCGAGGATCGGCGACAATCTGAGGGAGCCCGTGTTGGGGCTCGACAGATCGAAGCATCCCCCCACCAGGGCGGTGCCGGCCAGCAGCAGTGGAGCGAACGGGAGTCGGCTCATAGCGGGCTCAAGTCTACACCGCCCCCGCCGTGCGCGGCCAGGGCGGCACGGTAGCCTTCGGGAATGCCGGCGTCGAAGAAGTCGTCGGCGAGGACCACGCCGACCAGGCGGTTGCTACGGGCCAGTGCCTGGAGCACGGGGACGTCGTCGAGCTCGGCGCCCGGTGCGAGCCCGCGCCGCTGGGAGTCGAAGAGGTCGAAGACCGACCCGTCGAACGCCATCCGGCCGATGGGGGTGAGAGCGGACGGGCCGTTGCCTGGATCAAAGCGCTCGGCGCCGGGGCGTTTCGACGCCACGGCGAGCACGTCATACAGCCCATCGCTCCGGAGGCGACACCGTGCCGGGCCGGTGGGACCTTTCGTCGCCGCGTCGCGCGCATGGATCTCCGCGAGGAGCACCACCGGGCGCCCGGTGCGCCGGTGGGCGTCGAGCACGGGCCGCATGGGGTAGCTCGCGCGGAACAAGTTGTCGGGCAACATCACGGCGACATGGTCTGTCCCGACGACCGCGCGCGCACACGTGATCGCGTCGCCCAGCCCGCGTGGCTCGGGCTGCACGACCACCGCGGTGGTCAGGCGGTCAAGTGGTCGGGCGGCGAGGAACTCGGCGATCGCGGGCTTGGTGGGGCTCGTGACGACGACCGCCCGCTCGATCCCGGCGGCCGCCGCCTCCTCCAGCGTCCATTGCAGCAGCGGCTTGCCGGCGACCGGGAGCAACTCTTTGGGGGTGGCACCGGCGAGCGGGGCGATCCGGGTCCCGCGCCCGCCGCACGGGATGACGGCCGTCGTCACCTAGAACATGGACATGGCGAGGAACGACCGGAGGTTGTCGTTCGTGACTCGCAGCCGCGCGGAGAGCAGCCGCACCACTGACCAGAGGACCTTGTACGCGATGTCGCGGTTGAAGTCGAGCAGCAGCTCGAAGTCGGACCGGGAGATCGTGAGCAGGGTACAGGAGGTGTTCGCGATGGCGTCGGTGGAGCGCTCGGAGCGGTCGAAGATCGCCATTTCACCGAAGCTGGCCCCGGGCTTGAGGACGGCCAGCGCCTCCTCGCCCGACCCCGGGATGGTGCGCGAGATCCGGACCTCGCCTTCCGAGATGATGAACAGACGGTTGCCGGGCTCGCCTTCCTTGAAGACGTGCTGCCCGACGGCGAATTTTTGCTCCCGGCACACCTCGGCGACGCGAGCGAGCTCCCCGTCGTCCAGGTCCTGGAAGATCGCCGCTTGTTTCAGCAGCTTGAGATCCACGGCGTCGAAGCTACGAAACGCGTGTGGGAGGGGCAAGTGAAACCGTGGGTGACGTGGGCCGATCTCCTGACGGCGCTTCGGGTTCCTCTGGGCATCGCGTTTCCGTTCGTCCACCGCCCGGCGTGGCAGCTCGGACTCGTGGGCGCGGCCGCGGCGTCGGATTTCTTCGACGGCATGTTGGCACGGCGGCTCGGCCCCTCGCGCGCCGGCGCGATGCTCGACCCCGTGGCCGACAAGGTTTTCATGGCCGCCGCGTTCCTCACCGTCGCGGCACGGGGCGCGCTCCATCCGATGGAAATCCTCGGCGTGCTGGCCCGCGACATCGTCGCGGTGCTCGGCTCGCTGGGCGGCTGGGTGCTGCGGCGCCCGCTCGCCCTGCCCGCGCGCGCGGGCGGCAAGGCCGTGACGGCGCTGCAGCTGCTCACGCTCGTGGCCGTGGTCGCCGACTCGCCCTACGCGCGGCGGCTCGCCTGGGCCACGGCGGCCGTCGGTCTGTACGCGATTTGGGACTACGGGCGCGCGGCCACGCGGGGCAGTCGCGCGCCCTCGAACGGAGGCAGGGAGGGCGGGGGAGAGGGGGGACTGGCGTGACGCGCACGATGGGGACGACACTGGCGGCGCTCGCGCTTGCGACCACGCTCGCGGCTCAGGAGTTCCATCCGCCGCCCGTGCGGCGCGGCCACGACGCTGGGACGCGGCTCGGGTTGTTCGGTTTCGGCGTGCGGGGCGGGCTCGACGTCGGGAGCAGCCAGCTCGTCCTCGGGACCACGTTCGACGCCGGGAACCTGTTCAACCCGCGCCTACGCCTTCGTCCCTCCGCCGAGCTCGGCATCTTCCAGGGCGCGAACACCTACGCGGGAAGCGTCGAGGTGGCCTTCCGCTTCACCGGCGACGAGCAAGTCGCGACGCCGTACCTGGGCGGCGGGTTCAGCCTGGCGGGGCACGAGGGCTGTGCGGTCGACCCGGACTGTCCGGGGGTGTGGGTGAACGTGCTGGTCGGCGTGGAGCTGCACTACCGCTCGACGTTCAACTGGCTGCTCGAGTACCACGCAATGGACCTGTTTCGGCGCAACCGGATTTACGTGGGTCTCACGACGCGGCGGGGGAACTGACGGTGGCGGGAAACGTGCGTGAGGTCCTCGTGCGGTGGCGGGAGGGGCTCGAGTTCGAGGGCGGCGCGCCGGGCCGACCGGCGATTCAGGTGGATGGAAACGGCGCCACGGCCACGTCGCCCGTGGAGCTGTTACTCGTCGCCGCCGCCGCCTGCACGGCGTCGGACGTCGTGGTGATCCTCGAGAAGCAGCGCGTGACGCTGCGCTCACTCGAGATCGCGGTCGCTGGCACGCGCCGCGAGATGGAGCCGCGACGCTACATCGCGTTGCACTTCCGGTTCGCCGTCCGAGGGGACGGCGCGGACGAGGCGAAAGCGCGTCGGGCGATCGAGCTCTCGCTCGAGAAATACTGCTCGGTGGTGGCCTCGCTCGCGCCCGATATCCGCGTCACCTACGACGTCGCGCTTCGATAGCACGGTCGCGTGCGTGCTCGCCCTCGCGGGTGGAGCGGCCGGGGTGCGGCCCGCCCCGGGCCAGCGCCTCACGGCCACCGAGGTCGGCGCCGGTGCGATGGTCGTGGTGGCGCGGCGCTGGTTCTCGGGGGGGGAGATCGGCGTGGCGCGGCGCCCGGGTGGGCAGGGGCGCTTCACCTTGACTGCGGCGGGCGGAACCTACGACGGGGCGGCGGGCGTGCGGCTCGCGGCGAGCGCGCAGTTCCTGCTCGAGCCCGGCGCCCGCACGGGGCCGAGCCTGTACGGCGGGTTCGGCATCGCGTTCGCGGGCGCCACCTCGGAGCGCGGCGCGGGCTACCTGACGGCTGTGGTGGGCCTCGAATCCGCGCCGGCCCGCGCGGCTGGCTGGTACGCCGAGCTCGGCTTCGCCGGTGGGGTCCGACTCGCCGCGGGGCGCCGCTGGCGGCGGCTGCGGTCCTCGGGGCAATGAAACAGGGCGCCCGTTTCCCGAGCGCCCTGATCGTCGCGCAGTGTGACGCTCAGGCGTTGGCGCCGACCGTCGCGCTCCGTCCCACCACGGGCCGGCAGTAGCGCTCGCCCAAAAGGCGCAGCTCCGTGAGCCGCGGCTCGTCCAGCTCGGCGTACCGGTCGGCCAGATACAGCATCGTGTCGTCGAACCATTCCTTCTGATGCTCGGGGGTCGCTTCCAGGACGCCACAGCGGAGGATGTGGGAGAACAACTCGTCGCGGGCCTGCTCAAAAGGGGAGGGGGTCGACAGCTTGCGGGGTTCCGAACGTTTTTTGGCCATGCAGGGGCAACTCCTCTCTGGGGCTGAGACGTGGGGGCGCGGATCGACGGCGCAGCAATGTAATAGGCGCAGGCGGGCCGTGCAAAGGCCCCGCGGCCGGCCGCGGAGGGTGGTATAATCAGACGGTGGATGGGGCGGGAGCGACAGCGGGGTACGTGAGGCGATGGGTCGCACAGTCGGAAGGCGGACGCATGAGCGACGACAAAGACCAGGTCTACGGGCCGGAGCGGGCCCAGCGTCTGGTAGCGATGCTGCGCGCGTTGGCCGAGCGCATCCAGGCACTCGACGGGACGGGCCAGCTGCTCGATCGCGTGCCCGAATTGCAGAAACTGCTGGGCAACGCGCGCAGCGAGCTGTTCCATTATGAGGTGCGAGTGACGTACGACACGCCGGAGATCGCCGAGAGCCGCCGCATCGTCGAGGACGCCGAGCGGCGCGCCCGCGACGCCGCGGAAGAGGACGAGGACGACGAGCCCTGGCGCCGGAGCCCGGAGGAGTGAAGGGATTCTACGTGCTGCTCGCCGCCGTCGCGCTGATCGGCGGGGGGGTGATTTGGTACGGCTCGCGCGGTGCCCCGGTGGCGACGCCGGCGGCGAGCGCCCCACTGCCCGTGGCCGCGAGCGATGGGTTCAAGGGCTTCACGCTGGGCGCGGACTCGGCACGGATCGAGGTGACCGAGTACTCCGACTTCGAGTGTCCGTTCTGCGCCTCGTTCGCGACCGTGCAGATGCCGGTGATCCGCGAGCAGCTCATCGCCACCGGAAAGGTGCGCTGGCGCTATCGCGATTTCCCGCTCCCCAGCCACCAGTACTCGCGCTACGCCGCGCTTGCCGCGCAGTGCGGGGGCGAGCAGGGAAAGTTCTGGGAGATGCACGACCAGCTCTTCACCAACCATCAGTGGGCGCAGACGGGTAAGAATCCGCGGTCCCTGTTCCGCGACTTCGCCCGGGCCGCCGGCCTGGATCTCGACAAATACGACGCGTGCATGGACGGCCAGCGGTACGCCGGACGCATCCAGGCGAGCGTGCAGGAGGGCGAAGCGCTGGGCGTGGGCGGCACGCCGACGTTCTTCGTGAACGGCAAGCGGTTCGACGGGCACCCCACTTCCGACGCGTTCAAGTCTCTGGTCGACAGCCTGACGAAGCAGACGAAACCGCGGAAGTGATGCGGCGCCGGCAGACGATCGTGGTCCTGGCCCTGCTGGGCCTGCTGGTCGCGACCTACCTCTGGCTCTACAAGATCGGTGTGATCGGCGTGCTGCAGTGCGGTACGGGCGGCTGCGAGGCGGTACAGGCGAGCCGCTACGCCGAGCTGTTCGGCGTGCCTGTGGCGTTCGTCGGGGTGGCGGGCTACGCGCTGCTGCTCGGCGTGGGGCTGGTCGGCGTGCAGCCGAGGTTCTCAGCCGATCGCCGGGTCACCCTGGTCCTGGCCGCGCTCGCCACCATGGGGTTCGCGTTCGCGTCGTATCTCACCGCCATCGAGCTGTTCGTGCTGCGCGCGGTGTGTCGCTGGTGCGTCGCGTCGGCCGTGATCATCACGGCGATCTGGGTGCTGGCGCTCGGCGGGCTGCGTCGCGCTCCCCCCGCTCCCACCCGCTAGTATTCGGCGCCATGACCCCACGTTCGGAACCGCCGGCCGGCCCGCGCGGCCGCTATCTCTTCACGTTGGCGCTCGCCGCCCTGGGTGTCGTGTACGGCGACATCGGGACCAGCCCGCTGTACGCGATCCGCGAGTCGTTCTACGGCACCCACGGCATCGGCGTCACGCCGGGCAACGTGCTCGGCGTCATGTCGATGGTGTTCTGGTCGCTCGTGATCGTCGTCACCATCAAGTATCACATCGTGATCATTCGCGCCGACAACAAGGGCGAAGGCGGTGTGCTCGCCCTGATGGCGCTTGTGAACGGTAGTCGCCTGGCGCGGGGGCTTTCGCCCCGCCGCATCATGATCGTCCTGGGCATTTTCGGCTCGGCGCTCCTGTACGCGGACGGAGCCCTCACGCCGGCGATCTCCGTGCTCAGCGCCGTCGAGGGGCTCGAGGTTGCGACTCCGGAGCTGGCCAGCTGGGTGCTTCCCGTGACACTGGTGATCCTCGTCGGGCTGTTCCTGCTGCAGAGTCGCGGGACGGCGCGGATCGGGGCGATGTTCGGCCCCGTGATGCTCGTCTGGTTCGCGACGCTCGGCGTGCTCGGATTGAGCGAGATCATCCGCCAGCCGGGCGTGCTGGCCGCCGTATCGCCCTATTACGCCGTGCGCTTCTTCGGGGAAAACGCGGGGCGGGGATTCGTGGTGCTGGGCGCCGTGTTCCTGGTGGTGACGGGCGGCGAAGCGTTGTACGCCGATCTCGGGCACTTCGGCCACCGCGCCATTCAGCGCGCCTGGTTCGGCATCGCGCTCCCGTCCCTCATGCTCAACTACTTCGGGCAGGGGGCGCTGCTGCTCCGCGACCCGGCCGGGGCGGTCAACCCCTTCTACCACCTTGCGCCAAGCTGGGCCCTGTACCCGCTGATCGCGCTCGCCACCGTGGCGGCGATCATCGCCTCGCAAGCGGTCATCTCGGGGGCGTTCTCGCTGACCCGTCAGGCGGTGCAGCTCGGCTACAGCCCGCGCCTCCGCATCGAGCACACGTCCTCGCGCGAGATCGGCCAGATCTACGTGCCGGCGGTCAACTGGGGCCTCATGCTGCTCACCTGCGTGCTGGTGCTCGGCTTCCGGACGTCGAGCAACATCGCGGGGGCCTACGGCGTGGCTCTCTCCACGTTGATGCTCATGACGACGCTCATGTTCTACGTGATGAGCCGCGAGGTATGGGGCTGGAGCTTCCCGCGCGCCGCGGGCGTCGCCGGGCTGTTCCTGTGGGTGGACCTGCTGTTCTTCGCCGCGAACATGCTGAAGATCCGGTACGGTGGCTGGGTCCCCCTGGCGATCGCGGCGGCCATCTTCCTGCTGATGACGACCTGGAAGCGCGGGCGGGAGATCCTCGGCAAGCGCATGCTGGAGAAGACGGTGCCGCTGAAGATGCTGCTCGCCGATCTGGCGGCGGAGCCGCCGCTCCGCGTGCCGGGCACGGCAGTCTTCATGTACGGCACAGCCGACCACACACCCCCGGCGCTCGTCCACAACCTGGCGCACAACAAGGTGCTGCACGAGAAGGTCGTGTTCCTCACCGTCGTGACGGAGGACGTTCCCCATGTCGAGCCGCGCGAGCGCGTGACGGTGAAGCACATCGGAAAGGGATTCCACACCGTGGTCGCCCGCTACGGGTTTATGGACGACCCGGACCTGGAAGACGTCCTGGAAGCCTGCCGCGTGAAAGCCCTCGACATCCGGATGGAGGGGACGACGTTCTTCCTGGGTCGCGAGACCCTCGTCAGCTCCGATCGGCCCGGGATGGACCACTGGCGGGCGACGCTGTTCGCGTTCATGTCGCGCAACGCCTTGCGGGCGACGGCCTTCTTCAAGATCCCGGCGAACCAGGTGTTCGAGGTCGGGGCGCAGGTCGAGCTGTAGCAGGTCGAACGACGCAGCCCCACTGCGCGACAAAAATACGCAGTCGCTTCGTGGGGCCTGTGTCGTTCGACCTAGCCTATTCCACCTGGCCGAACTTCGCGATGTCCTCCGGCAAGGCCTCGTGCGTCGTGATTGTGTCCTTCCCCTGAACCATCGTGCGGATCTGCTCGACCACGTCCGGGTTCGCCAGCGTCGTCACGTCGCCGACATCCCGGCGATTGGAGATGGCCGCCAGCACCCGGCGCATAATCTTCCCGGAGCGCGTCTTCGGCATGTCCGGCACGATGTACACGTGCTTGGGGCGCGCGATCTTGCCGATCACTTCTTCGTTCGCCTTGATCACGCGGTCGATGACGTCCTGACTCGGTGGCACGCCCGGCTTGAGCGCGATGTAGACTTCCGGCACGCGTCCCTTGATCTCGTCCTGGACCGGGACGACGGCGGCTTCGGCGACCTCGGGGACCGTGAGACAGGCGGACTCGATCTCTTTCGTGCCGAGGCGGTGACCGGCTACGTTGATCACGTCGTCAATGCGGCCGAGGATGCGGTAGTAGCCGTCGGCGGCCTGCACCGCGCCGTCGCCGCACAGGAACGGCCAGTCGTGCCAATCTTTGCTGCGCGGGTTCTTGTTGTACTTGGCGAAGTAGGTCTTGACGTAGCGGTCGCGATCTCCCCAGATCGTCTGCATGATGCCCGGCCACGGGTTGCGGATGCACATGTTGCCCGCCTTGCCGGACCCTTTGGGGACTTCCGCCCCGGTTTCGTCGTAGATCACCGGATGAATCCCCGGCGCGGCGGGGCCGCAGCTTCCGGGCTTCATCGGATGAATCGCGGGCATCGTGGTGCCGAGAAAGCCGCCGGTCTCCGTCATCCACCACGTATCGGTGATGACCGCCTCCCGCTTACCCACCTCGTCGTAATACCAGCGCCACGCCTCCGGCTCGATCGGCTCGCCCACCGTCGTCATCGACTTGAAATGGTACTTGTACTTGCGCGGCTCCTGGGGACCGAGCTTGCGCAGCATGCGAATCGCCGTGGGCGCGGTGTGGAAAATGTTCACACCCAACCGCTCGGCGATCCGCCAGGGGCGGCCCGCGTCGGGGAACGTCGGCACGCCTTCGTACAGCACGCTCGTCGCCGCGTTCGCCAGCGGGCCATAGACGATGTAGGAATGCCCGGTGATCCAGCCGATGTCCGCCATGCACCAGTAGACGTCTTCCGGATGAATGTCGAGAATCCACTTGGACGTGGCGGTCACGTAGGACAGATAGCCGGCGATGCCGTGTTGCGCGCCCTTGGGCTTGCCCGTGGTGCCGCTCGAGTACATCAAGAACAGTGGCGCTTCCCCCGGTAGGGCCACCGGATCGATCTTCTTGCCTTTGTAATCCTTGAGCAGGTCGTTCACGAAGAAATCGCGACCGGCAACCATCGGCGTCTTCGCGGAATACTTTCCGGGGTAGCGCTGCCACACCAGGACCTTATCCACGTCCTGTCCCAAGTCTTTCGCCGTCTTTACCGCGATGTCGGCATTTGCCTTGTGATCGACGAGCGTGCCATTGCGCCAATAGCTGTCCATCGTGATCAAGACGCGGCTGCCCGAATCCTGAATGCGCGAGCCGCACGCCTGGCCGCTGAACCCGCCGAAGACTTGCGAATGGATGATTCCCAGTCGCGCACACGCCAGCATCGTGACGGGCAGCTCCGGAACCATCGGCATGTGAAAGGTGACGCGGTCTCCCGCCTTGAGGCCCAGGCCGCGGAGCAGCGCGGCCACTTCGCTCACGCGGTCGAACAGCTCCTGATACGTGATGGCCACATCCGGCTCTTTTTCCGGCTCCGGCACGAAAACGAAAGCGGCCTTGTTCTTGTGCTTGTCCAGGTGGCGGTCCACGCAGTTGTAGCACGCGTTGATCCTGCCGCCGATGAACCATTTCCAGAACGGCGCGTCGCCGCTATCGAGCACGGTGTGATATGGCTCGAACCAGGTGAGCATATCGGCATACGTCTTGAAACAGTCGGGAAACCGGTCGAGGCCGAACTGGTCAAAGATGCGCGGGTCCCGCATGTTCGCCTGTGCCTTGAACTTCTCCGAAGGCTGATAGTACTCCTCTTCCTTCCAGTGCACCGCGATCTGCGCTTCGCTGACCTCGGTCAGCTCCTGCTTTTCGATTGCCTTCGCCATGTGATCTGCCTTCATGATTCCGGAGGAGTGCGGGCTGGTCGATTCTCCGTAAAGGTATGCCCTTTGCTGGCGAGGTGGTCAAGGAGGGCGGCGCCGCCTTGCAATATGCGCCGCGCCCCTCGGTCTGCGGCACGGCCGGGCGTGAGGGCGCTCACGACGGCTTTGACAACCGGTTGACGAGCCGCAGCTTAGCTTGGCAGGGCCGGGGTTGGCACCGGAGTCGCATAGCTCTAGCCACGGCGATCTCTGGAGCTGACCGTGGAGGACGTGATGACGATGTCGACGCGCCCAGGCGAACGAGTCCTGGCCGCCCCTGAGGAGCTGGGTCTCGATTCGCGCACGGCGTTCCGCCGTGCCGCGGGCGAGCTGCTGGAGCAGCTGGACGAGGGGGCCGGGCGGCTGGTCATCGACCTGTCGGGAACGCGGCAGGTCGACAGCGCGGGTCTGGGCGCGCTGATGCTGATTCAACGCAAGGCGGCGGAACGCCGCCTGGCGGTGTGCCTACGGGGAGCGAACGAGGAGCTGCGCTTTCTCCTGGTGCTCACCAAGCTGGACGATTTGTTCGAGCTGGAGAGCGGCGCGGCCTGAGCGCGGCCGCCGTGGACTGCGAGGGTCGCCCCCATATATTGCCCCACCATGCGGGCCCCCTCCTCCCCGGCGCGGCGCAAAGTCTTGTTCGTCGAGGATGAAGCGGCCCTCCGGCGTACGTACGATCGATTCTTCGCCGCGCGGTACGATGTCGCCTTCGCCGGAAGCGGCAACGAAGCACGGCGCCAGCTCGAGAAGTTCCACCCCGAAGTACTGGTGCTCGATCTCCGCCTCCCGGACACCGATGGCGTAACGCTGCTGCAGGAGATCCGCGCCTCCCACCCCACCCTTCCCGTGATCGTGACGACCTCCTACGTGAGCATGGAGCCGCTGATCACCGTGCTCGACCTCGGGCACTCGGGCTACCTTGTGAAGCCGTTCGACATGGACGATCTGGCGGCGCGCATCGATGCTCTCGGCTGAAGCGCTGCGACACGCGTTTGCGGGCGGACGCGGAGAAGGTGGAAGCGGGGGTCGCGTGGTCGCGCTCGACGACGTCACGTTCACCCTCGACGCCGGACAGACGCTCGCCGTCTTCGGGCCGAATGGCGCGGGGAAGACGACGCTCCTCAAGGTCCTGGCGGGGCTGATCCGTCCCGACGCCGGTCGGGCGACGGTCGCGGGCGGGCGGGGCGCGATCGGTTGGATCGGCCATCAGTCCCACCTGTACGGTCACCTCACGGTGCGCGAGAACCTGCTCTTCTGGGCGGCGCTGTACCGCGTGCCGGCGGCCACCCGCGCGCGCCGCGCCGACGCAGTGATGCGGCGCCTCGGGATCGCGGAGCATGCCGAGCGGGCGGTGTGTGCGTTGTCGCGCGGCCTGGCGCAGCGGGCCGCGATCGCCAGGGCGCTCATCCACGAGCCCCGGGTACTCCTGCTCGACGAGCCGTTTACCGGGCTCGACCTGGCCGCCGCAGCCGGGTTCCGCACGTTGCTGGCCCAGCTGCGCGGGGCGGGCCGCGTGGTCGTGTTGGCAACCCACAACGTGGACGAGGGCGTCGAGCTGGCCACCGATGTGGCGTTCCAGCGGCGCGGCCGGTTCGTGCACTTCGCGCCGCGCGGCGGGCGCGGGCCGGCCCAGATCGCCGACGAGTACCGGCGGGCTCTCGGAGCGGGCGGTGGGTGACTGGCTGAGCCAGGCGTGGACGGTCGCGCGCAAGGATCTGCTGCTCGAGTTTCGCACGCGCACCGCCATCGTATCCGCGCTCGTGTTCACCGCCCTGGTGCTCACCGTGTTCAACTTCGGGCGCGACCCCACGGCCGTGCCGACGATCGACCTCGCGCCCACCATCCTCTGGGTGACGTTCACGTTCGCCGCGATGCTGGCGATGAATCGCGCGTTCCAGCTCGAGCTCGAGAACGATGCGCTCGAGGGCCTGCTGGCGTCGCCGCTCAGCCGGACCAGTCTCTATTGGGGGAAGCTGCTCGCCAATCTCGTGTTCGTGGCGGTTGTGGAAGTCGTCGGGCTGCCACTGTTCGTCCTCTTCTTCGACGTGCCCGTCGCACCGGTGCTGGGGCCCCTGATCGCGGTGATCGCGCTCGCCACGGTGGGCTTCGTCGCGGTCGGCACGTTGTTCAGCGCGCTGGTGATCCGGACGCGCTTTGCAGAGCTGCTGCTCGTGGTGCTCCTGCTGCCCTTCCTCCTCCCCCCGCTCATCGGGGCGGTGCAGGTGACTGCGCGCCTGCTCGGCGGGCGTCCCTTGAGCGAGTCTGCGGGGTGGCTTAGGTTGCTGGCCGCGTATGACATCGCGTTCGTGACGCTCGCCACCCTCCTCTTCCCTTTCACCGTCGAGGAATGAGCCTCGCTCGTAAGGGCCGACTGATCACCCTGATCGGACTGGGGCTACTCGCCGCCGTCTACGTCCGGGCCCTGGCGTTCACGCCGGTCGAGCGCGTGCAGGGGCCCGCGCAAAAGATCTACTACCTCCACGTCCCGGCGGCGATTTGGGCCGAGATGGCCATGTTCCTGGTCGGGCTGGCGGGGATCTTCTACTTGTTCCTGAAGGACGCGCGGCTGGACCGCTTCGCGGAGGCGTCGGCGGAGGCGGGAACGGTGTTCGCCGCGATCGTGCTCACGACCGGTCCCATCTGGGGGAAGCCGATCTGGGGGACGTGGTGGACCTGGGACGCCCGGCTCACGTCCACGCTGTTTCTCTTCTTCCTTTATATCGGGTATC
>QHTK01000046.1 GCA_003220795.1 Gemmatimonadota bacterium | reverse complement strand
TGAGATCGAGCAGCACTGTCTTGATGCCGAGGCGCTCGAGCTGTCCGGCCGCCATGATATTCGGGCCCGATCGATACAGCACGACGAGGTCGGGATGGCGCGCCGCTACTGCCTCGACGTTGGGCGGCATGCCGTCGCCGACGCTCGGCACGCGGACCGCCTCGGGTGGGTAGTCGCACCATGTCGTCCGGCCCACGAGCCGATCGCCCGCGCCGATCGCGAAGAGCAGTTCGGTGAAGGACGGCAGCAGGGAGACGACGCGGCGGGCCGGCGCCGTGAGCGCCACCGGCCGGCCGGCGTCGTCGGTGACGGCGAGGCTGGCGGGCGGCGGCGCGCGGCCCGCCTCCCGGCACGCCGGCACGGCGGCCAACAGGAGCAGGCCCGCGAGGTGGGTGCGATGTGCCCAGCGGCCCATAGCAAGAAACCCACCCCCGACGGAAGCGGAAGATGGGTTAGCGTCTGCGCGGTGCGCAGCGCCACCATCCCTCCCGCGAGGGATCGACAGGTGGCGCGAACGGAGAGGTCTCCTGGCTTCGGGCGATCGGCTCGCCTTCCCGGGTGAACACCCCCAGTGGCCGTGAGCCGTTACGATCGTGCCCGTTACAGTGGCGGGGCCGCGCCGGATTCGCACCGGCTTCCGTGATTCCCCGTTCGCTTTGTAACTGGCGCTAGTCTACCGAAACCGCTTCCGAAGCGCAAGACATCAGAGGTCAGACGTCAGACGTCTTCTTTCGCAGCGCCACCACAAACCCCGCGGCGAGCACCGCCGCCACGGCGATCACCACGACCGGCACGAGCGACTCCGCGCGGAAGGCGGGCGCGACCGAAAAGGCGATCGTTACCACCGCGCCGGCCGGAACCGCGCGCGCGCGATAGCGGGCGAAGCGACGGCGCTCGATCTCCTGCACGCCGAGGGTATCGAGCCGCGCGGCCGTGACGGTCGCGACGGTGTCCTCGACCAGGAGATCGACCTCGGCGGTCGGCTGGTCGATGGGAACGGCGACCCGGGCAGCGCCGCCGGGAATGACATACGCATAGCTGAGCTGCTTCGCGTCCCCTGGTGGAATCGGCCCGAACACCGCGACCGTGTCGCCGCGTTGCGTCACGGCCTGAGGCGACAGGTCTCCCTGCGCGACCTGGAACTGGATTGCCTCGACGGGGATCGCGCCCGTCCAGGTGGGCTGCAGCGTGTCCGCCGCGATACGCGTCTTGCTGCCGGGATTCTTGAGCTCGAGGAGCTCGAGCACATCCCGCGCGCCGTCGGGCTTCTGCTTCGCGACCGTGAGCAGGCGTCGCTCCACCCGTACGCCCGGCCCGGTCGAGGTCGTGTCGTACACGAGCAGCGGCCGCAGGCTGGTGCGTGGCCGCGAGACGGTCACCGGCTCGGAGAAATACGCGATGCCGTCGTACCAGCTCGACACCACGTAGATCGCGGTCGTGTCGGGATGGCCGGCGCGGAGCGTGAAGTCACCGCGCCCATCGGTGCGACTCGAATCGATCGGTCCGCCGGCCCCGCCCATCGTCACCCGGTGCAGCACGACCCAGGCGCGCGCCAACGGCCTCCCGTTCGGCCCGCCGTGCACCACTCGGCCCGTCACCACCACCCGCTGTGCGAGGAGATCGCCCCCGGCGCCGTTCAGCAGGCAGCCCAGGGCGAGGGCTCTAGGGAGTGAACTTCCCGAAATCTTCAGGATCGAGGTTCTGCAGGTAGGACTTGAGCTCGTCGGGGCCGAGTGGCGTTGGGCCCGTCTCGGCGCCGGGCTCGCCGGTCTCCACCGAGGTGAGCGCCAGCAGGTTCTCGGTGGTGAAGATGGGGGCCTTGAGCCGCAGCGCCACGGCGATGGAATCCGACGGTCGCGCGTCCACCTGAATCACCGCATCGCCGCGGTAGATGTGGAGCTCGGCGTAATAGGTGTTGTCCTTGACTTGCGTGATGATCACCTTGCGGAGGTCCGCGCCCAGGCCGAGGATGACTTGCTTCAAGAGGTCGTGGGTGAGCGGTCGCGCGAACTTGACCCCGGCGAGCTCCATCGCGATGGCGCTCGCCTCGGCCGGCCCGATCCAGATCGGGAGCACCCGCTCCCCCTCCTGCTCCTGGAGGATCACCACCGGCGTGTTGGTGGTGCGGTCGAGCCCCAGATGCGCGACCCGGACCTGGATCACGTTCGCCGTCAGGTGCCCATCTCCCACGACACAAGGTACTTCTTCTGCTCGGGTGTCAGTGTGTCGATGGTCACGCCCATGGCCTGCAGTTTGAGACGCGCGATCTCGGCATCGAGCTCGCGCGGAATGCGATGCACGTCCTTCGTGAGACGCTGCGCCTGCTGCACGACGAACTCGGCGGCGAGCGCCTGATTGGCAAACGACATGTCCATCACGCTCGCGGGATGGCCCTCCGCCGCCGCCAGGTTGATCAGCCGGCCGTCGGCGAGCACGAAGATCCGCTTGCCGTCGAGCCGCCACTCCTCGACGAACTCGCGCACCCGCGTCGGGCCCTGTCCCGCCTGCTTCAGGCCCTCGAGGTCGATCTCCACGTTGAAATGGCCCGAGTTCGCGACCACCGCCCCGTCTTTCATCACGCGCATGTGCTCGAGCCGGATCACGTTCACGTTGCCGGTGAGAGTCACGAACAGGTCCCCGATGCGGGCGGCCTCGGCCATCGGCGCCACGCGGTAGCCGTCCATCTGGGCCTCGAGCGCCTTGAGCGGGTCGATCTCCGTCACCACGACGTTCGCCCCGGCGCCGCGCGCCCGCAGTGCGAATCCGCGGCCGCACCATCCATACCCCGCCACCACCATCGTGCTCCCCGCGATCAACAGATTCGTCGCCCGCAGGATGCCGTCGAGGGTCGACTGTCCGGTACCGTACCGGTTGTCGAACAAATGCTTGGTGTCCGAGTCGTTCACCGCAATCACGGGAAACTGGAGCACGCCGTCCCGCGCCATCGCCTTGAGACGAATGACGCCGGTCGTGGTTTCCTCGGTCGAGCCGATCACGCCCGAGACGAGCGCCTTGCGCTGCGCGGCCGGCAGCGTTTCCACCCATTGTCGCACGGGCGGCGCGAGATCGTCGAGCCGGTTCAGGGCGACCATGTGCAGCGCGCCGACCAGGTCGGCGCCGTCGTCCATCGTGATGTCGGGCCGGTGCTCCAATGCGGCGCGCAGGTGGCTGTAGTACGTCGCGTGATCTTCGCCCTTGATCGCGAACACCTTGATGCCGTGATCGCGGACCAGATGGGCCGCGACGTCGTCCTGCGTGGAGAGCGGGTTGGAGGCGCACAGCGCCACGTCCGCCCCCCCGGCCTGCAGGGTGACCGCGAGGTTCGCGGTCTCGGTCGTCACGTGGAGGCACGCGGAGAGCCGCCGCCCGGCGAGCGGGCGCTCCCGGGTGAAGCGCTCCCGCAGCTGCCGCAGCACCGGCATCGAGCGCTCTGCCCACTCGGTGCGGCGACGCCCTTCGGCGGCGAGGTTCAGATCCTTGATGTCGGAGGCAGGGGCCGTGCGCGTCGTCGTCGTCATGCCGTCACTTTCTTCGTGGCGTAGTGTTTGGAGCGCTGCGCGGCCAGTCGGAGGTCTTCCACGCGGTTGGTCTGCTCCCACGTGAAGAGGTCCACGTCCTTGGTGACGTCCTTGTCGACGAAGCGGCGCCGCTCCGGCACGCGTCCGAAGTGGCCGTACGCCGCCGTGGCGCGATAGATGGGGTTCCGCAGGTTGAGCGCCTTGATGATGCCGAGCGGCGTGAGATCGAAGACCTCGCGCACGGCGTCCTCGATCGCCTCGTCCGCTACGATGCCGGTCGCGAACGTGTCGATCATCACCGAGACGGGCTGCGCCACGCCGATCGCGTAGGCGACCTGGGCCTCGCAGCGCGAGGCCAGCTTCGCGGCGACGACGTTCTTCGCCACCCAGCGCATCGCATACGACGCCGAGCGATCGACCTTGGAGGGGTCCTTGCCGCTGAACGCGCCGCCGCCGTGACGCGCCATCCCGCCGTAGGTGTCCACGATGATCTTACGACCGGTGAGCCCCGCGTCACCCTGGGGGCCGCCGACCACGAAGCGGCCGGTCGGGTTGATCAGGATGTCGACGTCCTGCACTTCGAAGCCCGTGTCGGCGAGCACCGGGCGCACGACCAGCGCAATGACCCCCTCGCGCAGCTCGGCGTTGTCGATCATGTCGGAGTGCTGCGTCGAGACCACCAGCTTGCTCACGCCGACCGGGCGGGCACCCTCGTACACCACGCTCACCTGGGTCTTGCCGTCGGGCCTGAGCCACGGCAGGTCCCCGGCCTTGCGGACGCCGGCGAGCCGCTCAGCGAGCCGGTGCGCCAGCACGATCGGCACGGGCATGAGCGACGCGGTCTCGTCCGAGGCGTAGCCGAACATCATCCCCTGGTCCCCCGCGCCCCCCCGATCCACGCCCAGCGCGATATCGCCCGACTGGCGGTCGATCGTGGTGAGGACGGCGCAGGTCTGGGCGTCGAACCCGAAGCTCGCGTCCGTGTAGCCGATGGCGCTGATGGTACCCCGTACGATGTCGGGGATGTGCACGTAGGTGGAGGTGGTGATCTCCCCCGCTATGACCGCCATACCCGTGGTGACGAGGGTCTCGCAGGCGACGCGCGCCGTCGGGTCTTTGCCGATGATGGCATCGAGCACGGCGTCGGAGATCTGGTCGGCGATCTTGTCGGGATGGCCTTCGGTCACCGACTCGGACGTGAACACGTGGCGTTGTGCTGGCATCTCCTGATCCGACGAGGGTTTAGACGTTCAAGCTAGCGGCGCGCCGCCCGGCGGGCAACCGGGCGTCGGGATCGAGCAGCTTCAGATCCACGGCTTCAGCGAGCGCCTTCCGTGCCAGATCGAGCACAGCGGCGGCGGTGCGGGCGGCGAGCGCCTGCTCCGCGGCGGCGCGCGCGCGCGCCGCGCCCACCTGCCGCACCGTCCACTTCACGAGCGGCAACGCGGGCGGCGCGACCGACAGCGTCTCATAGCCGAGCCCGATGAGGAGGAACGCCAGCAGCGGTTCCGACGCCATCTCGCCGCACACGCTCGCCGGTTTGCCGGCGGCGCGCGCCGCATCGGCCACCAGCTTGAGCAGTCGCAGCACGCTCGGGTCGTGGGGGTTGAAGCGATCGGCCAGCCGCGCGTTGCCGCGATCGACGGCGAGCGTGTACTGCGTGAGATCGTTGGTGCCGACGCTCAGAAAGTCGCTCACCGCGGCGAGCCGATCGGCCATCACGGCCGCCGCCGGCGTCTCCACCATCACCCCCACCGGCACCGAGGGCGCCGCCTCCACGCCTTCCCGCGTGAGATTCGCCGCCTCCTCGCTCACCATCGCGCGCGTGCGGTCCACTTCGTCGAGCAGCGTGACTAGGGGGATCATCACTTGAATGTCCGCGTGGGCCGCGGCCCGCAGCGCGGCCCGCAGCTGCGTCCGGAAGATCTCGGGCCGGTCGAGACACACGCGGATCGCCCGCCAGCCGAGCTGCGGGTTGCCTTCGGCCTGGACGCGGAACGGGCCGGGCAGTTTGTCGCCGCCCAGGTCGTACGTCCGGATCACAACCGGGTGCCCGGCGAACGCCACCCCCACGCGACGGAAGTAGTCGGCCTGCTCGTCCTCCGTGGGGAGCGTCGTGTGGCTGGTGATGAGAAACTCGGTGCGTAGCAGGCCGACCCCTTCCGCCCGGTGCTCCTGGGCGGGGCGGATCTCGTCGGGGAGGTCGACGTTGCCGCGCAGCACGATGCGCACGCCGTCGGTAGTCACGGCCGGCTGCTCGACCACTTCTTCGAGCTGCGAAGCGAGTTCGCGCCGGCGCCGCTCGCGTGCCTTCGCCTCGGCGATCTCCGGTGCCGTCGGGTTGAGCAGGACGATTCCGCGCGTGCCGTCCATCACCACCATCGTGCCCGGCTCGATGCGCTGCATCGCACCCGCCACGCCGAACACCGCCGGAATGCCGATCGAGTGCGCCAGGATCGCGGCGTGCGAGGTGCGCGTGCCCTCCTCGCTCACGAGCCCGACGACGTGCTCGCGGTCGAGCTGCACCGTGAGCCCGGGGCCCAGCTCTTTCGCCACCACCACGGAGGGTTGCGTAATTCCCTCCCACAGCTCGTCCACCCCGCGGTGCATGAGGTGCTCGATCACGCGAATCACCACGCCGGAGAGATCCGCCAGCCGGTCCTTCAGCCGCGGGCTGCCGGTGGCCATCCAGGTATCGCGCATTTCGAGCGCCTTGAACTCGAACGCCTTCTCGGCCGTGAGATGATTCTCACGGATCAGCTCCGCTACGCTCGACAGAAACTCCTTGTCCTCGAGCATCAGCAGATGGGCGTCGAAGATGCGCGCCTCGTCCACCCCCGCCCGGTCCTCGGCCTTCGCCTTCAACTCCGCGATGTGGCGCTTGACGTCCTTCACGGCGGCGCGCAGCCGGCGGACCTCCTTCTCCACCTGCGACCGCGGCACGACGCGATGCGGCACTTCCGGCAGGGTCCAGCGCACGACGACCGCGGGACCCACCGCGATCCCCGCGGACACGCCGATCCCCTTGAGCAGCCGCTCGCTCATGCGCCCTCTTCCGCCGGATTGTCCTCGGCGTCACGCAGCTCCGCCGTGAGATGCATCTCGTGGAAACCATCGGCCACCAAGGCGAGCAAGGCCTCCATGGCCGCGTCGGCATCCTCGCCGTCGGTCTTGATGAACAGCGAGGAGCCGCACTCGGCCGCGAGCATCATCACGCCCATGATGCTCTTCCCGTTCACCGCGAGGTCGTCCTTGCGCACTTGGACCGCCGATTTGAAGCGGTTCGCCACCTTGACGAACTCGGCCGCGGGGCGCGCGTGCATCCCCAGCGGATTCACGATCCTGGCTTCGCGTTCGATCACCGCCATATCCATCCTGCCAGCGCGGCGACGGCGAGCAAGGCCAGGCCGTAGCGCAACCCGGTGAGCCTCCCCCGCCACCACAATAGAATCGCGCCGCCGACGGCCGCCGCGCCGAGCAGCACGCCGCGCGCCCAAGCGGGGAACGGCCCGGCCAGGTAGGCCGCCGAGAGCGGCAGCGCCGCGCCGATCACGAGCGCCATCGCCGGACCGCTCCACGCCGCGGCGCGCTGCAGGAACGGCTGGTGCAGGGCGACGGCGACGCGCACGCCATGCGTCCAGCCTGCCCGCAGCGCCCACCACCGGAGCGCCACGTGCCCCACGTTGTACACGACCAGGAAGCCGAGCACCGCGTCCATCCCGAGCCCCAGCGCCACGCCGATCAGCGCCAGGCCGGACGTCACCGGCAACCATCCCGCCCACACCAGACGGTCGCCGAGCGACCCGAGCGGGCCGCACAGCGCGCTGCGCAGTCGCTCGATCTGGTCGGGGGTCGCGCCCTCGTGCTCGGCCCGCGCCGCCGCCCCCACCGCGAGTCCACAGAGATAGGGATGCGCGTTGAAGAAGTGGGCCCCGCGCGCCACGGCCGCCCGGTAGACCGCACCGTTCCCCGCCGCCCGCAGATCGCGCAGCAGCGGCTCCTCCGCCACGCCCACGCCGATCCCCTGCAGGCGCTCGTAGTTCCAGGAGCCCTGCACCGTGAACAGCCGCAGCAAGCTGCGGCCGAGCGGCGGACGCCGCGTCCGGGTCACCGCAGCCACACCAGCACCGCCCCGCCGGCCAGGCCCGCGGCGAACCACCGCAGGTTCGCCCCGCGACCGACCACGCGCAGCGTGCCCGCGGTCGCCGTGGCGATCGCGCCGGCGACCGCCGCGACGCCGAGCAAGGTCACACCCCGCAGCGGGAGCGCGCCGCCGAAATACAGGCGCACGACGTGCGCGAGCGCGAGCCCCGCGGCGGTTACGACGGCCGCGCGCAGCGCGTCGCGCGCGATCGCGGTGACGTGCAACCGCACGAGCAACCGGACGTCCCCCGCCTCCAGCCGCCCGGCGACGGCCTGCACCGCACGTTGGGTGGCGCGGCGTACCACGTACATGCTCAGGCCACCCAGCATCCCGGTCACGAGCCCCACCAGCGCGCCCAGCCCGAGGCCCAGCGTGCCCGCGGCGGCGTGCGCCGTGCTCACGGCGGCGACGGTGGCGGGCCCGTACTCGGGGTAGCGGCTGGCCCCCATCGGCATCACGTCGTACTGGAACAGCTCGAACAAGACGCCGAGCTGCAGGCCGGTCGCCAGATCGCCCAGGATCGCGCCGGCGACCGGGCCCGCCACGATCGGGCGCGCGATCATCATCTGTGGGACGCTGACGAGATCGAGCCCGACGAGCGTGCCCCACACGAGCAGGAAGAGCTGCAGCTCGAGGGTCACGCGAACTCCTCGAGCGGCACCGCCCGCGCGGTCGGCACGTCCTGGGCCGTGATCTCGACGCCCTGCGCCGCGAGCGCCCGCAGCTTGGCCGCCTCGGCGTCGCTGAGATAGACGTAGCGCAACCGCTCGGAGCGTCCCGGCTGGTGATGGATGCCGCCCACGTTGATCCGTTTCACCCGGTGGCTGTTGCTGGAGAGTGCGGCGAGCGCGTCGATGGTCCCGGTGAGCACGATCCCGGGCCGCGGATCCGCTTCCCATTCGGGGAGCCGCTCGGCCGCCTCGGCCGCGGATGCGAACACCACCTCGATCTGCGGGGGCACGCCCATGCGGTGGAGATCCTGCTCCCATTCGCTCGCACGCACGGCGTCGTCCACGAGCACGATGAAGCCGATGCGCAGCGGCTGCCCCCACCCCACGACCACCTGGCCGTGAATCAAGCGATCGTCGATCCGGTAGAGCACGATGCTCATGCCGCCGGCGTGCGGATCGCTCGGCTCCCCGCCTCCGCGGCCCGGCGGGCGGCCTCGAGCGGCGGCAGGTCGCGGTGGAACACGAAGTCGAGCAGCATCGCCAGGTTCACACCGGTGACGAGCGCCACGTCCGAGTTGCCCTTGGCGAGTCTGATGGAGCTCGTCAAGCAGGACCCGCCCGGCAGATCCACGAACAGCACCGCCGGCTGGCCGGCGATCGCGGCGGTGAGCCGCGCCGTCAGCGCCCCCGAATCGCAGCCTTCGTTGCTCACGGAGACGAGGGCGTCCTCGACACCGGTGATCGCCGCGACGGCCGATTTCAGCGCCTGCGCCACCGCCGCGTGTGACACGATCACCCCGCGCAGCGGCTCACTCATAGTCCTCCTCGAGGTATTGCTGCAGCTCGCGCCGTTCCGCCATACGCTTGAGGAGGCGCTCGTTGAAGTGCTTCGCCGAATCCACGCCGCTGTAGCGCAGCAGGTGGTTCATCGCCACCACCTCACAGATTACGGTGAGATTCTTTCCCGGGTTGAGCGGCACGGTCACGAGCGGCAGCGTGATGTCGAGGAGCTGCGTCGTCTGCCCGTCGAGGCCGGTACGATCGTACTCCCGCGTCGCGTCCCAGTCGTCGAGCTGGACTACGACCTCGATGCGCTTCTGCTGGCGCACCGCGCGCACCCCGAACAGCGCGCGGATGTCGATCAGCCCCACGCCGCGGATCTCCATGTAGTGTCGTGCCAGCTCATGCCCCCGGCCGATCAGCACGTCGTTCCCGTGGCGGGTGACGTGGACGATGTCGTCCGCCACCAGCCGGTGACCGCGCTCGACCAGATCGAGCACGCACTCGCTCTTGCCGATCCCCGAGCGGCCGAGGAACAACAGGCCGACGCCGAACACGTCGGCGAGCGACGCGTGCACCGTCGTATTGGGCGCGAACGCCTCGTCGAGGAACGGCTTCAGGCGGCGATAGAATTCGGCGGTCTTGAGCTTGGTGCGGATCACGGGCACGCCCTGGGCCCGCGCCAGTTCGACCAGCTCGGGGGGCGGATCCTGCCCCTTCGAGATGACCACGCACGGCAGATCGAACCGCAGGAAAGTCTCGAGCGACGCGCGGCGTTCGGCGGCACCGAGCGAGGCGAGGTAGGTGATCTCGGTCTCGCCCAGCACGTGGATGCGGTGCGCTGCGAAGCGCTTCGTGTAGCCCGCGAGCACCAGGCCGGGACTCGACGCCTCCGGAGTCGTGATCACGCGCTCGATGCCCACTTCCCCCGTCAGTGCCTCGAGCTGCAGCGGATCGCCCTTGCGCTCGAGCAGGTCCCGCACGCGGAGTCCCGTCATCGCGGCTCGCGCTCCAGCACCCGGCGGGCAGTCCCCCGCTGGCGCCGCTTCGTCCGCTTCCGCGGCGCCTTGTCGAGCTGGCGCCGCACCTTGGCCGCCGCGCGGTCGAGCGCGGAGCGATGATCGGGCGCTTCCGCGACGCCCACGTGGACCACACCCCGCGCGACGTGCACCCGCATCTCGACGACGGGCGTGCCGTGGTCCTCGTCGAACAGCACCTGGGCGTCGTGCGGCCGCGTCGCCATCCGACTCAACCGCTCGACCAGCCGGCGCGCGCGCGCGCGGAGCTCGTCCGGTACCTCGCAGTGGCGCGCGGTGATCGTGATCCGCATGGTCACTCCTCCTGAGCGATGACGCACCGGAGATGGCCTTCCGTAGCTCGGGCCGCGCGCTCCCACGACAGCTGCTCCGCGAAGGCGCGGGCGCCGCGGCCCAGCCGGGCGGTCAGCGCCGGGTCGAACGCGAGCTCGAGCACCCGGTCGGCCAATGCCGCCACGTCGCCGTGCGGCACGAGGAACCCGGTCTCGCCGTGCCGCACCGACTCCCGCAACCCGGGACTGTCCGAGGCCAGCGCGGGCGTGCCGCACGCCGCCGCCTCGACGTTGGAGATGCCCCACCCCTCCTTCGGGCTCGGGAGCACCACCGCCCAGGCCCGTCGCAGCAAGCGGCGCTTCGCTTCCTCCGATACGAACCCGAAAAAGCGCACGGCGTCGCCCTGACCCAGCTCCCCGGCCAGCCGCTCCAGCCGGACGCGGTCGTCCCCCTGCCCGGCGATCTCGAGCGTCACGTCGGGACGCGCCGCCCGCGCCAGGGCCACGGCCCGCACCGCGGTTTCCACTCCTTTATAACGCTTGAGACGCCCCACATACAAGAACGTCGGCGTCGCCGCCCGCGGCACAGCCGCATCCGGGGAATACCACGCCGCATCGACGCCGGGGTAGATGACTTCCACCCGCTCCCGCCGGATCCCCCGCCGCACCAGGTCGTCGCGCGTGCTGTCGGAGATCGCGTGGAACGCCGCGCGCCGGTACACGCGCGGGATCAAGCGCTCTGCCGCCCACACGGTCGCCGCGATCGGCCAGCTCGCTTCGGCGAACGCCGTCGTGCCGAACAGGTGCGGCACGATCACACAGAACGGCAGGTCGGTCAGCTGGGTCAGATAGAGCGGCAGCTTGTTGATATCCTCGACGACGACGTCGTAGGTGTGCGCGCGCAGCAGGCGCCGGACGGCGCCGCGGGCGTGCAGCCCGAACGTGTGACGCCCGCCGCAGCGGTGCACGCGCATCCCGTCGAGCACGGTCTCGCGGGCGCCCCCCGGCCAGCCGCTCGTCACCAGGTCGACGCCATGCCCCCACTGGACCAACCGGCCGAAGATCTCGTGGAGGTGGATTTCGGCGCCGCCGGCGTGTGGATTCTCGCGGTCGTTCCAGTTGACCAGCAGGATCCTCACAGCGCGCCGAATTCGCGGGCGACGGCGTCCAGCACGCCGTTCACGAACGCCGGCGCCTTGGCGCCGGCAAACCAGTGGGCCAGCTTCACCGCCTCGTCGATGACGACGCGCGGCGGCGTCGCCCCCTCGGCCAGCTCCGCGAGCGCCAGGCGCAGAATGCTCTTTTCCACCACGCCCACGCGGTCCAGTCGCCAGTGCTCGGCGGCATCGGCGACGCGCCGGTCGAACTCGGGGAGCCCCGCGATCGCCTTGGCCGCGAGGTCCGCGCCGCGGTCGAAGCCCTCGGGCACGCGCCCGAACCCGCCGGCCAGTCGCGCCACCAGCGTCGCGATCGACGGGCGGCCCGACAATTCCCAGGCGTACAGGAGCTGGAGGGCGCGGGCCCGGGCTTTAGTCTCGGGGCGCTGCACGGCTGAGCTGGGCCAGGACGTCCGCCGTGGTGAGAGCCGCCTCGGCCGCCTCGTAGCCTTTGTTCCCGGCCGCGCCGCCCGCCCGCGCCATCGCTTGCTCGAGCGATTCAGTGGTCAGCACCCCGAACCCGACGGCGAGGCGATGGGCGAGCGCGACGGTGCCGAGCCCGCGCGCCGCCTCGCCCGCTACGTACTCGAAGTGCGGCGTCTCGCCCCGGATCACGCAGCCGAGCGCCACGATCGCCGAGTACCGCCCGCTCGCGGCTGCGGCTTCCGCGGCCACGGGCAGCTCGAACGCCCCCGGGACCCAGACCACGTCCACGCGCCCGTCCGCCACCCCCTTCTCCTGCAGGCACTGGCGCGCGCCCTCGAGCAACCGGCTCGTGACGACCTCGTTGTAACGGGCGACCAGCACGGCCACGCGGACCTGACGCGGCGCGCGGGGCGAACTCTGGAACTCGGCCACGGTCAGTGGGTGAGCAGGTGACCGAGTTTGTCCCGCTTGGCGTCGAGGTAGGAGCGGTTCTCGTTCGAGGGAGTCATCACGATCGGGACGCGCTCGACGATCTCCAGCCCGTAGCCCTCGAGCCCGACCAGCTTCATCGGGTTGTTGGTGAGCACGCGGATGGAGGAGAGCCCGAGGTCGAGCAGGATCTGGGCCCCGATGCCGTAGTTGCGGAGGTCGGGCTTGAAGCCAAGCTCGCGGTTCGCGTCCACCGTATCGTGGCCCGCGTCCTGGAGCTCGTACGCCTTGAGTTTGTTGAGGAGGCCGATCCCCCGGCCCTCCTGATCGAGATAGACGACCACGCCCCGGCCCTCGGCCGCGATCGCGCGCATCGCACTGTCCAGCTGCCAGCCGCAGTCGCACCGAGCCGACCCGAACACATCGCCCGTCAGGCACTTCGAGTGCATACGCACCAGCACGCGCGGCTGCCGCGCCACGTCGCCGTGCACCAGCGCCACGTGCTCCGCCACGTCCACGTCGTTCTTGTAGCCGATGATCGCGAACTCCCCGTACGGCGTGGGCAAGCGCGCCTGCGCGACGCGGTGCACCAGACGCTCATGCGCCAGCCGGTAGGCCACGAGCTGCGCCACCGTGATGAAGGTGAGCGCGTGTCGCTCGGCGAACCGCTCCAGATCGGGGCGCCGCGCCATCGAGCCGTCGGCGTTCAGGATCTCACAGATCACGCCCGCGGGATAGAGCCCCGCCAGCCGCGCGAGATCGACGCTCGCCTCGGTCTGGCCCACGCGCTGCAGCACGCCGCCCGGACGCGCCCGCAAGGGGAACACGTGACCCGGCCGGCGCAGGTCCCCCGGCACCGTGGCGGGATCGATGGCGGCGCGCACCGTCGCCGCCCGGTCGGCGGCCGAGATGCCGGTCGTGACCCCGAAGCGCGTGGCCGCGTCGATCGAAACGGTGAAGGCGGTTTCGTGCGCCTCGGTGTTGTGCTCGGCCATCTGCGTGAGACCCAACGCCTGGCACCGGTCCGGCATCAACGTCAGACAGACGAGCCCGCGCCCGTGCGTCGCGAGGAAATTGATCATCGCCGGAGTGACCCGCTCGGCGGCGCCGACCAGGTCCCCCTCGTTCTCGCGGCTCTCGTCGTCGGCCACGATGACGAGCTTCCCCGCACGGATATCCGCGATGGCTTGTTCTATGGTGTGTTGTGGCATAAGTGCCTCACGTACTTCCCCAGCACGTCTCCCTCCACGTGCACCCGGTCGCTCACGCGCAGGTTTCCGAGCGTCGTGCGCCGGCGGGTGAACGGAATCAGCGCCACCTGCACCAGGTCCGGCCCCGGGAGCGCGTTGATCGTCAAACCCACGCCATCCAACGTGATCGATCCCTGTGGGACCGAGCTGTCGCGCACGTCGCGCGGCACGCGCAGGTCGTACACCCACGCGTCGCCGCGTCGGTCCGCGCGCTCCACCACGGCCACCCCGTCGACGTGCCCCTGCACGATGTGCCCACCGAGGCGGTCCGCCGCGCGTAGCGCCCGCTCGAGATTCACTTTCCGACCACTCACGTATTCGCCGAACAGGGTCCGGCCCGCGGTGGTCTCGATCACGTGTACGGTGAACCCCCTCTTCACAACCCGCTCGACCGTGAGGCAGGCGCCGTTCACGGCGATGCTCTCGCCTTTCTTCAACCCCTTGAACGGGGCGCGGATCGTGAGAGTGAGGCCCGTTTCCCGTTTCCCGTTTCCCGTTTCCCGTGACGCCTTGGCGACGGTCCCGACCGCACTTACGATTCCGGTAAACATAGCCGCCTGTCCAATACCAATAATGTATCCGGACCCATGGCGCGCCGCTCCACGGGAATCCAGCGCGGCGCCGCGGGGAGCGCCGCCCCGGCCACGCCCGGAAAGGCCGGCACGGCGCCCTCTCCCAGCCACACCGGGGCCTGGACCCAGTACAGTCGGTCGACCAGCCCTTCGGCCAGGAGCTTCGCGCCCAGCGCCCCGCCGCCTTCACACAGCACCGAGTGGATCCCGGCGCTGCGCAGCATCCGCAGGCCGTCCGCGAGCGACGCCGGGCGAAACACCCGCACACCGCTCCGCTCCAGCAGCGCGACGCTTCCCGCCGGGGCGTCCGGCGACGCCATGACCCAGGTCGGCTTCTCGCGCGCCGTATTGACGAGGTTGGCGGTCTCGTTCAGCATGGCCCGTCGGTCGAACACCACGCGGACGGGCGGCCGGCGCGGGGTGACAGGGCCGCGCACGGTGAGCTGCGGATCGTCCCGTAGGGCGGTCGTCCCGCCGACGGCGATCGCGTCGAATCCGGCGCGCAGCCAATGCACGTACTCGCGCGCGGCCTCGCCCGACACCCAGCGCGAGCTCCCGTGGGCGTCCGCGATACGGGCGTCGATCGACGTCGCGAGCTTGAGCGCCACGAAGGGGCGCTCGGCTTGCGCGCGCGCGAACAGGAACGGGGCGTTGAGCGCCGCGGCCCGCTCGGCGAGCACGCCGAACGTCACGGCCACGCCCGTGGCGCGCAGCACCTCGGCTCCACCCCGCGCCTCGGGGTCGGGATCACGAATGGCGGCGACCACGCGCGTCACCCCGGCGGCGACGATCGCCTCGGTGCAGGGCGGCGTCTTGCCGTGGTGGGCGCACGGCTCGAGCGTTACCACGACGGTCGAGCCGCGCGCCCGCTCGCCCGCGGCCGCGAGCGCCACGACCTCCGCGTGCGGCCCTCCGAATTCCGCGTGAAACCCCTCGCCGGCCACGGTCCCACCCTGCAGGACGACGGCGCCGACGAGGGGATTCGGAGCGACGCGCCCCCAACCCCGCAGCGCGAGGTCGAGGGCGCGTCCCATCGCCTCCCGTTCGGGAGGTCCGTTAGAAGCCGAAGCGGAGCCCGACGCCTCCGAAGACATGGCCCGCCTTGGGGTCGAAGTTGGAGAAGTTCGTTGTGAAGTGCTGGTCCTTCCCCGTCTGGAACCCGAGCTCGGCTACGAGCTTGAGCGCGGCGAGGCTCAGCCCACCGTTCACGAACGCCACCTCGCGCGTGCTGCTCGGGTTGATGACGACCGTCCGCACATTGCCCGGGCTCAGCGGGTTGTCGTGGAAGCTGATGCTCGTCGCGCTGGAAGAGTAGTGATCGACGCCGAGACCGGCGGCGAGATCCACGAGCACGAACTTCCAGCTCGCGACCGCGCGATAGTTGTCGGCCTTCAAGTCCATGCTGAACTCGAACTGGTCCCCGGTGCCGAAGGCCGGGCCGAGGTTGCCGTATTGAATACGCGGCAGCGTACGATGCATCCAGCTCACAGACAGCGCCGGGATCGGGAAGGTGCCGCCCAGAATCCCGACGCGAGCGCCGTAGCCGATGCCGAGGGCGGCGCCGCCGATGTGCGCCGCGTTCGAGTCCACGGACAGACCCGACACGCGGCTCGTGGGCAGCACGACCGCCGAGCCGAGCGCGTCCACCGAGAGGAACCCGCCGCGCCCGCGCACCAACCCGAGGGCCGCTTCCACCAGCGGCGCCGGGATGGCGCCGTGGAAGCTCGACGGCACCCGGCTCTGACTCGCCGAGTCCGGGTTGGGGAGCGACGCCTTGATGGCGTTCACCCGCGCGGTGATCGTGAGATGTCCGATCCCGCCCAGTGACCCGGAGGTGCCGAGCACGGGGTTGCCGCCGCTCACGATCATGCCGGCGAGCGGATGGAACGCCCGCATCGCGTCGACCGCGGTGTTGCAGGCGGCGGTGGCGTTCGGGTCGGGCATGGCGCATTGCGGCTCTTGGGCCGCGAGCGGCGCCGCGAGCGCCGCGAGGACAATCGTCGCGGTCGTGCTCATCTTGATATGATACATGGGTCCTCCTTTGTGTTCAGCGCTCGGCGAAGCGCACACCCTTCGTCCCGGCGCGCACCTCGCCGACCAACCATGTCTCCACCTGGACGCGCCGGGCCGCCGCCGTGATGGCTTCCAGGTCGTCGCGCCCGGCGATCGCGATCATACCGACTCCGAGGTTGAACACGCGGCGCATCTCGCCGAGTGACACCCGGCCGGCCCGCATTAGTACCCGGAAGACGGCCGGCCAGCGCCACGCGCGGGCGTCGATGACGGCCTCGCAGTCCTGTGGCAGGACGCGCACCACGTTGCCGGCGATGCCGCCACCGGTAATGTGTGCCAGGGCATGCAGGCGGGAGATGATCGGGGTCACGGCCGTCGCATAGCTCCGGTGCACCGCGAGCAACACCTGTGCCACCGACTGACCGGTCTCCGGAAATTCATGGCCCACATCCAGTCCGAGCGTCTCGAACACGATCTGGCGGGCGAGCGTGTAGCCGTTGGTGTGCAGTCCGTTCGACGCGTAGCCGATCAACACGTCGCCGGGGCGCACGCGGTCGCCGTGCAGCGCCGCGCCCTCCTCTACGACTCCCACGATCGTGCCCGCCACATCGTACTGCCCCGGCTGGTACAGGTCGGGAAGCTCCGCCGTCTCGCCCCCCGCCAGCGTCATGTCGTGCGCGCGGCAGCCGCGCGCCACCCCGGCGACGAGCGCCGCGGCGACGTCGGGCTCGAGCTTTCCCGTCGCGATGTAGTCGAGCAGCGCGAGCGGCCGCGCCCCGTGCACCAGGACGTCGTTCACGCAGTGATTCACGAGATCCTCACCTACGGTGTCGTGGATCCCGGCCCGGGCGGCGACGAGCAGCTTGGTCCCGACGCCGTCGGTCGACAGGACGAGCACGGGGCGCTCGTACCCCGGTGGGACGCGCACCATGCCGCCGAACGCGCCGATCTCGCCGAGCGCGAGCGACGTCCGCGTGCTGCGCACCAGCTCGGCGATGCGGCGCTTCGCCTCCCCGGCGGCGTCGAGCCGGACGCCCGCCGCCGCGTAGCGGTCGGTCACGGGCCGGCGGGCGCGTCCACCTCGAAGTGGACGAGCTGCTTGAACGCGTGCACGCGGGCGCGCACCGCGGCCGGCGTGACCTTGTCGAACCCCTGGATCCCGAACGCCTCGACCGCGAACGATCCCATGGCGGCACCGTACACCATCGCGCGGCGCAGATTCGGCGCGGAGAGGTCGCCGTTCCGCGCCAGGTGGGCCATGAAGCCGCCGGCGAACGCATCGCCCGCCCCGGTGGGATCGAATACCTCCTGGAGCGGGTAGGCCGGGACCTTGAAGGTCGTGGTGGCGTCCACCAGCAGCGCGCCGTGCTCGCCCTGCTTCAAGACCGTCATTTTCGGCCCGCGCTGCAGGATCCACTGCGCGGCCCGGTAGATATTCCAGTCGCCGGACAGCTCCCGCGCCTCCGAGTCGTTCACCATGAGGATGTCGATGTGGCGCAGCAGCTCGAGCAAGAGATCGCGCTTCGACTGAATCCAGTAGTTCATCGTGTCGCACGCGACGAGCTTCGGCGCCTTCACCTGGTCGAGCACACCGAGCTGGAGCTCGGGGTCGATGTTGCCGAGGAACACGTACTCCGCGTCGCGAAACGTGGCCGGGAGCTTGGGTCGGAAGTCCGCGAACACGCCGAGGCGCGTCTCCAGCGTCTCGCGGCTGGCGAGGTCGTAGGAGTAGCGCGCCTTCCAGCGGAACGATTCCCCTTTCGCCTGCTCGACACCCGAGAGGTCGATGCCGCGCTGCTCGAGCGCATACAGGGCGGCGAGGGGGAAGTCGCTGCCCACGACGCCCACGACTTGCACGGGGTGGAGGATGGACCCCGCGACGCTGAAGAACACGGCCGAGCCGCCGAGCGCGTCCGCCGTCTCGCCGAACGGCGTCGCGACCGAGTCGAGGGCGACCGATCCCACCACCAAGAGCGACACGCTACATCCTGTCCGGGGCGCTGACGCCCATGAGCGAGAGGCCGTTCGCCAGCACCTGACGTACGGCGCGAGCCAGCACGAGCCGCGCCGCCTCCTCCGGCTCGCCGAGCACGCGGTACTTGTGATACCACGCGTGGACGATCCGGGCCAGCCCCTCGAGGTAGCCTGTGACGCGGTGCGGCTCGAGCGCGGCGGCGGCGCCCGCCACGAGGCTCGGAAAGTCGGCGAGCTGCTTCAGCAAGAGCAGCTCTTCCGGCTGGTCCAGCGCCGCGAGATTCACACCGTCCGGCGAGGCGGTCTCGGGCGCCCGCCCGGCGACGCGGAAGATGCCGCTCAGACGGGCGTGCGCCATCTCGACGTAGAAGACGGGGTTCTCCTCGGTCTGGCTCTTGGCGAGGTCCACATCGAACACGAGGTGCGAGTCTCCCCGGCGCATCAGGAAGAAGTAGCGCACCGCGTCGCGCCCCACCTCGTCGACCAGCTCGCGCACGGTCATGTAACTGCCGGCGCGCTTGGAGATCTTCATCTCCGCGCCGCCCTTCGTCACCGTCACCATCTGGTGCAGCACGTACTCGGGGTAGCCCGCCGGGATGCCGAGCTCGAGCGCCTGCAGCCCGATGCGGACGCGAGTGACCGTGCTATGATGGTCCGCGCCCTGGACGTTGATCGCCCGTGCGAACCCCCGCTCCCATTTGTCGACGTGATAGGCGACGTCCGGGAGGAAATAGGTGTACTCGCCGCCTTTTTCCGCCCGCTTGCGCATCACGCGGTCCTTATCGTCCCCGAAGTCGGTCGTCTTGAGCCAGAGAGCGCCGTCCTTCTCGTAGGTATGCCCCGCCCCCACCAGCCGACCCAGCGTCTTCTCGACCTTGCTGGTCGTGTACAGGGACGACTCGAGAAAGTGGACATCGAACGTGACGCCCAAGGCCTGCAGGTCCGCGTCCTGCTCCTTGCGAAGCTCCTGCACCGCAAACCGCCGCACGTGATCGAGGTCGGCACCCTCTGGGTCGCCGGGATGGGCGGCGAGGTAGCGCTCGGCGATGTCGCGGATGTACTCACCGTGATAGCCACCCTCTGGAAGGGTGGTGGGGCGGCCATGCAGCTCTCCGATCCGCGCCTGCACACTCCGCGCCAGCTGCATGATCTGGGCGCCGCCATCGTTGTAATAGAATTCGCGCGTGACGCGCCACCCCGTCCAGTCGAGCAGCGACGCGATCGCATCGCCCAGCGCGGCCTGCCGGCCGTGGCCTACGTGCAGCGGACCGGTGGGATTGGCAGAGACGAACTCGACGTTCACGGGCCTGCCCTGCCCGGCGTCGCTCCGTCCGTAGCGGTCGCCGGCCGCCAGCACCGTCTCGAGCACGCCGGCGAGCTCGGCTTCGGCGAGGAAGAAGTTGATGAACCCCGGTCCCGCGACGTCGATCTTGCGAACGACGCTCTGGGGAAGCTCGAGCGCCGCGACCAGGCGCTCGGCCACCGCCCGAGGCTTGCCCTTCAGGCTCTGGGCGAGCACCAGCGCGAGGTTCGTCGCGACGTCGCCGTGCGCCGGATCGCGGGGACGCTCGAGCTCAATGTCCGACGCCACGACGGGCGCTCCCAGCCGCGCCGCGGCATCCGCCAGCGCCGCGCGGATCGCCTCGTGCACCCTCACTTGTCGCCGGAGTCTGTTTTCTTCTTCTTGCTCTTGGTGCCTTCGGGCGTTTTCGACTCGACCGTGGGCTTCGACTCAGGCAAGGGCTTGGGCTCCTCGTTCCCCTCCGGCTTCTTCTCACCGGCCCGCTTGTAATCGGTGATGTAGAAGCCGGAGCCTTTGAAGACAAGGCCCGCCCCCCCGGAGATCTGCCGCTCCGCTTGCCGGCCGCACACGGGGCACTTCTCCCGACGTTTGTCGTGCATCGTCGGAAAGAATTTCTCGAACAAGTGCCCCGCCGGGCATTTGTATTCGTAGGTGGGCATCGGACAAGCACTTAAGGGGCGAGGACTAGAACTCGCGCTTCTTCATCTCCGAAAAGAAGTCGCGCAGATCCACATCGTCCTCTCGCTCCGGCGGCAGCGTATCGTCGTATTGCCGTCGCCGGCTCGGCTTGGCCTTGGCCGCCTTGGCGGCGTTCTTCTTCGCCAAGGCGGCAATTTTCTTGTCATCACCCTTCGACATCGCCGCGGCTCCGGGTCAAAGTACGTCAGGAAATCTCGTGTCCGCCGTGACCCGGGGCAAGTGCGCGAACACCACACCATCCGCGACACAACAAACCTGGGACGTCGCCCGTAGGCTTTGAAGTTACCAGCCTTTTCACCCCACAGGAGGAAGCGACATGAAGCTGTCCATCGCATTGGGATCCGCCGCGATCCTGGCCCTCGCGGCGTCGACCGCGCCGGCGCAAAGCCCGTCGGCGGGAGGCGGCCCGGGGCGCTCCGCCTTCGCGGAGCGGCGCATGCAGGCGCTGCTCAAGGACATCACCCTGACGGCGGCGCAGCAGGCGAAGATCGACTCCATCCGGGCGCGCTACGCCGCCCAGCTGCCTGCCTTTACGCCGGGCACCCGGCCCGATTCGGCGACCCGCGTAAAAATGCGCGAGGTGTTCCGGCAGCAGGACGACGAGATTCGTGGCGTGCTGACCGCCGATCAACAAAAGACGTGGGACAAGAACATCGCCGAAATGCGCGCCCGACGGCCCGGCGGTCAGTGATCCGGCGGCGCCCCGGTCACGGTCCGATCCGCCACGGTGTGCTGAGCTCGCTGCTTCCCCATTTGATCCGCAGCACTCCCCGCAGGTCGGCGTAGCCCGTGCTGGGGCGCGCCGCCTCGGGGACGAGATAGATGCTGAGCGCGCCCTCCGGCTCCGCGAGCGCGCGGCTCGCGAGCGGCACCCGTCCCACGTCGCGCGCGGCATCGTAATCGGTGCCCCACTGCCCCGTGCCGCGGTTGACGATCAGCTGCCAACCGGCGCGCGTGTACAGGACGAACAGGGAGTAATCGCCGCGCGGTAGCTTCAAGTCCCCCAGCGTGAGGTCGACGTCGCTGTGGAGCGTGGTCGCCATGTTGGCGCCGAAGCGCCACACGGTGTCGAGAGGAACGAGCCCGCCCTCGACACGCCGGCCGCGCGCGTGAGGCTGGCCGTAGGTGATCACGATCCGGGAGGGCCCGGAGAGGCTGGCATCCTCCTCAAACCAACGGGTGCCGATCCGTCGGGCGTTCAGGTGCACCTCGACTGACGCGAAGCTGCTCGCGGCGATGCGGAGCGGCGTCTCCGGTTCTTGGGCGATGGTGAAAAGAACTACCGCTAGAGCGATCACGCTGATCTCCCGGGTTAGGTCAACGCTGCCACAGGCGGGGCGGCAGGGCGAAATAGATGGCGATGACGCCGTTCACGACCAGACATGCAGTGCCGCTCACGACGGCGATCCCCAGGGTGGCGGCGTAGAGCAGCGGACCCACGGCGTATTGACGGGTGATCGAGTCCACGTGGACGTGCCGCACCACGAGGCCACCGCGCCGCGCGTGGCGCCACAACAGGTTGAAGATCAGCGCCAACACGAGGAATGTCCCGGCGTACACGACTCCAGCGACCCGCTGGTCCGGCCCGCGGAGATGTTCCGCCAGCAGCGCGGTGGGAAACGGTACCAAGGTAACGCCCAGCAGGAGCAGGAGATTCAACCCCAACAGACCCTCGTCAGTGCGCTCGATCAACCCGAACAGCCGATGGTGGTTGATCCACATCACTCCGACGTTGGCGAAGCTGGTGACCAACGCCAGGTACGAGGGCCACAGGCGCGCCAGGGCCGGACCGAGCTCCCCGGCGGCTCCTGGGGGCGGGACTTTGATCTCGAGAATGAGCAGCGTGATGGCGATGGCGAAGACGCCGTCGCTGAAGGCTTCCAGGCGCGACGTCGGGCCGGGCACCGTGCCTCCTCGTTGCCCTAAGCTGCGGGGCGACCCTCGCCGGCGCAACCGGACCAAACAGAAGGGCCCCGGCGAGACTGCCCGGGGCCCTGTCGTGTGGCCGTATCACCGTCAGGCTAAGGCGTCACCGTCCCAAAGTCGTTGCCGAGGAAACGGATGGCGACTCCGTCCGGGATGTCGACGGTATACCCGAAGCCGCCCGCTGGGCAGACGGGGCCGCTCATCGGCACCGTCTGTCGCCAGCTGGTCTGCAGTACCTCGCACACCAGGTACGTGCCGCCCGGTAGGTTCCCGACGACGTAGTTCCCGTTGACATCGGTGGTTGTGTCCCTGCTCACCGGCCCGCTGAGCTGGATGACCCAGCCCGCCAAACCGGGCTCAGTGCCAGTCCGGAACCCGTTGGACGCCGCGTCCAGGAACGCCGTCCCATCGATCTCCCCGAGCCCCGGTGCCGGTGGAGGCGGAACCGGAGGAGGAGGAGGAGGAGGAGGCGGCGGCGGCGGCGGTGGCGGCGGTGGCGGCGCCGGCGGCGGAGGGGGCGGGGGCGGCGGATCACCGACGACGCAGCCCTCATCCCCCTTGCCGTCGCGCCGATGTTGGGCGTCCTGCCGATGCAGCGCGTCCTGTCGAACCTCGAACGACCGGGCCGACCCGCCCCGCGCGGCAGGGTGTGCCTTATCGCATTTCTCGCCGTCATCGTCCCGATCCACGTCGCCGCCCCGCACGTTCGAATGCCGAACGGCGTCGTTGTCCCGACGGGCCGACCGCGTGTGATCTTGGGACACCGCCGCGACGAGCGGCGCGGTGACCAAGGCGAGCAATACTATGAAGACGCGCATCGCTCTCTCCTGTAAGTGAGAGACTACCCTGAGGAGGGGGCGCTGCGGCCTCAGTGAACCTTGGGCGCTATCAACTCTCGCTGAGGGCCCGTATTCCCGGCTGTGGCGGGGATCACGCAGGCAGCTTAACCTAAAGCGCTTCCGTCACTTGAAAACATCGTCTCACTTCGCATCGAAGCCTGCGAATTCCCCCCGCTGGTACACGTTTCCCTTGTACTGCTGGTCGGCATGGATCCCGACCTTGGAGGTGTAGTACGCTCGCACCGTCGACCGCTTGAGCTCCTGGAAGAAGTGCTCGGCGGGAGTCTTGGGGTCCTGCTCCCCCGCCGCAATCCGCGTGAGCACCGCGACCCGCTGGTCGGCCGAACCCTGCAGGAAGGCCTGCCCATTCAGCTCCTTCGACAGGGCGTCGACGGCCGCGAGACCCGAGCGCCACTTAGTCTGCTGCTCGGTATCGAGCGAGTCCGCCAAACGGAAATCGAGGTACGCGGCCACGCCGGCGGCGCGCGCGCCGGGGGAATGGGCGTCGGTGGGGATGATCAAGTCTGACAGCTCGTCGAGCAGCGCAAACTCCGGCCCGGTGAAAAACTTGGGGCCGGTCTGGAGCGCTGGCTGCACTGCCGCCGGCCCCTGCTTGAGCAACGGAGCGGCGATCGCCGCTGCGGTCACTTCGAGCATCTCGCGGCGCGAGAGCGTCTCGCCCTTGGGATTGGTCGCGTCGGTCATACGTTCCCTTTCTTGAATTCGCTCGCCAGATACTCACAGGAGCGCCACGCCAGAGCCATGATGGTCCACGTGGGATTCTGGCACGACGCGCTCACGTGACTCGACCCGTCCACGACGAACAGGTTCTTCACGTCGTGGGACTGCTGGAACTGATTCAGCACCGACGTCTTGGGGTCGTTTCCCATCCGGGCCGTGCCCAGCTCGTGAATCGACCATCCCTCGGTCAGCATCTTATCGTCCGCGCCCACGACCTCGATCCCCGCCGCCTCGAACATCTCGCGCCCGGCGACCACCATGTCCTCGCACATCCTGCGCTCGTTGTCGCCGAACTGATAATGGAAGCGCAGTGTGGGGATCCCCCACGCGTCTTTCGCGTCGGGATCGAGATCGACGTAGTTCTCGTAGCGGGCCAGCACCTCGCCGAAGCCGCCCATCCTGATGAACGCGCCGGCGTGGTCGCGCACGTCTTTCTTGAATTGCGCGCCGAATCCCTTGGCCCCAAAGGCATGCCCCGGGAAAATCGAAAAGCCACCGCCTCCCTCGAAGCCATAGCCGCGCACGAACCCCGGTTGACGGTCCTTCAGGTTGCGGAACCGGGGGATGTAGAACCCGCCGGGGCGGCCGTCGTCCAAGGTGGGCGGCTTGCCGACCAAGTCTTTCACGAGCCCCGTGACCCCGGGACCCATCACGTGCTCGCAGAAGTTGTGGCCCACGTGCCCGCTCGAGTTGCCGAGGCCGTTGGGATGCTGGCGCGAGCGCGACAGGAGCAGCAGGCGGGCGGATTCGAGCGTCGAGGCTGCCACGATCACGACCCTGGCCTTGGCTTCGTAGCTCTTGCGCGTCTCACTGTCGAGGAAGGCAACGCCCCGCGCCCGACCGGTATTGGGGTCGACCAGGATCTCATGCGCGATCGAGTTGGGCCGAACCGTGAGATTCCCGGTGTCCATCGCGGGGTAGATGAGCCCGGTGGGCGAGTCGAACGCGGCGTGGATATCGCACCCACCCGGGCGCCGGCCGCAGGCACCGCGGCCGTAACACTTGCTCCGGTACCGGTTGTGCTTCAGGCCATCGGTGGTGACGCCGGCGCGGTACGGCGTCAGGACCCGTCCCATCTTCTTGAGGCTCTCCCGCAGCTGCACTTCGGCGAGATTGAGCTTGGTGGGTCGCTGGAACAGGCTGTCGGGCAGATGCGGCAGGTTCTCCTTGTGCCCGGAGATGCCAAGGTAGAGGTCGACCTTGTCGTAGTAGGGCTCCAGGTCCGCGTACGAGATCGGCCAGTCTTCGCCGTAACCGTCGTGGGTCTTCGCCTTGAAGTCGTAGTCCGACAGGCGCAAGGCCAGGCGGCCCCAGATGTTGGTCTTGCCCCCGAGCGCGCGCGCGCGCACCCACGCGTACGTCGTGCCGGTGTAGGGATGATCCTTCTCGTCGACGAGAATGTTCTTGACGTAGTCGGACCCGCCCCACCCGCCCACATAGGACATGACGTGCTTGAACGTGCTGTTCTTGGCGTACGGAGGCGTCCGGATGGTGTACTCGTTGAACGACAGCGCATGGTAACCGGGCGGGGCGTCCCCCCGGCGCGGGTGATCGTAGGGCCACTGCATCGAGCGCAGCTCCTGCTCGATGGGCAGCTTCTTCCCGGCCTCGAGCATCAGCACCTTCAGGCCGCGTGTCGTCAGGACGTGGGCGGCCATGCCGCCGGCCGCGCCCGAGCCTACGACCACCGCGTCGTAGGTCTTGGACAGATCGACGTCCTGCGCGAGGGGGGCGACCCTGACGAGGGTCATCGGCGCGCTCCTCCCTATTTCGGCTGTTGCACGGTACGCAGATAGGGCTTGTGGGTCTTGAAGCCCTGCGGATACTTCTTCCGAGCATCCTCGTCCGAGACCGACGCGGGGATGATCACGTCCTGACCCGGCTTCCAGTTGACCGGCGTCGCCACTGCATGCTTCGCCGTGAGCTGCACGGAGTCGAGCAGTCGCAGCACTTCATCGAAATTGCGGCCGGTGCTCATGGGATAGGCGATCATCGCCTTGACCTTCTTGTCCGGACCGATCACGAACACCGACCGCACGGTCGCGTTCTCCACCGCCGTGCGCTTCCCGCCGCTCGCGTTCGGGTGGATCATGTCGTACAGCTTGGCCACGGTCAGGTCGGCGTCGCCGATCAGCGGGTAGTTCACCGCGTGGCCCTGGGTCTCCTGGATGTCGTTGACCCAGCGGGCGTGGTCACTCACGGGGTCGGCGCTCAGCCCGAGGACTTTGGTGTTGCGCCGGTCGAACTCCGGCTTGAGGCGGGCCATGTAACCGAGCTCGGTGGTGCACACCGGCGTGAAGTCCTTGGGGTGCGAGAACAGGATCGCCCACTTGTCGCCGAGCCACTCGTGAAAATGAATCGGGCCCTCGGTCGTTTCGGCGGTGAAGTCGGGCGCTTCGTCACCAATGCGGATCGCCATGGTCGGGCTCCTTCCAACTGGACGCGGATGACAACGCACGCGGCGCTTAAACTACGCGCGCGTGCGCCGGTCGGCGAGCCGCTGGGGAGCCCGGTTGCGCCGTCACCGCGTACGCCGGCTCGGATCCCACACCGCTACCCCGACCCGCGAGTCGGCCGTACCGTAGTACAGGTACCAGCGCCCGTGGAACGGGACCAGCCCCTCCACGAACGTCGTTCCCGCCGGGTACTGCCCGTTCCGCTCGTAGTCCTCCGTGGGCCGAAGGAACGGCGCGTCCGAGCGAGCGATCAGCTTGAGCGGATTGCGGGAGTCGTACAACGCTTGTCCCCCCGTATACACCCGCGCGGGAAGAGTCGGGTCGCCAAACTCGCCGCTGTTGCCCGCGTTGTACAGCAAGAGAATCCCGTGAGCGGTGAGGAGCGCCGGCGGACCGGCCTCGACCAGCCAGGAGTCGAAATATCCGGAGCGGGGCGAGAGCACCTTGACCAGCCGGCCGCTCGAGTCCGCCAGGGGCGTCCAGTCGACGAGGTCGTCGGAGGTGGCGATGAGAATGTCGGGGACATTGAAGTACATCCAGTACTTCCCGTGCAGCGCGGTCGCGATGATCCGGTTTCCGGCCACCTGGCCGAGGATGGCTCCTGACTTGGATTCCAGATCCCGGTACTTCCCGCCGCCCGCGCGCGCGAATGCGGGCCCGTGCTTGGTCCAATGGATCAAGTCCCGGGACGTCGCGATGGCCAGGCGCGGGATGTCGCGGTTCCACTGCGTGTAGGTCAGCACATAGGTGCTGTCCCGCGCCTCGATGAGACGCGGGTCCTCGACTCCGCCGGGCCATTCGAACTGCGCTTGCGCGTCCTTGTCCGGGTACAGCACCGGCGCATTATCTCGTGTGAAACGCAGTCCGTCCTCGCTCCTGGCCAGCCCGAGACGCGAGGTATGGCGGCCGATCCGCATCTCGCCGCTCGCGTCCTCGGCGCGGTACAGCACGTACACCTTCCCGTCTCTCACTGCGGCCGCGGGATTGAAGGTGGCGAACTCCTCCCACCGCACGACGCTGTCGTTCACGGGAGAACGGAACGTGGCGGCGGGATTGGGCGTGAGGACCGGGTTGACGTGTTGGGGCTTCTCGAAGGGACCAAACATCCAGCCAGGTCCCTGGCCGCACAGCGGGCCCAGCAACGACAACCATGCTAGTGCGGCCACAACCATGCGAATGCGGCGGCTGTGAGCAGCGCGTAGATCACCCCGTCCACCGTCGCCTTGATCGTGATCGTCCAGGAGCGGCGGTACCAGATCGACATCTGCCACAGCGCCAGCGAGTATCCCACAAACGCCGTGACACCGGCGAGCCGGAACACCTGTGCCGACGGGGCGCCGGCAGACAGGGCGCGCCCCGCGACATATGCCGCGAAGCATCCGACGGCGACGGCGTACAGGAACCACTGCACGAGCTGCCTCCCCATCGACATGGAGCCGCCGGGCCACACGGTGAACATCATGACCGGGCCTCTCTTGAACTTTTCGAGGAACTGCGGGGAGCGCATCTCCTCTCTGCTCGCCGGGCGTGGCATCATGTAGTCCCCCGGCGGGATGGCGAGCGGCCGCAGCGCGTCCATCACGCGGTCTTCGTTCGACAGCTTGGGGTAGTCACCCTTGTGCCAGGGCGACGCCATGTGGATCACGGAGCTCACGACAAAGACGAGCACCGCCGACAGCAGGATCGGGAGCGACAGCGCGAGCAATCCGGTCATGACGACCTCCTTCATTCCATCAGGTTCTTCACCACCGCGGCGAGCGCCTGCACCTTCGCCGGATCGCCGGCGCCCTGCGAACTGCCGTCTAGCTCGGTCACCAGCGGCGTCAGCGCGTCCCGCCGCTCTGGCCCCGAAAGCCGTTCGGCGCGCGCGAGCGCGGCCCGCATGGCCGCCACCTTGTCGGGCGCCAAGCCGTTGGAGCGGGCGAGCTGGTCCAGGTAGGCGCGCGCCACCACGAGGCTCGCCGGCCAGACCAGCTTGGGCTGGTCCTGGACGTTCAGGTAGTCGAAGTGCACCAGCTTCGCCGCATCGATCTCGTTCTGGGAGAGGAACCCGCTCGGCTGCAGCTCGAGGATATCGAGCCCCCGTGCGATCTCCGAGCTCACGATATAGCCGTTGTACCAGTACGCGGACCACGAGCCCGCGCCCACGGGCTTGGTCGCGTCCATCGGGCCGCGGTCGAAATACGCGATCTCCTTGGGATGCGCCGGATCGGTCCAGTCGAACACCGACACTCCCCCCTGATACCAGGCCTGGACCATGATGTCGCGCCCCGGGATCGGAATCAACGAGCCGTTGTGCGCCACGCAGTTTTCGTTCGCCGTCTGCGGGGCGGGCATTTTGTAGTAGCTCTGGAACTTCATGGTGTCACCCGACAGCGTGAAGATCGCGTCGGCGCCCCACTCGTACTTGTCCGTCGCTCGGCAGCGGGGCTGCCCGCCGCCGCCCCACTCGTCGGTGAACAGGAGCTTGGTCCCGTCGTTGTTGAACGTCGCCGAGTGCCAGAACGAGAAGTTCGAATCGGCCACGGCGCTGATCCGCTTCGGGTGGGCCACATCATGGATATCCAGCAGCAGGCCGTACCCGCCGCAAGCACCGCCGGCCAGCCCGATGGCCGGGTAGACGGTGATGTCGTGGCACTGGGTGGGCCCGGGGCGCACCCCGTTCCTCATGCCGGGCGGCGGGCCGCCGACCAGCGCATCCACGATCCGCTGCAAGGCCCCTCGGAGCGCAGCGCTGTCCGCACCCGTTGGCGCACCGGTCCCCTGTCGGGCCTTGACGATGCTGTCGAGCAGCGGCTGGATGAATCCCGACGGTGCAACGCGCTCTATGCCGCGGATCGTCGCGGTGAATCCGCCTTGGGCCCGCGCTTCAGCGGCGGCCTTCGCCGCGGCGGCGATATCCTCCGGCGCCTCGGCGTGCGTGGCGGCTTCCGTGAGATCGTTGAAGATCCGGGGCGAGCTCACGATGCTCGCCAGCTCCGGGTGGGCCAGCGGCACCTTGATGATCTCGATCCGAAACAGCGCGGAGTTCGGGTCCTGATCCGGCGCCAGCGTCGAGCACCCGGGGAGCTCGTTCGGCGACCGCACGCCCGCCGATCCGGACACGTAGACGTACACGTTGTCCTTGTCGGTGGGATCTTCCACCACGGTGTGCGTGTGCGACCCCCGGCAGGTCTGGACATTCCCGATGTACTTCGGGTTGGCGATGTCGGTGATGTCGAAGATCCGGATGCCGCGGAGCCGGTCCGCGCTGACCGAGTCGTGCACCCCCTGCGTGCCGCAATCGAGCCGGCCGGACATGCCCTCACCCGATACGAAGAGCAGGTTCTTGTAGACGGAGACGTCGCTTTGTGAAGCCGGACAGAGAAACCCGATCTTCAGCCGCGGCTTCTTCGGGTTCATCATGTCCCAGACCTGATAGCCGTTGTAATTGCCCTGGATCACATAATGCCCGGAGAACGAGAGATCGGAGTTCGTGACCCCGGCGAACTTCTCCGACGGCCGAGTTTTCGAGACTACCCGCAGGTTCCAGGTCGCTTCGCCGGCGTTCATCTCTCCCGCGCGCAGCCCGACCCGTCGGTCGGGGCTGGGCGCCGTAGTGGACATATCGAGCTTCGCGGTGGCGCACGCGGCGAGGGACAGCGCGAGGGTCGCAAGCGACAGAGACAACGACGCAGCTTTCACGGTGGGCTCCGGTGGAAGGCTTCGAGCATGCGGTTCATGCGGTCAATTTCGGTGGACTGATCGGCGAAGACGTCGGAGGCGAACCGGAACACCGTCTCTTGTTCTCCCCCACCCTGCGAGCCGAACAGCTGATTCACCATGGTGATGGCACCCTGGTGGTGCTGGATCATGAACGTCAGGAACAGCCGGTCGAACTCGGGGCCACGTGCCCGATCCAGCTGCGCCAGCTGCTCGGCGGTCAACATACCGGGCATCAGCATGGAGGGGTCCATGCCCGGCATCGTGAAGTGAGCGGGATCCGCTTCCGGCACGGGCTCATGCCGCTCCCGGAGCCAGCGCTGCATGAGGGCGATCTCGTCGCGCTGGCCCACGACGACCCGCTCGCACAGGGCGCGCACGGCCGCACTCGCATCGTGCGAGGGCGCCCAGCCGGCCATCAGCACCGCCTGCGCGTGGTGACCGATCATGCCGGCCATGAAGCGCACGTCGGCCGGCGTGAAGGCGGGCGCCGCGGGTGAGGCGGGACGCGCCGCCGGCCCCTGGCGGGTGGTCGTGGCGCACGCCGCCGCGACGATGACCGCGAGGAAGGTCGTCTTCATCCGACACCTACAGCCCGGCTCGGCCCGCGCCCCTCCCGTTGGCCAGTTCCGTCACGGCTGTGGCGAGCGCCCGCACCTTCGCCTGATCTGCGGCGCCCTGGGAATCATTGTTCAGCTGCGTCGCCAGCTGCGTCAGCGCGTCCTGGCGCTGCTGCCCCGACAGCCCCTCGGCGCGTGCGAGCGCGGACCGCACGGCCGCCACCTTGTCGGGCGCCAGACCGTTCGCGCGCGCCAGCTGGTCCACGTAGGCGCGCGCCACCACGAAGCTCGGGGGCCAGACCAGCTTGGGCTGGTCCTGGACGTTCAGGTAGTCGAAGTGCACGAGCTTCGCCGCGTCGATCTCGTTCTGCGACAGCAAGCCGCTCGGCAACAACTCGAGCACGTCCAGCCCGCGCCCAATTTCCGAGCTGATGATGTAACCGTTGTACCAGTACGCGGACCACGAGCCGGCGCCCACCAGCTTGGTCGAGTCCATCGGGCCGCGGTCGAAGTACGCGATCTCCTTAGGGTGCGTCGGATCGGTCCAGTCGAACACGGAGATGCCGCCCTGATACCAGCCCTGGACCATGATGTCGCGCCCGGGGACGGGCACGAGCGAGCCGTTGTGCGCCACACAGTTTTCGTTGGACGTCTGCGGCGCCGGCAGCTTGTAGTAGCTGCGGAACGTCATCGTGTCGTGGGCCACGGTGAAGATCGCGTCGGCTCCCCACTCGGGCTTGTCGGTAACGCGGCACTTGGGCGCTAGCCCCCCACCCCACTCGTCGGTGAACAGCAGTTTGGTGCCGTCGTTGTTGAACGTCGCCGAATGCCAGAACGCGAAGTTCGAATCGGCCACCGCGGCGAGCCGCCGCGGGTGGGCCGGGTCGCGAATGTCGAGCAGCAGGCCGTACCCGGCGCACGCGCCGCCCGCGATCCCCAGCGCCGGGTAGACGGTGATGTCGTGGCACTGGACCGGCCCCGGCCGGGGACCGTTTCCGGGGTTCGGCGGGTTGACGATCCGATCCACGATGCCCTGCACCGCGGCCCGCAGCGTGGCGCTGTCGGCGCCGGTCGGTGCCCCGCTGCCCCCGCGCGCCTTGATGATGCTGTCGAGCCGCGCGGCGACGAAGCGCGGCCCCAGGACGATTTCCGTGCCGCGTATCGTCGCGGTGAACCCGCCCTTGGCGCGCGCCTCCGCGGCCGCCTTGGCCGCCGCGGCGATATCCTCCGGCGCCTCGCCGTGCGATTCCCGCGCGGTGAGGTCCGCGAGGATCGCCGGCTTGCTCACCACGTGCGCCTGCTCCGGATGGGCCAGGGGCACCTGGATCACCTCGATGCGGAACCGCTCGCTGTTCGGATCCTTGTCCGGCGTCAGGTCGGAACATCCCGCGAGCTCATTGGGCGAGCGGACCGGGGCCGAGCCCGACACGTAGATGTAGATGTTCACCGGGTCGTTCGGATCGGTGACGACGGTGTGGGTGTGCGAGCCACGGCACGTCTGCACGCTGGTGATGGGCTTGGGGTGCGTGATGTCCGAGATGTCGAAGATGCGGATGCCGCGCATGCGGTCCTTGCTCACCGAATCCGGCACGCCCTGGGTCCCGCAGTCGAGCCGGCCGTTGAAGTCCTCGCCCGAGGTGAACAGCAGGTTGCGGTACACCGAGACGTCGTTCTGCGCGTCGGGGCAGGCGTAGGTCGTGACGAGCGTGGGATGGCTCGGCTGCGCGATGTCCCACACCTGCAAACCGTGGAAGTTGCCCTGAATGACGTAGTGTCCGGTGAACGCAATGTCCGAATTGAGGAAGGCGAAATCGCCGGGATTGGTATCGTCCGTGAACGCCGCCGGCTTGGGCGCGGCGGTGACGAGGCGCAGATTCCACGCCGCTGCGGCGGCGTTCATCCACCCCGCGCGCAGCCCGACACGTCGATCGGGGCTGGGCGCCGTGGGGGACATGTCGAACTTCGTGGCGGTGGCGCAGGCGGCGACGACCGTGCCGAACGCGAGCAGGACGAGCTTGGATCTCACTGGGGGCTCCGTTGAGGGGGTTGAGGCAGGCCATCGAGCATGCGGGTCATGCGGTCGATCTCCGTCGTCTGGTCGGCGCTCACGTCGGAGGCGATCTGAAACAACGGCCCGTCCCGCGCCGCGCCCGGGGTGTCGACCAGCTCGCGCACCATGGTGAGGGCACCGCGGTGGTGCTGGATCATGAAGGTGAGGAACAGCCGATCGAACCCAGCGCCACGGGCGGCGTCGAGCTGCGCCAACTGTGCCTGGGTCAGCATGCCCGGCATCAGCATGGGGTGATCCATCCCCGGCATCAGGTAGCCGTGCGGGTCGGGATCCGGCACCGGCTGATGGCGCTCCCGCAACCAGCGCTGCATGACGGCGATCTCGTCACGTTGTCCGACGACGATGCGCTCGCACAGCGCGCGCAGGGCCGGACTCGCGTCGTGCGTCGGCGCCCAGCCGGCGATCAGCACCGCCTGCGCGTGGTGGACGATCATGCCCGCCATGAAGTGCACGTCCGCCGCGCTGTAGCCCGGCCGGTCGCGGTCGGTCTGGGCCTGTGCTGCGGTCCCGATGAGCGCCAGCGCCCCGGCCCCGACCACGCACGCTCTCGTCATCCGGCTCGATCCCCTGTTGACCACGCGCGCTAAAACTGCTGGTGACGCGCGCGTCGGGCAAGGTGGTTGCAGCTTGCTCCGGGCCCTTCCCTGCTCAGGCCGCCGCGCCTCCGCTGGTCTTCGAAGCGGCCCAGTTCAAGAGCATGAGGCACGGCGCGACGTACGGAAAAATCCCGTACAATGTGTCACTCACGGAGTGCGAGTGGCGATCGACCGCCCAAAACACTTGCAGGCAAAACAGGGCGGCGAGGAGCACCAGCACGAAGGCCTGCCAGGTCACCGGCCGGTATACCCAGCCCCACGCAACGAACCAGCGGCGCTGCGCCATCGTTCACCTCCCAAGAGCGCGGACAATCCAGTCGAGAAACGCAAGCGGGATCGGCAGGAGCGTGAGTCCGACCTCCTCCCTGTTGGACCCCGCCAGGCAATGTACTTTGTGAGGCAAAGTGATGCAAGCACGGGCCGCCCTACCGTGCCTCCCGTCGAGCCTGCATAATAGGCCGACGCTGCTGTGGTGTAACGCCGCTAGAACCTCACGTGACAGGGAGACGCCGTGAAGACGCACAACTATTCGCGCCGCGAGTTCGTCGGCATGAGCGCGGCCGCCGGCGCGTCGCTCGCCGCGAATACGCTCGGGCCGCTCCCACCCCATCTCGTGCCCGATCCGGGGGCCGTGGCCGCCTCTGACCGGGTCCGCTTCGGCATGATCGGCGTCGGCATGCAGGGCTCGGGACTCCTGTCCCAGGCGATCACGCTGCCCGGCGTGGAATGCGCCGCCGCCTGCGACCTGTACGATGGCCGGCACACGTTGGCACGCGAGATCGTGCGGGCGGATCTGCCCGTCACGCGCCGCTATCAGGAGCTGCTCGACAACAAGGAGATCGACTGCATCGTGGCTGCCGTGCCCGATCACTGGCACAAGCAGGTGGTCGTGGACGCGGTCTCCGCGGGGAAGGACATCTACTGCGAGAAGCCGATGTCGCACAGCGCCGCCGACGGCGTGGCCATGGTGGATGCGGCCAAGCGGTCGGGCCGCATCGTGCAGATCGGCTCGCAGCGCGTCAGCTCCCAGGTCTGCGCCAAGGCCAAGGAGCTGATCGCGCAGGGCACCCTCGGCGATCTGATGCTCGTCGAGGGCTGGCTGGGGCGCAACGACCCCACCGGCGCGTGGGAGTATCCGCCGCCGCCCGATCTCTCCCCCAAGAACCTCGACTGGGACACGTGGCAAGGGACCGTCCCCAAACGCCCGTTCGATCCCTTCATCTTCGCGCGCTGGCGCTGCTGGAAGGAGTACGGCACCGGCGTGGCCGGCGACCTGCTGGTGCACCTGGTCAGCGGGATGATGTTCATGCTGGGGATCAACGCCCCGCCCAAACAGGCGAGTGCCGTGGGCGGTATCCGACGCTGGAAGGACGGCCGCAACATGCCCGATGTCCAGGCCGTCGTATACGACTACGACGGTTTGCCGGTGTACATGCGGCTGAACCTGGGAACGGAAATGCCGGAGACGTACCGCATCCAGGGCTCAAAGGGCCTGCTGGAGGTCACGGGATCCGCCCTGACCCTCACGCCCCAGTCCGGCAAGGACCAATACCCCAGCTATTACACGGGCAGCTACCCGCGGGCGTTGCGGCAGGCCTACCTCGCCAAGTGGCACGAGGAGAACGATCCCAAGATGGGCCAACCGGTAACGATGCCGGAGACGATCTCGTTCAGCGGGCCGGACTTCGACGACATCCGGCCACACCAGTGGACGTTCTTTGAAGCCGTACGCACCCGGAAACCGGTGGTGGAGGACGTCGTGTTCGGTCACCACGCGGCGCTGGCGTGTCACATGGCGAATGAGTCGTACTTTCGGAGGGGCGCCGTATCCTGGGACGAGGCCACCAAGACCATTAAGGGTTGACCAGGAGCCATCAGCGGGGCGCGATCCCGGCCAGGACCTCACGCGCGCGCGCGGCGTTCCGTCGCTCTACATGAATTCGGACGGGACCCGCGGCCAGATTGAAACCGCCCGGCATCCGGCCGGCTCCGATCAAGTCCTGCACGCCCTCGCCCTGCGTGACGAACGGGATCCCCTCATCCTCGAGTGCCGCCTTCGCCAACGCCAGCGCTACCGTGTCCCCGGTCTGAAACACGACCACGAGGTCCGTCGGCTCTTCCCCGTCTGTCCGCACGTGGTGGCTACCTAATGAGGGCCGATGCGGAGATTTGCCGTGGCAATGAAGATCTCCCGGAGGAACGACAACAAGCCTCCGAAGAAGGCGACCATGGCTGCCACAAAGAAAAGCGCGACGGGTACCGAGGCGTCAAAACCCACAAAGGCGCCGACGAACAGTGTGGCGATGACCGCGCATACCAACAGCGCCGTAACCGTGCAGAGCGTGATCGCGCGACTGATGAGCCGGGCGCGGCGCGACAGGGCGTTCAGCTCGGCGTGAATGGCCGCCGCCGCATCGGGGGGAGCGCCGGCCGCCAGTTGGCTGTCGAGCGCCCGGCCGCGATCGATGATGCGCGAGAGGCGGTTCGTTAGAACCGCCAGCACCGCCCCGATTCCTGAGAGCAGGAACACGGGCGCGACGGCGAGCTGAATCGCGTGCGCCACAGCGTTGATCCCCGTGTCGGGTTGCACCAGTCACCCGAGGTCAGAATAGCGGGGGCGGTGCTTGAAGAACTGCACGGCCCGCTCGTGCCGCAGGGCGGCGGCACGCGTCGGGAACGTCCCGAGGTTCCGGCGCTTGCCGGTCCTGGGATCCCGCTTCATCGAGTAGAGTCGATACTTCCCGGACGGGAGTTTGCGGATCATCGGGGCCTAAGCTGTAGACGTTTGGCGGCCGGCGCAACGCGATCGCGCCGCGCTAGCGCGCCAACGCGGCGACGCGATCGCGCCAGAGCCGGTCGAGTCGAGCCTGGGGGACGTTCAACAGGCGGGCAGCGGTGCCGAGGACGGCGCTTGGGTCCCGCCCGGCGCTCGCCAGGCTACGAACGCCCGCGAGACCCCCGACATCGTAGACCATCTGGCACAGGACCGCGAGTCCGTCGTAGCCGACGTCGAGGGATCCGCTGCGCGGAGGCGGGTCGGTGACTACGCGCTCGAGCGTCAGATCAGGGTGGGCATCGAGATACAGTTTGAGCCCGGGCATGAGGTCCCTGAAGTCGAGCCCGGCAGAGCCCCCGGTCCACGTCATGAGCCCCTCCTGGACGAGGCCCGCAGCCTGGAGCGGGGCCAGAAAGGGCCACAGGATGACGTGCGCGAGCTCGTGGCGGTAGCCCTCGCCGTTGCTGGACGAGCCGATGAAGACCAGATGATCCGGCGCGTTGCTCCGCCCTCCGACCGTGTCACCGCCGAGCGGGAAGAACTCGAGACCGGCCGCACCCAGGGTTTCGATGAGGTCGTCTGTGAAGTAGTAGCCGATGGTGGGCGGTGGAGGCACCTGAAACGCGCGGGCGAGAGAGTCGACGAACACGGCGGTCGCCTGAGCGCGGGCGCGTACGAAACGGCGTGTCGGGGGATACACGAACGTGACGCGGCCGATCGTTTCGTGATTCCAGCGGCGGGTCACTCGTGGCAGCGCGTTGGCCAGCACCCACCGCCCTCCCTCACGCGTCGCGTAGACCCGGTAGAGGGCCAGTGGCTGCAGGTCCTGCCCGGGATCGGACACTCTCCCGACGAGCGTGCGGATGAGGTAGGTGCTGTCCAGCCCGATCGCAGGAGCGAGGTCCACGACGGTGAACCTCGTGAACCCTTGGTACACATAGCTGCACAGCAGATCGACAACAGGCCACCGTGCCTGCTCGGACGGCGACCATAGAGGGGCCGGTTGTAGACACCCCGGGCGACTCGAGAGGTAGGTGCGCCACAGGGCGAAGATCTCCTGGTTCGGAATGGATCCCGTGTCGACTCCGAACCCGACCGCTACGCGCACCGTCGTATCGGCGCGTTGCGCGTGAATCGGCGCTACAGGAGTCCATGCGGCGGCGAACAGTAAGGAGACCGTGAGGCGCATGATTGCAGACGGATGCTACGGCCGCTTGGCCGTCGCGTGGCGTGCGAGCCGCAACTCGAGATGCCGCCGCACGTCCGGCCATTCCGCGGCGAGGATGCTGTACATCACCACGTCACGCACCGATCCGTCGCGCCGCAGGCCGTAGTGCCGGATCACGCCGTCCTGCTTCGCCCCCAGCGCTGCAATGGCCCGCTGCGAGCGAAAGTTGAAGTTGTCCGTCCGGAGGCCGACGACCTTGCACCCGAGGGTGTCGAACGCGTGGGCGAGCAGGAGCAGCTTGCACGTCGTGTTGACGTGCGTGCGTTGACGGCTTTGGGCGTACCAGGTGTGCCCGATTTCCACGCGATCGATTCCGCGGACGATGTCGTGATAGCGCGTCGAGCCGATGACGGTGCCGCTCGCGAGATCACGCACGGCCCAGGGGAGCATGTGCCCGTCCCGCTGCCCCTGGAGCGCGTCGGCCACGTAGGCCCGCATCCCCTCGGGCGGGGGGACGCCGATAAACCACAGCTCCCACAGGCGGCCATCGCCCGCCGCGGTCGCAAGCGCGTCGTGGTGGTCTTCGGTCAGCGGCTCGAGGCGGACGCCGCCGCCCTCGAGGGTGACGGGTCGCACGTCGATCATGGCTTCGCGGGGCGGGCCGGAGGGATCAGCGCAGTACCGATGAGACCGAGTTGGCGACGTTCGGACACTCCCCTGCCCCGCGCGCTCGCACCTCGAGAATCTGTCCGACTCGCAAATGGTGATTTCCGCCGTAGATGCTCCCCGAGTCCGCCCGGACGCCACGCAGGCGAACGTAGACCGGCTCATACGGCTTGGTCGCTTGGAGCCGGTAGCGGCTTGCCAGTCCCGAGTCGCTGACGCTCAGCAGCGTCTTGGGCTGGTCGCACGGGACCAGGGCCCCGGCTCCATCGTCGTTTACGTAGATACCGCGCACCTCGATCGAGCGCTCGCAGGCGGTGAGCAGGCTGGCGATCACGACGACGCTGAGAAGGCGCATGGGTTTTAAACTACGGGCCGTTCGCGGGAACGGAAGGTAGCGCGTAGGTTAGCTCGGTCCACCAGCTGCCCCTCCCCTCCCGCAAGGACACCACCATGATCTTCAGCCTCACGACGTTCACGCTGATCCACGTGGTGCTGAGCCTGATCGGCATCCTCGCCGGTCTCGTCGTCGCAGGAGGGTTCGCGAGCGGAAAACTCCTCGGCCGCTGGGCGCTCGTCTTCCTGGTCACCACGGTCTTGACGAGCGTCACGGGCTTCGGGTTCCCCTTCGTCACGCTGCTGCCGTCACACATCGTGGGGATCGTGTCACTCGTGGTCCTGGCGGGTGTCGTCGTCGCGCAGTATCTCAGACACTTCGCGGGGGCGTGGCGCCGCATCTACGCCGCCGGCGTGGTGCTCGCCACATACTTCAACACCTTCGTCCTGGTCACGCAGTTGTTCCGCCGGCTGCCCGCCTTGATCGTCTCCGCGCCTACCCAGTCCGAGCCGCCGTTTGCTATCACGCAGCTCCTGGTGTTGGCGCTCTTCATCTGGCTCGGCGTTGCCGCGGACAGGGGGTTCCGCGCCGCGCCGATCGGGGCGGCCTGAAAGGGACGTCATCAGAGCGATGCCGCCAGACCTCGCGCCGCGAAGGGCCAGGTTCGTCCTCTCCACGACCAAGCACCGAAGCACACGACACCGAGCAGCAGCGCACCCAGTCCAAACGCGACCACCATGGGCGGCGTCGTGGCGAAAATGAAGATCCATCCCAGCAGAGCGACGAGACTCGGCATGGGATAGAGCCACATCCGATACGGCCTCGGCAGGTCCGGCGCCCGCCGGCGCAGCAACGTCACCGCGCCGATCTGCCCGATGAACTGCACCAGAATCCGCGTCGTGATCAATGCATCGATCACCATGCCCAGCGACACGAACCCGGCGAGGATCGAGAGGACGCCCAGCACGACCAGCGAGACGCTGGGGAATCCCTGGGACGGATGGAGGCGCGCGAAGACTTTGAAGAAGTAGCCGTCCTTCGCCGCCGCATACGGCACCCGCGAGTACCCGAGCAAGAGGGCGAAGACCGAGCCGAACGCGGTCCACAGGATCATCGCCGTGAATAGCGTCGCGATGCCCGGACCGTACGTCCGTTCCATGAGAACCGACACGATGAAGTTGGACTGCGGGTGCGACGCGGCCGGGACGAAGTCCCGCCAGGGGACGACGCCGATGATCGAGAGATTGACCGCGAGATAGATCACCGCGACCGCCATCGTGCTGATGAGAATCGACCGCGGGATCACCCGGCCGGGATTCTCGACCTCGTCGCCGATATAACAGACGTCGTAATAGCCGAGGTAGTCGTATACGCCGATCCGCGAGGCGGCGCCGAGGCCCACGAGAAAGCCCCGGGAGAAGTTGAACGCTCCCGGCGGAAAGTCGAAGGCGATCTTGGGGTCGAAATGCCGTACGCCGGTCGCGACGACCGCGATGACGGTGACGACCGTGCCGATCCAGAGCGCCACGGTGATCGTCGCGATCGATCTGATGCGCCGGTACAGGAGTGCCAAGTTCGCGAGCCCGATGATGGTCACGACGAGCATCGTCTGACGCGTCGTGATTCCCTTCCAGATGTAGCCCAAGTACTGGGCGAAGCCGATGTACCCGGACGCGATCTCGAGGGGGCCACTGAGCACGAATTGCCAGACGAAGAGAAAGCCCATCAGCCGGCCGACCTGCTCGGCGCCATAGCCCTGGCGCAGATACCCGAACGACCCGCCGGATCCCGGCAACGCCGCCCCGAGCTCGCTCCAGACCGTGCTGTCGCACAGCACGATCACCAGAGCGACCAGCCAGCCGAGCATGGCCTGCGGGCCGCCGAGCGCGGACATGAGCAGCGGGATCGTGATGAACGGTCCGATCCCGATCATGTTCGTCATATTGAGCGCCGTGGCGTGAATCAGGCCGAAGCGGCGCTCCATCAGTGGTAGTGCGTCACAAAGCGAGACTCAAGGCGCGCCAGCTCACTGCGGCCTAAGGTGGGGGTCGGGACCACCCGGTGCAGGACGGGCAATGTACAGGCCACGTCCAGCGAGTCCGTCGGGTTGATACTCTGCCAACAGGCGTGTGGCGCTGAACGCTGAGAGCATCTCCTCGACTGTGAAGAGACCCAATTCATGAACTTCCGTCGCGTGCCGCGTTCCGTCCACGGTCTCAATCGTATACTCGAAGCGGAGGCGCGAGAGCCGACCTTCCACCTCAGTGGTGCCGAGTCGCTGCACCCGAATGCCTGGAGCCTCGGCTGCGCGGCTCGAAGGGTGGCCCGTGTGCATTTTGTCAGGCGAGAACCACGGTTCGACGATGACGACGCCGTCGGGTTCCAGATGCTTCCGGAAGCAGTGCAGGGCTTGTTTGACCCGATCGAGCGTCTTCAGGTAGCCGATCGAGCTGAACAGGCAGAGGATCGCGTCGTACTGACTGGGAAGCCGGAAATTGCTCATGTCCGCCTCGAGAAATCGCCCGGCGGAGTGCTTCGCCCGCGCAATCCGGAGGAAGTCCGGATTCAGGTCTAGGCCGTCCACCGTGAAGCCGTGGAGGCTGGCAAGCAGACGAGCGTGCTCGCCGGTGCCGCAGCCTACGTCGAGCAGCGTGCGGCAGGCCGGATGCAGGGACCGCAGCAGCGCCGCGATGTGCGCCGTCTCGGCCCGGTAGTCCTTAGAACTGGAGTAGATGAGGTCGTAGAGCTCGGCCGACTCCGTGAACACGAGGCTTGGGGCCTAGTCCCCTTCGTACTTGAAGGACACTTTGACCTTCGCGCGATAGCTCTCGACCTTGCCGTCTTTCAGCTGCATGTCGAGTTGCGAGATCTCGGCCACTCGGAGGTCGCGCAACGTTTTCGCCGCTCGCTTGATCGCTGCGGCAGCTGCTTTCTCCCAGGATTCGGGGCTGGTCCCGATCAGCTCGATGACTTTGTACACGCTCTCAGCCATGTGCGCCTCCTCGTTTGGAATTCTACTCTCCGTGCATGCGCTCGCCAGCTTCACATGCGTGTTGACTCAAGGCGTGACGGTCAGCTTGCTGATCGGGGCCAGGGAGACCTTCCGGAACTCGACCTCGGACCCTTCCGACTGCAGCGCGATCCGGCCGCGATCGGCCGTCGCGTCCGAGCCGTCATTCACCACGTCCCCGTTGACCCAGACTCTGATCGCGCGGCCGACGGCCTCGATCACCATGGTGTTCCACTCGCCGACCGGCTTCTCGGAGTTGTCGGTCAAGTTCAGGATGCGTCGCGCCTTGCCCTCCGTGGTCCCCCATTGCGCCGGTGGTCCGCGCCGACGCTCCATGTCGGGCACGTGGATGTCTTCCAGAATGCACCAGAAATCGCCGGCGTTCCCGTGCTCCAACTGCACCTCGATCGAGCGCGGAAACATCGCGTAGAGGGCGCGCGGCGTCGACGCGTGTACCAACACACCGGAGTTGCCGGGCTTTGCTGGGAAGCGGTATTCGACGTCGAGCCGGTAGTCGCGGTAGCTCGAATCCGTGATGAGATGCCCGCGGGGCTCACCCAGGCTCACGAGCACTCCATTGCGCACGAGGAACGGACTGCGGAGCCGCGGGTTGGAGTCGGCGGCCGGGACGTCGACGTGCCAGCCCGTGAGGTCCTTACCATTGAAGAGGCTGCGTGGCTGGCCCTGCGACGCGCAGCGAGGCGTCCAGCCGAATCCTGTGGCCGCGCAGACGGCGACGATCAAGAATGGCTTCATGAGGCTCCCCCAGGACGTCCGGCAATGAAGTCGTCTATCTCGCACGAACTGCGCAGAATGGCGACGCGCTTCCCCTGATCGAGCGCTTGCAAGCGCTCCAGAATGGCTCCCCGACGTCGCGACGGATAGGTCCATATCCAGACGAGAAATTCCCAGCTCAATCGCTCGCGACACCCCGGTGGAAGCTCGGGGCGTTCACGGCCAAAATAGCGCAGCTGCCGCACGAGGACACGCCAGAGGCACAGCAGGCGGGGCAAATCGAGGAACACGACCGTGTCGCAGGCCGTCAGACGGAGGTCGAGCGTCCCTCCATAGTTGCCGTCGATGATCCACTCTTCACCGGCGACAAGCCGCCCCACGGTCTGCTGCCATTCGTCGCCCGGCGTCGGCTGCCATCCGGGCCGCCAATACAGGAGGTCGAGGTGGATGAGAGGAAGGCCCGTCCGCTGGGCGAGTCGCCGGGCGACGGTGGTCTTCCCGGTCCCACCGGAACCGATCACCAGCACACGTTTCATCGAAACCTCTCGAGCACGTCTGTTTGCACGGTCGGCATCGATCAATCGGCTCGGCGGCGTGAGCTGGGGTGTCCACCGCCGCGCCGCGCTGCGTCCCCGGTGGGCACAATGCTCGCCGTCTCGACCATGAGAATCACGCTGCGCACGGGAGCGCGAGTGCGATGCAAGACCCCCCGCGGTACCACGAAGCCCTGTCGCGGGCCGAGTGTGACCGAGCGTCCCTCGAGATCGATGATGAACTGGCCCTCTACTACATAGAAGAACTCGTCGTCGGCGTCGTGCTGATGCCAGTGATACTCGCCCTGCATCACGCCCAGTCGGACGACCGAGTCATTCACCTTGCAGAGGGTCTGGTTATACCACTGGAACTGGCAGGCGTCGATCAGCGGCTGGAGGTCGACAACGGCGAGATGAGGAAAGAGGATGTTGAGACGCGTCTCGTACGGGTACGCGACAGGCTCGGACACGGTGACACTCCCGGGGAGTAGTCGGCTGGCGGAATCATGAGCGCGGTACGGGATGGTCGGTGAGCACCGGCAGAAACGGGATCCACGGCCCGACCTGGTCTCGGTATTGCTTCGCCATCACCCTCGCTACCTGAGCCACATGTCCGAGGTCATGCACCACCCATGCGGCCAATAACTGACGCAGCGTCACACGGCCCAACGTCGGGTGTTCACCGGGGAGATCGAGCTCCGTCGCGGTAAGGTTCCAGGACTCGAGCTGCTGTACGTTCGCCGTCCGCAATCGCGCAAATTCGGCGAGGAGCGACGCCGCGGAGCGCCCCACGTTGCGTGCGCGGTGGCGGAATCGATCGTAGGGTTCGAAGCGGAGTTCGGGCCCCTGCGCCAGAATGATGCGAGCGCGCGGGATCCAATCGGTTTCCTCACCGTCGATGAGGTGTCCTACCACATCGAACGGACTGAATGTTTCGGGACCCTCGTTGGCTCGGATCCAAGAGTCGCTGAGACCGTCGAGCAGCGCCCGGAGCGTGGCGGGCGACCGTCGCAGCACTGCGATCGCGAGGTCCAAGTCGAAATCCATAGGTCTGAGGGCGTCCCCCGTGAGCTACCGCCACGCGCTCACGATGATCGGTATCACCAACATCTTCACGAGCCAGTCACCGGCATGGATGGCGGCGAGCTTCCACGGGATGTTCTCCCAGAGGACCGATCCCGTGAGCAGGATCACCGGGAACCCGACCCACAAGGAGAGGCCGAAGTGCACCGCGCCGAGCCCACCGCTGACGCCGAGTAGGGCCACGAAGCGCGCGATCACGTAGGCGAGGACGAGGCACCGGACCAGCTCGATGAGCAGCTTCCCCCCGGGCATCTTCGCGCCAGCCATCGCGGCGACAGGGTCCATGCCGCGCAGCCGCATCCACGGCTTGTAGAACAGCAGGGGACTGTACCAGAGCCAGCCGAGCACGAACACGGCGACTGCTGCCACGAGGACGGCCAGATAGTTAACGTGCACCATAGTTCACCCTCTCCCTTCACTGCGGTCACCGCGGGCCCGCGCCAAGCCAAGGCCGGCAGCTGCGGCCAGGCCGACAACAAACGCCGGCAGTGCGGTCACGACCGGCCATAGCACGAGCGCGAGGAAATGGGACGGTTGGTGGCTTGCGGCGGCCTGCGCGTGAACATTCGCCGCGACCGCCAGCGCGAAGGCCCCCAGGGCGACCGCCAACGATGCGTGCAGTGCCGTTGGCCCAGGCGAGCTGCGCAGCCGAACCTGTTCGTACGCAATGTGCGCCGCGAACGCGGCGCCGCTGATCGCCCAGGCGGCGAGCCGCCAGGTCATTCGCATCGGATTGGACGCAGCCCGACTGGCGAGCGCCGCGAAGGTGATGCCGGTGACAAGATACACGAGGCCCAAGAATAGCACAGCCCGGAGCCAACGTAGGAGTGGCGCGGCCATGAGCTCGCTTAAGCTGCGGGCGAATCGCCCGCCGGCGCAAGAGCGGCAGCCTCTCGAGAGGTCCTTGCGGAAGCAGCGAACCCGCCCCGCGACTCATGGCTCGAGGATCGATCGTAATGTGGGGGAGGTCCCGCGGCTACTCGAGAGATAGTCCGCGAGGCCTCCGAGCCGAAAACCAAAGTCGTGCACAAAGCGCGTCCCATCGGGAATTGGTCCTCCCTGGGCCTCACCCAGCCGAACAGGAACCTTCGTCACTTGCTCGACCAGATTTGCGAGGTGTTGTGTCTCCCACACCTCAGCCGGACTGTTGTAAATACGTTGCGGAAGTTCAGCTGCTTGGGCCAGAATGGTCAACATGCGGGCCACGTCATCGACGTGTACCAGCGATAACCGGGCGGTGGGAGCGAACGGGATGGCGATGGCAGGTTGGCCAGGCGACGCTAAGGTGTCAAAGATCTGGGAGCGCCAACCCGATGCGGTACTCTTGGCACCAGGGCCGACGACCCGCGCCATCCGCAACGCGACGAAACCGAAGCCCGTTGTGACGGCGAGGCTCTCACCGGCAAGCTCCACTGCCCGTTTCGCTGCGCCGTAGGGATCGTCTGGCGCCGCGCGGTCGTGTTCGTTCAGGGCACGCGACCCACCCGACGATCCGTAGACGCTCATGGAGCTCCCGAAGACGAAACGCTCTACTTGATGCGTGAGCGCTTCGCGGAGCAAGCGGAGCGTGCCGGTCAGGTTCACTTCGGTTGCTATGATGGGATCGGCTCGAGAGGCCGTTGGAAGGATCGCCGCGAGGTGGACCACGGTTCGAATCGAGGTCGAGGCGAATAGGCGCGCTACCTGATCGTCTCTCCTGATGTCGCACGATTCCACGTTCTCGAGGGCATTGGCGTGAATATCGACCGCCAACACGCGATGCCCGGCTGCGCGTAACAGTGACGAAAGCCTCGACCCGACTTGGCCGCCGGCGCCTGTTACGAGGATAACGTTGCCGGCGGACCCGGAACGTATCACAGCGGATCCTTTGTGAGCGTTGGACGCGTAAGGCAGATCATCAGGCGTGAGGCTTCCATTGCCACAGCCCGCCTGCGGTCGCCCTCGGCAACCGGTGGCCCGTCTGGCGGGCCACCATGACGATCTGACCACGGTGATGAGCCTCATGCGCGACGAAGTAGGTGAGCACATGGCCAACATCGAGGGATAGGTTCCGCCACACGTACCCCTTCGACGGCGGCACTCGGCCCTCCGCCGCCAGGCCCAACGTGAGAAGCGCCTCGATCCCCTTGCCACTGCGTTTCAGTGCGGCAATGAGTTGCCGACGCGCGACGCGACGATGATCGACGCGAGTGGGAGCGGTGATCCCGTGCTCCCGTCCGAGCGTCTTGATCCACATGCAGCGTGCGTTGTGAAGGTGGGCCAAGATCATTCGGATCGTGCGCTGTGGCGCTCCAGGAATAGCGATGTCCCAGAGCACAGACGGTAGGTGCTGGACGAGGTAGACGCTGACCCGGTTGTTGGTCCTCCACGCGGCAACAAGCGTCGCTCGTAGATCGGGTGGCGGGGGCAAACCGGATCTCCCATCGAGAGTCGTGCTGATGTGAAGCGGCGGCCTAACGGCTCGCAGCTTTAAGCTGCGGGCACTCGCGCGCCGGCGCAACCGCCCGGCAGCTTCAAACGCTTGTTAGGCGACCGGTTCCAAGCCGTGGCCCACGAGCTTTACGTGCTTGTTAGGCTCGAGCCGGGACTGGCACTCGTTTATCCGGGTGGTCGCCATGCGAACCTGTTGGTATGGTGAGGCCGCCCATCGCTGGCCTGCGTCATGGCACGTCGATGGAGCTCCCAAGCCCCGCGACGTGCCAGTGGTCGTGCAGCGCCGTGGCGACGCGCTCGATCTCCGCGTCCGGTGTAATCACGAGATGCAGCCCTCCGAGGATTCAGTTCGCAGAACCACGTCGAAGGTCGAGGGGGGACACACGTGTGTAAAGTAGTACGCTTCGGCGGGATCCCACCGGGCGTGCCACTGCCGGAGGAAATCTGTCGCCTCACGGGCTGCGAGGCGCGTCTCACGCGTGGTCGGGGCCGCCTCGACCAGCACGGTCAGGTCAACAACGTCTGCGAGCTCGGGCCTCGCGGAATAGGCGCCGTCGAGCAGCACGACAGGCTTCGGACCACGCTCGGTCGGCGTCCTTTGCAAAGGATAGGTGCCGTCACGACGGGGACCGGCCGAGAAGTCGAAGGCATGCCAACGCGCCGGACGACCCGTCCGCAACGGCTCGAGCGCTTCGCGTTTCAGCCGGCGCCAGTCTATGGCATCTGCCGCCCGTTGCGCTGGCGTGCGGCGGTCCCATTCCGCGTCGCTCACGCCAGCGGCGAAGAAATCATCGCAGGGCACGATGACGGCGTCGATGGCCCGAGCGACCGCCTCCGCCACGGTGCTCTTGCCAGAACCACTGCGTCCATCAATGGCCACGACCAGGCGATGGGCGCTGCCCGAGCAGGCACGTATCGCGGCGACCACGGTGTCGACGGCCGGGCTCGGCATGGCTTGTGTGCGGTTGCTCGTTAGGCAGCGGCGAAGTGGGGATTCTCAATCAGGCCCACCAAGTTGCCAAACGGATCGGCGATCGTTGCCACACGAATGTCGCCACCGACGTTCTGCACGGGCGCCTCGAGACTCGCGCCGGCGCGAGTGAACTGCCGGACCGCGGCGTCGACGTCTGGTACGCCCCAGTAGGCCACCGCTCCACCCGCGCCCGGACGTACCCTCGTCGTGTCCGGATCCAGCCCCAGCTCGTAGCCGCCAACGTTGAAGCCGACGTAGAACGGCTCGTCGAAGTAGGGTTGAACGCCGAAGACCGAGCTGTACCACGCCGTGGCGCGTTCCAGGTCGGGTACATGATAGATGACGGTACGTAGACCGAGGATCATCCGCTGCTCCAGGGGTGTGGTGGGTTGGGGGAAAGGGGGTCGCTGCCTAACGGATCGCTCCTCTGCACGATGTCGGGCACTACGGCGCCGAATGAATGACCGATCAGCGGCCCGGCTCCCATACGAACGAGTTCCGCGCACTATACAAGATCTCTCCGCTCGGAGCACGAACCGTCACGACCGCGAACACGACCGGGAGATCAAGTCGGTTCGTCGCCAATCGAGTGAGAAACTTTCCCTCGATCGTGACGGTGCCCACCTGAGCGTATTCACAGCGGAGATGGATAGTAGGAGCATTGATGGTAGCCTCGAGGCAGGACACTGCCTCCTCAGTACCGGAGGTCGCCTGGGCGAATGTGACGACAGCCTCCGGACGAAGGCTGAAACCGGTGAATCGGAAACGACCTACCGAAAAGCGATAGCCGGGGACGTATCGCCCTTCGGCATCTGCTTGAAGCGCCGGCTTGAGCGGCTCCACGGCCGGTGGTGGTGGCGGCGGCTGTTCAAGGATGGTAGACCTGGGCGTGCGCAGCTGGCGTACGACAAGAAAGCCAACCGCGAGACCTACCGCCACGACCAGGACGAGTAGAATGTGACGCTTGCCGGACATGAGCCCTGTGGTTAATGGCGGCAGCGGCCAAACGGATCGCGTTGAAGCTGCGTGGAATCGCCTCTAGCTGCCAATCCGCCGCTCTTCCCGTGCCTTGCTGAGCAAACGCTCCGCGAAATCGAGACGCTCCTGTGTTTCTGCTAGCTCCTGTTGGAGGTCCTCGACACGATGTTCAACTGCCTCGAGCCGCTCAGTGACGTCGGCCGATGGTGATTGAAGACGAGCGGCGCGCAGACGAGCGATCCTGATCACCGTGTAAGCGGGAATCCCTACGAATATTAGAAGCGCGGCAAGAAACACACCTGGTTCCATGTGGCCTTTCTCTCTTGAGCCTGATACTTGCCAGCGCTGCCTACGGATCGCGCTTAAGCTGCGGGCGAGCCGCCCGCCAGCGCAAGGGTGTTGGACGAGCTCCGTGGTCGTCGATTGCGCGGCGGGCGCCAGCACGAAGACAGTGGAGCGCTCCTCTTGGAGAAGCCGCTACGTCGGTGCCCAGATCTTTCGCGCGTCGATCACCTCGGCCCTACCCGGCAGTGGCAACGGTTCGTCACAGAGAGCGAAGAACGCCAGCCCCTTGTAGGACGTCAGGTAGTACCAGCGAGTCCGAAAGAAACCGCCCCGGGCTCTGACGACGAGCGGAGCATCTTGCTTATGCAGAATGCGAGAGAAATCCTGGGGCTCGAGCCGGACGAGCGTACCCGAAGCCTTGATGGCCTGCGCGATTGCGGCGGCATGGGCGGCGGCTTCGGCCATGATCGAGAGCTCGTGGCTGCTTAGCGGATCGCGCTTAAGCTGCGGGCGACTCGCCCGCCGGCGCAAGAGCAGTGGACGACAGTCCCCGCCCGCCAGGGCACAACATTCCGCTTCCCTTGAAGCGATCACCGCCCGGCAGCCTCAAGCGCTTGTTAGGCGGTAGTCTCGGTCTCTTCGGCACGCACGAGTCTACCCGATAGCCAGCCTCGTGCGTTTCATCTCACGTGTCGTTCCAGCCACGGCGTGTCTATCGTTTGGGTGCTGTCCAAGGAGATCCCGCCCCGGACCTCTTTGTCGTCGTAGGAGCCGGTGATTGAGATCATGTCTTCGAGAGGTAGGATGTCAAGTTCGGCCAACTCGATTGGCCCCTGGTCGTAGGGACAATCGATCTTCTTTCTTCCATCGACCGTGACGATGACGTCCGCCGTTGCAAGGCCACCCCGGTACCCGTGCCCAACCGCGGGATAGACCGATATGGCCGTCTCGACCGTATGAGAGCCGATCGTTTCACGTCGCTTAAAATGACGAACCGAACCGCCTGCGATCAGGATGATGCCTTGGCGATCAAAGGATTCGAGATCTGCGAACATAGCCATTTGCGTCGCGGGATCGTGCACGAAGCCGGTTGTCAGACGGACCTGGCCTACGCGCTGCAGCACTCGGTACTCAATGATCGCGAAGGTGACATCCGCCGCCGGCGATGTTGGAAGCAACGCGATGACACTGAGTGCCGCCGCTAACGTTCTGGTTCTCGTAACTCCCCTTGGCATGTGCTGCCGCCTAACGGGGTGCGCCTAAGCTGCGGCGCCGAGCAACAATGATCACAAATGGAATTCTACCATAGCCGACGGGCGCCGTCAGCTTCAGGCGCGTGTTAGGCGGCAACTTCACCACCATCACAGATGTCGCAGAGAATCGAGTCGTGTCTGCAGCGAGGACGACAGATCGCCCACCTTGTCCCATATGATCGATGAACCCTGGCAAAAGCGCGCAGCTTGAGCCCCAAGCCATTGTTCGTAACCCGACGTCTTGATCGTCGCGAAAGGCGTCCACTCAGCCTTGCCTCTTTCCTCCGTTGGCATAAAGTCGCCGCACAACATGTACTGTTCCCTTCCACTAGGAGTCATAACGTGCCCAATGCGCACAACACGAAAGCGAACAGGATCTGGTGGGCGGTGGGTATGAAAATCAGTAGCGGCTGCGGTAAGCAAGAATTGTACGACCGAATCGATTGCCGTGTTCTGCAGTTCAGCAGGAAGTACCTGCGTGGGAGTTACTGTATGGGATTCACTGCGCGTGACGGGAGCCGTGCTGCAGGCTGCGAGACCTATCGTCGAAAATAGGACTGCAAGGTATCGCATGATTCTCCTCCGGTGCTGACGGCTTGGCGTTCTGCAACAGGGCAACTCCTCGCCAGCAGCAACACCCATCACACGACATACCGACCAACCGGCCGGGTGATGATGGCCAAGGGGACGCCACCGCCGCTTTGCGCCGGGCCCAGTGGCGAGATCAGTCCTCAGCTCACCGCTCTCTTCACGAGCGCGCCGATCTTTGCCTCTTCGGCGGCGGTCAACTCCTTCAGCGCGAAGGCGGTGGGCCACACGGCGCCTTCGTCGAGGTTCGCCGCGTCGCTGAAGCCGAACGTCGCGTACCTCGTCTTGAACTTCTGCGCGCTTTGGAAGAAGCAGACGACCTTGCCGTTCTTGGCATACGCGGGCATCCCGTACCAGGGTCTCGCCGAGAGGGCTGGCGTGCTGGCTTTGATGATAGCATGGAGCCGCTTGGCCATCGCGCGATCCGGTTCCGGCATCTCGGCGATCTTCGCGAGCACGGCGGTTTCCCCATCCGCCTTGTCCGCGCGCGGGCCGCGACGCGCCACCGCCTTCAGCTCTTGGATGCGCTCCTTCATCGCGATTCGTTCCTCGTCCGTGAATCCCTTGAACGTCTTGCCGATCGCGGTGGTGCTCTTGGCGGACTTCTGCGTGCCCTTCTTTGCAGGTTGGCTCAGAGAACCTCCTCATAGTGACTTTGGGTTGGAAACCTCGCCGCAGTTCGAATGCAGACCCGCGCTATTGTAAGATGGGGCACCTGCAGCGGCGCTCTCAAAAGGCAAAGGTCTGCTCCTCCGCAATCAGCATGATCGGTGGTCCGCCCGACGAAATCTTCGCCGCGTGCGCCAATGTCTCCTTCCCACCTGCCGACGCGGCACAGGCCTGCAGGGCTTCGAGCGATGGAAAATGGACCTCGGCAATCCGGTAAAACGCGGGCTTGCCCTGAGGCGAACCCTGGACCTTGGTCGCAACGAGCTTTGTCTTACCGCCGAGCTTCTTCACCGCCATAGGTACGTGCTCATCCTGATAGAGTCGCTCGAAGGCCTGCACGTCTTTCGGCATTGGGTACATCACTATGAGTTTGACCGCGGCCATGAGCTCCCCTCCTTGGCGTGCTAATCGCCAGGTGCGTCGTTGGTGCCGCCTAACGGATCGCGCTTAAGCTGCGGGCGACCCGTCCACCGGCGCAAGGCTGTGGGACGAAGTCCGCGCCCCGCCTTGGGGCCGCTCATCGATTCGGTCGGCGATTCTTGGGTTCATCCCCAACAATCATTGACCTATGCGCGTTGCCGGATCCCAGTGTTCGTCCGCTTTGCCATCCTTGAAACGCCACATATCGAACCAAGTCGTGGTGTAGCTCTGTGAGGAATCCTTGGCGTCCTTCGCTTCGTGGACGTACGCGACCACCACGAGATCGCCCTCCGCCACCACCGACACGACTTTCGTGTTCATCTTCTGCGGGATTGGCACGGGCGTCACCTTCCGGACCTCGGTGAAGAACTTCACCACACCATTGCGTCCCGACGCCGCGTTCGGATTGTGCTGGATGTACCGCTCGGTTAGGTACTTGTCTGCCAGTTCCCAGTGCCCCGCCTCAAGCAGGTCTTTTACAATGTGGTAGGCAACCTGCTTGTTCGTATTGAGCTTCGGGTCGCTGCTGTGGAACAGGGCGTCCGGATCGCGCGCGCCGACAACAGGTTCCTGTGCGTGCAGCGAAGGGCTGCCCGCCAGCAGAGCGGCCGCCAGTGGGAGGTGAAGGCGACAAGGCATGTATCCCTCCTCTATGGTTCAGAGAGCGCCCCGAGCTTGCGGGTGTCGCCGGCCTAAGGTGCCGGACGATGGCCGTGCTGCGCCAGCGGCACAACACGCCGCTTCCTTTAAGGCGATCACGCCCGCCAGCTTCAAGCGCTTGTTAGGCGGCGCCCTCGCGGCCAGATCGCCCAGATTGGTACAGATCCGACTCCGTCATGCCTGGCGGTTGTGCTGGGGTATCTCCCGAGACTTGGAGGCGCTGTCGGGCGGAGAACATGGGCCCGCGCATAGGCACATCACGCGCGAACGCCTGGAAGCCCACGGGTGGGCGGTTCACGTCGACGTAAACACCTTCCATTCCCCCGCGCATGAAATACGCTTCATGCCAGAACCCCGTGCCACCGGAGTCACGAATGAAGTTCTGCCACCAGATGCGGTGCGGCTCTGAGCGCGTCCACCGCTCCATGGACTCGAAGTCCTTCCAGTACCACCGCATGCCGATATGCAACGGGAAGAGGCGGAAAATGATGTTGTTTTCGAAATGGAGCAGGCCTTCAGGCCGGGCAGCACCGGCCTTGTCGATTTGGGGGCCAAGGCCAAGCAAGGTCTTGATGCCGGCGAAGGTGCGTACTCGCATGCCTAGATAAATGACGACAAGGTTTGGGAAAGCGGCTAGGTCCACTGCACGCCGATCGACTGGGGTAGGCATGGGCCGGCTCCTCGCGTGGCTTGCGTCTATTGACGCAGGGCCTTCTGCGTCGGCATCTGCGCAAGAAGCAGAACACTGACGCTTCAAGTCGTCAAGAGAGGAGCTGGAGCGGCGCCGCCTAACGGATCGCGCTAAGCTGCGGGCGACCCGCCCGCCGGCGCAAGGCTGGTGGACGACAGTCCGCGCCTCGTCAGGGGCACAACACTCCGCTTCCCTTAAAGCGATCACCGCCCGCCAGCTTCAAGCGCTTGTTAGGCAGCCCGCACCAAACCACGCCAACCGGGGCGACAAACCGACCGCCGCTACTTTGCTGGTATCAAATCGAACTTGCCGAACGTCTCCTGATAGAAAAGTGCCCCTTCTTTACGGTCTCCACCGCTCCAGTGCTTGTGGCCCCCCGGGATCCGGAGAAAATCGCCCGGACCAACACGCTTGGCGCCAGCATCGTCCCTGTAGAGGTAAGCGCCCCGTAAGACCACAAGCAAAACGTCAGCCGTGTGAGTGTGCAGGCCTGCGTCGAATCCAGGGCGGAACTTCGTAAAGCCGCCAAACGGCCCTGTGAGTGTATCTCCCCAGGCCACATAACTAGAGACGCCGGGAACCAGCGGCGCAAACTTCGCCGAACGTGAACGGGCAAAGATCACACCTGTGCCTTGTTCCCTCTGCGCAAAGACGACAGCGGTCGTCAAGGCCAGAGCAACTGAGACTGCACCCAGCGTCCAAGTGCGCTTCATTTCGGCCTCCGGTGTTGTTTGCTGTTGAACGATAGTTCGTGCGCGTCAGCGCACAACACTCCGCTTCCCTAAGAGCGATCACCGCCCGCCAGCTTCAAGCGCTTGTTAGGCGCCCGCCCCGCCTATGGCGTGATAAGCGCACTCTGTGCCGCAACATTCTGCCAGCGGCCATTTCGCTTGAGGTAAACGCGAATGTAGCGGGTCCTGCGGGCAAACGGCCGACCACCGTAGGTGCCAGCCCCCTGCTGCTCACCAGTAACGACGGCTGCAGTCGAATCGAACACCTGGACCTGCTCGTTGCTGACCACGAGAGTCGTCCACTGTATGACGCGGGCCCGTGTATCCTCCACGTTTTGCTGCTTGGTGCGGTGCACGCCATTCGCACCGATGTCTATGAAGTCATCCGCAAGGATCGCAGCGAGCTGCGTGGCGTCCCCACCAAGGTGGGAAGCGCGCCGCTGCGCTTCCAAACGCAAGACTACCTGGGCGAGAGAATCCAGAGGAGACACTTGGACCGCGAGGCCCAGCAGCGGGAGCAGGAACATGATGTGCATAGTGCGTGGGCGCCTAACGGATCGCGCTTAAGCTGCGGGCGACCCGCTCACCGGCGCAAGGGTGTTGGACGACAGTCCGTGCCCGCCAGGGCACAACGCTCCGTTTCCCTTACAGCGCTCACCGCCCGACAGCCTCAAGCCTTGTTAGGCGGCATCATCCCTGGACGGTGATTCCCCTGGCACGCGTTTCCCGGGCATGAGGAACGCCCCGAGTAGTGCAAGCAGCAAACCGCACAAGGCACCGACGAGACCCAGAACCGTGAAGAACGGCACCCGAGTGATCGCCGGTGCCGCCCCGCCATAGGTCGCGAGCGTGAATACGAAGCACAAGACGAACCCGTAAAGGGCGCCGGCAACCACGGCGGTCGCTCTGTTCGCTCGGTAGCCCAGAGCAACCGCCGCGAGCCCCCAGGGCACGAGCGTCCACCATTGAAGGGAGAGGCCATGCGCCGCGGCCCATCCGAGAAGAAGCGCGAGTGCGCCGGCAGCAGCGAGCCTTGGCATTGTCTCCAGTGATGCCGCCTAACGGATCGCGCTGAAGCTGCGGGCGACTCGCCCGCCGGCGCAAGGGTGTGGGACGAAGTCCGTGCCCCGCCAGGGGCACAACACTCCGCTTCCATTAGAGCAATCAGCGCCCGCCAGCTTCAAGCGCTTGTTAGGCAGCATGCCATCCCCTACCCGCGCCCATTGTAGAAGTTTGGTCTACCTCGCATTGCTAAGAGGCCATGAACCGCGAGCTCGACTCCGATGAGCAGCAGACCCCCGTACCACCACATCCTCAGTGGTGGGGCGTCGAGCCGGAGGACGTGGGCTGAGGCGCCCATCAATACATAGAGCACTACGCCGCCAGCAAACCACACCAATAGTCGCAGTGCTACTTGTGTGAGCCGGCCTTTCGAAATGCGCGCCCGAAGACCGTTCAAGAATGCAACCTCGACGTAATGCCCGCCAAGCGAGAACCACAGAGCAAGGGCCGCAATGGGTAGTACCAACCTGAGGCTATGTCTCTGCACTGCAAGCACCACGCCCACGCTTGCGGCGAGAGCCACGTTTCTCGCCAACGTGCGCCTCAACGGCTCTTCGAATTGGCTCGCGCTGGTGTTTGGTTGCATGCTGCCTAACGGATCGCGCTTAAGCTGCGGGCGACTCGCTCGCCGGCGCAAGGGTGTGGGACGACAGTCCGTGCCCGCAAGGGCACAACACTGCTTCCTTTAAAGCGATGACCGCCCGCCAGCTTCAAGCGCTTGTTAGGCTGCAGCGAGCCACCGTCGCTTGGGTCAAGCGTCGCTCGGCCGCGCGTGGAAATAGCTGTAGCCGACGCATAGCAGCAAGAAGAGAATAACCGTCGACCAACCGAACGCGTTGAAGAGACCGGCGAGCTGGCTTAGGAGCGCGATGACGAAACCGACTGCGAGTCCGGCAGCATTCCCGAGCTGGACGGCACGACGTGCTGGCGTATCCATATCTTTCCTCGCCAACCAAGCTGCAAGCCCGATCTGGATGGCCGCAGCCCCCCACAGGCGAGCCATGAAGGTTCCGGCCGGGTCGGTCGCCACGCCGTAGAGCGCCAACACGGACGCCGGTGCCAACACGAAGCCAATGCCGAACGCTAGAGCGAGAATCGCATGAAGGAGCATAAAGGCAGCGCGTGTCATCGGAACCTCCCCTCGAGCTACGACTCGGGTGCTCAGGTTCGGAACAGAGGCTGCAGCCTAACGGATCGCCTTAAGGTGCGGGCGACTCGCCCGCCGGCGCAAGGGCGTGGGACGAAGTCCGTGCCCCGCCAGGGGCACAACACTCCCTTTCCCTCAAAACGATAAGCGCCCGCCTTCAAGCGCTTGTTAGGCCGCTGGCCAAAGTTGATCGGCGTGCTAGATTCGCGGCGTGACACTTCTCGATTAGTTAGGAGCAGCACAATGATCGTTCACGGCGTGACCCCGATTCTCAATGTGTCGAACATGGACACCAGTTTTGCGTGGTTCGCCAAGCTGGGCTGGAAAGAGTTGTGGCGCTGGGGCGACCCGACGGGATTTGGCGCCGTTGGCTCCGGTCCGTGCGAGATCTTTATGTGTCGCGGCGGCCAAGGCGGACGCGGGAAAGGGAAGAACACGAGCACCTTCGCTAGTTTCGAGGACGAGACGCAAGACAAAGGCTGCTGGATGAGTTGGTGGGTCGAGGACGTGGATGCCGTCTATGAACAGTGCGTTAAGCAGGGCATCGAGGTGACGTGGCCGCCGACGGACATGCCTTGGAACGTGCGGGAAATGCACGTGCGACATCCCGACGGCCATGTGTTCCGCATCGGAAAGGGACTAAAGGAAGAGTAGGCGCTTGAGCCAGCACCGTATTGGCCAGCGGCCTAACGGATCGCGCTTAAGCTGCGACCCGCCAGGCGGCGCAAGGGTGTTGGACGAACAGTCCGTGCCCGCCAGGGCACAACACTCCGGCTCCCTTAGAGCGATCACCGCCCGCCAGCTTCAAGCGCTTGTTAGGCAGCAGCATAGCTATGAAGACGTCTGGCCGGGTGGGTCCGCGCGGTCACCCGGCGCTGGCAGGGCGCGGCCACTCTGGTTCCTCTGAGCAACCAGGGCGCGCTCGAGGAAATCGAGCCGTTCTTGCATGGCATCGAGTGCATCACGAAGCTCTCCGATTGCCGGATCAGGCGGCGCAACACTGGGAGGGCGGCGTTCAAGTCGTTTAGCAAAGGCGGTGGCGAATCGCACGACGATCACGCTAACCGCGATGGCCCCGATGACCGCCATGACAGGGATAGCTGGCTCCATCGGTTCGGCTCCGGCCTCAATGACTCGTGATACTGCTGCTGCCTAACGGCTCGCGCCTAAGCTGCGGGCGACTTGCCCGCAGGGCGCCGAGTAGTTGAACGATAGTTCGTGCGCGCCGGCGCACAACACTCTGCTTCCCTTAGGGCGGTCACCGCCCGGCAGCTTCAAGCGCTTGTTAGGCGGCACGCTACTCAGGGGCCTGGTTCACGAGAGCAAGACGGCTAACAACCGCGTTCGGTTCAAGAACCGTACCGGGCGACAACACCGCATTGGCGCCGAGGCGACAGTGATCCCCGATGACTGCACCGAACTTCTCCACGCCCGAGCGGATCTCTTGCCCCCGAATGTAAACCCTAATCTCTTTGTTTCGGCGCTCGTTGTAATGGTTTGCAACCACAGCGCCGGCCTCCACGTTGACATCGGCACCTTTGATGGAATCACCCACGAAGTTGAGGTGGGCAAGAGTCGACACGGCAGAATCGATGGATCGAGAAAGAGGAATCTCGAGTGAAAGGAGCTTACGTAGTCGTCGATCCTCACAGAATACCGGACCTCTAGGGGCGCGTGCCGCCTAACGGACTGCGCGTAAGCTGCGGGGCGACTTCCAAGAGGCGCAAGGAGCCCTGCCCTGCACCATCAGGTCGCTGGCGCACAACCGGACGATTCCTTTAAGAGCCGGCCCCGTCAGCCTCAAGCGCTTGTTAGACGGCGCGCTCACTTTGCTGGCAATGAGGACGCGTACTTCGTGGCCACCTGTACCCATTTGCCAAGCTTCGCATCAGTCTTCAATCCCGCAGGCTCGACCAGAATCCAACCTTGCATTGGACGCCCGGTGAGATCGAAGCGCCGCGTGTGCGGCTGCGACAGAGCACCGTCCGTCTCGTCCGGGGCCAGCCGCACGAGGAGGTCGGACTTGTGAACGCCAACGCACATGTTGCCATTCAGAAGAAACGCGACGCCGCCAAACATCTTCTTCTCGACCAGGCCTTTGCGCTTACCAAGCGAGCCGCGAATTCGTTCCGCTAACCGTTCGTCGAAGGCCATGGATGGCTTTGAGTGGAGTGAACGCGCCGTCTAACGGGGTGCGCCTAAGGTGCGGCGCCGAGCTGTCATGTTCACAAACGCAATTCTACCACAGATGACGGGCGCCGTCAGCTTCAGGCGCGGGTTAGGCAGCGCGGCATCAGAACGAGCGGCACGCAAGGATCAATACAGGACCTCGTGACGAAGATGCACTATTGAGCCGCATCGCTTCGAGACACACGGGTTGCCAGCGATCCCGCCCGAGGACCGCGCCCAGGATCCCGCCTAGCAGTGCGCCCCCTAATGCCCCCGTGAGCCCTCCGACAACGCCTGCACCCGCCTTGCCGCACAAATGGCGGACAGGATCAGTGCACACCGCTGGTTTGATAAGGATCAGCCCCACGCCGAGGCCGCTGATTCCCCCGATCGAGGCCCCCCAGCCCGCCCCGGTCCAGAACGCGGACCTGCGTCCAGAGCGCCGCTCTAGTCGGACCATGTCGCGCACGGGAACCGACAGTGCAAGGGCCTCCGACCGAAGCATAAGGCGAAGTGAATCTGGGTGGACTGAATCCGGGACGAGTGAGAGGAGGATTCCCTCGCTGTGAGTCCCGCAGAACGGTGAAACCCGCGACATACCATGACACGGTCGCATCCAATAGCGAAGACGCTCACCAGGTTGGGGTAACCCGGACTGCGCTTGAGCATACGGTGAAAGGCCCAGGAGGCCGATTATGACAGAGAGAATCGGCGTTCGATTAGCCCGCACGAGGACCTCCTCAAGCGCCGCGCTGCCTAACGGATCGCGCTTAAGCTGCGGGCGACCCGCCCGCCGGCGCAAGAATAGTGGACGACAGCCCCGTGCCCGCTAGGGCATGACCCCACGGCTTCCTTTAGAACGAGCGCGCCCCACAGCTTCACGCGCTTGTTTAGGCGTCACCATGGGGGAAACTGGTCGCTCGGCTGGCACCATTGTTGGTCTGGCCGACATCGGTATGAATCGACCTCAGCGCCACGCCAGTTGATCAATCGTACAGAGGCGTTGGGCGCTTTGCTGGCCATGTAGTGGTGACTGAATCGTTGAAGCAGCGCGTAGCCGTGAGGGAAGGCGCCCGCCCGAGTGTACTCGAAGTATAGGACGTCGCCCCACTGTTGAGGGGGCGCGTCCGGAAATGGTATGGCGGGACCTTCCCCGAACCGAAACAGCCGCATGCCCAACGAGTCTCGCAGCCATGCAGCAAAGGTCGTGCAAACCCAGGATTGAGACGAGTCCACTGCCGCCCCTTTCCAAGGCAGGGTGCAGGTCATGCTGAGGGTGTTGCGGCGCGCTCGCCAGCGTCTCACCGGCGTGAGCGTTGTATACCTGCTCGCCAGCGTGGTCACTTCGGTGAGGGTGTCCGTTACAAGAAGCGTGTACGTGTCCTCCAGGCCGTCGGGCCGGCGAATGACGATGTCGTACGCCCCCACCTTAGCAGGTAAGCGAACGGTCCCGCGCGCCGGACCGATTGCACTTGGACAGAGCTGCGGGCCCCTTGGCACGCCGGCCAAGTACAAGTCGATGTGGCTCCCCCTAGAATTGAGGGACATCCCGAGCGGTAGTAGACAACTGAAGGTGCGCCTCGTGGTGGCAACCATGTACAGCGACGGTCCGCTGTCGCGCGCCGAGGCCAACCGAGGATCAAGGTACTCGGCCAAGATCAAAGCGAAGGAATCGTTGACGGCCTGGTACTTAGTCGTGTCAGGGGGAGATTGGCTGGCCCAGGCAGGTGACGAGCACGCCAGTAGGAGGATCCCGACGACGGGAGGTGGCACAAAGTGTGTCATCGACCCTTCACGTGGTGACGCCCGCTTGTTAGGCCGGCGGCGCACTCAGGCCCGACCCTGCAGGCCCTTCGTGACGGCGTCGACAGCAGCATCCGCCAAGTCAAGCACCGCTCCCACGGCAGCCCGAACACTCTGCAGCAAACGGAACAGGGCCGGCCGACGGTACGGCTCCGGCGTGGAGCGTGACGGGCCCGAGGGGCGAGGCGGCAATGGTGGAGTCCCTGCCCCGACAGCCGTCGGTGGCCGACGCGCGGGAGGGACGAGCTCAGCGTCTTCCTGCGTCTGCCGCTCGAACTCCTCTTCGCTACCCGAATCCTTGTTCTCAACCGGGCCCTTGCGCTTACCCGGCTGCGTGTTCTTCTGAGGCTTCTTTCCCTTTCTCATATGCTCACGCTCGGCCTAACGGATCGCGCTTAAGCTGCGGGCGACCCGCGCGCCAGCGCAAGGGTGGTGGACGAAGTCCGTGCCCCGCCAGGGGCACAACACTTCGCTTCCTTGAAAGCGACCACCGCCCGGCAGCTTCAAGCGCGTGTTGGGCAGCACGCCCACGCACCTCATCAATGAACCCTTTCAGAACCGCCCCGTCTGTTGAGCACGTTGTCGATGCATCGAGCGACCGCTCTCTCAGGCGGACGAGGCCACGCTCCCCGTCGGACGCTAGAGTGGTCGCCCGAAGTACAAAACGTACCCGTCCGCATCCATGACTTCGAACCCGCGCAGTTGGTCCGAGTTGTTGCCAAGAGGCTCCCGGAACGAAACGCCACGGGATGTGAACTCCTCGGCCAGCGCGTCCGGATCAGGAGTATAGACGTACGCGTCCCACCTGGCCCAGTGATGCCGGCTGGGATTCGGCGTCGGCTGCACCTCAGGCGTGATGGCCTTGAGCATGAGCCGAACGCCGTCTCGCTTCAGCATGGCGAAGTATGGATCATCCTCGGGACCGAGAAACGTTAGTTCGAAGCCTAGGCGATCTTTGTAGAACGCGATGGCTGGCATGACATCGCGCACAATGAAGAACGGGGCGATGTAGCCGAGTTGTGCCTGAGTGGTTGGCGCAGTCATTGGACCTCAACCCTCGAGTTGCGACGGTCCTGAACGAGCCGGCGTACTTTCATCAGCACTCACTAAGAGCGGCAAGCGGTTGGGTGCTGCCTACCGGATCGCGCTTAAGCTGCGGGCGAACCCGCTCGCCCGCGCAAGGCCGTGGGACGACAGTCCGTGGCCCGCCAGGGGCACAACACTCTGCTTCCATAGAAGCGATAAACGCCCGCCAGCTTCAAGCGCTTGTTAGGCCGCCGATGCCGGGAAGTGTTCGATCAACGATGCCAAGGACCGAGCCCGCCGAGGGCCAGCGCGGCCGCAAGCACTACGATGGCCAAGACGAGAAGAATGCGCCGGCGCGCTCGGCGGACCGCGTGCCAGACTTCGAGGTCAACGAAGTAAAGGCCCGGTGCCCCTTCCCGCAACACCGCGTGGTCGCGCAACCGCTGCACCGCGAGCCCGTCGGGAATCCCGAGTGCTTCCAGGGATTGGGCCGCCGCGGGGCTAGTCGCACCCCCGCGTGCGAAGGCTTCGACCGCGCGGCGCTCCTTGCGTAGGATTATGGCGGCAACAGCGGCGGTTCCCATAACGGTCGCACGACCTCGTGGCGGGATCGCGCTTAAGCTGCGGGCGACTCACGCGTCGGCGCAAGGGTGGTGGACGAAGTCCCGTGCCCGCCAGGGGCACAACACTCCGCTTCCCTTAGAGCGATCACCGCCCGCCAGCTTCAAGCGCTTGTTAGGCCGTGCGCTCAACTCGACGGCCTGGTGGGTAAGCGGATCTGGATGCCCATGAGCAGATTCACGCCGACGGCGGACTCACGATCGAGGATGTCAATCAGATAGACGTCGGCGAACGGACGAACGTAGGGGGTGGGAGCTTCCAGACCCAGCACGATAGCGTCAGTGAAGTTGCTGCCGGACGTGTCGAGTTGGAGGCTCGTGTTGCGCAAGCTGCTGTGTATCAGGATGAAGCCATAGCCAACTGACGCGAATGACACCGAACCTCGAGGCCTAACGCGCACGGTCCAATAGGCCTGCCACGCTGAGCCGGTGAAGCCGGTGGCTCCGGGCCAGTTGGTGAAGACGCTGAGCGCGCCGGCGGTCTCAAGGGGACCGATGATGTGAACAGAGGCCTGCGCGCCGAGCCGCTCGTCTTCCCAGTGACCGTCACTGAGGTTGACGCCGTAGTGGGCGCCAACACGAGCCGTTTGAGCCACGGCGGCGCACGCGACCAGGGGCACGAGACCGAGGAGAAGTGTGACCGCAAGACGGTAGCTCATAGGAGCCTCCGAGCGCATCGGCCTAACGGATCGCGCTTAAGCTGCGGGCGACTCGCTCGCCGGCGCAAGGTCATTGGACGATCAGTCCGTGCCCGCCAGGGCACAACACTCCGCTTCCTTTAGAGCGATCAGCGCCCGCCAGCTTCAAGCGCTTGTTAGGCAGCCGCGTACCCGCGTGGCCGTGGAGGCCAGGCTCAGGGTCACTTGACTATCCAGCCAATCACCTCAGCGTGCCCCACAGCGACAGTTGTCTCGCCTTTGGGCTCATCACCTTGGGCCAACGAGCGAATCACGATCTTCTCATCACAAGGATACGCGATCAGTGTCTCATCCGGTGATACTTCCGCATGCCAGGATCCTCTACATGGGGGGAGTGAGAGATTGACCGCTTCGCGTTCGGGGAAGGCCATCGAGAAAAACTGCCGGAGAGGTGAGGCGCTGGATCTGTCGTATATCAAGTGCACGCCCAGAACGCGATTGCTCTTGGGAAAAAACGAGTATATCTCGCCGTTAATCCCGGTTCTCTCGACGCGCCCCTCCGGAAGGTGGATGAGATCGTACTGGGTCTCGTGCTCTGGACCTGGCCACCGTCGTACCAACACTAAACGCCCATCAGGTGACCAGCTTAGACTCGGCAGGCCAGCGAATTCGTTTCCTTCGAGACTAACCTCTCGGCCGACCTTCCCAGAGCTCGTGCTCCGAATAACGAGCCTCTTCGGGTTGTATAGAAAGTACGCGATCTGCTCGCCGTCACGAGACACAGCGAACGCGATCATACTCTCAACATCCGAGATTTTTCGGACAACGTTCCTTCCGTCTAAGGACAGTTCATACAGCGATGATGTACGTCGTGGATCGCCCGGACCGCGTCGCATACCCATGAGTGCGATCGCTTTGCGCTGGGAGGAATTGGTGGCGACGATGCCGTACACGGCCGTTTCCCCACCACCTTCGCGATTCAGGACCATGACCGGCAGTGCCTCGTCCGAAAAGACCGACGCCGTCTTTCCACTCAATGGCTCGACCGCAAAGAGACGGGTCACGTGAACCTTCGGTATCTCGCCGAACGGCAGGCCGCGTTGCCGTGCTTGTTCCGGAGTGAGTAACGGTGTGACGGTCTTCACACCGTAAACGACCAAGTAGCCGCCCTGCACGGCATCCAGTGGGAGCGGGCTTCCCGCTGTTCCGGTGGGAAGAATGAAGGCTGCAATGGCGACGCGGAGGTACACTCGGGTGCCCTCAAGGTGTACACGCAACGGATTGGGGCTCATAGTGCGAAGGACACGCACGCTCTTGGCGGAATGACGTGTGCCGCGGCTGCCTAACGGATCGCGCCTAAGCTGCGGGCGACCCGCCCGCCGGCGCAAGGCCGTTCGACGAAGTCCGTGCCCCGCCAGGGGCACAACACTCCGTTTCCACTAGAACGATCAGCGCCCGCCAGCTTCAAGCGCTTGTTAGGCTGCTGACGCACCTGCTGCGAGATCACACCCCGAACTGGCGGAGATGATGATCAAGATGCTTGTGCAGCATCACGCCCCAGCTTCGCCCGGAAATGCGGCCAAAGACACGGCTCGGTGGCCACGGCGCCGCCGGTCCCCGATCAACAAAACGGTCAACCAACTCGCGTAAGCGACTGACGTCTGCTTGCCAGGTCGTTGGCCGCGTGGCGAGAAATTCGGGCGGGCTCCGTCCCTTCCCTTTCGGCCAAGGGATCACGTGGATCGCCAACCAGTTGAGTGGCGCATGGCTCAGTGGGCCAGAGGGCGGCGCGGTCTCCAGCTCCCCAAGACCGTGCCGCAGATCGCAGCTCACATGGCAGACCATCTCTGGCGCCGTGAAACGCCCCCAGAGCGGCTTGCGATCCGGTGCCAAGCGGGCGATCCGGTCGAGGATGGCATCTCGGGTCTTGGGGTCAAAGAGTGAAGGCATCGCCTGTCCGTGCCCGGTTGGGGCACAACACTCCGTTTCCACTAGAACGATCAGCGCCCGTCAGCTTCAAGCGCGTGTTAGACGGCGCGGTCAACACAACGCCACCCGGATAATTATCACAGCACATCGCCGGACGCCACCTCACTTGTGCTGCGCCCCGGTCTGCGCCTCTCGAAGCCGATGCGCACGAAAGAACGCCCACATCAGGCTCGATGCGTCGATACTGTTGCTGGTGCGCCCGACGAACCATTCCGGCAGCGGCTGGCCACCGGGCCAGGTGTGGCCTCCTCCTCTAATGGTATAGAGCACCACCGCCGCGTCGTCAGCGCACTTCGTGTATTCGAGGCGCGTGACGTCCGTCGCGACCACAGAATCGACTGGATTCGTTCCGCACCGGTTTCGTCGGGCCCAACTCGCCGTAAAGGCACGGACGCCCTGAAATCGCTGAGGGGCAACCCACGAGAACCCTCCCTTGTACGGAGCAGCCGCATCGGCGGTCCCGTGAAACGCGATCATCGGCACCGGTCGCTGGTCCGTGCACCAGCTGAACGGCACCAGGAGAGCAGCTCCTACCATCCCGACCGCGGCGATCCGGTCGGACAACGTGCAGGAGAGCGCGAACGACATGCCTCCGCCATTGGAAAGCCCGTTGGCGTAGATCATCCCCGGATCGATGTTGTACCGCGCCTCCAGTGTGTCGATCAGCTCGGAGATGAATCGGACATCACGCGAGGGTCCGGCGCCGCCGCCCTCGTGCCAGACCCGTGGTCCGCCGCCGCCCTCTCCCGACGGGTACACGACGATGAAGCCATGCTCGTCCGCCACGCGGTTCCATTGGCTCGTTTCCTTCTGGGCCGCCCCCCACATGCCCGCGCCGTGCAGGCTGATGACCAGCGCCGTTGGCTCCGCGCGATCGTAGCTTCTCGGCACGTAGAGTACGTATTCGCGCTTCCGCCCGGAGGACATGAACGAACCGTTGGGCCGGTTCGCCACGCGGAACGACACCGCCTCGACCAGCACCAGCAGCACTGGCAGGCTCAACAGCGCCAGCACCGCGCCGATGGCGTGCTTTCCCTTCCGCATGACGGTTGGTGCGGTCACCGATGCCGGTTCCACGCGAGCGCCAGCGGCGCCGCCGAGATTCGCGCGAGGGGGACCGCCAGGATCGCGATGAGCGCGAGCACGTAGCGCGCGACGAAGGGCGTGGAGAAAAACCACACGAGCACACCGTAGAGCGCGAGTACGGCGAGGACCCAGCTGGCCGCGCCGGCGACGAGCGCGCGGTCGCCCAGCAGCCGGCTGCGATCGAGGCGCGTCGCGATCCAGGCGGCAGCGGACATCTTCAGGCCCACCAGACCGGCCAGGATTAGGGGCAGCGCGTTCCATAAGGCGCGCTGCCCGCTTGGGCTGTCGATGATCCACTCCACGATCGGTCCGAGCAGGATGAGGAACGTCAGCGTGAGCAACACGCTCCCCTTGACGATCCATTCACGGCCGGTCAGGCCGATGTGCAAGCTCTGCACCAGCTGCTTCCAGGTCGCGACGATGAACCCCGCCAGGATGAGGAGCACGACCGTCGCCGCGCGGGGCGTCCCGATGGCGTCATTCATGCGCCGCGCCCGTTCCGTCACCACGGACCAGGTGCCCGACCACTCGAGCGCGAGCGGCATCGCGACGAGCACCAGCAGCCACGCGGCCAGCGTGCTCCACATCGCCATCTTCAGCTTGGCGGCGATGAGCTCGGCGCTGGTCAACGGCCGCGTCGCGATGAACGGCGGCACGCCGTAGGAATCGCGCACCTGGGGATTCGGCTGGCTCACGGTCCATGCCGTGAAGGCGGCCATGAACGGCGGCGTGATCAGTGCGAGAAACAGTATTTCGAAGACGAATGCCGGCGCGTCCTTGGCGAGCCAGAGCAACGCCAGCTCGAACGGCAGAACGAGACCTACGAGCGCCGGCAGCGACCGGCCATGCCGCCGCCACTCGAACCACGCTTGAGCCCCGGCGGGCGAAGGAAAATGGTCTCGCCGCCGGGTCAGCACGGCGTTGCTCGCAGGCCGGGCGAACATTCCCCGCCAATCGGGCACCTCGCCGCGGCGAGCCCGGCCAACGGCGGAGCAGGCGGTGACGTACGCGAGGGGCAGCTGCGGCACCAGGAAGGCCACCATCATGGGCTCAGGGACCTGGTAGTGAATCGCCAGCAGCGCGACGGCATCCAGCGTGGCCAGCCACGGCACGGTGACGATCGCCCGCAGCCCCGGCAAGCCGTAGGGCATCCACATCAGCGCCTGCGTCCACGCGAGGAATACCGCGGCCAGCAGCGCCGGCCAGATCAGCGGAAGCTCGATTCCCCACGGCCACCGCGCGGAGAGCGCGGTGACCAGCCACAGGATCGTCACGGCGGCGGTTCCATACAGCATCGGCCAGCCCACCAGGGCGGCGGTTCTCAGCGGCAGCGCGAACATGCGGGCGGGATAGATCGATGGGCGCGCCCCGAGGTCACCGGCAAGGCCGAAACTGAACGCCGCGAGTAGATAGAAGTACGTCGCCGTCAGGGGCGTGATCACCACGGCTGCCCTGCCATCGGGCGGATCCAGCCTGATGGGCTCCATCGGCCTGAGGAACAGGAGCTTGATGGCCGCCAGGGCAAGCAGGTAGCCGGCCATTGCGATCAGGGCCCAGAGATGCCGCCGGCGAAACTCCCAGCCCATTGCAAGAGCAGGGGAACGCATGGCTTACGCGTCCGCGGCTGACGCTGGCGTCCCGACGTGGGCGACGAAAATCTCATCGAGAGAGGGAACGCGCCCGGCGATGCGGTGGGACTCTCTGATGTCGTCCAGCGGTGCGCTCAATACGATCGCGCCCTGATGAATCATCGTGACGTGATCGGCGACCTGCTCCACTTCCTGCAACAAGTGCGACGAAAAGAGCACCGTGCGGCCTTCGTCGGCGATGGTGCGAATGACGGCGCCGAGTATGTCGCGGCGAACGATCGGATCGAGGCCGGACGACGGCTCATCCAGCACCAGCAGCTCGGGCCGATGGGCCAGCGCGATGAGCAGTCCCATACGCGCCTTCTGCCCCCTGGAGAGATCCTTGATCTTCGCCGCCGGATCGAGCGCGAACGCCCGCCGCAGTTCCTCCGCGTAGGCGTCATCCCACTTCGGATAGAAGGCACTCGTGTAACGAATCAGCTCGTCGACTCCCATCCAGCCGGGGAGGTCGTTTTCCTCGGACAGATAGCCAATCCGCGAAAGGACGGCGACCGGTTCGGCGACCGGATCGAGGCCGAAGACGCGCACCGAGCCCCTTTCCGCCCGTAGCAGACCCAGAATATGTTTGATGAGCGTCGTCTTCCCCGCTCCGTTTGCGCCGACGAGGCCGTAGACCGCCCCACGCGGGAGGGACACGCTCACCGAGTCCAGGGCCGTCGTGGCACCGAAGCGGCGCGTCAGCTCCGACACGCTGATGACCGATTCACTCACCCTCGAGCCACCGCCTACGCGTAAAGTTGCCTGGTTGTGATTGCACGGACACTCTCGATGCAAGCGCCACGATGATTCGCGCCGCCTAACGGATCGCGCTTAAGCTGCGGGCGAACCGCCCGCCGGCGCAAGAGTCTGGGACGAAGTCCGTGCCCAGCCAGGGGCACAATACTCCGCTTCCATTAGAACGATAAGCGCTCGCCAGCTTCAAGCGCTTGTTAGGCCGCGGGATTAGGGAGACCGACGCCAGAACGGCTGGTCACCGAGGATTGGCGTGGCAGCCTTCCACGAGCGCTCAATGCCATCGACCCCGACTAAGACTATGTGCGGATCGCTGCGACCTGGGCTCGTGACAGGTCCGATGCGCCAGTAGACAATCATGGTTCCGTCTGGCGACCATCGCGGACGATAGTTGTGGTAGGGAGTCGCGTCCGTAGGCGAATGCGTCACTTGGCGGACAGTGCCGTCAGAGATGTCGATAAGCCAGATCTCCTGTCCCTGCGCGGGGGTGCCGGTGACGTATGCAACTTGTTGACCGTCGGGCGCCCAGGCGGGTTGGAAACCCAGAAGGACCCTTGCCGGGGACGGCAGTCTTCGCGCACCCGTAGCAGCGTCGACGAATAGTAGTCTCCCCTCCGAATAGGTGGAAACAGCGAGCCAGCGACCATCCGGTGACCAATCGAGCCCACCTGTATCAAAGCCGTCTGGAGCGAGTTCCCTGAGGCCTGTGCCGTCGATGTTCATGACATAAAGGCCCCACCCGTTAGGAGCGCTGATGGGCCCGCGGAAGAACGCGAGTTGGGCTCCGTCAGGGGACCACGTCGGACACCAACCCGACGTTAGCCACGTCTCCGCTCGTGATGGAACATCGATGATTGCGATCCGATTGGTCGTACTTCCTGCAAAGGCGATCTTGCGGCCGTCTGGCGAGAAGGAAGGGCAACCCGGTCCCTCAGTAGGGGTGACCAGTACACGCCCGTTCGATCCGTCCGGTGTCATGGCAATTATGCCGCCGGTCGAGCCAAGTTCGCCGCGATAGGCTATCTCGAACGCAGGCTGGTCAGGGCCCGTCAAGCAACCGGTCGCGAGCAGTGTCGCGAAGGCGAGAGTCGTAATGCGATACGCAATCACACGATTCTCTCCTCCCACCCTTGTGGCTCCGCGGCCTAACGGATCGCGCTTAAGCTGTGGGCGACTCGCCCGCAGGGCGCTGAACGATAATTCGTGCCCGCCAGGGCACAACACTCCGCTTCCTTAAGGCGATCACCGCCCGCCAGCTTCAAGCGCTTGTTAGGCCGCTGCCACCACCGAACGCCGAGCCATAGTGGAGCAGCGTATAGCACGATCGCCATTGCTCCCCGCGAGCCTGGGCTTCTCTGACTCGGGCCATGCCCGCCGCGTGATACTCCGGTGCTAGCAAGCGCATAGCCGAGGAGCACTTGGCCGCCAACTTGGTCACGAACTCGTCACTGAGCGGTATCCATCCTTCAGCACGTTCCCGGGCAAGAAGTTGCAGGCCGACAGCGCTCGCATGCTGCTGGAGCGACGGCAGCGATGGATAGCGCTGGAGCTCAATGGACAGGATCTCAGGGAAGAACTTCGTTAGACTGCGTTGCCGGAACGTCTCCTCAGAGTCCGTCACGAACACAAGCCGGCTGCCCGGCTGAAGAACTCGGGCGCACTCGGAAAAACACGTCGCGAGATTATCGATGTGGTGGATCACGTCGACCGTAAAGACGAGGCCACAGGACTGATTACAAATGGGGAATGCTCGAGAACCGTCGGCGGCTAAGTACTGGGCCTGAGGAGCTCGCTTGGCAGCTTCCCGGAGCATGGGCTTGGAGATGTCGAAACCTGCGTACAGCAGGTCGGGCCGCCACTCGGCAAGAGCGCGCAGGTAGTTCCCGGTACCGCAGCCGACATCGAGGACCACTGTGCGTGGAGCAAGCGCGGTCAACAGCTGAGCTAGAGGTGCAACGACCCATGGTACAGCAGAGCGAGTCCAGGCATAGGTCGGAGCGAACTCGTCGTAGTCTGTTGGAAAATGTTGCCTGCTCATCACGGGGAAGTGGCGCAGTTCGCCTGGTGGCAGCGGCCTGACGGATCGCGCGTAATGCGGGCGACCCCCCGGCCGACGCAAGAGTGGTGGACGATCGCCCGTGCCCGCCAGGGCGCAAACACTCCGGTTCCCTTAGAACGATACGCGCCCGCCAGTTTCAAGCGCTCGTTAGGCCGCTGCCCCGCGCCGGACGTAGTTCGATCGTCGTCGCGCGAGACTTCGGGCTCGCGAGATCCTTTGCAAACCTCATTTCCCAGGATGCGACGTACTTCTTGACATATGCGCGATCGACTGCGGCCTTGAGACGGGCACTCCGAGTCCGGACGGCGCGCACCGGAATGGTACGATTGCTGAGTTGAATGAATCCGCGCGGATCTTTGAGGAACGTCCGATACCAGCTGTGGGCCTTAATGCTCCACGACCGTACGAAGAGCCGGCCCTCCACCACCACACCCCAGATGCCAATGAACCGGTGCCTCGCTCCGGCCTTGATGCGGACCGTCTTGCCGTCGCGCAGGATCCCGAGAAGCGGCGCTGAAAACCGGCGGAGAGAGGGCATGCGAACTCCGGAACGAGCAGCGGCCTAACGGATCGCGCTTAAGCTGCGGGCGACTCGCCCGCCGGCGCAAGGGTGTGGACGAAGTCCGTGCCCCGCCAGGGGCACAACACTCCGATTCCCTTAAAGCGATCACCGCCCGGCAGCTTCAAGCGCTTGTGAGGCCGCCGCTCATGGGAACGCCGCTTGGAACTCGCCTCGCAAGAGCGAAAGTGCCTACTGCGGACGTGGCTCCAAGGATCCCGCTGAGCGAAAGAACAAACGTGAAGGGCACGAGCAAATCGGCAAACGCCAACTGGAACCATGCGACGGTCAAAAAGATTGCTGAGGGCGTTAGTGCCCCGATCGCTCCGAGGCTGGCGAAGCGACGGAAAGTAAGCTGGGCAAAGGAGCCATGCCGTTCGGCCACCGCCAAAGCTACCGCGAACCCTGCCCCGCTAGCAGCGCCCCAAATCGCCCAGAGAACGGCCCAGGTGCCTACGACCGAGAGACCTACACGAATGGGCATGCCGATCTGCAGCGTCAGGATACGATATACGCCCAGAGCGACTCCCGGGAACAGCCACAGCACTCCCCACAAGAGAGCGGTCCCCAAGACGGCACGGAGTATTCGGAAGACCTTCACGTGTCGAAGCTCCTTGTGGCGGCCTAACGGATCGCGCTTAAGCTGCGGGCGACACGCCCGCCGGCGCAAGGTGTTGGGACGACAGTCGGCGCCCGCCAGGGCGCAAACACTCCGTTTCCCTTAAAGCGATCACCGCCCGGCAGCTTCAAGCGCTTGTTAGGCGCCGCGCTGCGACATGCGGTTTCATGGCACGTCAATGGTGCTGCCAAGCCCTGCGTACAGATACTGGGCCGCAAAAACCCGCTGTAAGGCCGCGAATGCGGGCTCTCCCGTGCAGTGTCCCGGCCCGATGCGATCGACGTGCCAGTGGTCGTGAAGCGCCGTGGCGACGCGCTCGACCTCGGCGTCCGGTGTAATCACGAGGTGGAGCCCGCCGAGGATCAGGTACACGTGATCAGCGACCCGGGTGGAGGCTTCCACAATCGTTTCAATCCCCGGGTGGGAGCATCCGACGAGCAGGACGAGCCCGTTCGGCGTTCGAAGCGCTAGGGAGAGCTCCCGCAGCTCCAACGTGCCCGGCTTCTGGGAGACGGTAGGAATGATGGATACGCCTGGGGCGACCTCGGTGACGCTGTCCACCCAGACGAAATGAGCTGTCGGCCAAGCCGTACCGAAGGTGAGTTCGGCCGGCGGATGGCCGTCGAAGTACCGCATGCGGCTCGGCAGCGTGGTATCGGAGCGATAGAACGTCCCAGGGAGTGCCGCTCCAAAAACCCCAAAGCCCTCCTTGGGCGCATAGATCTTGACCCCGGGGTTTACGGTCAAGAGGTAGTTCAAGCCTGCCGTGTGGTCGCCGTGACGGTGCGAGATGACCACGAAATCGACGGTTCGGAGATCGACTCCTAAGGCGCGGACATTCTTGGCGAAGACATCCGCGTTGTTGCCAGTGTCGAAGAGGATCCGCTTCCCGTTGTACTCAACTAGCGCTGCGAAGCCCCAGTCCCGAGTGAGGCCGGCGCGGCTCCCGAAGGCATCGTAAAGGATCGTAACGCGGTTCGGCGAAGGCAGCGGGGTGGCGTGCGCGGGCAGCACAACAGCAGCTGCCAGAATGAGACACATTGGATGGGCAAGTCGCATGCGGCCAACTCCTCTCAGTCGTTGACGCCCGAGGCCCAGGATCTCTGTCGAGTGCGTGGTGCACCGGTGTTCATCGCGCGCGCCTAACGGATCGCGCTTAAGCTGCGGGCGACCCGCGCGCTGGCGCAAGGGTGGTGGACGAAGTCCGTGCCCCGCCAGGGGCACAACACTCCGCTTCCTTTAAAGCGATCACCCCCCGCCAGCTTCAAGCGCTTGTTAGGCGGCACCAGCGCCGACTGCAAGGCGCGGTGTTCCGAAGAAATCGGCGAGTGCGCGCAAGTCATTCTCGGTGATGGCGTGCTTCTCGAGGTTCTTCCGCAATGCCTGGGAGCGGAACCAAGCTTCCAGAAGCGCGTCGAAAGCTGGGGTGCCCCAAATGTCCGGCCCAAGTTCGCGCCGAAACTTGTTGGACACACTGGTTGAAAGGATGCCACGGCGAGTTGCGACGTGCTTCACAGCTTCGTTGCGGTAGTACGAAGGCGCGAGTCGTCCGCCATCCACTTCCCAAAGTCGGATTGCTTCCTCGAGGACTTCGAGAATCTCTTCGATGCGTGAGCTCACGTGACCTGTCCTGTTGGAGGTAGGAGTGAAGTTCGTGTGTGATTCGCGGTCGCGCCAGTATCGATCGCGAACGCGCGCGATTGTGTCAAAGGTTGGCGTGTGCGAAAGAAACCGCGAAAACGAAAACCGTACTCCAAAAACCGTACTCGAAAAACCGTACGCCATAAACCGTGTGCCAAGAAACCGGGGGGATCCGCACGGGTAGGGAGATCTACGGTGCCGCCTAACGGATCGCGCTTAGGCTGCGGGCGACTCGCCCGCCGGCGCAAGGGTGTGGGACGCAGTCCATGCCCCGTCAGCGGCACAACACTCCGCTTCCTTTAAGACGATCACCGCCCGTCAGCTTCAAGCGCTTGTTAGGCGGCACGTCACTCGCGGCTGAGAGCATCGCTCAGTGAACTTTAACAAGAGCGAACCCGAGGGACAGCACGAGGTCGCTTTGCCGGGTAGAGCCAGTGGGTCCGCCCGCTGCCAGTGTCGCGTTCCAAAGGTCACAGACGCCATCGTTGCCGCCCTTCGTCCGCGTGCATCGGCCGATGCGCGCGGAATACACGAAATCCTCCGCGTCAAGCTGCAATGCCACCCACCGGGCGAGTTTCATGACAGCCCGGGCGTTCGCGACCCCGCCAACGAATGTCTTGGGACCGACGTACCACGGGCGGTACGCGTCGCCGCCATGACCGACGAGACCAACTCCCCCGCCTACGTGGAGCGCTGCCCATGCGGCTGGGGAAGTCACGCGTAGGAATGCCTTGGCGCTGACGGTGAGCACGTGGGCGGGGAAGGTGAACCCATATTGGCTGCTCCAAAGAGGGCTTGGGGCATAGCCCACGGTTCCTTCGACGCCCAGACGTCCTGGCCACCACTTGGTCACGCGCATGCCCAGCGTGACGCTCCTCTGTTGCTTCAAGGTCTCTCCCCCTCCAGATGCCAAAATACTCGTCGGCCAATAGAGTCCGAGATAGGGTGCGAACTCCAGTTGCGTTTGGGCTCTCGCAGCGCGTGGCATACCCGAGGCGACGCCAAGGAGGAGGAAGACGGTTGAGCGCATTCGTGCCGCCTAACGGATCGCGCTTAAGCTGCGGGCGACCCGCCCGCCGGCGCAAGGCCGTGGGACGACAGTCCGTGCCCGGTCAGGGGCACAACACTCCGCTTCCCTTAAGGCGATCACCGCCCGCCAGCTTCAAGCGCTTGTTAGGCGGCACAGTCACGATAGTCGCTCAGATACGATTGCCGGGGTGACGCGACAACTCGCCGAGACGCGCGACGACGGCGCCGTCGCGCGGACAGCGCCAAGAGCCTTCGGCGTAGTCGAGTGGGTGGTTTGGATGCCGGGGGCAAGCGGGCCACGTCGTGTCCACAAATGTGTCCTGGAAGTGCTGTTGGACGTCTTCGATGCACCGAGTCGACGGGTCCTCGAGCTCGAGTTGCCGCACGTGCGCGGCGAAGCTCCATACGACTGGCAAGTGTCGATCTCCAAGCGTTTCCGTTACGTCGTTGGCTAGAAGGCGGACTGCCTTGTCGAACGGCGAATTGCCGGCGCTACTGAGATATTCCCGAGCGGATTCCTCGATCAGCTCCGACCTCATAAGGTCCAGCTTAGCCTCGACACGTTCAAACAAGGCGCGCACCTTGGGCAGGTCGGGCTCGGTGATGTTACGGGTGACGCCCCCCTCGCCCTCACTCGACGCTGCATCTCCATTGCGGCTCGTCAATGAGCGTCGGAGCTCGAACTGCAATCTTCGGGTGGACTCCATGTAGATCCGGGCCCACTCAGTCGCGGCAGTCTCAAGGGAGACCTCCCCGGCACAATAGCGAGCGAGCAGGCCAACGAGGACGGGATCAGGCCCGGTGTAGGGATTCATCTCGGGACCGCCGTCATGTGAGATACCGAGGTGCCGCCTAACGGATCGCGCTTAAGCTGCGGGCGACTCGCTCGCCGGCGCAAGGCCGTGGAACGAAGTCCGTGCCCCGCCAGGGGCACAACACTCTGCTTCCATAGAAGCGATAAACGCCCGCCAGCTTCAAGCGCTTGTTAGGCGCCAACCTCCCACACACGACGCGCCGCTCTAGAAGACGGCGATGCGCACGGACCTCGCCGTCGCAGTCCGGCGCAGCACGATAGCCGCTAGCCGCAGGGTATCGCCCACCACGTCGACCGCAACCTGCCGGTCCTCGAAACCGATGCCACGAACTTGAAGCGTCCGGCGCCCACCCGGGACTTTAGAGAGCACCACGCGTCCCAAGCTGTCGCCTAGAGCGAAGATTGACATTCCGAGGACGTCTATTCGGGAGGGGAGAACAGGAGCTCCAGTACTGTCGCGAACGCTGACAACTACAAGGGTGGATTGAGCTGCGGCCACTCGAGGCCACGAGGTGGCTAGCATCAGCGATGGCACCGTCGCTAGAAAAAGATGGCGAGCTTTCACAACTCCTCCATTCGTTGGCGCCTAACGGATCGCGCTTAAGCTGCGGCGCGCTGAAGAAAGATTCATTCCCTAATCTAGGCGCGCCGTCAGCTTCAAGCGCTTGTTAGGCGGCGCCAATCAGTCGCCCCATTGGATCCACTGATAGCTGCGGCCATCCCAGTAAATGAGTCCACCTGCGGACTCCGGCTTCTCCACGTAAAGAACCTCGCCGTGAAAGCCGGCGACCTTTGCGAGCGCTGGTCCCTCCTCCAGACGCCACGCTCCGAGCCAGGCAAAATCGTCGCCGCCATTACCCAGGGCCGTACCGGCGCCAACAATGTGAACGGCACCGGTTGCTTGATGGACGAAAGCAATTCCCACCTTGCGACTGACCTTGTGACGGATGAGGAGCGCCACGTCCGCCTTCCCGTCCCCATCAAAGTCCCCACGTTGGTAGAACGGGTTCACGCGATCGTACCATTCATACTGAGTCTGGAACTGAGCACCGAGTGCTTTGAGGGCCCACGGCGGCACATTCCGCACCCGGTAGGCTGAGAAGGCGTCTCCGGCCTGCCCCGGCAACGAGGCTGGTAGCTGGGTGATCACGACGATCGCGATGAGAGCTCGGATTGCGCGCATATCCTATTGCGCGCCGCCTAACGGATCGCGCTTAAGCTGCGGCGCGCTGAAGAAAGATTCATTCCATAATCTCCGCGCGCCGCCAGCTTCAAGCGCTTGTTAGGCGGCTCGCCCGGTCTAGGAGGCGCGAGCCCTCGGTGACATGCTCGCGCGACCGGCGATGACGAAGAACACCGTGAATAGGGC
>QHTK01000045.1 GCA_003220795.1 Gemmatimonadota bacterium | reverse complement strand
CCCTGTCGTGTACGCCTTGATCCTCGTGATCAACGCGCTGCTGCTCTGGGTCGTGGTATCGGTCGTGGGGGGAGAGGCGAAGTTCGGCACGCTGCTGAGCGTCACGACCTACGCGTCGATGTCCTACATCCTGCTGACGCTGGTCGGTCTGGTGGTGCTGAGGATGCGGGGCACGGAGCAAATCGCCGGAATGGAAGACCTGCAGCCGGCGCTCGGCCTCGACTTGCTCGCTCCCGGCGCCAAGGGCCTCACGCTGGCGCTGCTGCGCGGTATCAATCCGTTCTCGTTGTACGGCATCTTCCTGACCGCGACTGGCATCAGCGTGACGCACAAGACGTCGAAGGGCAGCGCCTACACGGCGGCCATCGTGCAGCTGCTGGTCACGCTACTCGTCACCGGAGTCCTGTCGGGAATGCGCGGCGGGCGCTAGACCGTCGCCTTCGTCCGGTTGACGATGCCCTGCTCCTCGAGGGCGGCCTGCGCCGCGGCGAGCCGGGCGATCGGAATCCGGAACGGCGAGCACGACACGTAGTTCATGCCCACGTGGTGGCAGAACTTCACCGAGCGGGGCTCGCCGCCGTGCTCGCCGCAGATCCCGATCTTCAGATCGGCGCGGGTGCCCCGGCCCAGCCGCACCGCGATCTCGATGAGCTTGCCGACCCCGTCCTGGTCGAGCACCTGGAAGGGGTCCTCGTTCAGGATGCCGTGCTCCACGTAGAAGGGCAGGAACCGGCCGGCGTCGTCGCGTGACAGCCCGAAGGTGGTCTGGGTCAGGTCGTTGGTGCCGAACGAGAAGAAATCCGCCTCCTTGGCGATCTCGTCGGCCGTGAGCGCGGCGCGCGGCAGCTCGATCATCGTTCCCACGAGGTAGGGTACGCCGCGCTCTTCGGCGAGGAACACTTCCTGCGCGACACGCCGCACGATCTCCGCCTGCCGCTTGAGCTCCTCCACGTGCGCCACGAGCGGGATCATCACCTCGGCCACGACTTTCTTGCCGCGCGCCCCCACGCGGCAGCCCGCCTCGAAGATGGCCCGCGCCTGCATTTCGGTGATCTCGGGGTAGGTGATGCCGAGCCGGCAGCCGCGGTGGCCGAGCATCGGGTTCGCTTCCACGAGCGAGTCCACGAGCCGCTGCAGCTTGCCCGCCGCCAGGCCCATGACCTTAGCGAGCGCCGCCACCTCCTCGCGGGTGTGGGGCAGGAATTCGTGGAGCGGTGGATCGAGCAGCCGGATCGTGACGGGATAGCCCGCCATCGCCTCGAAGATCCCCTCGAAGTCGGCGCGCTGCATGGGGAGGAGCTTGGCGAGCGCGCGGCGGCGGCCGGTCTCATCGGGCGCGACGATCATCTCCCGCATCGCCATGATGCGGTCGCCCTCGAAGAACATATGCTCGGTGCGGCACAGCCCGACACCCTCGGCGCCGAACTCGCGGGCGCGCACCGCGTCCTGGGGCGTGTCGGCGTTGGCCCGGACCCGCAGCCGGCGCCGCTCGTCGGCCCAGCCCATGAGCGTGGTGTAGTGGGCGCCGATCTTGGGCTCGACCAGCTTTGCCGCGCCGAGGATTACCCGCCCCGTGGTACCGTCCACGGTGATCAGCTGCCCCTTTTTCACCACCCGGCCGTTGGCGCGGAACCGGCCGGCATGGGGGTCGACCTCGACGTCTTTCGCCCCCACGACGCACGTCTTCCCCATGCCACGGGCCACCACCGCCGCGTGGCTGGTCATGCCGCCGCGCGCGGTCAGCACCGCCTGCGCCGCCACGATGCCGTGGAAATCCTCGGGCGACGTCTCGGGCCGCACCAGGATGACCTTGCGGCCCTGCTTCGCCAGCGCCTCGGCTTCGTCGGCGTCGAACACCACATCTCCGATGGCCGCGCCGGGCGAGGCCGGCAGCCCTTTCGCCACCACGGTCACGGCGGCGTGCGGGTCCACCATGGGGTGGAACAGCTGATCCAGGTCCTGCGGCGGAACCCGCTGCACCGCTTCGTCCGGCGTGATCAGTCGCTCCTCCACCAGTTCGACCGCGATCCGCACGGCGGCGAGCCCGGTTCGCTGGGCGCGGCGCGTCTGCAGCAGGTACAGCTTGCCGCGCTCGAAGGTGAACTCGATGTCCTGCACGTCTTTGAAGTGTCGCTCGAGCTTCGCCGCGACGCGCTCCAGCTCGCCGTACACCTTCGCGAGCGCGCCGCGCTTCAGCTTCGCGATCGGCTCGGGCGTCCGCGCGCCCGACACGACGTCCTCGCCCTGGGCGTTGGTGAGGACGTCGCCGTTGAGCACCTTCTCTCCTGTGCGACAATCGCGCGTGAACGCGACGCCCGTGCCCGAGTCGTCGCCCATGTTGCCGTACACCATCGCGACGACGTTGACGGCCGTGCCGAGGTCGTCCGGGATGCCGTGGACCTTGCGGTAATCGGCCGCCCGGCGGGTGTTCCAGCTCTTGAATACCGCCTCGATCGCGCCCCACAACTGCGCCGTCGGGTCCTCGGGGAACGGCGCGCCGCGCTTCGCCTGGATGATCGACTTGAATTCCTGGACCAGTGCCTGCAGGTCGTCGGCGGGGAGATCGATGTCGCGCGCCGCCTTGCGGCGCTGCTTGAACTCGCCGAGCACCTCTTCGAACGGCTGCTTGCCGAGATCGAACACGACGTCGCCGTACATCTGGACGAAGCGGCGGTAGGAGTCGTAGGCGAAGCGGGGGTTCTTCGACCCCGTGATCAGTCCGCCCACCGTCGCGTCGTTCAGACCCAGGTTCAGGATCGTCTCCATCATCCCGGGCATCGAAACCGCCGCCCCCGAGCGCACCGAGACGAGCAGCGGGTTGGCGGGATCGCCGAATCGCATCTTGGTCGCCTGCTCGAGTTGCTTCAGGTGGCGGTCGACTTCTTCGTGTAGCTGGTCGGGGAAGGTGCCTTGCTCCAGGTAGGTGAGGCACAGCTTGGCGGAGATCGTGAACCCGGGCGGGACCGGGAGGCCCAGGTTCGCCATCTCGGCCAGCCCAGCGCCCTTGCCGCCCAGGATGTCGCGCATGGCCGCGGAGCCGTCGGCGCGGCCGTTACCGAAGAAATAGACCCACCGCTCGAGCGACGGCACGGGGCCATCAGACCGCGGTCGTCAACAGGGGGGCGGCGTGCCGCGCCCCCGCCAGGTCGTCTTCCGGAATCTGGGTCGGATAGGCGCCGGAGAAGCAGGCGTGGCAGAAGTCTGCCGGATCGCCACCCGCAGCCCGCAGCATCCCGTCCAGAGAGAGATAGCCGAGCGAGTCTACGCCTAAATGGTCACGTATCCCCGCGACGTCGTGATTCGACGCAATCAATTCGCTCTTGGTGGGCGTGTCGATGCCGTAGTAGCAGGGACCCGTGATCGGGGGCGAGGCGACGCGGAAATGGACCTCCGCCGCGCCCGCTTGCCGGATGAGCTGGACCAGCGCCTTGCTCGTGGTGCCGCGCACGATCGAGTCATCCACCACCACCACCTTCTTCCCCTCGAGCACCTCGCGCACCGGATTGAACTTGATCTTCACCTTGGCCATCCGTCCCGCCTGGGCCGGATGGATGAACGTGCGGCCGACGTAGTGGTTGCGGATCAGGGCGTGCTCGAGCTTGATGCCCGACTCCTCCGAGAAGCCGAGCGCCATGGCGTTGGAGGAGTCCGGGACCGAAAACACGCAATCCGCCCCCGGCGCCGGCTGCTCACGCGCCAGCTCTCGGCCCAGCGCCCGCCGCACGGCGTCCACCGAGCGATGGAACACCGTGCTGTCGGGTCGCGAGAAATACACCAGCTCGAACACGCAGCGCCGGTGCGGCTTGGCGGGCAGCTTGGGCAGGTCGTCCAGGTCCTCCCCGTGGATGCGGACGAAGTCCCCCGGCTCCAGCTCGCGCACCAGCGTCGCTCCGGCGATGTCGAGGGCGCAGGTCTCGGACGCGACGACCCAGCCGTGACCGAGCCGCCCCAGCACGAGGGGGCGGAAGCCGCGCGGGTCGACGATCGCGTACAGCGTGCGCCCGACGGTGATCACCAGCGAGTAGGCCCCCTCCACCCGCTCCAGCGCGTCGAGCAGCTGGTCCTCGGGCTCGCGCGCCTCGGAGCGCGCGATCAGATGGACCAGGACCTCGCTGTCCGAGGAGCTTTGGAAGATCGAGCCCTTGGTCACGAGGTCGGAGCGGAGCTGCACGGCGTTGGTGAGATTGCCGTTGTGCGCCAGGGCGAGCGGACCTTCGCGGTAGCGCGCCAGCATCGGCTGCGCGTTGGCGAGCACCGACGTGCCGGCGGTCGAGTACCGCGAGTGCCCGATGGCGACATCCCCGGGCAGCTCGCTGAACACGTGCTCGTCGAAGACATCGGAGACGAGGCCCATCCCCCGATGCGAGCGCGCGGCGCCCTCACCGTCCACGGCCACGATCCCGGAGGACTCCTGGCCACGGTGCTGCAGGCTGTAGAGGCCGAGATAGGCGACGCGCGCCGCGTCCGCAATCCCGGTGACGCCGATGATGCCGCACATGTAGCGATCAGTCTCCCATGCGACGAGGCAACCCCGAGAAATATACCTCCCGCAGGCGGTCGACGCGGTGCTCCACGCGCCCGTCCCGCAGCCGGACGCGCACGGCGCCGCCGCGATCGCCGACCGTGCCCACGCGCTCGATCGGCACGCCGAGCTCCTGCGCCAGCGCCACAACCGCGGCGGCGCGCTCGGGCGGGCACGTGATCACCGCGCGCGCCTGCGATTCGCTGAACAAGAGATCCACAGCCGCAAGGCGCGCGCCGTAAGTCGTAAGATCGATTTCGAGCCCGAGCCCGGTCTCGTCGTACGGGCCGCCCATCGCCACCTCGGCGAGCGCGACGCCGAGCCCACCCTGCGAGCAGTCGTGGGCCGAGCGGAACAGCGCCCGCTCCGCGCCGGCCACGAGGAAGTCCACCAGCCGCCGCTCGGCGACCAGGTCCACCCGCGGGGGCGTGCCGCCCGCGAAGCCGTACAGCGCCTCCCACAGCACCGAGCCGCCCAGCTCGCTCCGCGTTTCTCCGGCCACGCAGACGACGTCGCCCGGCCCCCGCGCGTGGCTCGGGACGGCACGGTCGGCGCGGGCCAGCAAGCCCACCATGCCGATGACCGGCGTGGGTGCGACGGCGCCCGTCGGGCTTTCGTTATAGAAGGAGACGTTGCCCCCCGTGACCGGCGTGTCGAGCGCCCGGCACGCGTCCGCGATCCCGCGGCACGCTTCGCGGAACTGATTGAACACGGCCGGTCGCTCCGGGCTGCCGAAGTTCAGGCAGTCGGTGACGCCGAGGGGGCGCGCGCCCGTGCAGGCGACGTTGCGGGCGGCTTCCGCGACGGCGGCCTTGCCGCCCTCGTACGGATCCAGCGCCACGTAGCGAGAATTGCAGTCTGTCGTGACCGCGATGCCAAACTCCGCCCCCCGCACCCGGATCACACCGGCGTCCCCGCCAGGGGCGATCACCGTGCTCGCCTGAACGGTCGAGTCGTACTGCTCGTAGACCCAGCGCTTGGAGGCGATGGCGGGGTGGTCGAGCAGCGTAAGCAGTGCTTCTGCGGGGTCCGGGGCCCGGGCCCCGGGTCCCGGGTCCCGTCGTCGCAGTTCAGCGATCGCTTCGTCTTCACGAGCTTCCGGGCAATACACCGGACAATCGTCGATCAGCCGCTTCCCCGGGATCTCGACCACCACCTGCTCCTGCCACGTCGCCCGGTACATGCCGTCGTCCGTCACCCGCCCGATCGGCGTAGCAGTGAGCTCCCATTTGGCGGCGATCGCCTGGACCTCCGTCACGCGATCCGCCTGGGCGACCACCAGCATGCGCTCCTGCGACTCGGAGAGCAGGATCTCGTACGGGGTCATCCCGGGCTCGCGGGTAGGGACGCGCGACAGGTCGACCTCCACCCCGACACCGCCCCGCGCGGCCATCTCGGCCGACGATGAGGTCAGTCCCGCGGCGCCCATGTCCTGGATCGCCACGATGTGGCCCGAGGCGATCAGCTCGAGGCTCGCTTCGAGCAGCAGCTTCTCGGTGAACGGGTCGCCCACCTGGACCTGGGGCCGGCGCCGCTCGCTCTCGTGCGTCAGCTCCTCGGAGGCGAACGACGCGCCATGGATGCCGTCGCGGCCCGTGCGGGAGCCGACGACGAGCAGGACGTTCCCCACACCGCGCGCGGCGGCCGTCATCAGGTCCGCCTCCCGCAGCAAGCCGACGCACATCGCGTTGACGAGCGGGTTGCCGGCGTAGCTCGGCCCGAAATCCACCTCCCCGCCGAGCGTGGGCACGCCGACGCAGTTGCCGTAGTCGCCCACGCCGCGCACCACACCGGCGCACAGGTAACGGTTGCGCGCCTCGTCCACGGGACCGAAGCGCAGGCTGTTGAGCAACGCCACCGGCCGGGCGCCCATCGTGAACACGTCGCGCAGGATCCCGCCCACCCCGGTGGCGGCCCCCTGATACGGCTCGACGGCGGAGGGGTGGTTGTGCGATTCGATCTTGAAGGCGACCGCCCAGCCATCGGGGAGCCGCAGCACGCCGGCGTTCTCGCCCGGGCCCTGGATCACTTGCGGACCCGCGGTGGGGAGCGCTCTGAGGATCGGCCGCGAGTGCTTGTAGGAGCAGTGCTCGCTCCACAGGGCCGAGAACACGCCGAGCTCGGCGAACGTGGGCGCGCGACCGAGCAGCGCCTCGATGCGCCCGTACTCCTCGTCGGTGAGATGGTGATCGCGGACCAGCTGGGGCGTGATCGGCGGGTCACCGGGAAACGGGACCGCCCGCGTCACGGGTCGGATGCCTTCGCGCCGGAGACGCCGCGCAGCACCGTGCGGAACACGCGCGCCAGCATGGTCGGCTCGGGGTGGGCCAGCGCCGTCTCCACCTCGCCGGCGTCGAACCAGATGCCGTGGCAGTGCGTGCACTGGTCGACCTGCACGCCGTGCCATTCCCCCGTGATCAGGTCGTAGCCGCACTTGGGACACTTCATGTGGTGGGAGCGGCGCTCGGCGTCGACCGCGGCCCGATGTGCCGCGTCGCGCTGCTGGCGCAGCAGCTCGGCGTCGCGCCGTGCGAAGTATTCCTCCTCGTTCTTGCTCGGTTTGTCGGGCACGGGCTCACTCACGTCCCAGGCGGTTTGACCGTCAACGTGTCGCCCCCGGGCTTCCAGTGCGGCTTCGTGGCCGCGGGCGACGAGGACTGGCCGCTGTAGCCGTGACCCGGCCAGCGCAGCACGGCGTCCACCACCTGCCCGTTCTGGAGTGTGACGATATCCTCAGTGCCGCAGGTGTATTCGCAGCCGTTGCGGAAGAAGAGATAGGTCCATTCACCCTGGTGGCGCACCGCGATCGGCGGACCCCACAGCGAGTAGACGTCCTTCTCGCCCATCCCAGGCGCGATCGTGCCTGTGTCCACGGAGCTGTAGGGGACGTCACGGGACGCCGCCGGACGCTCGGGGACCTGCCGCGGGGGCCGCGCCGGCACCTCGGCGGACGGCGTGGCGGGGGGCGCCGGCTCCGGTGGCAGCGGCGTGGGCTGTTGCACGGGCTGGGGAGTCGCAGAGCGACCGCGGCGCTCGGCGATCTTCTGCGCGATCGTCTGCTTGATCTTCGCGTATTGCTCGCTGACCTGCCTACACCCTAAGGTGGCGGTCGCCAACAGCGCGCACATCCACAGCGTGCTGCGTCGCATGTCGAGCCTCCATCGCGTGAAAGACACGGGCTCCATCCTGGCCGCCCAAGATCGGGGCGTTGCGGCGCTCCGGGTGCGGCATGATGCCGACCACGTTGCGGCCAGCGTTGCAGACGCCGGCGATATCACGGGTCGAGCCGTTGGGGTTGTCCCGCACGTAGCGCCACACGACCCGGTCGCTCGCTTCGAGCTCCGCCGCGGTGCGCTCGTCCACGACGTAGCGGCCGTCGCCATGCGCAATCGGGATCTCGAGCACGTCGCCTTGGTCGTACAGACAGGTAAACGGGGTGCCCGTGGTCTCGACACGCACCCAGGCGGGCCGCGACAGAAACTTGAGCCGCGCGTTCCGCATCAGCCCGCCCGGCAGGAGCCCCGCCTCGCACAGGATCTGAAACCCGTTGCAGATGCCGAGGACCGGCCCGCCGGCGCGCGCGTGCGCGGCGACGGCGCTCATGATCGGCGAGAACCGGGCGATCGCGCCCGAGCGAAGGTAATCGCCGTAGCTGAAGCCCCCCGGCAGGATCACGACGTCGGCGTGCCGCAGGTCGGCGTCGCGGTGCCACACGTAGTACGCGTCCGAGCCCGCTTCCCGCGCGGCCGCGAGTGTGTCGGCGTCGCAGTTCGAGCCGGGGAACACGATCACGGCCACTCGCGTCATCGGGTCGTCTCCACCGCCAGCTCGTAGTCCTCGGTCACCGGGTTGGCGAGCAGTCGGTCGCACATCGTGCGCGCCTGCGCCATCGCCTCCTCATGCGTCGCCGCCGTCACTTCGAGGACGAGATGCTTGCCGACCCGCACGCGCCCGACTTCGCCGAAGCCAAGCGCGTGCAGCGCGTGCTCCACCGCCTGCCCCTGTGGGTCGAGCAGCGCGGCACGCGGCATGACGCGAACCTGGACACGGTAGCGGCTCACGACGCCGTCCCTCCCCCCGGCGGCGAGAGGCCGCGCGTGCGCGGCCCGAAGGCGTCGCCCATCGACCCGCCGTCGGTGATCACGATCGGCCCCGCGATCTCCGCTTCCTCGTCCTCGGAGGCCTCGAGGAAGAAGCCGAGGACGGTCGCCCGCAACACGCCGTACGCCATGTAGGTGATGCCCAGCGGAAAGAAGAACGCATCGTGCTCGAGGATCCCGAAGACGAGGATGAACAACACCGTGGCGAGCCCCAACAGACCGCGCACGCTGCGCAGACCTGCGCGGGGCATGGTCGCGTACCGCACGTTGCTCACCATCAGGATGCTGAGCAGGATCATGACGAACTGCATCAGGTGATGGCGCGGCAGGTACGGTGCCAGGTGGCGCCACGCCTCCGTGGTCGTGAACGGGTAAAACGTGGCGAGCGTCATGCCCGCCGCCGGCGACGGGAGGCCGATGAAGTAGCGCTTGGAGCGTCCTGCCTGGGTGATGTTGAAGCGCGCGAGGCGGATGGCCGCCGCCATGACGTAAAAGTAGCAGAAGATCCACTCCGCCTGCCCGGCGCTCGCGAACTCGAGCTGGTAGATGAGAAAGGCCGGCGCGACCCCGAAGCTCACGACGTCCACGAGGCTGTCGAGCTCGGCGCCGAACCGGGTGCCCGTCTTCGAGAGACGCGCCACCCGGCCATCGAGCGCGTCCAGAATGCCGGCGAAGAAGATGTACCACCCCGCGCGGTCGAACTCGCCGCGCGACGCGAGCACCATCGACCAGATGCCGAAAAACAGGTTGAAGAGCGTGAACAGGCTCGGCACGACGATCACGACCCGCCGCATGCTGGGACGAGGGAAGCGTCGCATCGTCATGGGGTCCCCGCGCTCACGGGCCGTACTCCGCCAGCAGCGTGGCGCCCGCCCGGACGCGCTCGCCCACGGCCACCCGCACGGCCGCACGTGCCGCCAGCGGAAGGAACACATCCACGCGCGACCCGAATCGGATCATCCCCAGCCGCTCGCCCTGATGCACGCGATCTCCCGGTTTCCCGTCCGTCACGATGCGACGCGCGATCAGCCCCGCGATCTGCCGCACCAGCACGGGCCCACCGACCGAGCGCAGGCCGACCGAGGACTGCTCGTTGTCGAGGCTCGCCTTGTCCGACGCTGCGTGCAGGAACTTGCCGCGGTGATAGCGGACCAGCTCGACGGCGCCCGTCGCCGGGTAGCGGTTCACGTGCACGTCGAACACGCTCATGAAGATGGAGATCCTGGTCGCCTGGGCCGCGAGATAGGTCGGCTCCTCCACGACGGCGATGTCCACGACCTTCCCGTCCGCCGGGGCGATCACGAACTGCTCGCCGCGCGGCCCCATCCGGACGGGATCGCGGAAGAACACCAGAAGCCACACCGCCAGCAGGACGAGCGCGACCTCCGGCACCCACAGCCACGGCGAGCCCTGCGCCACCCACGCGCCGAGGAACACCAGCGCCCAGCCGGGAATGATGAATGGCCAGCCCTCTGGAGCGAACCGCACCGTCACGCAATCTCCAAGGTCTTCCCAGTGATCAGTCGGTACGCCTCCCGATACCGCTCGCTCGTCGCCTGCACTACCTCCGCGGGCAGCGGCGGCGGCGGTGCGTTGCCGTCCCACTTCCCCTGCCGCTTCAGACCCGCCAGGTAATCGCGCAGCGGCTGCTTGTCGAAGCTCGGCTGCGCCCCTCCCGGCTCGTAGCGGTCCGCCGGCCAGAAGCGCGACGAGTCGGGCGTGAGGATCTCGTCGATCACGAGGAGCCGCCCGTCCGCGCCCGAGCCGAACTCGAACTTCGTGTCGGCGATGATGATGCCGCGCGGGCGCGCGTAGGCCCGACCCGCCTCGTACAGCGCGAGGCTGGCCTGCTTCAGCTGCTCGGCGAGCGCGCGTCCCACCGCCTTCACCACGTGGGTGAAGGTCACGTTCTCGTCGTGCCCCCGCTCGGCCTTGGTGGCCGGGGAGAAGATCGGCGGGTCGAGCCGCGCGCTCTCCACGAGGCCCGCGGGCAGCGACTCGCCGGCCAACGTTCCCGACTGCTGGTACTCTGCCCACGCCGAGCCGGTGATATATCCTCGAACGATGCATTCGAACGGGACCGGAGTGGTCCGCCGCACCAACATAGCGCGGCCCGTCAGGGCTGCGCGGAACGGCTCGAGGGCCGGGACCCGCTCCACGATCGCATCCGCGTCGGCCGAGATGAAGTGGCTCGGCATGACGGACCCGAGCCGCGCGAACCAGAACGCGCTGAGCTGGGTGAGCACCGCCCCCTTGTGCGCCACGGGCTCGCGCAGCACCACGTCGAACGCGCTCACGCGATCGCTCGCGACGAGCAGCAGGGCGTCCCGGTCGACCTCGTACACCTCGCGGACCTTGCCGCGCCGCACGAGGGGCAGGGGAAGCTGACTGGCGACGAGCGGGATCGTCATACCGTGACCTCGGCGATGGCGGCGGCGCCCGGCGGCGCGACGGCCTCGATGCGTCGCAGCGCCGGAGCGACCACCTGTTGCAGGTATTCGTCGACCTGGCCCTGGGCCCGGCCCACATAGGCCGTCGGATCGAGCTCGTCAGGCCGAACGGCGAGCTTGAGCGCCTGGAAGGCCGGATCGCGCGCCAGCCGCTCGAGCAGGTCGTTCTCTACACCCTGCTCGGCCACGGCTTGCGCCACGGCGAGGCTGTGTGTCCGGATCACTTCGTGCAGCCGCTGCCGGTCGCCGCCAGCCTTCACGCCCCGCATCAACAGGCGCTCGGTCGCGAGGAACGGCATCTGGGCGGCGACGTGCCGGGCGATCACGGCCTCGCGCACTTCCAACCCCGCCGCCACGTTGGTGGCGAGCACCAGGATCGCGTCGCTCGCGAGAAACGCCTCCGGAATGACGAGCCGCCGGTTGGCGCTGTCATCGAGCGTCCGCTCGAGCCATTGCGCGGCCGCCGTGTGCCAGGCGTTCCCTTCGAGCTCGATCACGAAGCGCGCCAGGCTCGTGATCCGCTCGGCGCGCATCGGGTTGCGCTTGTAGGCCATCGCGGACGACCCCACCTGCTCGCTCTCGAATGGCTCGAGCATCTCCCCCTCGTGCTGCAGCAGCCGCACGTCGGTCGCGAACTTGGCGCATGAGGCCGCGATCCCGGAGAGCGCCGCCAGCACCTGCGCATCGAGCTTGCGGGTGTAGGTCTGGCCCGTGACCGGAAACAGCTGCGCGAATCCCATCTTCCGTGCGACGCGGGCGTCGAGCTCCCGCACTTTGTCGTGCGCCCCCTCGAATAGCTCCAGAAAGCTCGCCTGTGTCCCGGTCGTCCCCTTCACGCCGCGGAACCGCAGCGTCTCGAGCCGGTGGAGCAGCTCTTCCGCGTCGAGCAGCAGCTCCTGCATCCACAGCGTGACGCGCTTTCCGACGGTGGTGAGCTGCGCCGGTTGAAAGTGCGTGTAGGCCAGGCACGGCACGTCGCGGTAGCGGCGGGCGAGTTTGGACAGCGCGACCACGACGGCGGCGACGCGCCCGAGCAAGAGCTGCATCCCCTCGCGCATCAGGATCAGGTCGGCGTTGTCGGTAACGTAGGCGCTCGTCGCGCCGAGGTGGAGGAAGGGACGGGCCGCCGGCGCCTGCTCGCCGAGATGGTGGATGTGCGCCATCACGTCGTGACGCAACCGCTTCTCGTGCTCCGCCGCGCGCTCCGGGTCGGCGTCGTCCAGGTGGGCGCGGAGCTCTGCGAGCGCCCGATCCGGGATGTCGAGGCCGAGCTCCTGCTGCGCCTCCATGAGCGCAAGCCACAGCCGCCGCCACAGGCCGACCCGCCGCCGCTCACCCCACAACGCCTGCATCGCCGGGGAGGCGTAGCGCTGGCCCAGCGGCGAGAGGTAGGTCAAACCGCGGCCTTCGCGCGCGCCACCCGCTGGTTCCAGTCCGCGAGAAACTGCTCGAGCCCACGGTCGGTGAGCGGATGCAGCAGCAGCTTTTTGAGGACGTCCGGGGGCAGCGTCGCCACGTCCGCGCCGATCATCGCCGCCTCCACCACGTGACGGGGGTGGCGGATCGAGGCGGCCAGGATCTCCGTCGCGAGCTGGTAGTTGTCGAAGATGACCCGCGCCTCGCGGATCACGTCCATCCCCTCCTGACCCACGTCGTCCAGCCGCCCGATGAACGGGCTCACGTACGTGGCGCCCGCCTTGGCGGCGATGAGGCACTGCACGCTCGAGAAGCACAGCGTCACGTTGGTCTTGATCCCGTTGGTCGCGAGGCGGCGCACGGCCACCATCCCGGCCTCGGTCATCGGGATCTTCACGACGATGTTGTCCGCGATCTTGGCGAGCTCGCTGCCCTCGCGCACCATGCCGTCCGTATCCAGGCCGACGACCTCCGCCGAGACGGGACCGTCGACCAGCGAGCAGATCTCCTTCAACACGTCCTTGGGATCGAGGTCGCCCGCCTGCTTGGCGAGGAGCGACGGGTTGGTGGTCACGCCGTCGATCAGCCCGGCCTGCGCCGCCCAGCTGATGTCCTTGAGACTCGCGGTATCCAAGAAAAACTTCATGGCTTAGGCCTCGGCGTAGAGGTCAGGAGGATAGCGCACCGCGACTAGGTACAGCCCCTGGGGCGGCGCGGGCGGGCTGGCCGCCCGGTTGTCCGTCGCAGTGAGCAAACGGGGGAGGTCCGACGCAGGGCGCCGGCCCAGGGCGACGTCGACCATCGCGCCCACCAGGAAGCGCACCATGCGATGCAGAAACCGGTCGGCCTCGATCGTGAAGGTGACCCCCGCGCCGTCCGTCCGCGGCGCCCACTCAGCGAGCGCCACGCGGCTGCGATAGTGGGGCTTCACCTGGCCGGCAGCGGCGAGACCACGAAAATCGTGCTCACCGACGAGCGCGGCGGCGGCCTGCCTCAGTGCTGCCTGATCGAGCTCGCGCCCGAGCGCCCATTCGTACGGGCGCCGGAACGGTGAGTGCGCCGCCTCGTCCGACCCAATCACGTAACGGTAGCGGCGAGCCACCGCGCTCTTGCGCGCGTGGAACCCCGGGTGCATCCGGTGGACTCGCGCCACCCAGACATCCCGAGGCAGCAGGGCGTTCAGCGCCCGGCGCAACCCGTCGGCGTCCTCGCTCCAGCGTCCGGCCGCCGCGAACCCGACCCCCTGGCCCAGCGCGTGCACACCGGTGTCGGTCCGACCCGCTCCAGTCGTCGGCGTTCGCCGGCCCATCAGGCGTTCCAGCACGGCCTCGAAGTCCGCTTGCACGGTGCGCCCTTCCCGCTGGCGCTGCCAGCCGACGAACTGGGCCCCGTCGTATTGCACCACGGCGAGGCAGGGCCGGCTCGTCGCGGGCGCCACGGGCGCCACGGGCGAAAGATAGGACGAAAGGAAGGGCCAATCAAGCCACGCAACCCGTTGTCCCATTTGACAAAAGGCGATTTTGCCGGGTAGCTTTGGCGAGCCCGAAATCCCGATGCCCGACGCCCCGCCGTCCCGCTCCACAGCCTCGCCGCTGCTCGAGGCGATCGCCGCCCTGGCCCACCGCCGCTCGCTCACCGAGAGCCAGACAACCGCCGTCTTCACCACCGTGATGCGGGGCGAGGCGACCCCGGCGCAGATCGCGGCGCTGCTCATCGGGCTGCGGGTCAAGGGGGAGACCGCGGACGAGGTCGCGGGGGCCGCCCGGGCGCTGCGCGAGGCGATGGTGCCGGTCGAGGCCGCCGGCGACCATCTCGTCGACACCTGCGGAACCGGCGGCGGCGCCGTGCCGACCTTCAATATCTCGACCGCAGCCGCGTTCGTCGCCGCTGGCGCCGGCGCCTCGGTCGCGAAGCACGGCAACCGCTCGTTCACGTCGCGCTGCGGCTCGGCCGACGTGCTGGAAGCCCTGGGCGTGCACATCAGCCTCGACGCGGGCGACGCGGCGCGCGTCCTCCGGGAAGCGTGCATCACGTTTCTGTTCGCGCCGAACTTCCATCCCGCGATGAAGCACGCGGCGCCGGTACGACGCGAGCTCGCGGTCCCGTCGGTCATGAACCTGCTCGGGCCGCTCGCCAACCCCGCCGGCGTGCGCCGCCAGGTGATTGGTGTGGCCGAGCGCGATCGCGCGCCGCTCATCGCCGGGGCGCTCGCCCGGCTGGGCGCGGAGCATGCGCTCGTGGTGCACGGGCGGGTCGGGATGGACGAGATCTCCCCGCAGGGGATCACCGACGTGTGGGAGGTGCGCGGCGGGCAGGTGTCGATGTGGGAGCTCGATCCGGCGAGCTACGGGCTGGCGATCGCCGACGTCGGCGCGCTCCGGGGCGGCGAACCGGCCGCGAACGCTGCACGCATCGAGCGCCTGCTCGCCGCCGGCCCCTCGACCGGCGACGAGCCGGGGCGCGCCGCGCTGTTGCTCAACGCGGGCGCCGCGCTGTACGTCGCCGGGATCGCGCCATCATACGAGGACGGGCTGGCGCGGGCGCGCAGCGCAATCGGGGCCGGGCGGGCGCACGCCGCCCTAGAGCGGCTGCGTCGCGCCGCCGCGCCTAGAACTTCCGGATGACGCCGACCACGACGCCCTGTACGACGACGTCGCGCTCGTTGACGCGCAGCGGATTGACGGCGGGATTCGCGGGCTCGAGTCTGATCCAGCCCCCCGGCTCGCGGTAGAATCGTTTCACAGTGGCGCTGGAGCCGTGCACGAGCGCGACGACCGTCTGGCCGTTATCGGCCTGGTTACGCTCGTGTACGACGATGAAGTCGCCGTCCTTGATGTGCTCGTCGATCATCGACTGTCCGCGGACCTTGAGCACGTAGCTGCGGCCCCGGCGGGGGATGAGCTCATCGGGAACGGCGATGACGTCGTCGCCGCTCACTGCCTCGATCGGTTCGCCGGCCGCCACCAGGCCGAGCAAGGACAGCTCGGTCGCGCCCGACTGTCCCTTGGGCGGCACCACTTCGATGGCGCGGCTCTCGTTGTGCGCGCGCCGGATGAAGCCCTTGCGCTCGAGGTTCGTGAGATGCTCGTGCACCGTGGCCAGCGACTGAAAGCCGAACTGTTTGGCGATCTCTTCGAAGCTCGGAGCGTAGCCCTTGGCCTCGATGTGGCCCGAGATGAAGTCGAGAATCTCACGTTGACGGCGGGTGAGCGGCACATGGTCTCCCGAAGATAAGCCGAAGCCAATCTACCCGAAAATCACCCGAATGCAAGCATGCTGGAAACACGCCTCGACGCCATCCTTTCCGCCACCCGGGCGCGCATCGCCGGGCTGAAGCCGCGCGCCGCCGAGCTCGAGCGCCGCGCCGCCGCCGCGCCCGCACCGCCGCTGCTCGCGCGCGCGCTCAGGGCCGGGGGAACGGTCGGGACCGTGGGCGTGATCGCCGAAGTGAAGCGGCGGTCGCCCTCGGCAGGAACGATCAGGGAAGATTTGGACCCCGTAGATCACGCACGCTCGTACCAGCGGGGCGGGGCGGTGGCCATCTCGGTTCTCACGGACCAGCCTCACTTCGGCGGGTCGCTCGAGGACCTGGTGTGCGTTGCCGCCGCCGTCTCCGTGCCCGTGCTGCGGAAGGACTTCATTCTCGACGAGCTACAGCTCTTCGAAGCGCGCGCGGCGGGAGCGAGCGGCGTGCTCCTGATCGTGCGTGCCCTCTCCGCCGACCGGTTGCGCGCGCTCGCCCGCGCCGCCCGCGATCAGGCCTTGGGAGTGTTGGTCGAGATCCATTCGGAGGCGGAGCTCGAGCAAGCCCTCACCGCCGACCCCACCGCCGTGGGGGTGAACAGTCGGGATCTCGCGACGTTCGCAGTCGACCTGCGGTTGGCGGATCGCCTGCTCGCGCAAGTCCCCACGTCCCTCCCGGCGATCGCCGAGAGCGGGATCGAGACTCGGGCCGACGTGGAGCGGCTGGCCCGGGCGGGGGCGGACCTGGTGCTCGTGGGCACGTCGGTAGCGCGCACGGCTGACCCGGAGGCCGCGGTGCGGGCGCTGTGCGGCGTGGCGAGAAAGGGACGGTAATGGAACGTGCCAACTGAATCCGGCTCGCTCACCACCGGTCGTTTCGGCCCCTACGGCGGCCGCTACGTCCCCGAGACGCTCATGGGCGCGCTCGAGGAGCTGGCGCGCGTGTACGAGGAAGCGAAGCGCGACCCCGCCTTTTGGGGGGAGCTCGACGCGCTGCTCAAGGACTACGTCGGGCGTCCGTCCCCGATCACCGAAACGCCGCGGCTCGCCGCCCAAGTGGGATCGGGCGTCGTGGTGCTGCTCAAGCGCGAGGACTTGAACCACACCGGCGCGCACAAGATCAACAACACCCTGGGTCAGGTGCTGCTGGCGCGGCGCATGGGGAAGCGGCGCATCATCGCCGAAACGGGCGCCGGGCAGCACGGCGTCGCGACCGCCACGGTGTGCGCCCGCTTCGCCCTCGAATGCGTGGTCTACATGGGCGAGGAAGACATGCGGCGCCAGCGTCTCAACGTGTACCGCATGGAGCTGATGGGCGCCAAGGTCGTCCCCGTGACGTCGGGCAGCAAGACCTTGAAGGACGCGACCAACGAAGCGTTACGGGACTGGGTCACGAATGTGACCACCACGCATTATATCATCGGCTCCGTGGTCGGCCCCGATCCATTCCCGCGCCTGGTGCGCGACTTCCAGTCGGTGATCGGTCGCGAGGCCCACGCTCAGGTGGTGGAGCGCTACGGACGGTTGCCGCGCACCGTGGTGGCGTGCGTGGGGGGTGGGTCGAACGCGATGGGCATCTTCACCGCGTTTCTCGGTGACGCCGCCGTCGAGCTGGTGGGTGTGGAGGCGGCAGGGGAGGGGCTGGCGAGCGGGCACCACGCCGCCTCGCTGGCGCGCGGCCGCCCGGGTGTGTTCCACGGCAGCCTGAGCTACCTGCTGCAAAACGCCGACGGCCAGGTCCAGCCCGCCCACAGCGTCTCCGCCGGCCTCGACTATCCCGGGGTTGGCCCGGAGCACGCTTACCTCAAGGACAGTGGTCGCGTATTGTATGAGGCAGTGACGGACCGGCAGGCGTTGGACGCGTTCGCCGCGCTGTCCCGCCTCGAGGGCATCCTGCCGGCCCTGGAGAGCGCTCACGCGGTGGCGTGGGTCATGGGTCGCCGCGGGCACTGGCATGCGGACGATGTCGTCCTGATCAACCTCAGCGGCCGGGGCGATAAGGACGTCGCGATGGTCGCCGAACTGACGGGAGCTGCACTCTGACCAACCCGCCCGTATCGGAACTGGCGTTACCGCCGTCGCAGGTCGAGGAGCTGTGGCAGGTGCTGTCCAAAGGGCTGCGGGCCACGCAGCTCTACCTGCCGAACAACCCGGTCTACCAGCGTGCGGTGGACAACATCCGTGCGGCGCTGCGCCAGATCTGGCAGGCTACCGACGACCTCGTGTTCGACGTGGCCGAGACCGAGGTGCGCTGGGAAGACGCGGTCGTCTACAGCCAGGACAACCGCAGCGAGAGCGTCGCCTGGACCCTCTACAAAGACGGCGTCCGCTCGCTGGCGTTCAAGCCGGGGATCGAGGAAGTGGAGATCGTGCGCTTCCTCGGGGTACTGCACCAGGCGAAGAGCCTGCAGGCCGACGCCCCGGACGACCTCCTGACCCTGCTGTGGGCGCAGGACTTTCAATTCATCAGCTACACCTTCCGCGAGCTCGCGAGCGAGAACGCGGTTCCCATCGAGGCCGGCGCCACGATCCCGACGACGCCGCCGACCCAGGTGCGGCGCTACGTCGAGGAGGAGGCGCCCCCCAAGCGCGAAGGGCTCGTGTCGATCGACGATTTCGACACGACGCTGTACTTCCTCGAAGACAAGGAGGTCGACTACCTCAAGCGCGACGTCGAGCGTGAGTACGCGCAGGACCTGCGCCGCAACGTGCTGGCAATGCTGTTCGATCTGCTGGAGCTGCAGACGTACGGCACGGTGCGGGCCGAGCTGATCTCCATTCTCGAGAACTTCATCCCCTACCTGCTCGGCGCCGCCGACTTTCGCTCAGTCGCGTTCATCCTGCGGGAGACGCGGGTAATCCTACAAAGAGCCCGCGAGCTGATCCCGGAGCACCGGCAGACACTCGAGACTATGCCAACCCGGCTGTCCCAGCGGGAGGCGCTCTCGCAGCTGATCCAGTCGCTGGACGAGGCGACGGTGCACCCCACCGAGGAGGAGCTGTCGGAGCTGTTTCAGGAGTTGCGTGCCGAGGCCCTGGTGACGCTGATCGGGTGGCTGCCGCGGCTCAACAACGAGCGCGTCCGGGACTTGGTGCACGGAGCGGCCGCGCGCCTGGCCCAGGCCAACGCCGGGGAGGTGCTGAAGGCGCTCGCCAGCGAGGACAGCGCGGCCCAGCTCGAGATGGTCAAGCTCGCCGGCCGGCTCAAGCTGCCGGGCGCGCCGGACGGCATGGAGCCGCTGCTCGGCTCGAATGATCGGACGCTCAAGCTCGCGGTGGTCGAGGCGCTCACCGCGATCGCCAGCCCCAGCGCGATGCGCCTGCTCGAGAAGGCGATCGAGGACGCGGACCGCGACGTGCGGATCGCCGCCGTACGGTTCGTCGCCTCGCGCGGCTACCGCAACGCGGCGCCGCGGGTCGAGAGCATCGTGACGGGCTCGAAGCTCAGAAACGCCGACCTGACGGAGAAGATGACATTCTTCGAAGCGTTCGGCTCGCTGGTGGGCGCGCGCGGCATCCCGGTGCTCGAGAAGATGCTCGTCGCCAAAGGGTTGCTCGGCAAGAAGGAGGACCCGGAGACCCGCGCCTGCGCGGCGATGGCGCTGGGGAAGGTCCGGACGCCCGAGGCCCGCGCCGTGCTCGAGCGGGCCGCGCAGGACAAGGAGCCGCTGGTTCGCAACGCCGTGAGCCGGGCGCTGCGGGAGGTGGGCGGGTGAGCGGCGGCGGCCCTCCCCGACAGGCGTCGATCGCCGAGACGATCCAGACGACCGACGGGTTCCTGCGGCACGCGGGCCGCGAGTTCCTCGTGGTGCTGTACACGTCATTCCGCTCGCTCAAGCTCTATCCCATCGAGAACGCCCAGGTGCAGAAGGCGCTGGACGACCTGGCGGCGACGACCAAGCATCTGCTCGACGTCGAGAAGGAGCTGGAGCTGCGGCTGCAGGGCGAGTTCCTGTTCGTGAACTCCACCCGCCTGCGGCTCGACCTCGACAACTACGCGTCCTTCTCCCACATCCTCGGCGTGCTGCGCCAATGCGGCGTCGGGGCGGTGCGCATCGACGAAGGCGTGGACCGCAAGCAGCTGCAGGTCTTCGTGTCCCTGTTGCTCTCGTACGCGGCCAAGGAGGCGAACCCCAACAAGGTGTTCGAGCTGGGCCAGAAGCTCACGGACGGCGGCGTCTCCTTCATCAGCGTCGAGCCGCCGCTCGAGACCGACGAGGACGTCGAGGAAGAGGAGCGCCAGAAGGAGGCCGCCAAACGCACCTACGCCCGCTCGGTGGCCGTCACGAAGGAGGTCATCAACTCCATCCGCATGGGCCGCACCGCGAACGTGAAGAAGGTCAAGCGCGCGGTCCAGGCCATCGTGGACCAGGTGCTCAACAACGAGGCGTCACTCGTCGGGCTCACGACGCTGCGCGATTACGACGAGTACACGTTCACGCACTCGGTGAACGTGTGCATCTTCTCGGTGGCCCTGGGCCGCAAGCTCGGCCTCACCAAGCTGCAGCTGTACGACCTGGGGATCGCGGCGCTGTTCCACGACGTCGGTAAGTCGCGCGTGCCCCTCGAGGTGCTCAACAAGCAGGGCGGCCTGTCGGACGAGGAGTGGCGCATCATGCAGGCGCATCCCTGGCTCGGCGTGCTGACGCTGTTCGGGCTGCGCGGCTACGGGGAGATCCCCTACCGCGGCATGATCGTCGCCTACGAGCATCACATGAAGACCGATCTCACCGGCTACCCCAAGTCGCTGCGGCCGCGGGACCTCTCGATCTACTCCAAGATCGTGTCGGTGGCCGACGGCTTCGACGCGGCGACGAGCCGGCGCGTGTATCAGACCGTGCCGATACAGCCCGACCAGGTGCTCAAGGAGATGTGGGAAAACCCGCGCCGCGGCTACGATCCGATCGTCGTCAAGGCGTTCATCAACCTGATCGGCATCTATCCCGTGGGCACCTGCGTCATCCTCGACACCTACGAGGTCGCCATCGTCCACAGCGCCAATCCGGACGTCACCCACGTCCACCGTCCCGTGGTGCGCGTCGTGGCGTCGGCCGAGGGGGCACCGCACCAGCCCGGGTTCCTCGCCGACCTGGCGCAACGCGATGCGCAGGGCAACTTCCCCCGCACCATCGTCAAGGTCACCGATCCGGCCAAGTACGGCATCAACATCAGCGATCACTTTGTCTGAGCACCCGATCGCCGCGCGCTGGCGCACCCTGCGGGCAGGGGGCCGGCGCCGTGCGGCGCTCATCCCGTACCTCACCGCGGGCCATCCCACCCCCGAAGCGTCGCTCGCGGCGCTCCAGCTCGTCCAGGCCGCGGGCGCGGACTTCGTCGAGGTCGGCGTGCCGTTCAGCGACCCGCTCGCCGACGGACCGACGATTCAGCGCTCCACGCAGGCGGCCCTCGATGCCGGGATGACGGTGCCGCGCGTCCTCGAGCTGATCGGGCGCGCCGCCCTCGGCATCCCGGTGGTGATCATGACGTACGTGAACCCGGTGCTGGCGTACGGCGTCGAGCGGTTCGTCGCGGATGCGCACGCGGCGGGCGCCGCGGGGCTCGTGCTCACCGATTTCCCGGCGGGCGCCGATCCCGCGCTGGAGCAGCTGGTGCTCGCCAGCCCGCTCGCGCTCATCCGGCTCATCGCCCCGACGACGACGCCGGAGCGCCTGGCGCGCGCCGTGCGCGGGGCGACGGGCTTCCTCTATCTGATCTCGCGCCTCGGCGTGACCGGCGCACGGGACCGCGTGCCTCCCGACCTCGCCGAGCATGTGGCGCGGGTGCGGGCGGCGAGCCCGCTGCCGCTCGCGGTGGGATTCGGCATCAGCACGCCGGCGCAGGCGCGCGCCACGGCTCAACTGGCGGACGGCGTCGTCGTGGGGAGCGCCCTGGTCGACGCGCTGGGATCGGGGGGGCTCCCCGCCGCCGAGCGCCTGATCCTCGACCTGGCCGCCGCGGTACACGGGAACGGGGCGTGACCGCGAACCGGCTCGTGACGCTGTACAGCCGCGGCCTGGCGATCGGCGGGCCGGTCGTGCTGCTCGCGGTGCTCGTCGCCGATCCCCGCTGGACCGATCAGTTGCTCGAGATCGCGATCATGCTCGTCGCCGCGATCGCGCTGCGCGGCCTGCAGATCCCGTTGAGCAAGTATTCCTACCTCACCCAGACGGGGCTCGTCGCGCTCACGGGGAGCCTGCTCGTCGGGGTGCCTGCCACGGCGCTGGCGATCACCGCCAGCGTGCTCACCACAGACTGGCTGTGGCACAAGAAGATGTTCACCGCCGCCCTGGTCAATCTGGGACGGGAGGTGCTGGCCCTGGTCGGCGCCTACGGCGTGTACGCCCTCATCGTGCGCGCGGCCGGGGTCGCACCCGGGCTGCACGTGGAAATGCTGTTACCGCTGGTGCTGTTCGGCCTCGCGTACTTCGGGTTCAGCCGCCTGCTGTTCTACTTCGCCCTCACGATCCGCGGCAAACTGGAGCGCGACGAGCGGATGCTCATCTTCCGCTACGAGTGCATCAGCTTCGGCGCCACGATCATCGCCGCCGCGACGCTCGTCGGCACGGTGGTGTTCTGGCCTCCCGAGGTGTGGCTGATCGTCGCGGCGCTGCTCACGTTCCTCGGCCTGTTGTTCAAGACGATGCTCGAGGAGGCGATCTCGGCGGAGGAGCTGAACAAGATCCACGCGGTCGAGGCGGTGATCACGAGCAACATCAGCTTGGAGGACTCCTTCGCGCGCATCGAGCGGCTCGCCCACCGGCTCGTCGACTGGGGTGATTTCCGCATCTACCGGCGCCAGGATGGGGGCCTGCAGCTGGCGTACCGGGGCGCGATCGGGCGCGTCGACCGCGGCGAGCCGTCGTCGGACACCGTGGCGCTGCGCGAGCAGGTGGTGCAGCGCGGCGAGACGGTGGTGATCGACGACGTGACCCGCGACAAGCGGATCGCGGACGCGGCGCTGTCGGTGCAGAGCCTCATCATGGTGCCGCTCAAGTTCGGCGACCAGGTGATCGGCACCTTGGAGCTCGAGCATCACAAGCGCAAGACGTACCGATCGAAAGACGTCGTCACCATCGCCACCTTCGCGAACCAGCTCGCCACCGCGATCCACATCACCGAGCTGCGTCGCCCGCTCGTGGAGACCGTCGAGACGCTCACCCAGCAGCTCGGCACCCTGGCGCGGGCGGCGAAGGCGATGCGCGAGGCGGCGAGTGCCGTTGCCCAATCGACGGGCGTGATCCGGGAAGGGGTGCAGGCCGAAGAGGGAGAGGTATCGGGCGGGCTCGAGGCCACGGAGAGCCTCGCCCAGGTGTCGCGCCGCGTGTCGGAGGACGGGACCGAGGCGGCCCAGGCCTCGAGCACGGCCAGCGACGTCGCCAACCGCAACCGCCAGCAGATCCGCGGCGCCATCGAGCGGCTGGTGGCGCTCAAGACGTTCGTCGGTGAGAGCTCCGCCAAGGTGCAGGAGCTGGGTCAGGTGAGCCGCCGCATCACGGGATTCATCGCGTCGATTCGCGAGCTGGCGGACATGACGAACCTGCTGGCGCTGAACGCCGCGATCGAGGCGGCGCGCGCCGGCAAGCACGGCAAGGGCTTCGCCGTGGTGGCCGAAGAGGTGCGGCGCCTCGCCGAGCAGAGCGCCAACGCGGCCCTCGAGGCCGGGGAGCTGGTGCAGGACATCCATCGCCAGGTGGGCGAGGTGGTGGAGCAGATGCGGCGCGGTCAGGTGAACGTGGGCGGCGTGGAGGAGATCTCGTCGGCGGCGCTCGAGGCGCAGGATGCGATCGTGGCCGCCACCGCGGAGGCGACGGCGCACGCGCAGCGCATCGCGGCGGCCGCGGGCGAGCAGGACAAGGCCTTCGGGCGCCTGCGCGAGCGCATCCATGCCGTGGCCGCGATCGCCGGGAAGAACCGCGCCGAGGCGGACGACGTCGCCACCCGGGCGAGCGAAGCGGCGCGGGGGCTGTCCGAGCTGGAACGAGCCACCCACGAGATCGAAGAGGTGGCCGCGATGCTGCGGGAGCTGACGCGCGGGTTTGCCAGTATCGCGTAGACGGTTAGCATTCCCGGGTGGCGCCGGGTGAACGGGTCTACGTGGCCCTCGGGTCCAACATGGGGGACCGCGCCGCGCACTTGGCGCACGCACGCGCCCGGCTGGCCCGGCTTCCCGGGACGCGTCTGCTCCGCGTTTCCACTGTCGAGGAGACGGCGCCCCTCGGCCCCATACCGCAGGGACCGTACCTGAACCAGATGGTCCTGCTCGAGACGACGCTCGAGCCGCGCGAGCTGCTCGGGCAGCTGCATGGCATCGAAGCGGAGCGCGGCCGCGTGCGGTCGGTGCGGTGGGGTCCGCGGACGCTCGATCTGGACATCGTGCGGTACGGCGACCGCGCCGTGCGCGCACCGGAGCTCACGATTCCACATCCCGAGCTGGAGAGCCGCGACTTCTGGCTGCGGGAGATCGCCGAGCTCGACCGAGAGCCGTCACCCCGTGGCTGAAGCACCCAAGCCCGTCACCACGCACGACCTGCTGCAAATGAAAGCGCAGGGGGAGCGGATCGTCGTGCTCACCTGCTATGACGCCCTGTTCGCGCGGCTGCTCGACCGAGCGGGGGTGGACATCCTGCTGGTGGGCGACTCGGTAAATCAGGTGCTGGCTGGAGCGGAGACCACGCTGTCCGCCACGCTCGATCAAATGCTCTACCACACCAGGATCGTGCGCCGCGGCACGCAACGTGCCATGGTGGTGTGCGACATGCCCTTCCTCACCTACCAGGTCTCGGCAGCCGAGGCGATCAAGAACTGCGGCCGCGTCATGGCCGAGACCGATTGCCACGGCGTCAAGCTCGAGGGCGGTCGGCGCATGGCCGCGACGGTGCGCGCGCTCGTGGACGTGGGCATCCCCGTCATGGGCCACCTGGGCCTGACGCCGCAGTCGGTGCACGCGCTGGGCGGGTACCGGGTGCAGGGCAGGGACGAGCCGACAGCCGAGCGGTTGAAGGACGACGCCCGGGCCCTGGAAGAGGCGGGCGCGTTCGCGATCGTGCTCGAGCTGATTCCCGCCCCGCTCGCCTCGCAGATCAGCAAAGCGCTCACGATCCCCACGATCGGTATCGGCGCGGGTCCCGCGTGCGACGGCCAGGTGCTCGTGCTGCACGACATGCTCGGCTTGAACGACCGGTTCAGTGCCAAGTTCGTGAAGCGCTACGCCACGCTCGCCGAGGACGTACGCGAGGCGGTGCAGCTGTACGCGGCCGAGGTGCGCGAGGGGCGCTATCCGGGGCCCGAACACTCGTTTCCGAAATGAGCGACATCTCGCGGCGGGACGTGCTCGCGATGCTGGGGGCGGCCGCGTTGAGCCCGCTCGCCCGCTCCGGATGGCGCGGACCTACCCGTCAGCCGGCGGGCCCGGGGTTTCGGATCCGCACCATCACCGCTGGGATCACGCTTCGCAAGCCGGCCGACATGGAGGGACCAGAGGCCGCGCTCACGTTTCTCCAGCGCGCGAAGCGGGCCGTCACCGACGCGGGGTATGAAGTCCAGACCCTCCGGATCGCGACCCAGCCGTTCCTGGAGGGAGCGGGAAGCCGCGCTCGCGCGGATGCGCTGCCGTCCTTACAGGGGCTCGACCGCGCGGTCGCCGCCGAGAGCGTGCTGTTGAGCATCGGTCCGGTGCTCGCCCCGGACGACTACGACACCGATTTCGCCCCGTGGGCCGCCGAACTCATCCGCACAACCCGGAACATCAGTTTTTCGGCGCGGGTCGCGTCGCCTGAGCGCGGTGCTTCACCGCGTGGGGTGACGGCCGCAGGCGAAGCGATGGTGGCGATCGCGCGCGCCACGCCCGGGGGCATCGGCAACTTCCGGTTCGCCGCCGCCGCGAACGTGCCGGCGGGCACGCCGTTCTTTCCGGTCGCGTACCACCGCGGCTCGGACGCCGTCGCCCTCGGTCTCGAATCGCCTCCCTTACTGTCCGCCGCATTCGCCGGCGCCAACACCTTGGCCGAGGCCAAGCAGAACCTCGCGCAGCTACTCGAGTCCCGGCTCGGGGCGCTGGAGCGGCTGGTACGGCAGGTCGCTCGTCACGAAGAGCGGAGCTACCTGGGCATCGACGTCTCGCCCGCGCCGGGCAAGGACGCGAGCATCGGAGCGGCCATCGAGTCACTCACCGGGGTCCCGTTCGGGGATTACTCGACGCTGGCCGGGTGTTCCGCCATCACGGATGTCCTCAAGAGCCTGCGGGTCAAGACGTGCGGCTATTCCGGGCTCATGCTCCCGGTGCTGGAAGATCCGGTGCTGGCGCGGCGCGCATCGGAAGGACGCTACAGCGTGCGCGATCTGCTCTTGTACTCGACGGTGTGCGGCACCGGGCTCGACGTCGTGCCGCTGCCTGGCGATACGCCGGCGGATCGCCTCGCCGCTCTCATCGCCGACGTGGCGGCGCTCTCCGCCAAGCTGCGCAAGCCCCTCTCGGCGCGCCTGTTTCCGGTGCCGGGGAAGGCCGCGGGGGAGCGGGCGCGCTTCGACGATCCTTACCTCACTGACTGCGTGGTGATGAAGGCAGAGTAGGATTGGTTAGCATGGCCAGCACGCAAGTACTTTGGCCTTTGACCGCTGCGGCTTGGCTCTGGGCCAACTCGTTGACAGGCCAGACATCGACCGGATCTACCGCGGCGGACCGGATCGCGTTCACCCGTCTGAACACGTACGCGCTCGAGGTCGGTGAGCCCGGCGTCGCGGTGGTCCGCGACAGCGCGGCCTGGTGGACTCTATGGCAGTACTTCGGCCACGAGTACCGCTCCCAATGGGACGCCCCGCTTCCTGACAGCATCGCCACCCCTCCACCGGTCGATTTCGGCCGCAACATGATCGTCCTAGTCCGCCCCGCTGGTCGTTGGGGTTGCGACGGTCACGCAATCGCGTCTATCGAGTTCCAGGGACAGGTTCTGCGTGTCGTGCTCGGACCGGACCACCCTCCGGAAAAATGGTCGCTCATCTGCGACCCAGAGGTCGGCACGCCGGTCGATGCCGTGGTACTGGAGCGGGACACGCGCGAGGCGGAGTTCGTCGCCGGGCGGCCGGACTACGCGGTGCCGAAACGCGCGCGGTGGTGGACGCCCCCGTCGATCGAGGCGGCCCTCGACACGGGCCAGAGCGCCCTCAAACTCCTGTCCTGGCGGAGGTTGACGCGCGACTCGACGCTTCCTTTCTCTGACCTGCGGCGTCTGGCGGTGGCCGCAGCCGCGCAAGTGGGCCCAGGTCTCGGCCTATTGGGTAACCCACGCGTTCGGTCGAGTGTCGAACTGCTCACGATTCTCAGATCAGTACCGCGCGCTCGCGAGCTCCTCTTTCGCCTCCACGCGTATGCCGTCGCGCGCGACCAGCGGGCGGACACGGCGTCGCTCGAGGTCATCATCGATGGCCTCCGGCGGGGCGGCGATCACCCCGACCTCGCCTATCTGCTGGTCCGCAACATGACCGTTCAGAAGAACGAGCCGCTGCTCCGCAGCCTGCACTACGTCGTGCAGGGCGATTCTGCCGCATGCTCGGTAGCGCTGAAAGCGTATGCCTCCCGCTGGCCGGTCCGGCGGGAAATCTTGGGCTCCGCCCCCGGCACTGCCTATGAGCTGCTTCGCTGTCCTGAGGCATCCCCTCGGGCCGGGCGGGAGACGCCCCACGTCCAGCTCGTGCATTTCTGTGGCACGACCTTCCGCGTCCGGAACTCACTGCCCGTCGCCGCCGACGTTGAGTGGGAAGTCGCGGACTCGGGGGAGGGCGGACGCTTGACTGTGCCCCCTCGCGGTCGCGCGCCGTATAGCGAGGTTTTCCTCACGACTCGCCACCGAGGGGTGCTCCGGTTGTATCGCGATGGCGGGCTCATCCAGATCCAAGGGAACAACGGGCCACCTTGCCCGATCCCGCCGGATACGACTCGGACACCCGCGCCGGTGGCACGGCTCTTCTTTCCTGAGGACATAAAGCGCTTCGTCGTGCCGACCGGCGACACGGTTCGGTACTACCGAAGGCTGGTGCGCGTAGTCTTCTACGATACGACCGGCGGAGACCAGGTGCGACGCGCGGTCCGACAGTGGCGAGCCGCCATCGTGGCGGGAGGGCCCTACCCGAGCCCATACATCCTGCGCGTGCCGGATCCCGGCCCTAAGGAGGGTGCGTTCGACTCGCTCCTGGCGCGGCTGAGAGATGAGCCCGGCGTCCAGGACGTCTACCCGCTGGCGGTCGCAGAACCGATCGCGCGACGTTGATCGTTTCTCCTAACCTGTCATGGACGAGCTGAAGGGGGCCTTGATCAGGCGGCGAGCGCTGATCGCGGCGGCCCCCGGAAACGAGGAGCCTTCGAGCAGCCGAGCGCACCGACGGACCTCGCCGAGCGACTTGACGACTACGTCGCGGACGACGTCGCGCGACGGAGCAGCCGATCCCGGCCGCCCTCTTCGTAGACACCGAGGTGCAAGCCTCTACCGCAGTGCACCTTCCCCCCGTTTGTTTCAAGCCACGATGCACGAGCTCACGACGCCGAAGGAGATGCGCGCCTGGTCGCGCGCCGTATTCGTGCGTCAACATTGCGTCCGGCATTAGCTTCGACACACCTCGTGTGCAAACAGCGGCGCGCGCGGCGTCTCTTGGCAGTCAAGCAGCTGGGCTTCGCTCGGCTAGGACGACGAACCCAGGCCGTGCCCGATAGCGACAGAAGCGAACAGCGCAGTGATCACGCGGCGAGTGGTGATCGTGGCGGCTCCCAGAAACGAGCATTCGCAGGGAAGGAAGGCGGTATGTCTCACAAGCGCATCGCACGGCCCGAAGCTAGCGCCGACTCTGGCGAGCCCTGTACTGCGTATCGCAGCGCTGCCGGTGCTGCTGAGGGCGGACTCACTCACGCCGCTCCAGCACCCAGGAGCCACGCTGGCGCTCGCCCAGGAACACACCCAGACTGGGTCTTACCAAGCGTGGAGTGACCGGAACACCGTCGCCGGTTGCGCGATCCGTCTCAGAAGGATGACCGACGGCACAGAAGTCGCTCCGTCAATCCCGACCACGAACGCATGTTTCACAGCCCAGGGGCGGCACACTATCGCCCTCAGAACGGGGCGCGCATCGTCGCGGTAACCACGGCGGGTACTCGTGCAATGACGGGGCGACGGGTCCCCGTCCTGTCCGATCCATGAACTCGGTTTTCGGACGCTTATGAAAGGGACAACCGGCGGGAAGATTGACGGGGCCCGCGCCTAAGGACCTGTTCGACTCGCGTGACTATGAAAGGAGGGAGGGCACCCATGTTCCAAGTCGTCACCTTGTGGCTCGCAGCAACAGCAGCGACAGTACCAATGATGTTGTTCTCCGCGGACTCGGCCTTCGCTGATGCGGCTCTAGGCGTTGACGACACAGTTTTGATCGGGGCTGGCGAGCCCTACCTTGCACAAGCCGACACCAGCCGCCCGCGATTGCCGAAATCGAGAGCCCTTCCGGACGATTCGACTCGAACCTTGCCCTCGCCCTTTCGAGCTGACGAGCGATATTACCGGGACATTGTGGGCGTGATGTTCGATGACACAACCAGCGGTCGAACAATACGAGTCATCCTGCGCAAGTACCAGGCTTCGATCGTCGCCGGAGGAGCGGCATTCCCGCATCCGGTCTACTACTTGCAACTGCCGGATCCTGGCGGCACTTACGCGGCGATCGACTCCGTAGCTCGAGCTATCGACAACGAAGTCGGTGTTTTCTCCACGTATGTTCCCTTATGGCGGAGTCGCGTAGAGATCCGCGCGCGCGCCCGGAAGAGTAGCCCGCCTTGACTCCATCGGGCGAGAAACTGGTAGCTGCACATGAGCTGCACCCCCTCACGCTCCTCGCATCGGGTGAGATGCCTACGCACCTGTCTGTTCGAGTGTGATCAGTTGCCGTCCCTCCCGCCCGCATCTACATTTGTTTCGCGATAGTCACTGAGAGCGGGGCATTGCGATCCTCGGGCGCCAGCGCGCCCGCTCCTTCCACGAAATCGTCGACCCGTTGGTTGGCGCCTTCGAGCAGCCCGGCGCACCCACCGACCTCGCCGAACGACATGACGACCACGCCGCCGATGAGGTGCAGCGGAGAAGCCGCCGATCTCGGCGCCTCTCTTCGTAAACACGGAGGTACAAGCCTCTACCGCACCGCACCCTCCTCCCTTTTGTTTAAAAGCCACGATGCACGAGCTCACGACGCCGAAGGAGATGCGCGCCTGGTCGCGCGCCGAGCGCGCCCGCGGCCAGCGCCTCGGCTTCGTGCCCACGATGGGTGCGCTGCACGAAGGACACCTGCGCCTCGTGGACCGGGCTAAAGAGCGCACCGACCGCGTCGTATTGAGCATCTTCGTCAACCCGCTGCAGTTCGGCCCCAAAGAAGACTTCGCGAAGTACCCGCGCGACATGGCCCGCGACCGGTCCCTCGCCGCCGAGCGTGGCGTGGATTGCCTGTTCGTCCCCGCGCTCGAGGCCGTGTACCCGCAGGAGCCGCTCGTCCGAATCGCCCCCGGGCCGATGGCGGATACCCTGGAAGGCGCCGTTCGGCCGGGGCACTTTGCCGGCGTTCTGACAGTCGTGGCGAAGCTGTTCCACATGGTGGAGCCCGACGTGGCGGTGTTCGGGCGCAAGGACTTTCAGCAGGCGATGCTGGTGCGCCGCATGGTCACCGATCTCGACTTTGGGCTCGAGGTCGACATCGCGCCCACCGTGCGCGAGCTCGACGGACTGGCGCTCTCGTCGCGCAACGGCTATCTCGACGCCGACCAGCGACGCGCCGCGCTGGCGCTCTCGCGCGCGCTCCGCGCCGTCGAGCAGGCGTGGCGCTCGGGGGAAGCGGACACCAAGGCGCTGCAGCGGCGCGGCATGGAGGTGCTCACGGCCCCGGGCGTACGCCCGGGCTACCTGGAGCTGGTCGACGAGCAGCTGCGCCCCGTGGCGCGCGCCGACGCGCGCACGGTGGTCGCAATCGCCGCGCACGTCGGGGCCACACGGTTGATCGACAACGTGGTGCTGGGGGAGGGGGTGGCGAGTGACATCGCCGTCCGTGCGTCGTGAAGGTCCCGGGCTGAAGCCCGGGCTCGGCGCGATTGCGTCCTTAAGGACGCGCCACAAGCCGAGCCGGCTCTTCAGAGCCGGGAAACTCCGACGGGATGCCATGCGGTGAGTTTGCCCCCCTGGGCCGTCGCCACCCCTGAGCGCCGCGCGCACATCGAACGTGTCGCGGCGCTGCTCGACGAGTGGGCGCGGGCGATGGGTGTCTCGGACGCCGAGCGCTCCCGCTGGGTCAGGGCCGCCTGGCTGCACGACGCGTTGCGGGACGAGCAACGATCCGATGAGCTCGCGCACGGGCCGCGCGCGGCGGCGCACGCCGCCCACGACGGCGAGCGCGATCGCGGCGTGCTCGACGCCGTCCGCTACCACACCGTCGGGTACCTACATTGGGACGACGTCGGACGGATGCTCTACCTGGCCGACTTTCTCGAGCCCGGCCGGCTACTCGACCCGGCCGACCGCGCCGCGCTCGCGGCGCGCGTACCGCGCGAGCGGGACGCGGTACTCAAGGAAATCGCGCGCCGCCGGATCGAATGGGTGATCCGCTCGGGCTACCAGCTCATGCCCGCCACGGTGGGGTTTTGGAACTCGCTCGTCTCGCGCTGAGCGCCCTCGTGCTCGGCGCCGCCGGCTGCCGGGACGCACGTCCGCGCGCCACCGCGTTCCCCGTGCCGGGGCAGGACGGTCCCCGGGTCACGGTCGAAGTCCTCAACGCGAGCGGCAAGCCGGGGCTCGCCCGGTCCGGCGTACGCGTCCTGCGACAGGCGGGGATCGACGTCGTGGCCTTCGGCAACGCACCCGCGACGGTGGGGATTCTCGATTCGACGCGTATCGTGATGCGCCGTCCCGCGGCCGGCGCAAGCGACCGCATCCGGCGGGCGCTGGGCGTGGGGCGCGTCGTGGTGCGGGCCGACAGCACCCGGCTACTCGACGCGAGCGTGCTCCTCGGCGCGGACTTTGCGCCGCGCCTCAAGTTCCACCCGTAGCTGGCCGCACGCCGCGCTGATATCCAATCCGCGGCTGCGCCGCAGCACGGCCTCGACGCCGTGACGCTTGAGCCGCCGCGCGAACGCCAGCATGCGCGGGCGGTCGCTCGGCGTCAGATCGGGCGCCCCACCGGGGTGCAGCGGCAGCAGGTTCACGAGCGCGCCGACCGGGCGGGCCAGCTGCGCCAGCTCGTCCGCCTGCGTGAGCGAGTCGTTCTTCCCGCCGATCAGCACGTACTCGAGCGTCACCCGGCGGCGGAACTGGCCCAGCGCCCGCATCACCTCGGGCAGCGAGTACTTCTTCTCGATCGGCATCAGCTCGCGGCGCAGCGCCGCCGTCGGGGCGTGCAGCGACACGGCGAGCCGGAACTGCTCGGGGCGCTGCGCCAGCCGCGCGAGGTTCGGCAGGATCCCCACGGTCGACACGGTGATGTGTCGCGCGCCGATACCGAGACCGTCGGCATGGTTCAGGATCGTGAGCGCCGTGTCCACGGCGTCCCAGTTGAGGAGCGGCTCGCCCATCCCCATGAAAACGACGTTGGTGGGTTTCACCGCGCGATCCCGTCGGACCGCCTCACGCACCTGACCCGCGATCTCGCCCGCCGAAAGGTTGCGCCGGAATCCCATCCGCCCGGTGGCGCAGAACACGCACCCCAGCGCGCACCCGACCTGCGACGAGATGCACAGCGTGCGACGCTTTCCCTCCGGTATCAGCACCGACTCGACCGCCTCACCGTCGGCGAGCTTCCAGAGAAACTTCTCCGTCCCGTCGCTGGACTGCTGGGCGGCGTCGCAGCTGAGTCGCGTCAGCGGGAACGCGTCGCCGAGCTGCGCCCGGAGCGCGGCGGGAAGGTCCGTCGCTTCCTCCCAGGAGCCGACCGGGCGCTGCCACAAACGCGGCAGGATCTGCGCCAGCCGGTAGCCCGGCTCGGCGCGCGCCGCCAGCCACGCGGCGAGCGCGCCCCGCGCCGCGTCCGGCGTGAGCGAGAGCAGGTCCGTCACGGAACCCGTCCCTCGAGACCCACGCGGTAGGCCGCTCCGATGTCGTTCACGCCGAAGTCCCGCGCGAAGCTCACGCGATACCGGCCCACCCCCACGCGCACCCCGATAACCATCCGCCATCCCGCCTGCGCGTAGCTGCCCTCACGCGCCACCACGAGATCGCAGCCGAATTGGGGGCCGAGCTCGAAGCCTGCCCCGAATTGATGATCCGCCGCGAAGCCGTGCGCCGTGGCGATGCCGTACCGGCCCCGCACCACCCCCCGGGTCCCCCAGAGCGGGCCGTGCCATACCCGCACCTCGAGCCCGCCGTACAACTCCTGCGACGCGTCCCCCGTTGCGAACCGCGAGAAGAAGTGCGTGGCGGTGGCGAGCGTCACGGCATCCGAAAAGGTGCGGCGCGCGCCCACATCGAGCGTCCAGCGGTTCGACTGCGCGGCGTCGAGGTGCGTTTGCTGGTACGCGACCGTCGCGCCGAGCGCGGTCCCACCTCTCCCCAACGCCATGCCCCAGGTCGCGCCGAGCGTCTGCGTGTAGTATGCAATCGTCCCGGGATCGGGGTCGGGGCTGAGCGATGTGCGTACCAGATCGCCGATCCCCATGCGGCCGTACACGAACCCCACCTGACCGAGCGGCCGCACGCGTACCCGTGCGGTCGTGAGCACCCCCGAAGCGCCGACGGTCGGGGCCGTCTCGATTACTTCGAGCGCGAGGCTCGCACGCTCCGGGATCGCCGGTTGGGCGGGATTCCAGAACGCGGCGGCCCCGCCCGTACCGAGGGCGGGGGGCAGGGGCAGCGTCGTCGCGGCGACGCGCCAGAGCTCCGTGCCGGCGGCCCGCTGGGCCCACAGCGCCGCCGGGGCGAACCCCGCCAGGAGCAGGGAGATGCGTTGCATGGCGAACGTGCAGCAACTTAACTATCTTCAAGCGTTTAGGACACTTGGACTCACGTGCGCCTATCTGAGCTGTTGTCTCCCGCTCGCATCCGGGTACCCCTCAAAGCCGCGGATAAGGAGGGGGTACTGCGGGAGCTAGTCGAGATGGTCGAGAACGGAGGCGGGAGTCAGCTCGACGAGGTCCTGGGCGCGATCCTCGAGCGGGAGCGGCAGTTCCCCACCGGCATCGGGTACGGCGTGGCGGTACCGCACGGCAAGACCCCTGCGCTCGCCGCCCTCGTGGTGGTGGCCGGGACGACGCCCGCGCCGGTGCCGTACGAAACGATCGACGGTGAGCCAGTGCGCCTGTTCTTCCTCCTGGTCGGCCCGGAATCCGCGGCGGGAGCGCACGTGAAGGCGTTGAGCCGCATCTCGCGCCTCGTGCGGCGGGAGCCGGTGCGCGGCCGGCTGCTCGGCGCCAAGACGCCCGAGGAGTTCTACCGCGCCGTGTGCGAAGCGGAGGGGGCATAAGCACCGTGAGTCGGACGTCGAGGCGCACGCTGCGCTGCGGCGAGCTGCGGGCGCAGCACGTCGGCCAGCGCGTGCGGCTGGGCGGGTGGGTGCACCGGCGCCGCGACCTGGGCGGCATCGTGTTCATCGACCTCCGCGACCGCGCCGGCCTCGTGCAGGTCGCCATCGGTCCCAGCGCGCCGGAAGACGTGCGCCGCATCGCTGGCGGACTGGCCGGTGAGACGGTCATCGAAGTGGAAGGCGAGGTCGTCGCGCGCCCGGCGAACATGCGGAACTCCGAGCTCGCGACCGGCGAGATCGAGGTCCATCCATCGAAGCTGGTCATCGTCGGCCCCGCCGTGACGCCTGCCATCCCCGTGGCCCGCGCCAAAGGCGAGGAGCTTCCCGCCGAAGAGCTGCGGCTCAAGTACCGTCACTTGGACCTCCGCCGGCCGGAGATGCAGGCGAATCTGGTGCTGCGTCACCGCCTGCTGCAGCGCGCCCGGCGCACGCTCTCCGAGCTCGAGTTCCTCGAGATCGAGACGCCGATTCTCACCAAGCCGACTCCGGAAGGAGCGCGCGACTACCTGGTGCCATCGCGCGTGCACCCGGGAGAGTTCTACGCGCTGCCGCAATCTCCCCAGATCTACAAGCAGCTCCTCATGGTGGCGGGGTTCGATCGCTACTTCCAGATCGCGCGCTGCTTTCGCGACGAGGACTTGCGCAACGACCGGCAGCCCGAGTTCACGCAGATCGACATCGAGGCGTCGTTCGTGGGAATGGAGGACGTCCTCGGGTTCGTGGAGACCGTGCTGGCCGCCCTGTGGGAGGAAGGGGGCCACCCGGTGGCGCGCCCGTTCCCCCGCATCACGTGGCGCGAGGCGATGGAGCGCTACGGCACGGACAAGCCGGACCTGCGGTACGAGCTCGCGATCGCCGACTGGACCACGCAGGTCGCCGGGCTGGGGGTGCCGTTCTTCCAATCGGCCTTGCAGAACGGCGCGCGCGTGCGCGGCTTGGCCGTGAAGGGCGGCGCCGCGCTGTCGCGCAAGGACGTGGACCAGCTCGCCGACGCCGCCAAACAACTCGGCGGCTCCGGCCTCGCGTGGGTCAAGCGCCAAGGTGAGCAGCTGTCGGGCTCGGTCGCGAAGCACTTCACCCCGTCGGCGCTCGGCGCGCTCGGTGTGGGAGACGGGGACGCGGCCGTGATGGTCGTCGGCCCCGACCAGTCGACCTCCCCCGTGCTCGACCGGATCCGCCAGGAGGTGCTGCAACGGCTCAGCGTCAAGCCCAGCGCGGCGCATGCCTTCGCGTGGGTCGTCGATTTTCCGCTGTTCGAGCCCGATCCCGAGACGGGGAAGCCGGTGTTCGCGCACCACCCGTTCACCTCGCCGCACCCCGACGACCTCGCCGCGGGGAAGCTCGAGAGCGACCCCTTCGCGTGCCGCGCGCTGCATTACGACGCGGTCTACAATGGCAACGAGCTCGGCTCGGGGTCGATCCGGATCACCGATCCCGCGGTACAGCGCAAGGTCTTCGCGCTGCTCGGGCTCGCCGCGGCCGATGTCGACGCCCGGTTCGGGTTCCTGCTCCAGGGGCTCCAGGCGGGCGCCCCACCGCACGGCGGCTTCGCGGTCGGGTTCGATCGCGTGGTCATGCTGCTGACGGGAGCCGGCAGCCTGCGGGACGTGATCGCATTCCCCAAGACGACCGCCGCCCGGGCGCTGTTCGAAGGGGCTCCCGCGCCGGCCGGCCCCGCGGACCTGAAGGCCCTGCACATCAAGGTGGAGCGATGAGCGACGAGACCATCCAGCGGCTGTCGACCGAAGGGGTAGATCCGCTCGCGCTCGCGGGCGTGAACGACGGCAACCTGGTCGAGCTCGCCAAGCGGCTGGGGGTGCGCGTGTCCCTGCGCGGCGACACGCTCACGCTCCACGGCCCGCAGGGCGCGGTGGAGCGGGCGACGCAGGTGGCCCAGGCGCTCGTGGACCTCGCGCGCGTGGGAGAGCCGCTGGACGTCAACGACGTGGACCGCGTCGTGAGCGAGGAATCGCTCGGCACGCTCGGCCGGGAGATGGATGGCGAGTACAAGATCATCCTGCCCGGGCTGCGCCGCGTGATCGCACCCAAGACGGCCGGTCAGCGCGAGTACCTCCACGCGATCGCACAGCACGACATCGTGATCGGGATCGGGCCGGCGGGAACGGGGAAGACCTACCTTGCCGTGGCGGCGGCCGTGGACGCACTCGCGCGCAAGCGGGTGCGGCGGATCATCCTGGCGCGCCCCGCCGTGGAGGCGGGGGAGAGCCTCGGATTCCTGCCGGGGGACCTGCAGGAGAAGGTCGACCCGTACCTGCGACCGTTGTACGACGCGCTCGAAGACATGATGCCGCGCGATCGCGTGCAGAAGGCGATCGAGACGCGCACGATCGAGATCGCGCCGCTCGCGTACATGAGGGGTCGCACCTTGTCGGACGCGTTCGTGATCCTGGACGAGGCCCAGAACGCGACCGGGATGCAGATGAAGATGTTCCTGACGCGATTGGGCGTGAATTCGCGGGCGGTGATCACGGGCGACAAGACCCAGATCGACCTCGTCAACCGCGAAGACTCGGGGCTGTTGCAGGTGGAGCGGATCCTCCCCGGGATCGAGGGGATCGGCTTCTGCTATCTCACGGACGCGGACGTCGTGCGCCACCGGCTGGTGCGCGACATCATCCGGGCCTACGCCGAGGACGCCCAAGGCTGAGATGAACCTCCCGAGCAGCGAGCAGGTGCGCTATCACGGCACGCGCTGGGCCTGGGTACCGGCGCTGGCGCTGCTCACCTACCTGGCCTTTCCCTCGAGCGCGAACAACGTCGCACCCCTGCTCCAGCCCGGCGCGGTCGCCGAGCACGAAGTGATCGCCCCATTCACCTTCCCGGTGAACAAATCGGACCAGGAGCTGGCGCGGGAGGCGGAGGAGCTCGCGGGCACGGTCAGGCCCATTTACGAGTTCCAGCAGCGGGCCTTGGACAGCGCGTCGATCGCCCTGCACGCCTTCTTCGCCGGGATCGAGAACGCCGCCGATCAGGGGGGTGGCCAGGCGGTGATGCGCGTGGCCAAGGAGCAGGGCATCGTCCTGTCCCCCGCCGAGGCGGCCTACCTCGCCAAGGGCGGCAAGCGGCACAGTCTGGAGAAGGCCCTCACCGACCTGTTCGACCGCACGCTCGCGCTCGGCGTCACGGCGCCCGGCGTGCTGCAGGTGGAGCAGGCTCCCGAGCTGATCATCCGGCGGCGCTCGTCGGAAACGAGCGTGTCGCGCGATCAGGTGCTGTCCTACGCCCAGTACTTGGCGCGCGCCCGGCTCACTCACCCGGACAAGGGGTCGAGCGCCGGGGACGCCGTGTACGTGCGCCTCGCCGGTCACTTCTTCCGACCCACGCTGGTGCCGAACACGCTCGAAACGGAGCGGCGGCGGGACGAGCAACGCCGCAGCGTCGATCCCAGCAAATACATCGTGCGGGCCGGAGATCGGATCGTCGGCGCCCACGAAGTCGTCACCAACGAAGTGCACGAGAAGCTCGTCGCGCTCCACAACGAGCTGGTGCGACAAGGCCACGCGACCAGCAGCTCGGTGGGCGGGGTGCTGGGCCCGCTGCTACGGGACTCCCTCGTGCTGGGCATCTTCTGGGTCCTGCTGGTGTTCTACCGCCGCGAGACGTATCGGGAGCAGCGGCAGGTGGCGCTGATCGGCGGTCTCTTCGGCGTCGTCCTGCTACAAGCCGCCGCCGTCGCGCGATTCTTCCCGCAGCATCCCGAGATCATCGCGCTGCCGTTCCTCGCGATGATGATGACCGTGCTGTTCAACGGCCGCGTCTCGATGAACGGCGCGATGATCGTCGCCGTGGTGATCAGCCTGCAGCCGGTGTTCCACGACGTTCCGGCGCTGTTCTTGTGCCTGGGCGGCGGCGTCGCCGCCGCCCTCTCGGTGCGGGGCCTGCGGCGCCGCAGCAACTTCTACGTGCCGGTGCTGATCATCGCGCTCGGCTATCTCGCGGCCGCGCTGGCGCTGGGGCTCGCGGGCAACTGGAGCATCGCGGAAATCGGGCTGCGCGGAGTGTGGGGCGCAGCCAACGGCCTCGTGGCCGCCGGGCTGAGCTTCTTCCTCCTGCCCCTCGCCGAGTCGGTCACAGCCATCACGACCGACCTCACCCTGCTGGAGTTGTCCGACCCCAGCCGGCCACTGTTGCGACGGCTGTCACTCGAGGCGCCCGGGACGTACGCCCATAGCGTGGCCATGGCGAACCTGGTCGAGGCGGCCTGCAACCGCATCGGCGCCAACGGGCTGCTCGGGCGCGTCGGGTGCTACTATCACGACATCGGCAAGGTGAAGAACCCGCAGTACTTCGTCGAGAACCAGACACGCGGCAACAACCCGCACGACCGGCTCAAGGCCTACCAGTCCGCGGAGATCATCCGCGCGCACGTCACCGACGGCCTCGTGCTCGCCCGCGAGGCGGGGCTGCCGGAGACGGTCGCCGCGTTCATCCCCGAGCATCACGGCACCACCGAGATCACCTACTTCCTCGACCGGGCGAAAAAGAGCGGGGACGGCAGGTCCCCCAATCCAGCGGACTTCGCCTACCCCGGTCCCAAGCCGCATTCCAAGGAAACGGCCATCACGATGCTGGCCGACTCGGTCGAGGCCGCGCTGCGCGTGCTGGAGGACCTGACGCCGCAGAAGATTGAAGACGTGATCAGCCACATCGTGCGCACCAAGCTCAACGCCGGCCAGCTCGACGAGGCGCCGATGACCCTGCAGCAGATCGACCAGGTGAAGCAGGAGTTCGTGCGCATCATCACCGGGATGTACCACAACCGCATCGACTACCCGGAGTCCAGTGGCGGCATCACGGCGACCTGGCAGCCGGCGGCCCGGCAGTCCTGAGCGTTTCGCCCCTCTCGAGCCGCGCCTGGCGCGCGTCGCGCGCCGCGTGCTCGCCTGGGAGCGGGCCGACGGCGCGCGGGTGGAGCTCACGCTGCTCGACGGCGCCGCGATGCGGCGCCTCAACCGTCGCGTGACTGGCCGCCGGGGACTCACCGATGTGATCGCGTTCGCACTGCCGCAGCCCGACGGCTCGCTCGTCGGCGACGTGTACATCTGCCCCGAAGCCGCTGAACGGTGGGTGAACGGCCGGGGAAGGGGGAAGAGGGAAGGGGCGGAGGCGGAACTCGTCCGCCTCGCCGTGCACGGCACCCTGCACGTGCTGGGATACGACCACCCCGACGGGCCCGGCCGGACGCGCTCCGCCATGTGGCGCCGCCAGGAGCGCTACGTCAGCCGGCTCCGCAACGGGGCACCGTGATGGAGACCCCGGCGGCGCTGCTGTGGGTACGGCTTGCCGTGCCGCTTGCTCCCGCCATCTGGGCCGGCCTGCTGGCGCTGGGCGAAGAGGCCGCGGTGGGCGAGGCCCTGCACACACTGGGCGACGCGCCGCCGGCGAGTGTCACGGGGCGCGTGCCGCTGCACCGGGCGCTGTACCTCGCGCGCCTGGCGCTGCTCGTGCTCGGCGCCGTGGCGGCCGCCTATCTGTTGCGCTGGTGGGAGCGCCCCTGGCTCGACGGGCTCGCCACCCTCGCCATCGCCGCCGCGCTGCTGTTCGTGGTGGGCGATGCCGCGCCGCGCGCCCTCGCCGCCCTTGCGCCGCAGCTCACCGCCGAGGCCCTGCCGCTGGCGCGGCGCACCCTTGCGCCCTTCGGACCGCTGCTGTGGCTGCTCGGCGGTATGGACAAGGGCCTGCACACCCTCGTGGCGACGCCACGCCCGCTCGAACCCGACCTCCGCGCCGCCCAGCGCGATATGCTGCTCGGTGTCTTCACCCTCGCCGATACCACCGTGGACGAGGTCATGACCCCACGGCTCGACATGATCGCCGTCGACGTCGCCGCCACCGCCGACGAGGTGCGCGAGACGTTCCACCAGAGCGAGCACTCGCGCCTGCCCGTGTACGACGGCACGCCGGACAATCTCGTCGGCATCGTGTACGCGAAAGACCTGGTGCCGCTGGTGCTCGGCGTCGCGGGCGCCACGGTCCGCTGGCAGGACCTGGTCCGGCCCGCGTTGTACGTCCCGGAGACGAAGACCCTCGACAGCCAGTTGCGCGACTTCCAGCGTGGCCCGTCGCATCTCGCGATCGTGGTCGACGAGTTCGGCGGCACGTCCGGGTTGATCACGCTCGAGGACATCCTGGAGGAGATCGTGGGGGAGATCCGGGACGAGCACGACGTCGAGACCCCGCCCGCCATCCGCCAGGAAGGCGACCGCTACGTCGTGGACGGGCGAGCGTCACTGGGCGAGCTGTCCCAGGCCCTCGGCGCCGCGTTCGAGCACCCCGACGTTTCCACGGTGGGCGGGCTCATCTACTCGGCGCTCGGCCGCGTGCCGCGACCCGGCGAAGAGCTGACGCTCGACGGGTTCCGGGTGGTGGTGGAGCGCGTCGAGCGGCGGCGCGTGACCCGCGTCTGCTTCCAGCGGAAATGACGCTCGCGCTCCTCGTCCTCGTCTTTGGACTGCTCGGCGCCAGCGCCGCCGCCGCGGTCGGCGTGGCCGCGGCGGCCGTCAGCCAGCTCGAGCTGACGCGTTGGGTGACGTACAAGCTGCGCGGCGGCCGCGCCGCAGCCCGTGCACTGGAGAATCCCGGCCGGGTGCTCGCCACGGCCAACGCGCTCACCACCCTCGGCGTGATCGGCGCCGCGGGCGCGCTGCCGGCGCTGCTCGCCCAGGCCACGCCCACGTTCCTTGGCGTCTTCACTATGGCGGTCGGCGTACCGCTGTTCGTGAGTGCCGCCTACCTCGTGCCGCGGGTCGTGGGACGCCGCTGGGCCGAGCCGATCGTGGCGCGCGCGGTGCCGTGGCTCGAGCGGGTGGGACGCGCGCTCGCGCCGTTCATACCGGCGCGCGACCCCTCGCGCCGTACCACCCTCGCTGCCGTGCTCTCGGGCGCCGACACGGGGGCCCTCGCCTCGGCGGGAGAGATGGCCGTAGTCTCGGGCGTGCTGGCGTTCGCCCAACGGCCGGTCAAGGATCTGATGACGCCCCGCACCGCCGTCGTCGCGATTCCCGAAGGCCTGCTCGCCGCCGAGGCGGCGCACGTCTGCATGCAGTCGCGTTACAGCCGCTATCCGGTCTACCGCGGCTCGCTCGACGAGATCGCCGGCGTGGCGCACGCCTTCGACCTGCTGCAGCTGCAGCCGGACGGCCCGGTGCCCGTCCGGCCGGCGCTCGTCGTCCCCGGGGCGACGCGGGCCGCCGACCTGATGCTGGAAATGCAGCGCGGCCGCAGCCACCTCGCCCTCGTGCTCGATGAGTTCGGCGGCACCGCGGGCCTCGTCACGTTCGAGGACCTGCTGCGCGATCTGATGTCCGAGATCTTCGAGCCCCAGCCGGTCGAGCCGCCCCAGGAGGCGCTGGTGCGCGTCGTGGAGCTGGAGGGAAGCGCGCCCGCGAGCCGGCTCGAGGAAGCGTTCGACGTCACGTTCGGGAGCCGCGACGTACAGACGGTCGGCGGGCTGCTGGTGCAGGCGCTCGGGCGGATTCCGCGTGCCGGGGAGCGGCTCGCCTTGAAAGGGCTGGAGTTCGACATCCTGGCCGCGACCGCGACGCGGGTGGAGCGGGTAGCGGTGCGCCCCGGCCCCGTCCGGGCGATCGCGCTCGACGGACGGGAGAGCGGCGCGTGAGCGACGCGAGCGCCGCGGCCCGCCTCAACCAGCTGCGCGCGCTCGCCCAGGCCGAAGACCTGCGGCCGTTTCTGCGCCGTGCCATCCAGCTCCACCCCTCGGACCTGGCGGAAGTCCTCGCGGCGGTCGACGGCACAGCGCGCGCCCGCGCGCTCGCCGAGCTACCGGTCGAGACGGCGTCCAAGGCCCTCGCCGAGCTCGAGGGACGCCTGCGCCATCCCGAAGAGCTGCTGCGCGCCGTCGGGCCCGGTTACGTCGCCGAGCTCCTGACCGAGCTCCCGAGCGACGACGCGGCCGCGATCATCCGCGACCTGCCCTCCGAGGAGCGCGAGGCGGTCCTGTCGGAGGTCGCCGACCGGGCCGAGGTCGATCAGGTCCTCAAGTACCCCGCCGACTCGGCCGGCGGTTTGATGACCACCGAGGTCGTCACCGTGGATGCGGAGGCGTCGCTCGTCGAGGCGATCGCGGACATCCGGCGCCAGAGCGCCGAGGACGACGCGCTGTACCAGGTGTATGCCGTGGATGGGGCGCGCCGCCTCAAGGGCGTCGTCCCGATCGCGCGCTTGATTGTCGCGTCGCCGTCGCGCCGCGTACGCGAGGTGATGGAGCCGGCCGCCGCCGCGGTGCGCCCCGAAGTCGACCAGGAGCAGGTCGCGCGGCTCATGGCCCGCTACAACGTCGCCGCCGTGCCGGTCGTGGACGAGCGCGATCGCCTGCTCGGCCGGGTCACGTTCGACGATGTCATCGACGTCGTCGAAAAGGAGACGACCGAGGATCTGCTCAAGTTCGCGTCGGTGAACCCCGAGGAGGACCTCTCCGCCCCCTGGAGCGCCGCCGTCAAGAGCCGGCTGCCGTGGTTGTACGTGAACCTGCTGACGGCGTTCCTGGCGGGGGCGGTCGTCTACGTGTTCCAGGGAACGGTGAGCCGGGTGGTGGCCCTGGCGGTGTGGATGCCGATCATCGCGGGGATGGGCGGCAACGCGGGGACGCAGGCGCTCGCCGTCACGGTGCGGCGTCTGGCGCTGCGGCTCTTGCCGCGGGATCGCGCGCTCGCCGTAATCCGCAAGGAGGTCCTCGTCGGAGCGGTGAACGGCATCGCCAACGGCGTCGCGGTCGCGCTCGTAGCGGCGGCGCTGGGAGAGGGTTGGGTGCTCGGGCTCGTGGTGCTGCTCGCGATGTGGGGCAACCTGGTGGTGGCGGGATTCGCCGGAGCGAGCATTCCGATCGTGCTGGAGCGGTTCAGCATCGACCCGGCGATCGCCTCGTCCATCTTCGTAACGACCTTCACCGACGTGTGCGGCTTCGTGCTGCTGCTGGGCCTGGGAGCGTGGCTGCTGTTATAGTTAGCTTTGCATGAACCTTGCATGAGCATCGAGCGCATCGTCGAGGGGCTGGAGCGACGGGAGCCGGCGGCGCTGGCCCGCGCGATCAGCCTCGTCGAGAACCAGCGCGACGGGTTCGAGCGCCTGCTGTCCCACGTGCATCCCGGCCTGGGCCGCGGCGCGGCGCGGCGCATCGGTGTCACAGGACCGCCCGGCGCGGGCAAGAGCACGCTCACCGAGCGGCTGATCCAGCGGTTCCGCGCCCAAGAGCTCACGGTGGGCGTGGTGGCGGTCGATCCCACCAGTCCGTTTACCGGCGGGGCGCTGCTCGGCGACCGCATCCGGATGGAGTCGGCCGGCCTGGACCCCAATGTGTTCATCCGGTCCATGGCCACCCGCGGGGCGCACGGCGGCCTCGCCACGACGACCGCGGAAGTCGCCGACCTGCTCGAGGCGTTCGGGTTCGAACGGATCCTGATCGAGACGGTGGGCGTGGGCCAGACCGAGCTGGACGTGGCGCGCACGGCCGAGTCGACGGTCCTGGTGCTCGTCCCCGAATCGGGGGACGGGATCCAGACGTTGAAGGCCGGCGTGATGGAGATCGCCGACATCTACGTGATCAACAAGAGCGACCGGCCGGGGGCCGACAAGCTGCGGCAGGAGGTCGAGGTGATGCTGGGAATCCGGCGCGGGAACGCGTTTCGGCACGTGGCGCCGCACCGCACACCGGGGGCGGTCGAGGGCGGTCGCGGGCGGTCGCGGACGGCGGCGGCTGCGGACGGTGAATGGGAGCCGCCGGTGCTCGCGACCGTGGCGTCGCAGGGCGACGGCGTGGACGATCTGGTCACCGCACTCGACCGGCACTACGGCCACCTCCAGCGCAGCGGGACGCTCGCCGCCCGGCGGCGTGAGCGACTGGCGCAGCGCACCCGGGCCGTGTTGGAGCGCGCCGTGCACCAGTGGATCACCGAGGACACGCGCGCCGGGCAGCTCCTGGCCGCGCGGCTCGACGACGTGGCCGACGGGCGCCGCAGCCCCTACGATGTCGCGGCCGAGATCCTGGACCAGGTGAAAGCGGGAGCGCCCCGATGAGCGACATCGAGCGGAAGCCCCTGTACACCGCCGCTGATCTCGCCGGCTTCGATTACGCCGGTCAGCTCGGCGCGCCGGGCGAGTACCCGTTCACCCGCGGGATTCACCCCACCATGTATGGCGGGCGGCTGTGGACGATGCGGCAGTTCGCCGGCTTCGGGACGGCGGAAGACACCAATCAGCGGTACAAGTTCTTGCTCGAGCACGGCCAGACCGGCTTGTCGGTCGCCTTCGACTTCCCGACGCTGATGGGCTACGACTCCGATCATCCGCGCGCCGAAGGTGAGGTGGGGAAGTGCGGCGTCGCGATCTCGTCGCTCGCCGACATGGAAGACCTGTTCCGCGGCATCCCGCTCGACCAGGTCTCCACGTCCATGACGATCAACGGGCCGGCGGCGCTGCTGTTCTGCTTCTACGTGGCGGCGGCCGAGCGGCAGGGCGTTCCGAGTCATACGCTCCGCGGCACGGTGCAGAACGACATCCTCAAGGAATACATGGCGCAGCACGCCTGGGTGTATCCGGTCGAGCCCGCGCTCAAGATCATCGTCGATATGTTCGAGTGGTGCGCGACTCACGCGCCGCTGTGGAACACGATTTCCATCTCGGGCTATCACATCCGCGAAGCGGGGGCGACCGCCGCGCAGGAGCTCGCCTTCACGCTGGCGAACGGCTTCACGTACGTGGAGCGCGGTCTGGCCCGGGGGCTCGACGTGGACGCGTTCGCGCCACGCCTCTCCTTCTTCTGGGACGTGCACAACGATTTCTTCGAGGAGGTGGCGAAGCTGCGCGCCGCCCGGCGCATCTGGGCCCGGCACATGCGCGAGCGCTATCGGGCGAAGAACCCCCGCTCGTGGATGATGCGCTTCCATTGCCAGACCGCGGGCGTCACCCTCACCGCTCAGCAGCCGATGAACAACGTGGTGCGGGTCGCCTACCAGGCGCTCGCGGCGGTCCTGGGCGGGACCCAGTCTCTGCACACCAACTCGCTCGACGAAACGCTGGCGCTCCCGACGGAGGACGCGGTCCGGCTCGCGCTCCGCACCCAGCAGATCATCGCACACGAGACGGGCGTGGCGCAGGTGATCGACCCGCTGGGCGGCTCGTACTACCTCGAATCGCTCACCGATCAGCTCGAGCGCGAGGCCGAGGCGCTGTTCGCCGAGATTCAGTCGGTCGGGGGCGTCGTCCGGGGCATCGAGGGCGGCTGGTTCCAGCAGCAGATCGCCCGCTCGGCGGAGCAGTTCCAGCGTGCGTTGGAGGCACGCGCGCGCGTCATCGTCGGGGTCAACGACTTCACGAGCGACGACGACCACCCGGTCGAGATCCTCAAGGTCTCAAACGACGCGGAGTCGGGCCAACGGCGCCGGCTCGCGCAGCTCCGTGCCGAGCGCGACAACGGCCTCGTGGCCGACCGGCTGGAGGCGCTGCGACGGGCCGCCCTCGAAGACACGAACGTGATCGGGCCCATGCTCGATTGCGCCCGCGCCTACTGCACGCTCTACGAGATCCGGCACGCGCTGGAGCGCGTCTACGGCGCGTACCGCGAGCCGGTGTTCTTCTGACCCGTGACGGCACTGCCACTCGCCGTCAGCGCGAACGCGGTCCATGACGCCGTGCGGCGGCTCGCCGCCATCCGCCCCGGGGCCTACCGGGTCGTGTCGTGCTATCTGAAGCTCGAGCCGCGCGACAAAACGCGCGGCAAGTACCTCATCAAGATGAAGAACCGGATCCGGGGGGCGCTCGCGGACCTTGAGCGCCAGGGCTTGGAGCGCGGCGTGCGCGACCAGATCGCCGCGGACCTGGAACGGATCCGCCGCTACTTCGAGCAGCCCGCAGAGCTGCCGCACGCGCGCGGCGTCGCCCTGTTCGTGTGCGAAACCATCCGCCTGTTCGACGTGATCCCCCTGCCGCACGTGTACCGCTCGCGCCTGGCCGTGGAGCCCGTTCCCCTCATCCGGGAGCTGGTGGCCCTGGAGCAGGAGTTCGGCACAATCCTCGTGGCGGCGTGCGATCGGACCGGGGCGCGCTTCTTCGAGGTGACGGCGTTCGACGTCGCGGAGCTCCCGGCCCTCCGGGCGGCGGCGAGCCGGACCGGCAAGTTCCACGGCCAGCGGCAGGCCAAGCGGGGCGGCGTGCTCGCGGGCGGGTTCGGAGAGCACAACTATCACATGCGGATCCGCGAGGAAAAGCATCGCCATTACGCCAACGTCGCCGACTACATCTACCAGATCCACACGCAGCGCCCGCTGGCCGGGCTCGTCGTGGCGGGGATCGGCGTGGACGCCGCGGCGCTGGTGCCGCATCTCCACACGTACCTGCACGACCTGGTGCTCGGCGTCGTGAAGCTGAACCCCAAGAAGGCCAGCGCCCCCCTCGTCCGTGAGGCAGCGCTGCTGTTGCGCGACCAGCGAGAACGCGCCTGGGAGCAGGCGCACGCCGAGGCGGTGAAGGACGGGTTGGGGACGGGGTGGGCGGTAAACGGCATCGACGCCACCCTGAAGGCGCTCACCCGCGGTCAGGTGCGCACCCTGCTCGCAGACGGGCACGACGACGACCCCCGCATCGATGACGCCGTGGAAGAGGCGCTGCGCCAGCGTGCCCAGGTCGACGTGCTGTACGACGACGCGGCGCGCCGCGCGGTCGCCGGCCTGGCCGCGCTGCTGCGGTTCCGCCGCTGATGGCCGGCGCGAAGCGGCCGATCCGCGTGCTGGTCGCCAAGCCCGGGCTCGACGGGCACGACCGCGGCGCCAAGGTCGTGGCCGCGGCCCTGCGCGACGCCGGGATGGAAGTGATCTACACCGGCCTGCACCAGACGCCCGAGATGATCGCCCAGGCGGCGATCCAGGAAGACGTGGACGTGGTCGGCCTCTCCATCCTGTCCGGCGCGCACCTCACCCTGTTCCCGCGGGTGCGCAAGCTCCTGAACGAAGCTGGGCGCGACGACGTGCTCGTGACGGGTGGAGGGATCATCCCCCCGGAAGACATGGACGCCCTCCAGAAGCAGGGGATCGGGAAGCTCTTCGGCCCCGGGACCCCAACGTCGGAACTCGTGAGATACATCGAAGAATGGGCGGCCGCACATGTGTCGGCCTAGCCCATTCCGCACTCCGCACTCCGCATTCCGCATTCGTACGTGAGCCGCCTCAAGACGCTCACGGCCGAGTATCGCGATCTCCGCGCACGCCTGGAGCAGGGCGGGGGCGCAGAGAAGATCCGCCGCCAGCACGATCAGGGAAAGCTCACGGCGCGGGAGCGTGTCGCCGGGCTGCTCGATCCGGGCGGCGAGTGGGTCGAAATCGGGCTGCTGGTGGCGTACGACCAGTACGAGGGCCAGGCTCCCGCCGCCGGCGTCGTCACGGGACTGGGACGCATCGCCGAGCGCCCCGTCGTCGTGGTGGCGAACGATGCCACGGTCAAGGCGGGCTCGTGGTGGCCCGAGACGATCAGGAAGATCCTTCGCGCGCAGGAGATCGCGATGCGTCAGCGCGTGCCGATCGTTTACCTGGTCGATTCGGCGGGAGTAAACCTCCCGTACCAGGGGGGCGTGTTTCCGGGACAGTACGGCGCGGCGCGGATCTTCTATTACAACTCGATCATGCGGCACTATCTCCGCGTGCCCCAGATCGCCGCGGTGATGGGGCCGTGCATCGCGGGCGGCGCGTACCTGCCCGCTCTGTCGGACGTCATCTTCATGGTCGACGGCACATCCTTCATGGGGCTGGGCGGTCCGAACCTCGTGAAGGGCGCGACCGGCCAGGTCGTCGACGCGGAGCGCCTCGGCGGAGCCAAGACGCACACGACGGTCAGCGGGGTCGCCCACTACCGCGCGAGCGACGATGCCGACGGCCTGCGCCGCATCCGCGACTACGTCACCCGCCTGCCGCGCGCTCCACGGCCGCGGCCTCCGGCGGGCAAGCCCAAACGCGATCCCAAGGAGCTGTACGATCTCCTCCCGGCCGATCATCGCATGAGCTACGACGTGCGCGCGGTGCTCGAGTGCCTGCTGGATGGGGGGAAGCTGGACGAGTTCCAGCCCGAGATCGCGCCGGAGATGATCTGCGGACACGGTGCGATCGCCGGGCGTGCGGTCGCCGTGATCGCCAACTCGCGCGGGGTCATCAAGGGGAAGCAGGGAGAGTCGCCCAAGATTGGCGGGATCATCTATACCGAGAGCGCGGAGAAGGTGGCCTATTTCATCGACAACGCCGATCGCGAGCGCATCCCGCTCCTCTTCGTTCAGGACGTGTCAGGCTTCATGGTCGGGACCGAGGCGGAGCACTCCGGGATCATTCGCGCCGGCGCACGGTTCGTCGAAGCGATGGCGACCGCCACCGTGCCGAAGCTGGTGCTCACGGTGAATCACGCATCGGGCGCCGGCTACTACGCCATGGCGGGGCAGGGGTTCGACCCCGACTTCATCGTCTCGTGGCCGACGGGGCGCATGGGCGTGATGGAAGGGGAGTCCGCCGTTCAGGCCGTCTATGGCGGTGACGCGGCCAAGGCCGACAACAGCGCCGCCGTCGACGCCATGCGCGCCGACTACGACCACCAGCTCGACGCTCGATTCGCGGGCGCGCGCGGCTTCGTGGACGCGCTCGTACTGCCCGAAGAAACCCGTGACACGGTGGCGTTCCTGCTGGAGGTCACCACGGAATTCACCGGCCCGCACCTCGGGCCCTTCGTCCTGCCGAGGGATACGTGATCGTACGCCTGCGTTCGCTGGTCCTCGTCGCGCTCGGCGCCGCCTGTGCCGGTGGCGCGCCACGCGCCGTCGCACCGCCCACGCCGACAGCCGGCCCGCCGGTCGTCGCGCCCCCCCCGCCCCCCCCGCCCCCCGACGCGGCCGCCGAGCGCGCGCAACCGGCGTTGCCACCGGCCGTGGCGTTCATGGCCGGATTGATGCCGCTCAATAGCACGGGGGTCGATCAGTTCCGCGCGAAGCATCCGACCTACGACGGGCGCGGGGTGCTGATCGGGATCCTGGACACCGGTGTCGACCCGGGCGTGGACGGGCTGGTCACCACGAGCACGGGAGCGCCAAAGATCGTCGAGCTGCGGGACTTCTCGGATGAAGGCCGGGTGGCGCTGTCGCCGGTCACGCCGTCGGGTGACGGCACGGTCTCGGTCGGCGGGCGGAAGCTGTCCGGAGCGGGGCGCATCGGGCGACTCACGAGCGCGACGACCTGGTACGCGGGTCAGCTCGCCGAGCTGCCATTGGGCAAGGCGCCGGCGGCCGATCTGAACGGCAACGGCACCAATACCGACGTCTTCCCCGTGATCGTCGTGAAGGCCCCCGACGGGTGGGTGGCGTTCCTCGACTCGAACCTCAACGGATCGTTCGAAGACGAAATGCCGCTGCACGACTATCGCCAGGGGCGCGAGACGATCTCGCTCGGCGCGAAGCCGATCACCCTGGCCGCGAACTTCGACGAGGCCGCCGGCGTCCCCAAGCTCGACATCGTCTTCGACAACGGCGGGCACGGCACCCACGTCGCTGGGATAGCGGCCGGCCACAACCTGTTCAACGTCGCGGGATTCGATGGCGTGGCGCCGGGAGCCCAGCTCCTGGGCCTCAAGATCGCCAACAGCGCGCGCGGTGGCATCTCCGTGAACGGCGCGATGCAGCGCGCTATGCAGTACGCCGCGCGCTACGCCGAGCAGCGCAACTTGCCGCTGGTGCTGAACTTGAGCTTCGGCGTCGGGAACGAGCTCGAGGGGCAGGCCGTGATCGACTCCATCGTGGACGCCTTTCTCGTGGCGCACCCGGCCGTGGTGTTCACGATCAGCGCCGGCAACGACGGGCCGGGTCTGTCGACGGTCGGGTTCCCGGGTTCGGCCGACCTGGCGCTCTCGATCGGCGCGGTCTTTCCGGGCGCCTTCGCCCGCCCGGCCCAGGCGGGGACGCCGCCCGCCCTCGACGTGCTCGGCTGGTGGAGCTCGCGGGGCGGCGAGCTCGCCAAGCCCGATTTCGTGACGCCCGGTGTCGCGTTCTCGGCGGTGCCGCGCTGGGACACGGGGAACGAGATCAAGGGCGGTACCAGCATGGCGGCGCCGCACGCCGCCGGGCTCGCCGCCTGCCTCATCTCCGCGATGCTGCAGGAGGGACGCCGGGTGAGCGCCGCCGAAGTGGCGCAGGCCCTGCGCGCGTCCGCGGTGCCGTTCGCAGGGGCGACGGCGGTCGACGAGGGCGCCGGGATGCCGCGCCTCGACGCCGCCTATCGCTGGCTCTTGAGCGGCCACCAGGGCTCCGAGTATGTCGTGCGGACCAGTGCAGGGGGATCGGGGGCGTTTCGCAGAGACGGCCTTGCGGGCCCGGGCGACACAGTGCAGCTGTTCCACGTGCGCCACGTGGCCGGACTGCGGGCCGCGCAATTCCTGCTGCGGACGAGCGTCCCCTGGCTCGCTGCGCCCGCTCTCGTCCCGGCCGGCGCCCGCGAGACCGAGATCCCGGTGACGTACACCCGCTCCGGGCTCGGCGCTCCGGGTGTGCACGTCGGAGCCGTGACGGCCTGGAACCCGAGCGACACGCTGGCCGGGCCGCTGTTCGCCCTGCCCAGCACCATCATCGTCCCCTACGAGCTGGCGTCGAAGCCGCTGTACGACGAGCGGCGCGCCATCGGCCCCGCCCGCGTGCAGCGCTACTTCCTCCGCGCGTCGCAACCGGGCGGCACGCTGGCCGCACGCGTCACTCTCCCCGACTCGGCCGAGCAGCGCGCCACGGTGCGACTGTACGAGCCGAACGGACAACCGTTCCGGGATGTCGAGGAGGTGCAACTCGGCCGGACCGACCCGGGCACGGGCGGGTTTGTGGTGCGCGCCGAGGATCTGGTGCCGGGGGTGTACGAGCTCGACGTAATCGCGCCGCCGCTCTCCGGCGTCAGCGTCACGGCGCGAGCCGAAGTCGCACCGCTGTTGCTCAGTGATAACGAAGCGTCGAACCCTGGAGACGCGACCGCAGGCGGGCGCCTCACCCGGGCGCTGGTGGGAGCGGAGCGACGCGTCGATGTAACGGGCCGCGGCGCCCCGCCCGAAAGTCTCACGGTGCGGGTGCCCGACTGGGCATCCCGCGCGGTCATCGACGTCCGAATGCCACGGGAGCAGTGGGGCGAGTTCACGGATTTCGGGGTGACGGAGTTCGACTCGGCGGGACAGCAGGTCGGACAGGGTGCCATGAATTACGCGGTCGGCCGCCACGGCTTCGATATCGCGCCCGCATTGCGTGATCGGCCGGTCACCGTCGAGTTGTTCCCTGCCTTCGCGCGCGACGGCGGCGCCCGCCCCTGGCACGCCACGGTGCGGGTGCGCTTCCTGTTGCGCGAGGGCCGCCCGTTCGGCGATGGCGCGGATGTCACAGTCGTCCCGGGCGGCCGAACGGTGGTGGCGCCCCAGCGACCGCCCCAGCTCGCGCTGCCCGACGGCTTCGCCCCACTCGTCGAGCTGCGCGTGCACGCGGGCGTCGGGGCGGATGCGGTCCGCCGCGTCGTGCCGCAGCCGTGACGTCACGGCGGTTGCCGCCTTCCCCGACCGTCCGCGTCGCGGCCGGACAGGGTTTTTGGGGCGACTGGCTCGAAGCCCCGTACCGCCAGGTGACCGGTGGGGCGATCGACTACCTCATGATGGACTACCTCGCCGAAGTCACCATGTCCATCTTGCAGAAGCAGAAGACGCGCGATCCGACGCTCGGCTACGCCAAGGACTTCGTCCCCCTGATGGAGCGGATCCTGCCGCTGCTGGTGGAACGCCGCATCAAGGTCACCGCGAACGCCGGCGGCGTGAACCCCCGCGCCTGTGCGGACGCCGTGGCCGGCGCGGCTCGCCGCCTGGGGCTCGCCGGAAAGCTGCGCCTCGGCGTCGTGACGGGAGACGACCTGCTCGGGCGGCTCGACGGGCTGCTCGCCCGCGGCCACGAGCTCAAGAACTTGGACACCGGGCGCCCGCTCCGGGACGTGCGCGACCGCGTGCTTTCGGCTAACGCCTACCTCGGCGCCTGGCCGGTGGTGGAGGCGCTGCGACGCGGCGCGGATGTCGTGATCACCGGCCGCGTCACCGACACGGGACTCACGCTCGCGCCGCTGATTCACGCCTTCGACTGGAAGGCCGACGCCTGGGACTTGCTCGCGGCGGGGACCGTGGCGGGGCACACGATCGAGTGCGGCGCCCAGTGCTCCGGAGGCAACTGCCTGGTGGACTGGGAGCGCATCCCCGATCTGGCCCATGTGGGCTATCCGATCGTCGAGGCGCGTCCCGACGGCGGCTTCGACATCACCAAACACGCTGGCACGGGGGGCCGCATCACGGTCGCGGGCGTCACCGAGCAGCTGGTGTACGAGATGGGCGACCCCGCGGAGTACATCACGCCGGACTGCATCGCCGATTTCACGACGATCCGTCTGGCGCAGGCGGGCAAAGACAGGGTTCGGGTGTCAGGGATCAGGGGACGACCGGCCACCGACAAGCTGAAGGTCTCAATCGCCTACGCGTACGGCTATAAGGCGGTGGGCACGCTCGTCTACGCCTGGCCGGACGCGTACCAGAAGGCCAGCGCGGCGGATCGGGTGGTGCGGCAGCGTCTCAAAGACTTGGGACTCCAGTTCGAGGCGATCCTGACCGAGTTCGTCGGCGCGGACGCCACCCACGGTCGTCTGGCGCTGGAGCGGGCGCCGCTGGACGAGCTCCCGGAAGTGCAGTTGCGCATCGGGGTGCGTGCGTCCGACCAGGCGGCCGTGGACCGCTTCACGCGCGAGATCGCGCCCCTCATTCTCAACGGGCCGCCCAGCGTCACCGGGTTCGCGGGCGGGCGGCCCAAGCCGGAGGAGATCGTAGCCTACTGGCCTGCCCTCGTCGACAAGCGGATGGTCGAGCCGTGCGTGGAGATCGTGGAGGTATGAAACAGCGGGCGGTCAGGAAGCCGCGGCGCGTCCGTCTCCTGGACCTCGCCCACGCCCGCTCTGGCGACAAGGGCGACACCGCCAACGTCGGGCTCATCGCGCTCAAGCCCGAGTATTACCCGATCCTCGTGAAACAGGTGACCGCCGCGCGCGTCGCCCGGCACTTCAAGGGCATGATCAAGGGCCCGGTCGAGCGCTACGAGCTGCCCAACCTCGGGGCGCTCAACTTCCTGCTGCACGGAGCCCTGGACGGCGGTGGCACGATTTCGCTCAAGACCGACGCCCAGGGCAAGGTGTTCTCGACCGCATTGCTGCGCCTGGAGATCGAGATCGAGGCGTCGCGGTGAGCGGCAACGAGCAGGTCCTGGTCGCGGTGCAGGGCGGGGTGCTCACCGCCACGCTCAACCGGCCGGACAAGAAGAACGCCATCGACACGTCGATGATCGACGCGCTGCTGGCCGCGCTCGAGCGCGCCGATCTCGACGCGGCCGTGCGGGTAGTCGCGCTGCGCGGCGCCGGCGGCGACTTCTGCGCCGGCATGGATCTGCAGGAGCTGCTCGCCTCGGCGGACAAGACCGTAGAGGAGAATCGCCGGGCCGCGCTGCACTTCGGCGAGGTCTTCCTGCGCATGCGGGGGCTCCCCAAGCCGGTCGTCGCGCTGGTGCAGGGACGGGCGCTCGCCGGCGGGTGCGGCCTGGCGACCGGGTGCGACCTGGTGCTAGCGGCTGAGTCGGCCAGGTTCGGGTATCCCGAAGTGCAGCGCGGCTTCGTGCCGGCGATCGTGATGACACTCCTCAAGCGGAGCGTGGGAGAGAAGGTGGCGTTCGATCTCGCGGCGACGGGTCGCGTGCTCTCGGCGCCCGAAGCGGCGGAGCTGGGCCTGGTGTCGCGGGTATACGAAGACTCGGACTTCGAGGAGCAGGTCGCTGAAGTGTTGCGGGCGCTGGCGGCGTCGAGCGCCTCGGCCCTCGCCCTCACCAAACAGCAGTTCTACCAGCTGGAGGGGATGCGCTTCGAGGATGGCATCCGGCTCGGCGCCGACGTCAACGCCGTCAGCCGCACCACGCCGGACTTCCGGGCCGCGCTCCAGGCGTTCCTGAAAAAATGACCGGCGCCCTGCGCCAGCCCGGCGGAATCCTGTTGGTCTCCTGCTACGAGCTGGGTCACCAGCCACTCGGGGTGGCCTGGCCGCGCGCGTTCCTCGAGCGGGCGGGATACGCTCCCGAGACCCTCGACCTCGCGGTCGAGCCGTTCGATGCGGACAAGGCGCGGCGCGCGCGAATCGTGGCGATCAGCGTCCCGATGCACACCGCGCTCCGGCTGGGAGTCCGGGCTGCCGAGCGGGTGCGCTGCGTGAACGCGACGTGCCGGATCGTCTTCTACGGCCTGTATGCGCTGCTCAATGCGGAGTACTTGAGGGCCCACGGCGCCGACGCGGTCTTGGGAGGCGAGCTAGAGCAGGAGCTCGTCGCTTTGGTGCGGCACTGGGACGCGGGCGGGGAGCCCGCGATCGAGCCGCGGCCGGCGCTCGAGCGACTCCCGTTCCCGCCGCCGAGCCGGGTGGGGTTGCCGGCGCTTACCCGGTATGCGAGCCTGGCGCGCGGCCGGGACCTCGTGCCGGCGGGCTACGTGGAGGCGAGTCGCGGCTGCCTGCATACCTGCCTGCACTGTCCCGTCCCGGCCGTGTACGGCGGACGTTTCTTTATCGTCCCGCGGGACGTCGTGCTGACGGACATCCGCGGGCTGGTCGCGGCCGGCGCAGGGCACATCACCTTCGGCGACCCCGACTTCTTGAACGGTCCCGGCCACGCCGTGAAGCTCGTCCGGGCGCTGCACGACGAATTCCCGCACGTGAGCTACGACTTCACCGCAAAGATCGAGCACGTGCTCGAGCAGCAGCGGTTGTTCCCCGAATTCGGCGCGACGGGGTGCGCCTTCGTCGTCTCGGCGGTCGAATCGCTGTCTGACACCGTGCTCACACACCTCGACAAGGGGCACACCAAAGCCGACGTCATCGTGGCGCTCGCCATCCTGCGCGCCGCGGGGATTCCGCTGCGGCCATCCTTCGTACCGTTCACGCCGTGGAGTACCCTCGACGACTATCTCGAGCTGCTGAGCTTCGTCGCGGCGGAGGGGCTCATCGATCACGTGGATCCCGTGCAATACACGATCCGGCTGCTGATTCCGCCCGGCTCGTTGCTCCTCTCGCGCCCGGCGATTCGGCCGTTTCTCGGTGCCGTCGACCCGGCGGCATTCACCTATCGGTGGACCCATCCCGATCCGCGCATGGACGAGTTGCAGCGCGAGGCGAGCGCGCTGGTGGAGCGAGCGGCCCGCGCGAGCGACGATGCGTGGACGACGTTCTATCGCCTGCGGGCACTGGCCGAGGAGCGCGCTGCGTTGCCCCCGACGGCCGGTGGAGTCGCGCCGCCTCCCGAGCGGCCGATTCCGGCCCGGCTCACGGAGCCGTGGTTTTGCTGAGCGGAGCCGACGGAGAGCCAGGTTGGCTCTGTGGAGCGGGAAGCGGGGGGATGGCGGTGACGGCACGGCCCCGCTGCGCGCGCAGCCCGTCGCGCAGCAGCGCGGTGAGCTCGGGTCGTCCTCCACGATCAAAACGCGAGCTGAAGAAAGGATTGCAACCGATGGCATGGTCGCGCCAAAGGGGCTCCGGCTACGATCCTGTGGCTTCCCGGGAGCGGCCGAGTTCGGCGGCGCCATGCCTAGCGCGAGTGCTGCCCGGCAAGCCGGACGACCGCCGCGTTTGCCTCCGCGACGACCGGTTTGAGCTCGACGTCGGCGTGAGCCCACGCTGAGGCGACGAAACGATAATCACGAATTTCCTCATCGCGGTCGCCGACTCGATCGGCGGCTCGAGCCTGTGCGAGCGCCGTCAACACGCTGAGCGGTCTCGGCCACCACGGCACGCCCGGAGCGAGCAGCTGTAGCGCTTCCTCGGCGCGGCCTCCTGCGGTAAGCAGTTCGGCCCTGGTCAGGTGAGTCCAGGGAAACGCCTCCCGGCACCCTCCGCACAGCGAGTCGGGTAACGTCTCGAACGAGCGTAGGGCCGCGCCCGTGTCTCGTTGCGCCAAGGCGAGGTAGGCGCCTCCTCGGGCGGCGTCGTAGAGGCGCAGCCGCCGCTCCTGCGCCGACCCCGCCTCTGCCAAGGAATCGCTCAGGGCGACGAATCGCCGGATGGAGGCCGTGTCGCCCTTGGCCGCCCACCACGGAAGTCCTACAGCGGCAGCCGGCGCGACCCGATGAGCCAGCCAGCGCTCGAACTGCGCGCGGGCGGAATCGTCGGGAACCGCGCCGAGGGCTACCAGCTCTCCAAACAGGTCCGGAAACCGATTGCCTGCTATCTGATAGGCCGCCGCCCCATGCCCGCGGAATGCCTGCGCATTTGACATCAGAGACCGCCTGAACACCGGGTCCAGCACGGTCGGGTCCCGCGTGCGGGTGTTGGTCGTCAGGCGGTCACTGACAATGAGGCGGACCACTTCCAGCTCGGGCTCTGTGGAATCCGCGCCCTCGGGTAGGGCGTCGAGCGCACTCATCAGCACGTCGCTCGAAGCGCTGTTCAGCAAGCTCCCCAGGGCAGGGGGACGCGTGCTTGTCAGAGCCATCAGGCGCGAAGCGAGCCGGATGCCTTCTGCATCGATGTCCCCGGGGCTCAGCGCCAGGTACGCCGCGACATAGCGGCGCGATGCAGCGGGCCCGTACAGTTCGCCGACGATCCGGATCGGGTGGAGGTACGCGGGAGCGAATCCCGAGTCGAGTGCGATGGCGTGGTCGAACGCCGCCAGTGCCTCACCGCGCGTGATGCCCTCCCAGTACCCAAAGTGCGTTCGCGCGTCTCCCAACTGGAACCACACCTCGGGATCGTCCGGGTAGCGCTCGGCCGCAGTGGCGAGAGTGGCGAACAGTCGGTGGCTCTGTGCCCACCACGCCGCGTCGTCGGTGAAGCTACGGAGCGCCTCGAACAGCGAGTCGGCGACAATCAGCAGGCTGTCGCGCGGCGCCAGGCCCTTGTTGAAGGCCGCGCTGCGAAACGCATACGCTTGGGCCGGGTGCTCGCTGGTGGGTTCGGCCCAGGCGTCCACTTGGCTCAGATGGCTCAGCGCGAGGGCGAAGGTGCTGTCGATGGCGATCGCCCGCCGGTAATACGCGACAGCCGAATCCCAGGCGGTGCGACGATAGAACTGTTCTCCTCGCAAGAACGCCTTGAGGGCGGGCCCCGACTTGGAACCGACAGACGCGTAGGAGTTTGCGGCAATGGGGCGTCTGCGGTTGAGCTCGTCTAGCACACCTCGCGTGATGGAATCCGTAACGAGGTCCATCCGATCTACGCTGGCCTTCACCTGAACCTCTCCGAGAACCTCATTGCCGGCGACATCCAAGAGTGTCGCCGTGAGACGGATGGAGTCTTGCCCGGCCGTGAGTACCGTACCGAAGACCGCTAGGCGTGCTCCCGTTGCGCGACCGAGAGTCGCTGCCGCTTCGGGATCGCCCCGGCCGCGCCACCGCCGGATGACGACCGTCGGAGATACCGTCCGCAGCGGACCGGCGCCGTCCAGATCGCGTGACAGCACATCCACGAGCCCCTCGCGCCACAGCTGGAGCTTCGGGTCGAACACGTCAAACGGCGCCACCGCGATGAGGTTCGGGTCAAGGGCCGCACGGGCGTGCGACCGCGAGATGGACAACGCTCCGAGCGCTGCCGCGGCCGCCGCGAGCCCACTGCCGACGGCTAGAACCCACCGCCCCTTGCGAGCAGCGCGGTGCCTCGGTCCGGGAGGCCGAGCCAAGGGCACCACGGCCTCGGCGAAAGCGATTGGCCCGCGTGTCAGATCGGCCTGGGGGCGGGGGGCTGCGTCTCGCGGGGGCGGCGAACCAATGTGGATCTGTCGCACGATCGCGAGCACCGTCTCATCGGGCTCCATGTGCAGCTCTTCCCGCAGCAGCGTAGCGTGAATTTCCGCCTGCCGGAGCGCACCGGCGCTGTCGCCGACAGCGATCAGCGCCCTCATGAGACCGGAGACAATCTGCGAGCTGTACGGGTCAAGCGCCGCCAGCCGCCGCCACCACTCCACGGCGCGCCGATGCTCGCGACGCTCCGTGGCGCCGACGGCGAGACGCTCCAGCGCATCGGCGATGAGCCCGGCCAGCCGGGCGCGCTCTGCATCGACCCAGTGTTCGAACTCGGGCGATCCGTGCGCATGGTCGAGGTGAACGCCGTCGAGGAACGGGCCGACGTACAGCGCGATGGCGCGCTCGAGCTCCGTGCGGGCGAGCGCGGTCTCCAGATCCGCGACGTCGCTATCGATAAGGGCCGGGTTGAGGCTCAAGTCGGCGGAGCCGAGGAAGAGGTCGTCGGAGCCCAGCTCGCGACGCAGGGCGGACAGCGACTGCGTCAGCGCATGCCGGGCGTGCTCCGCGTCGCTCTCGGACCAGAAGAGGGCGAGCAGGCGGTCGCGGCTGACACCCCGCTCTCCCCCCGTCGCGAGCACGGCGAGCAGCGCCAGCTTGCGGCGCTGCGCCGCCGCCCCGGTGACCGGACCGCTCTCACCGGTGAGCGAGAGCCCGCCGAAGGTCCTTAGTCTGAAGGGCATAGACCCCTGCTGACTTCTATCTGACTTCTGGCTGTTCCAAGACGAATAACGTCCGTGGCCAGGAAGTGCAACTAAGGCGCACGCGTCTCACGTTGCAACGACCGCGATGTCGGCGACGATCGACCGAACATGGGGGACGACATGAGAAACGAGATGAGAGGGCTGGAACTCTGCGGCGTGGCAGTCGTGGTGCTCCTCGCTGGGTGCGACCATCCTACGGCCATCCCGCCGATCCCGACGCCTCCGGCCCGTCCCACCATGACGATTGCCGACGCCGCACACGGCGTGGGGCATCCCCATTTCTACTTCCTGCCGCCCCTTGTGCCGAACCCGAGTTTCAGCGGCACGTTCGATCCCACCCTCGGCCCTCTGCTAGCCGTCGACGTCTGCCGGGTGGATGCCGGTGCTTGCGTCACACCCTTGATTGCGAGCTTCACCTCCAGCGGCGGCGCCACGTCCGCGAGCGTTCGACTGGATGCGGCAGCCGAGTGGTACAGCGTCAACTGGAATACGAAAGCGGCGGCGCTCGACCCCAGCCAGACGTACCGCATCCGCGTCAGCGTGGCCGGCCTCACCATCGGGTACGCCGACGTCGACGTCGTGGAAAGCGGGAGCGAGCTCAAGAACGTCCAGACCGGCGAGTTCGTCGGCTTGCTCGACGGCCGCACGCTCCCGATCAAGTTTCGCATCGAGCGAGATCCGGCGATCATCGCGCACGTGCTCCACAGTCAGAACTACACGGCCGGACAGGTAGCGATTGTCTTGCAACGCGATTTCGGGCTCGGCGCCCAAGCATCGGCAACGATCCTATTCGGCGAATCCTACGTTGGCGTGGACGTCGGCCAAGCCTTGAAGGACGTCTTCAATGTCGCCTCAGGCGACGCTGCGCTGATCCTCAAAACTGCCGGCTTCGATGTCGCCGGAGTGGGAGCGGCGTTACAGAGCGTCTACCAACACACTTCGGCGCAGGCGGCCGGGTTGCTCAAGTTTGTGGGGTTCACCGTGAACGAGGTGACCGACGCGCTGAGCACCGTGTTCCACGAGCCTGCTACCGCCCTCGCGCAAATCCTCAAGAACGTGGGCTTTCCCGCCGAAGAAGTCGCGCGCGGCCTGCACATGGAGCTTCAGCTGACCCTCCGCGACGTCGCGCAGATTCTCAAGGATGTCGGCTTCGACGCGACTCCGATCGCCCGCGCGGTCCACATCGAATTCCAGCTCGTGGGACAGGCAGTCGCGCAGATCCTCAAGGACCTTGCATTCGAATCGGGCGCGGTCGCCCAGGCCCTGCAGGTGGAGTTTCGTCTCGTGGCCAAGGACGTCGCTCAGCTGCTCAAGGACGTCGGCTTCGACCCGAGCGCGATCGCGCGTGGTCTGCAAGCGGCGTTTCAACTCGCGGCACCGGAGGTCGCCCAAATTCTGAAAGACCTCCTGTTCAACCCCGAGGCAATCGCGCAAGCTCTGAACGCGGAATTCCACCTGCTGGCGGCTGACGTCGCGCAGATCTTGAAGGACCTGGGTATCGACCCCCTCGGCATCATGCGCGCGCTGGACGTCGAGTTCCGACTGTCGCCCGGTCAGGTAGCGGAGATCCTCAAAGACCTCGCGTCCGATCCGGCCGCAATCGCCCAGGGGCTGCACGACGAATATCGATTGACCGTTGCTGAGATCGCCCGCGTGCTCAAGGAGGTCGGGTACCATCCTGATGCCATCGGACGCGTGCTTCACACGCAATTCCAGCTCCTGGATCGGGACGTGGCCAAGATCCTCCACGATCTTGGGATCGATCCGACGGAGATCGCTCGCGCGCTAGCTGTCGAGTTCCAAATCGCGTCGCTTGATGTCGCGCAGATACTCAAAGATCTGGGAATCGGCCCCGGCGGTATCCTGACCGCCCTACGTGCGTCGTTCAATGTGCTGCAGGACGCAGGGGCGCAACTCCTGAAGGATGTCGGGTTCGGCCCCAGCGACATCGCTCAGGGTGTGCAGAGCGCATTCCAACTCGGCCCGCAAGACACGGCCCAGATACTGAAGAACCTAGGATACGGGGTCGGCGAGATCACGGCGGTGCTGAAAGACGTGTTCCAGCTCGGCGTCAGCGTGATCGCCGACATCCTTCACGCCATCGGCCTCTAAGGGACAACCGGGAGGACACCATGCACCCGTCAGCTACTCCTCGCTCACCGGCACGTGCCACGGGACTACTCGCTGTGGCAGGCGTTGCCTTCGTCGTCGTCCAGGCAAGCTGCGAGCACTCCAAGACACCGCTTGCGCCTGACGCACCGCAGTTCAGGTCGTCTGCCGGCGACGACCCCGAAGGCACGATCGCGTTCGTGAGCAACCGCGACGGCAACTACGAGATCTACGTCATGAACCCGGACGGGAGCGGAGTCACCCCCCTCACCAACACTACGCCCCCCGTCGGGCATTTTGATCCTGCGTGGTCGCGCAACGGCAAGCAGGTCGCGTTCGCCAGCAACCGCGACGGCAACTACGAGATCTACATCATGAACGCGGACGGGAGCGAAGTCACCCAGCTCACGAGCACTGAGAGCCCCGTCAGCAACTTCGCGCCCGCCTGGTGCGGCCATCACATAGCGTGGCAGAGCAACCGCGACGGGCCTGTCAACATTTACCTGATGAACGACGACGGGACCGGGGTCACGCGGTTTAACGACAACGCCAACGACGCGGAACCCACCTGGTCGCCCACCTGTCAGCAACTGGCCTTCCAAAGCAACCGGGATGGCCCTTACAACATCTACGTCATGAACGCCGACGGGACGGGAGTGACTCGGCTTACCAACACGCTCGCGTTTGACTCCGATCCGGCCTGGTCGCCCAACGGCCAAAACGGCAACCAAATCGCGTTCGCGAGCACCCGCGACGGCAACAACAACGTGTACGTCATGAACGCGGATGGGACCGGAGTCACCCGGCTCACCAACGGCGTCCTGTTCTATTCATTCAGGCCGGCCTGGTCGCCCGACGGAGAGCAGATCGCGTTCGAGAGCAACCGTGACGCCGCCTTCAACAACGACATCTACGTCATGAACGCGGATGGGACCGGAGTCACCCGGCTGACCGACAACATCGCGGTGGATGGAGAAGCCGCCTGGACCAGGCACTAACGCTATCGCGGTGTCTCGCAACCAAGTGGAGTTGTCATAAAGGAGCTCATATGCACCGCATGATCCCGCCGGTCGCCACCGCAGCTGCAAGCCTCGTCCTCGTCGGCTGCGTTGAGAGGGTGAACGCCCCCATCGCAGCTCGACCCCTGGACGCACCACGCTTCGAGATCCGCGACGGAGCCCATAACAGCGGCAACCCGCACTTCTATTTCCTGCCGCCCATCGTCGCGACCCCAAACGCGACGGGCAGCTTCGACGCGACGCAAGTTCCCGGCGTGACCGTGTGCCAATTGGCCGGCTCGGACTGCGGCCCAGTCGTCGCCCAGTTCTCCATGACCACCGGCACCGCCTCGGCAGTGGTGCGCGTGGACGCCACAAGCCAGCTCTACATCGTGAACTGGCAGACCGACCAATGCACCACGGGGCCGTGCACGCTGCCGTCGGGCAACGTGTATCGGATTCGCGTGCTCGTGGCGAGCACCGAGCTGGGACATGCGGACGTCCAAGTGGTGGCGAGTCAGCACGAGGCGAAGAACGTGAACACCGGCGAACTCTTCCCGCTCGTCGACGGCCGAACGCTGCCGGTCAAGTTTCGCATCGAGCAAGGAGCCGTGTTCGTCGCGGGGCCGAGCACCCAACCGCTCATGATTCAGACGCCGGTCACGGCCGCCGGGAGCAGCGTCCAGCTCGTCATTCCGGCAGGCGGGCTGTCGCAGCTCACCGGCATCACCGTCGTGCCGGCCATGCTCCCAACCGGTACGAGCACCAGCGCGCTCGTCGGTGGGACGGCGTATGACTTTGGACCGACAGGGACCATGTTCGCGTCGCCCGTGGCGGTCACCCTGCAGTACAGCCCTGCGCAGCTCCCAGGCGGGACGGCCGAGTCGGCGCTGCGGCTCTTCACGCTGATCCAGGGCCGCTGGTTCCTCGTGCCAGGCAGCAGGGTGAACACCGCGACGCACGTGGTCATGGGCAGAATGAGCCATTTCAGCACTTACGGGGTGCTCGCCTCCGCGTCGCTGAGCGCGGGGGGCGCGTTCAGCTGTGGCATGGGGACGAGTGGCACCACGGTGTGCTGGGGTGACAACGGCATCGGCCAGCTCGGCAACGGCACGACAGGAGGCATCGGCACCACCCCGACGGCGGTGTCCACTCCCCCGGGCATCGGCTTCAGCGTGGTGAACGCGGGGTCGGCGCGCGCCTGCGGTGTCGCCGTCAATGGTCAGGCCTACTGTTGGGGCGCGGGTACTCTGGGCGACGGAACGACTGACGCCAGCTCGACGCCGACGTTGGTAGCGGCGCCGGGAGTGCACTTCGTCACGGTGGACGTGGGACAGAACGCATCGTGCGCCGCCGACACGCTCGGGACGGGATACTGCTGGGGCATCAACATCGCCGGAGAGCTGGGAATCGGGTCGGTCGGCGGACTCTTCACAACGCCACAACTGATCGCCACACCTGCCGGAGTCAGCTTCTCGGCCGTCAGCGTGGGCGGGGTCATCTCCGACTCCGGCCACGCGTGTGCCCTGACCCCGAATGGCGGAGCCTACTGCTGGGGCTGGAATTCCGAGGGCGCTGTGGGCAATGGCTCGTCGGGTAACTACATCGAACCAGCACCCGTCGCGGTGGCGTTGCCTGTGACCGATTCCGCCGGGTTCAGTGTAGTAAGCGCCGGAGGAGAGTTTGTCCAATTCTCGTGCGGGGTTGGCCTCTCGGGCGCCGTGTATTGCTGGGGAGCAAATTTCGGCGGTCAGCTCGGTACCGGATCGGTGGGAGGGAGCAGTTTCCTCCCGGTGCCGATCGCCGCGCCGGCGGGGGTGACGTTCACCACGGTCAGCGCAGGCGGCTTCCACGCGTGCGCGGTGGCGACCACTGGGAGCGTCTACTGCTGGGGGTCGAACAGCAACGGCCAGCTCGGCGATGGCACGACGACCGATAGCCCGACACCGGGGCTGGTCTCCGCCCCGGCGGGTGTGAGCTTCACTTCTGTGAGCGCCGGCGGCTTCCATTCCTGCGCCATCGCGAACGCTCCCACCCTGAACACCGCGTACTGCTGGGGGGCGAACTCGAGCGGGCAGCTTGGCAACGGGACCACCGTCGACCAGCTTACGCCCGTCGCGGTGTCGACGATTCCGTGAATGGATTTCTGACCCCGACCCCTGGAGATAGGTATGCCCACCTACATCTCGTTGCTCCGCTACACCCAGCAGGGCATCATGGACGCCAAGAACGGCCCGGCGCGACTCGACGCCGCCAAGGAAGCGTTCCGGCGCGCGGGCGCGGAAATGAAAGCCTTCTATCTCCTGATGGGCCCGTACGACGCCCTCGCGATCCTCGAGGTGCCTGACGACGTGACGGGCGCGCGCATGGCGCTGGCGATCGCCGCCCAAGGCAACGTCCGGTTGGAAACGCTGCGAGCGTTCTCGGAGGCCGAATACCGCAAGATCGTTGCGTCGCTGCCCTGAACCAGATCGAGCATAGGTTGGCCTGAACGCGGGGCCGAGCTATTATTGATCCATGGCCAACCTCAACGTGCCGCTGTACGACCCCCGCCTCGTGCAGCCGATGCGCGAGGAGCTCACGCGCATCGGCTTTCAGGAGCTGCGCACGCCGGACGCGGTGGACGCCGTGCTCGGAAAGACGACGGACTCGACGCTCGTGGTGGTGAACTCGGTGTGCGGCTGCGCGGCGCGTAACGCGCGCCCCGCGACCGCTATCGCGATCCAGCACGCCAAGCGACCCAGGCAGCTCCTGACCGTGTTCGCGGGCCAGGACGCCGACGCGACCACGCGGGCTCGCAGCTATTTCACCGGCTACCAGCCGTCGTCGCCGCAGATCGCGCTTTTCCAGGACGGCAAGCTCGTCTTCATGCTCGAGCGGAAGAACATCGAAGGACGGGCCGCGGCGGACATCGCGACCGATCTTACCGCCGCGTTCGACCGCTACTGCGACTGAGCCCGCTCCCACCGGACTTCTCCGCCGCGGCGGATGAGGCCTGGCGGCTCGTGAGCGCGGCGCCTGGCTTCCTCACCGAACGGGAAGCCCGCTTTCTCGCCCTGGCCGCCGCCTGCGTGCCGGCGCAGGGGGTCATCCTCGAGATCGGCAGCTTCAAAGGCAAATCCACCGTCGGCCTGGCCTCGGTCGCCGCCCGCTACCGCCTCGGCAAAGTCGTCGCCGTGGACCCGCATACCGCGCCGTCGAGCACCGATCCGGGCCTCGGCGGCCAGGCGTCGTCGTTCGACGATTTTCGGCATACGCTCACCCGAGCCGGCCTGACCGATCACGTCGAGGTGCACCGCAAGTTTTCACATGAGCTCGCGACCCGCTGGGACCGGCCGATCCGGCTGCTCTGGATCGACGGCGACCACACCTACCCGGGCGCGAAGCAGGACCTGGACCTGTTCGCGCCGCACCTGGCTCCGGGCGGCGTCGTGGCCCTCCACGACGTGCTCCACAACTTCGCGGGCCCGATCCGCGTGTTCGTGGAGGACGTGTTGGGGTCGGACCGCTATGGGCCGGCGGGGTGCTGCGGATCGATCGGCTGGGCGCAGCATCGACCGGTGGACGGCGCATCGGCACGGTTTCGCGAGGCCCGGGGCGCCTTGGCGCGTCGCGCCGCGCGGCTCATCCCGCTGTCCGAGCGGGGGCGTGACCTCCGGGGCGTTGCGAAACTGCGCTACAAGCTACAGCGCGCCCTGGTGCCGCACGGGGGCGCGGATCCGGAAACGTGGGCACAGCTGACGTCTGACGTCTGACGTCTCACAAAACCCGCTCCCGCCGTACCCGCATGTCCACCACGTGCTCCACCCAGGACCAGAGCGAGTCCTGCCGCTCGATCGGCACGCTTTCCACCACGTGGCGCCGCCACCCTTTCATCACTTCCGAGTCCTGCGTCCACAGGCGCACGCGCTTGCGCGGCACCTTGTTCTCCCACAACTGGGCGATGGGCGGGTCGGCGTACAACAGACGCACGGTCACGTTGCGCGACAGGTATTCGAGCGGGCTCAGGTCCACCCGTTTGTACTTGTCCTCCACGGACAGCCGGCCCGCCCCCGGATAGTCCGGCTCGCCGTCGGAGAACAGCACGACGTTGAGCGGCGCCAGCACCAGATTGTTGCGCTTCACATGCAGGGCCGCGCGCTGGAAGAACGCGTTGAAATCGGTGATCGGGTCCTCTTGCGGGAACCACGCTCGCAGGTCCGATGCAATCTGCGCGGGCGACTTGCCCGAGAGATCCTGGATCGGGTGGAACACCTTGGCCTGGCCGGTGCGCTCCCCGCCCAGCTCCCCGACGAAGATCGCCGTGTTCGGCTGTAGCCCGCCGACCCCGTTCAGATGGCCGTAGATGTAGAGCGACGCGAACTCGATCGCCCCGTTGAAACTGGGATTGCGCCGGAACGAGCCGCTGATATCGAGGCCGATCACCAGCGTCGACCTGGGCGTCTCGGCCCGTTGCGACGGCGAGCACGCTACGACGCCGAGCGCCAGGACCAGGGCCGCGACGCGACGCCTCATGACGCACCTCCCTCGACCGTGTGGGTCTTGCCGGTGTGGAAGATCGGCGTGCTGGTGAGCACCTGGTCCAGCGACCGGAATGGCAGGTTGAAGTGCGGCTTGCCCATGATGACGACGACCAGGAAGTTGAACCCGCTGGCGACCAACTGCAGCACCGGCAGGGTCAAGAGCTCCATCAGGTGCTGGGCCTCCTTCTTGAACCACTCGTGCTCGGCCTTGAGCGCGTTGATCGGACCGCGCCAGAACTCCACGTCCGCGGTCGCGGCCGCCCGCACGGCGCCCACGCCTTCCATCGCCTTCCGGCCCAGGATGGCGAGCAGCGCCGGCGTCCCGAACCGCCCGAACAGGAACCAGGTCATGCCGCGCACGCCCACCCACCCCAGCAGGGCCAGCCCCAGGGTCCCGACGATCCCCAACTGGAACCCCTGCTGGGCCAGCCACGGCGTGATGGCGTCGATCAGCTCGCGGTACAAGAAGAGCACCTCGAACAGGGCAACCGCCAACTCGACCAGCACCATCGAGACGATCTGCCCGATGGCGCGAGTCTTGATCGCCTCGTTCAGCACCTGGATACAGGCGAAGCTGCCCCCGATGATGATGAACAGAAAGAACCACAGGAGCACGACGAGGGCCAGCGCGTTCACCTGGTAGCCCGTCAAGTCCGAGAGCAGCTCGCTCATCGTCGGACGCAGCGTGAAGGTGAAGATCGTGGCCTCGATGGCGGACCAGAACAGCAGCAGCATGAACGCGATCCACGGCACCCCCGGCTGGCGCGAGCTCGAATCCAGCATGGCGAAGGGCGACGTGACCAGGTTCTTCAGGGTCCGCCACAACAGCCCGACGCCAAGGCGGAGCAGACCCCAGATCCAGCCCACGAACACGAGGAGGAAGCGCGCCAGGCCGAACCAGTAAAACCACGCCATGCGGACCGCGTCCCACCAGGACATGAGCAGCGCCGCCAGAAAGCGTCCGCGGCCCGAGCGGAACGGAATGGTGTAGAGCGAGACCATCGTGCCCCAGACGCCCGCCACCAGCACCGTCGCCGGGAAGAAGAGCAACAAGAACTTCCCCACGATCTGCCAGAAGGAATCACCCGAGAGCACCGTGCGGAACACCAGCGCCTGCCAATCGAGGATCCAGGACAGGCCCGCCCAGATCCAGCCCCACACCGTCTGGAGAATCCAGCTCCACTGCTCGGTCTGGGCAGTGCCTAGCGGTTGTTGCATGTCAGTGCTCCCTCACTGGGGTGGGAACCGGGATTGGCGGTCGTGGGAACCGACGGCGCACCCGGACGCCCGAGCGGCCGGGACACATTGATAGTGACCGTCTCCGCCGTGTCAAGCGGCGCCGGTGATCTGCGTCACAAACAGGGCTGACAGCTTTGCCCCTCGGACGTATACTGTTGCCCATGCGCGACGACGAAACTCCCAAACGCCTGATCGTCGTGGGCGACCGGGTGTTGATCTCCCCGGAAGAGGGGGAGGAGCGCACCAATGTCGGGCTGTATCTCCCCCCCACGGCGCTCGAGAGCCGACAGGTCCAGGGCGGTCGCATCGTCGCGACCGGGCCGGGGACGCCCATGACCGAGCCCGCCAGCATGGACGACGAGCCGTGGAAGATCCACGGCCCGGACGTGAAGTACCTCCCCATGCAGGCCCAGGTCGGCGACTACGGGTTGTTCTTCCGGAAGGCGGCCGTCGAGATCACGTTCGAAGGCAAGAAGTACCTTGTCATACCGCAGGCGGCGATCCTCGTGCTCGTGCGGGAAGCGACCCCCGAGGAAGTGGAGTAGCGCATGGCCGACATCGGATGGGCCCGGAGCCACGGCAACCGCGCGGAGAAGGAAGGCCTGCGGCGGGGCGCGTGGTACCGGATCGTGGAAGACCATGGTAAGGAATGGGTGGTGCTGGATGTGCACCAAGTCGAAGTGCGCGTGCCCAGAGACAACGTCGACGTCCGAAAGGACCGGCCGAAGTCCTGGAGCGTGGTGCACGAGCCGCATCTCGTGTGCCCGGGGTGCCACAGGCGCCAGTACGTGTCGGGCCAGCCCAAGGACGTGAAATGCCACGAGTGCGGCAACAGCTTCGGCGTGGATTGGACCGATCGGGGTTGAGGGCGATCGCCTAATTCAGATCCAGGTCGCGCGATTCGGGCCCCGGTGCGGACGCCGGGGCTCGCTTTCTTTGGGCCCATGTCCCCGTTCACCGGCGGGCTCCCCCGCGCCCGCGCGTTGCTGGCCGAGCGATTCGGCCATCCCGTGTTCCGCGCCCATCAAGTCCGGGTGCTGGGCCCGCTGCTCGCGGGCCAGAGCGTGCTCGCGGTCCTCCCCACGGGCGCCGGCAAGTCGCTCTGTTACCAGCTACCCGCGCTCATGACCGAGGGTCTGACACTCGTCGTCTCGCCCCTCATCTCGCTGATGCAAGATCAGGTGAGCAGGCTGCGGCGCCGCGGAGTCGCCGCGGCCTATTTGAACAGCCTGCTCACCGCCGCCGAGCGACGCACCATCCTCGATGCGGCGCTCGACGGGAGCATTCGGCTGCTGTACTGCGCGCCCGAGCGGCTCGGCTCGCTGGTGCGAACCCTGCGGCAGGCGGGCGGCTCGGTCTCGCTGCTCGCGGTCGACGAGGCGCATTGCATCGTCGAGTGGGGGAACGAGTTTCGGCCGGTGTACCGCCAGCTCGGCAAGTACCGCTACCTCCTGAAGCATCCCCCGACCTTGGCGCTCACGGGGAGCGCGACGCCCGCCACGCGCGCGGAGATTCTGCGGGTGCTGCGCCTGCCGGAGGCGGCGGTGGTGATGACCTCATTCGATCGGCCGAACCTCGCGTTCGCGGTCGAGCGCGTGAGCGACGACCGGAACCGGTTCGCGCGTATCCGCCGCCTGATCCGCGACGTCCCCGGGCATACCATCGTGTACACGCCGACCCGCCGTCTCGCCGAGCTCGTGACCCGCGCGTTGCTGCGCATGGGTGTGCGGGCCGCCCCCTATCACGCCGGGCTGTGCGCCGCCACGCGGCGCGAGGTGCTGATCGAGTTCCTGCGCGACCGAGTGCCGGTGGTGGTCGCGACCAGCGCGTTCGGCATGGGGATCGACAAGCCGGACGTGCGCCAGGTGCTGCACTGGGGGACGCCGCGCACGCTCGAAAGCTATTACCAGGAGGCTGGCAGGGCGGGGCGGGATGGCGCGGCGGCGCAGTGCCTGATCCTGTGGAGCCCGGCCGACTTCGCGTGGGCCGAGTGCGCGCCCGAGATGCGGGCCTACATCGCCCGTCCGGTTTGCCGCCGCCGCATGCTGCTCGCCTACTTCGGCGAGGCGGTGCGACACTGCAGCGGCTGCGACCGCTGCCCGCGCCCCCCCTCCCCCTCCGCCAGTTAGGCAGGGCAACGCCTACCCGTTCGTCCAGTTGCGGGGTGAGGCGGTCGAAATAGCTTTGCCCGGATAGCGTGGGCGCGAGCCCACCGCTCTCGCATCGCCACACTCCCTCTCTCCTCGAGGACGACCGCCATGGCCGGCCGCAATTTCTTGTTCGTTCCCGGTCCCACGAACGTGCCCGACCGGATCCTTCGCGCGATGGACCGCGCCATGGAAGATCACCGGTCCTCCGCCTTTCCGGCGCTCGCCTCCGGGCTGCTGCGCGACCTGAAGAGCGTCTTCAAAACCACCGCCGGTCAGCCGTTCATCTTCCCGGCCACGGGCACCGGCGGCTGGGAGGCGGCGCTCGTCAACACGTTGTCGCCGGGAGACCGCGTCCTCGCCCCGCGGTACGGCCAGTTCAGCCACCTGTGGATCGACCTCGCCCAGCGGCACGGCCTGCGAGTGGACATCATCGACGTCGATTGGGGCGAGGGCGCACCGGTCGAGCGCATCGAGGAGATCCTCACCGCGGACACCCAGCACGAAGTGAAGGGTGTACTCATCGTTCACAACGAGACCGCGACCGGCGTGACGAGCGACCTCGCCGCCGTGCGGCGGGCGATGGACGCCGCCCGACACCCGGCGCTGCTCTATGTGGACGGGGTGAGCTCGATCGGTGCGATCGACTTCCGCATGGACGAGTGGAAGGTGGACCTCGCCATCACGGGGTCGCAGAAGGGGCTGATGCTGCCCCCCGGGCTCGGCCTCGTGTGCGCCAGTCCCAGAGCGCTCGCCGCCGGCAATCAGGCGAAGTGTCCGCGCGTGTTCTTCGACTTCGGCGACATGAGCAAGGCCAACGCGACGGGCTACTTCCCCTACACGCCCTCACTCCCGTTGTTGCACGGCTTGCGCGAGTCCCTCGCCATGCTGTTCGAGGAGGGACTGGACAACGTATTCGCGCGTCATCGCCGCCTGGCCGACGGCGTGCGCGCTGCCGTGCGGGCCTGGGGCTTGAAGCTGTGTGCCCGGGCGCCGAAATGGCATTCGGACACCGTGAGCGCGATCCTGGTGCCCGACGGGTTCAACGCGGCGGACGTCATCGATGTCGCGTTCCGGCGCTACAACCTCGCGCTGGGCGCTGGGCTCGCCCGCGTGGCCGGCAAGCTGTTCCGCATCGGCCATCTGGGCGACTTGAACGAGCTCATGCTGCTCGGCGCCATCGCCGGGACGGAGATGGCGATGCGCGACGTCGGCATCAAGGTCACGCTCGGAGCCGGCGTCGCGGCGGCCGCCGAGCACTACCGCGGCAGCGCGGCCCCGCTGCCGCCGCGCGCCGTGGCGGCGCCCTCGGCCGACGCCCAGCCCCAGCCCCAGCCCCCAGGCGGCAAGCCCGGTTCCTTGGCCTCGCGCGCCGCCGTGCGGGCATGAGCCTGACGCGCTACGAGCCGGCCACGTCCCGGCTGCAGCGCAGTGAGCTCGCGGTGCCCGGCTCGCAACCGGCGTTGTTCGCGAAGGCGCTCGCGAGCGATGCGGACGTCGTATTCCTCGACCTCGAGGACGCCGTCGCGCCGGCGGACAAGGAGCAGGCGCGCCAGAACGTCATTGCCGGGCTGCTGGAGCACGACTGGCGCGCGCGTGGCAAGACGGTCAGCGTGCGCATCAACGGCATCGACACCCACTACATGTACCGCGACGTGGTGGACGTCGTGGAACAGGCGGGACACCGGCTGGACGTCGTGCTGCTGCCGAAGGTCGGCGTCCCCGCCGATGTCTACCTCGTGGACGCGCTGCTCACGCAGATCGAGGCCGCGCGCCGCCTCCCCCACCGCATCGGTGTGGAGGTCCTGATCGAGACGGCCCTGGGCATGGCCAACGTGGAGGCCATCGCGCAGGCCAGCCGCCGCCTCGAGGCGATGCACTTCGGAGTGGCCGATCTCGCGGCGAGCCTGCGCGCTCGAACCGTGAGCATCGGGGGCCCCAACCCGGACTACCCCGGCGATCAATGGCATGCGGCATTGTCGCGCATGGTCACGGCGTGCCGCGCCTACGGGCTCCGACCGATCGACGGGCCGTACGGTGACTTCAAGGATCCGGAGGGCTTTCGCGCTGCCGCCCGGCGGGCCGCGGCGCTCGGCTACGAGGGGAAGTGGGCGATCCACCCCTCGCAGATCGCGCTCGCGAACGAGGTCTTTACGCCGCCGGCGGTGGAGCTGGAGCGGGCGCGGCGCATCCTCGACGCGCTGGACCAGGCGGCGCGCGAGGGCCGCGGCGCGGCGCAGCTCGACGGTCGCATGATCGACGCGGCGTCGGCGCGCATGGCGCGCAACATCGTCGCGATCGCATCGACCATCGCCGCCCGCGAGCGCGTCGCCCCTCCCCTGGCCGCGACGCGAGTCTGACCCGTGAATATTCACGAATACCAGGCGAAGGAGCTGCTGGCCGGGTTCGGGGTTGGCGTGCCCAAGGGCGGGGTCGCCTACAGCGCGGATCAGGCCGTGTATCGCGCCGTCGAGATCGGGGGCAGCCGCTGGGTGGTGAAGGCCCAAATCCATTCGGGCGCTCGCGGCAAGGCGGGCGGCGTCCGGCTCTGCGCCGGGGACGTCGACGTCCGCCAGGCAGCCAAGGAGCTGCTGGGGAAAACGCTCGTGACCGCCCAGACCGGGCCGGACGGCCTCCCGGTCCACCGCCTGCTCGTCGAAGAGGCGCTGCCGATCGCGCGCGAGTTGTACCTCGGGCTCGTCCTCGACCGCGGGCGCGAGCGCATCGTCGTCGTCGCGCACCCGCACGGCGGTATGGAGATCGAGGAGATCGCCCAGCGCGAGCCCGAGGCGATCCTCCGCGAAGTCGTCGAGCCTGCGGTCGGCATGCAGGCGTTCCAGGCGCGCGAGCTCGCGTTCGGGCTGGGTCTCGCACCCGCACAGGTGAATCAGGCCGTCGTCGTCATCCTCGGGGCATATCGCGCGTTCCGGGAACTGGACGCGACCATGGTCGAGATCAATCCGCTCGTCGTCACCGCGGACGGGCGGGTGCTGGCGCTCGACGTGAAGATGAGCTTCGACGACAACGCGATGTTCCGCCGGCCCAATGTGGCCGAGCTGCGGGATTACGCGCAGGAGGATCCGCGTGAGGCCGAGGCCGCTCAGCACGGGCTCAATTACGTGGCGCTGGACGGGGATATCGGCTGCATCATCAACGGGGCGGGGCTCGCGATGGCCACCATGGACATGATCAAGCACGCCGGGGGCGAGCCGGCCAACTTCCTCGACATCGGCGGCGGCGCCTCGCCCGACCGGGTGGCCGCCGCGTTCCGCCTGGTGCTCTCGGACAAGAACGTGCGCGCCATCCTCGTCAACGTGTTCGCCGGCATCAACCGGTGCGACTGGGTCGCGCAGGGCGTGGTGCAGGCGGTCCGCGAGGTCCAGGTCACGGTCCCCCTGGTGGTCCGGCTCGCCGGGACCAACGTGCAGGAAGGCCGCCGCATCCTGAAGGAGAGCGGGCTGCCGATCATCACGACCGACACGCTCGCGGAAGCGGCCGACCGGGTGGTGGCGGCGCGCGACGGGGCGCGAGCGGCATGAGCATCCTGCTGGACGAGCGCACCCCCGTCATCGTTCAGGGCTTCACGGGCGACAAGGGCACGTTCCACGCGAAAGAGATGATCGCCTACGGCACGCACGTCGTGGGCGGCGTGACGCCGGGGAAGGGCGGCGCCACGCACCTCGAGCGGCCGGTGTTCAATACCGTCAAGGAGGCGGTCGCGGCCACCGGCGCCGTGGCCTCGCTCGTGCTGGTGCCGGCCCCGTTCTGCGCCGATGCCGTCATGGAGGCGGCCGACGCCGGCATCCGGCTCGTCGTGACGATCACCGACGGCGTCCCCGCCCAGGACATGATGCGCGTCAAGCGGTACCTGTGGCGCTACGCCAAGGAGCGGCGTACCCGCCTGATCGGCCCCAACTGCGCCGGCGTGATCAGCCCGGGCAAGGCCATGATGGGAATCATGCCGGGTCACATCTACACGCGCGGCGCCGTCGGCGTGGTCACGCGCTCCGGCACCCTCGGCTATGAAGCGGCCGCACAGATGCAGGCGCTCGGCGTCGGCATTACGACGAGCGTGGGGATCGGCGGCGATCCCATCAACGGGAGCTCGTTTGTCGACCTGCTGGCGCTGTTCGAAGAGGATCCGGAGACCGACGCGGTCATGATGATCGGCGAGATCGGCGGCCCGCAGGAGGCGGACGCGGCCCGCTTCGTCAAGGAGCACATGACCAAGCCAGTGATCGGGTACGTCGCCGGCCTCACGGCGCCGAAGGGCCGGCGCATGGGGCACGCCGGCGCGATCATCTCGGCGTTTGGTGACACCGCGGCCGAGAAGGCCGAGATCATGCGCTCGGCGGGCCTCGTCGTCGCGCCCAGTCCCGCCGACCTCGGCGCCACCGTCGCCCAGGCGCTGGCGCGAAAGCCCGCCCGCCGGGTGATGGTCTCGCCGTGAGTGGGCGGAGCCGGCCGACGGTCGTCGTGACGCGACGGCTCCCGGCGCCCGTGGAGCAGCGGCTGGCGCAGGAATTCGACGCGCGCGTGAACCAGGACGACCACTCGTTCACGACCGCGGAACTGCGCGAGGCGCTGCGCGGCGCGGATGCCCTCGTGCCCACGGTGAGCGACCGCATCACCGCCCAGACGCTCGCCGTCGAGCCGCTGCGGGCGCGGATCCTCGCGAATTTCGGCGTCGGATACAATCACATCGACGTCGCCGCCGCCAAAGCCCGCGGCCTCGTCGTCACGAACACGCCCGACGTCCTCACCGACGACACCGCGGACGACGCCATCATGCTCATGCTCATGGTGGCGCGCCGCGCGGGGGAAGGGGAGCGGCATGTGCGGAGCGGCACGTGGACGGGGTGGCGACCCACGCACATGCTCGGCACCAAGGTCAGCGGCAAGACGTTGGGACTGATCGGACTGGGTCGGATCGGCCGGGCGGTGGCGCGCCGTGCCCATCAGGGGTTTGGGATGCACGTGGTGTTTCACGACCCCTATCCGCCACCCGCCAACGTCGTCGCCGATCTCGCGGCCGAGCCGAAGGCCACGGTGGAAGACGTGCTGCGCGAAGCCGACTTCGTGTCGCTGCATTCCCCGGCCACGCCCGAAACCCGCCACCTGATGAACGCCGAGCGGCTCGCCCTCATGCGGCCCACCGCTTTCCTCATCAATACCGCCCGCGGCGACATCGTGGACGAAGCGGCGCTCGTCGCCGCGCTCGAGCGCCGGCAGATCGCCGGGGCCGCGCTCGACGTGTATGAGCAGGAGCCTCACGTGACGCCCGCTCTCCTGACCATGGAGAACGTCGTGCTGCTGCCGCACCTGGGCAGCGCCACCCAAGAGACGCGTGTGGCCATGGGCATGCGGGCGTTGGACAACCTCGCGGCGTTCTTCGCCGGATCCGCCCCGCGCGATCGCGTGGTGTGAGCGACAACCGTCTCGTCTCCGCCGCCCTCACCGCCTCCGAGTACCTCGACGATGTGGCGGAGTTGTTGTTCGACCAGTTTCTCGATGTGATCCGCGCGCATCAGCCGGAGCTCGAGCCAGTGCTGCGGGGCCAGCCCACGGCTGCTGGAGCGTCCCCCGAGCTGATCGCGCGCGCCATCCAGGCGCAGGGGACGTGGTTCCAGCTGCTCTCCATCGCCGAACAGAACGCCGCGATGCGCCAGCGGCGCCAGGCGGAGGTGGAGCGGGGCCCCGAGCAGCTGCGGGGCACGTTCGCTCAGGTCGTGAGCGCCGCCGCCGCCCAGGGGGTCTCGGCAGACGAGATGCGGGCGCTCGTGGCACGCCTGCGCGTCCGACCGGTGATCACCGCCCATCCTACCGAGGCCAAACGCGTCACCGTGCTCGAGAAGCACCGCCGGATCTACCGCCGGCTGGTCGAGCTCGAAGCGCCGCGCTGGACCCCGCGCGAGCGGAGCGACCTGATCAACGCCGTGCGAACGGAGATCGAGCTGCTGTGGCTCACCGGCGAGCTGCGACTGGAGAAGCCCACGGTCGCCCAGGAGCTCGCCTGGGGACTGTACTTCGTGACGGAGAACCTGTTCGACGTCGTCCCCGACCTCGTGGACAAGCTCGAGCGCGCGCTGCGCCAGGCCTATCCTGAGGGGCAGTTTCAGGTGCCGTCATTTTTCCAGTTCGGGTCGTGGATCGGCGGCGACCGTGACGGCAATCCCTTCGTCACCAACGAGGTGACGCGCCGGACCGTGTACGACAATCGCGTCGCGAGTCTGCGCCGCTACCGGCAACGGCTGGGCGAGCTGTTGCGGGCGCTCTCCGCCACTGAGCGCGCGGCCCGGATCAGCCTCGAGTTCCGGGAGGCCCTCGCTCGCCAGGTCGACCAGAGCGGGGCCGGCGAGCACATCGCCGCGCGCAACCCCGGCGAGGTGTTCCGCCAGTACGTCGCGTGCATGCTGCGGCGCCTGGACGCCACGCTCACGTGCGCGGAGCACGGCACGACGGCCCCCTCCCCGGATGCCGCGGGCTACCGCGCGGCGGACGAGCTCATCGCCGACCTGCAGACGCTCGAGTCGGGCCTCGCCGATGCCCGCGCCGCGCACGCCGCCGCGCGGCTCGTGCGGCCGGTGCGACGCGAGGTGGAGGCGTTTCGGTTCAGCACCTTCCGACTCGACGTGCGGGAAAACACCACGCGACTCACCGCCGCGCTCACCGCGCTGTGGCGCGCGCGGCACCCCGGCGACTCCCAGGCCCCCGCGCCCCAGTCGCCCGCCTGGGCGGCCTGGCTGCAGGGCGAGCTCACCCGCCCGCTCCGGCCCCCCGCCGACTGCCCGCCGCCCACGCTCCCCCCCGAGGCGGCCGAGACGCTCGGCATGTTCCGGTTGATCCGCGAGCTGCGGGACGAGCTCGACCGCGAGGCGATCGGCACCTTCATCCTCAGCATGACCCACGACGCGGCCGACGTGCTGGGCGCGTGCCTGCTCGCCAAGGAAGCCGGCTTGTTCGCCGACGCGGCGGGCACCGAGAGCTGCACGCTGCCAATTGTGCCGCTGTTCGAGTCCGTCGACGACCTGCGGCGCGCGCCGGAGATCGTGCACGACCTGCTGCAGGTGCCCCTGATACGGCGCAGTATCCGCGCGCAGGGGGGCGTCTACGAGGTCATGATCGGGTATTCCGACTCGAACAAGGACGGGGGTTTCCTTACGTCGAACTGGGAGCTGGCGAAGGCGCAGCTCAAGCTGACGCGGCTCGGCCGAGAGTGCGGCGTCCCGATCGCGTGCTTCCACGGGCGCGGCGGATCGGTGAGCCGGGGCGGGGCGCCGACCGGGCGCGCCATCGCGGCGCAGCCGGCCGGCTCGATCGCCGGACGCCTGCGCATCACCGAGCAGGGGGAGGTCGTGTCGTTCAAGTACGCCAACCGCGGTACGGCAGCCTACCAGACGGAGCTGTTGGCCGCGAGCGTGCTCGAGCACTCCCTCAAGTCCGAGCGGGAGGACGCGCTCGTACCCACGGCCGAGTTCGATGAGGCCATGGAAGCGCTGTCCGGCGCAGCGCACGCCGCCTATCGCCGGCTGATCGAGCACCCCCATCTCGTCACGTACTTCCAGGCGGCGAGCCCCCTCGAGGAGATCGCGCTGCTCAACATCGGGTCGCGCCCCACGCGACGGTTCGGCGCACGCACGCTCGGCGACCTGCGTGCGATCCCGTGGGTGTTCGCGTGGACCCAGAACCGTCACTGCATTCCCGGGTGGTACGGGGTCGGCACTGGACTCGCGACCTTCCTCGACGTGCGGGGCGCGCGCGGAGCGGCGTTGCTCGGGCGGATGTTCGCCGGCTGCCGCCTGTTCCGCCTGATCGTGGACGAGGCCGAGAAGACGCTCGCCTACGTCGATCTCGATATCGCCCGCGCGTACGCTGATCTGGTCGCCGACCCCTGGGTACGGAACGAGCTGGCTTCCCTGGTCGCCGACGAATACCACCGCACCGTCGACGCGGTGCGGCGCCTCAGCGGCGAGAGCGTGCTGGCGGAGCGGTTCCCACAGTTCCGGGAACGGCTCTCCCGCCGGTTGCCGACGCTGAACCAGGTGAACCACCAACAGATCGAGCTGTTGCGGCGCTACCGCGCGGGGCAAGAAGACGCGCTGGCGGGGCTGCTCCTGTCGATCAACTGCATAGCCGCGGGGTTCGGGACGACGGGCTAGGAGCTAGATTCCCACCCATGCACGACAGCCTCTACTTCACCGACCAGCACCGCCAGGTTCGCGACATGGTGCGCGACTTCGCGAGCCAGGTGATCCGGCCTAGCGCGAGGGCGTACGATCTCGAGAGCCGCTTCCCCTGGGACAACGTGAAGCGCATGGCCGAGCTCGGTCTGTTCGGCATCCCCTGGCCGGAGGAGCTCGGCGGCTCGGGGATGGACTATCTCTCGTACATCGTCGTGATCCACGAGCTCGCTAAGGTCGATGCGAGCCACGCGATCACGGTCAGCGCGCACACCACGCTCGGCACCTCACCGATCATGGACTTTGGGACGGGCGAGCAGAAGCAGCGTTACGTCCCGCTGCTGGCGGCCGGCAAGGTGCTGGGTGGTTTCGGGTTGACGGAGCCCGGGGCCGGCTCGGACGCCGGGGGCACCAAGACCACGGCGGTCGCCCGGGGCGACCACTATGTCCTGAACGGCTCCAAAATCTTCATCACGCACGCCGGGGTGGGCGAGGTCTTCGTCGTCACCGCCCGCACCGATCCCGCCGCCCAGAAGACGCACGGCATCACCGCGTTCATCGTCACCAAGGACACCTGTGACCTCGAGGAAACGAGACGCGTCGGGATCGGTCACGACCCGTCGCTTCCGAAGTGTCCCGGCGTCGCGGCGGCCAAGAAGGAGGACAAGCTGGGCTGGCGCGCCTCCGACACGCGGGAGCTCGTGTTCCAGGACGCGGTCGTGCCCCGCGAAAATGTGCTGGGACCGGTGAACAACGGCTTCCGTCAATTCCTGCACACGCTGGACGGCGGCCGCATCGGCCTCGGCGCGCTGGCGCTCGGGCTAGCGGAGGGGGCCTTGGAGGAGTGCCTTCAGTACACCGCCACGCGCAAGCAATTCGGGCGGCCGGTGGCGAGCTTTCAGGGCGTGCACTTCGCGCTCGCGGACATGGCGACCGAGATCGAGGCCGCGACCCACCTGGTCTACCATTCGGCGTGGCTCAAGCAGACGGGCCAGCCGTTCAAGAAGGAGGCCGCGATGGCGAAGCTGTACGCGTCGGAGCTCGCCATGCGCGCCACGACCAAGGCCGTCCAGCTGCACGGTGGCTACGGCTACACCACGGACTATCCCGTGGAGCGGATGATGCGGGACGCCAAGATCTGCGAGATCGGCGAAGGCACGAGCGAGATCCAGCGGATTGTGATCGCCCGCCAGCTCCTCGGGGACCTGGTCGACTAGCTAAAAGCAACCTGCACCAGCCTTCACCGATCTCCACCAACCTCCATTCCCAGGTTGCGCACCAGAAACGCCCACCGATCCGCCTGCTCCTCGATCACCTTGCTGGTCGGCTTGCCGGCGCCATGCCCGGCCTTGGTCTCGATCTCGATCAGCACGGGCGCGGGACCCGCCTGCGCCGCCTGCAGGGCAGCTGCGAACTTGAAGGAGTGCCCCGGCACCACGCGATCGTCGTGATCGGCGGTCGTGATCAATGTCGCCGGATACCGCGTCCCGGCCTTGAGATTGTGCAGCGGCGAGTACCTGTAGAGATACGGGAACTGCGCCGCGCTGTCCGCCGAGCCGAACTCGGTGACCCAGGCCCAGCCGATCGTGAACTTGTGGAACCGCAACATGTCCATGACGCCGACCGCCGGCAGGGCCGCGCCGAACAACTCGGGGCGTTGCGTGATTGCCGCGCCTACCAGCAGGCCCCCGTTCGAGCCGCCCCCGACCGCGAGCTTCGCCGGCGACGTATAACCCTGCGCGATGAGATACTCCGCGGCGGCCATGAAATCGTCGAATACGTTCTGCTTCTTCTCGTGCATTCCCGCCTGGTGCCACGCTTCGCCGTACTCACCGCCGCCCCGCAGGTTCGGCATGGCGTATACACCGCCCAGCTCGAGCCACGCGAGCACGCTCACCGAGAAGCTCGGCGTGAGACTGATGTTGAACCCGCCGTAGCCGTAGAGATACGTCGGATTCGAGCCGTCGAGCTTGATGCCCTTCTTGTGGGTGACGAACATCGGGACACGCGTGCCGTCCTTGCTGGTGTAGAACACCTGTTTCGTCTCGTACCCCGACGGATCGAAGTCGATGGCCGGCGCCTTGAAGACGCTCGACGTGCCTTGCCTGAAGTCGTAACGGAAAATCGTGGTGGGGTACAGGAACGAGGTGAACGCGTAGAACATCGCGTCGTCCTTGCGCTCCCCCGAGATCGACGCCACGGCACCCAGCGTCGGCAGCGCCACGTCCGTGAGAAATCGCCCGTCCAGCGCGAACAGCCGCAGCCGCGAATGGGCATCGTGCATGTAGTGCGCGACGAACTCATCGTGGATGATCTGGACGCCCTCGAGCACGTCCTCGCTCTCCGGGATGATCTCGCGCCAGCGCGCGCGCTCCGGCTGCCGGGTGTCGATGGCGATCACGCGTTTCTTCGGGGCATTCAGGTCGGTGAGAAAGTAGAACACCGGTCCATCGTTGCCGATGAAGCCGTAGCCCGCGTCGAAATCGTCGAGCAGCCGCGTCACCGCGCCCGTCACCTTGGGGCGCGTGGCGCTCCGCAGGTCGAGACAATACACGCGGTTCCGCCGGTCGGTGCCGAGCCACACGTGCAGGACGACGTACCGGCCGTCGTCGGTCACTGCCGCGCCGAACCCCCAGTCCGGTTGATCGGGACGCTCGTACACGAGCACGTCCTGCGCCTGATCGGTGCCGAGGCGGTGATAGTAGACCTTCTGGAACCGATTGACGCTCGTCAACGCCTGCTCGGCGGCTTCCGGGTAGCGACTGTAGAAGAACCCGCGGCCGTCGTGCGTCCACGAAGCGCCCGAGAACTTGATCCAGCGCAGGTGGTCCGACCGGTCGCGCGCCGTCGCGATGTCGCGCACGTGGAACTCCTCCCAATCCGACCCGCTCGCCGAAGTGCCGTAGGCGAGCAGCCGACCGTCCTCCGACACCGCCAGCGTGGAGAGCGCGACGGTCCCGTCCGGCGACAGCACGTTCGCGTCGAGCAGCACCTCGGCATCGGCCACGAGCGACGCCTGCTTGTACAGCACCGATTGGTTCTGCAAGCCGTCGTTCTTGAAGAAGAAGAACCGCCCCGCCTTGTGGAATGGCGCGCCGTATTTGGGATAGTTCCACAGTTGCGTGAGCCGCTGGCGGAGGGTCGCCCGCTGCGGGATCTGGGCCAGGTACGATTCCGTGACCCGGTTCTCCGCCTCGATCCAGGCGCGCGTTTCCGGCGCGTCGGGCTCCTCGAGCCAGCGGTACGGGTCCGGCACTCGCGTGCCGTGGTAGTCTTCCACCACGTCGCTGTGGCGCGCCGGTGGATATTGGATCGTTTGGCCGGGCGCCGCTTCGGCGGCCCCACCGAGCAACATGCCTGTCAGGAGTACCCCCGCATACAGAAAGCCGTTGTGTGCATGCAGCATAGGAGGAAATCTCGGGGCTGTTGACGTAAGTCGCAAGCCCACTTAGATTTAGAGAATGCATTGGGCTTCCGGACTGCTCGCCGCGTTGAGCACCTTCGGTGCGCCACGATCGGGTGGTCCATCCAATCGGGTCAACTCCTCCTCCGTCCATCGGCTCGGAATGAGTGCTTGCTGGGACAACAATCGGATCCCGACGGGCTGCTGGCCGTCCGGGATCGAGGGCACATGCTTTGAAACGGGAAATATTGATCAGCGGGAGCCCGCGGGAGACCCGCGTGGCCATCCTGGAGGACGACCGCCTTGTTGAGCTCCTGGTGGATCGTCCCGACGCCCGCCGCATGGTGGGTGACATCTACCTCGGCACCGTGGACGCGGTCCTGCCGGGGATACAGGCGGCCTTCGTCAACATCGGCGCGGAAAAGAGCGCCTTCCTCCATGCCTCCGATCTGATCGAATCGGAGGACGAAGACGAGCCGCGCGATCCGGACGACGACACCGACAACGGCAATGGCGGCTCGAACGGCGGGGGAGGAGAAAGAGGGGGTGGGGGGGGAGGAGGCCGGTCGCGACGCCGTCTGCCGAACGTCGCCGACGAGCTGAAAAAGGGTCAGGCCAAGCTCGTCCAGGTCATCAAAGAGCCCATCGGGACCAAGGGACCGCGCGTCACGGCGCAGGTGTCGCTCGCCGGCCGGTTTCTGGTCTACATGCCGTTCGCCTCGAAGGTCGGCGTCTCCCGCAAAATCGAGAACCGCGACCAGCGCGCCAAGCTCCGCGACATGGTCGCCAAGCTCGTCCCCAAAGACTCGGGCGGCTGGATCATCCGCACGGTGGCCGAAGATCTGACCGAGCAGAGCTCCAAGCACGAGATCGACCACCTGTACGAGATGTGGAAGAAGATCAAGCGCAAGGCCAGCTCGGCGCGCCCGCCGGCGCTGCTGCAGCGCGAGACCAGCCTCACCCGCGGCATCATCCGCGACCTCTTCAGTGACAAGGTCGACTCGCTGCTCGTCGATTCGAAGATGTTGCACAACGAGGTCGTGCAGTACTTGAAGCAGATCGACCCGGATCTGATCGAGCGCGTGAAGCTGCACGCGGCCGAGGCCTCGCTGTTCGACGAGTACGACATCGAAGCGGAGGTCCGCAAGCTCTTCATCCCGCGGGTAGAGCTGCCGACCGGCGGATACCTCATCATCCAGCCCACCGAGGCGTTGACCTCGATCGACGTGAACACCGGCCGTTATACCGGCAAGAAGGACCCCGAGAGCACGATCCTCAAGACGAACCTCGAGGCGGCTCGCGAAGTGGCGCGCCAGCTGCGGCTGCGGGACATCGGCGGGATCATCGTGGTGGACTTCATCGACATGGAGTCGCGCGGCAACCGCGATAAGGTGCTGCAGGAGCTGCGGACCCATCTCGGTCGCGACCGCGCGCGCACCAAGGCGTTCGCCGTTTCTGAGCTGGGGCTGATCGAGATGACGCGCCAGCGGGTGCGCCCGTCGCTATGGCACTCGATGACCGCCGAATGCCCCACCTGCAACGGGACCGGCCGGGTGTTTCGCCCCGAGGTGGTCGTGCGGCGGATGGAGCGCTCGCTCAAGCGCGCTGGCGCCGAGCATAAGGAGCGCCAGCTCGCAGTGCGGCTGCACCCCGAAGTGGCGCTGTATCTCGTGGAGCAGGAGCCGAACTTCCTGCGTCAACTCGAGAAGCAGACCGGGCTCGAGCTCGAGGTGCGCGACGACCCGATGATGCGCCTCGACGAGTTCCGCATGGTGGCCCAGCCGGCGGGGCGGGACGTGACGGAGCAGTACGCGGTGGCGTGACAGCAGAAGGAGCACGGCGCACCTTGACGGAACCCCAAGTCCCAGTTAGAGTTCGCGGCCCCATGTCCTACGCCATCTTTTCCATCGGCGCCGTGCAGTACCGGGCCGAGCCCGGCATCACGATCAAGGTCCCGCTGCTCCAGGGCGAGCCCGGGAGCAAGGTGACGTTCGATCGCGTACTGCTCGCGAGCGACGGCACGCACGTGCACACCGGCAAGCCGGTGCTGAAGGGCGCCAAGGTGACGGCCGAAGTGGTGCGTCACGGCAAGGGCAAGAAAATCCGGATCTACCGCTTCGCCCGCCGTACCGGGTACCGGCGTCACGCCGGACATCGCCAGCCGTTCACCGAAGTCAAGATCGCCGACGTGAAGCTCAAGGACTGAGGGAACGTATGGCCCACAAGAAAGGCGTCGGCTCCTCCCGCAACGGCCGCGATTCCGGTCCCAAATACTTGGGCGTGAAACGCTTCGCCGGAGAGTTCGTCACGGCGGGGAGCATCCTCGTCAAACAGCGCGGCACAAAGTTCCACCCCGGGCTGAACGTGCGCCGGGCGTCGGACGACACGCTGTTCACGGTCGTCGACGGCGTGGTGAAGTTCGAGCACAAAAACAAGAAGCGCTTCAAGGTCAGCGTCCACCCGAAGGCGGGCGCCCCGGCCGCCTAGTAGGTGGGGGGGAGCTTCTTGTAGCGCTCGAACAGCTCCGTCTGCCGGCTGGTGAGCGGCATCTCCTTCCCGCGAATGAAAACGTGCTCCACGCCGGTCGTGAACTCGAAAGGATCTCCCGACCACACCACGACGTTCGCGACCTTGCCCGACTCGAGCGACCCGTACCGATCCGCCACACCGAGCATTTCCGCGGGAGCGAGCGTGACGGCCCGTAGCGCCTGGTCCCACGACATCCCATAGGACACGGCGTTGCCCGCCTGCTGGCGCAGGTTGCGCGCGTTGTGGGTGTCCGTCTCCATCAGCGCGACCTTCACGCCGGCGCGCGCGAGCAGCGCGGCGTTCTCGTACCGGATGCCGAGCGCGTCGTACGAAGGAATATTGTCGAGCGGCTCCACCAGCACGGGAACGCCGGCGGCCGCGATGTCGCGCGCGACCTCCCAGCCTTCCTGGGCGCCTGCCAGCACGAGCTTGAGCTTGAACTCACGCGCCAGGCGCAGCGCCGTCGCGATGTCGCTCCGCCGGTTCGCGTAAGCGATGAGCGGCTCCTGCGCGTGCAGCACGGGCAGCAGCGCCTCAAGGTCGCGGGCCGGCGCCGACAGCGGTTGCATCTGGGCGCGACTGAAGTCCGCCTTGCGGCGCTCGTATTCGAGCGCGTCGCGGAACACGCGGCGCAGGCGATCCGCCAACCCCGCGCGCGAGCCGCCGGCGTAGTCCTTCCCGCTCTCGGAGTCGTCGAGCACCATCCCGGCCGGCGACTTCACGACCATCTGTTCGATGGTGGCGCCATCGAGGTCGATCAGTGCCGCCTGCCCGCTGACCAGGTTGCCGGTCGGGGTGGCGAGCACGGTGGTGATTCCCTCGATCCGAGTGACCGCAATGACCGCGGACGCTGGGTTGATCCCCTCTGTGACGTTGAACGCGGCGGCGATGGTGTCGCCCTGGAGGCTTGCCTCGCGCGTCGCCGCGACGGCGCCGATCTCCACCAGACCCAGCTGGCCGCCGCCGTCGATCAGCCCCGGCGTGACCCACTTGCCCGCCGCGTCGATGCGCGTGGCGTCGGACGGGACGGCCACCCCGGTGCCGACTGCCGCGATCTTGCCGTCGCGGATCAGCACGGTCGCGTTGCTGATCTTGGGGCCGGACACGGGGTACACCGTGCCGCCCGTGATGGCGATCGTCTGCGCCAGCAGCACCGCGATCATCGGTCGTTTCCGGGAGCCGGTGCCCGGCCCAGCTCGAAATCGGTGCGAGGTTGGTGCGCCGCGTCGGCGCGGTCGTACACGAGCCAACCGTCGTTGTAGACCTGCACGGCCTTCGAGTAGATGGAGAACGGGTCGCCCGACCAGACGACCACATCGGCCATCTTACCGGGCTCGAGCGTGCCGACGATCGAGTCGAGCCCGAGCGTCCACGCGGGATTGACCGTGACCCAGCGCAGTGCCTGGTCGCGCGTGATCGGTATCCCGGCCCGCTGGCCCGCGTACATCGCCTTCGCCGCCTCCTGGTTCAGGCGCTGGATCCCGCTCGGGCTGTCGGAATGAATCAGCGGCCGCCCACCTGCTTGCTGGTTGAGCGCCGCGTTCTGCTGGATCCCGTCCATCGCCTCTTCTTTGAACCCCCACCAGTCCGCCCACACCGACACCGAGGTCCCCTCCTTCGCGAGCAGGTCCGCGATCTTGTACGACTCGACCGCGTGGTGGAAGGACCGGATCTTGAAGCCGAACTCGTGCGCCAAATCGATCATCTGGGCCATCTCGTCGGCCCGATAGCAATGGTTCTGAACGTACATGTTGCCGCGCAGCACCTCCGCGAGCGTCTCGAGCCGCAGGTTGCGCTCGGGCGGATCGCCCTTGTGGTCCTTGCGCCACGTGTCCCACCGGCGGCGATACGTCTCCGCCTGCGTGAACGCGCTGCGGTAGCCCGCCATGTTGCCCATCCGGGTCGCAGGGCCGCCGCGCCGCCCGTACACCCGCTTGGGGTTCTCGCCGCACGCCATCTTCAGACCGTAGCGGGCGCCGGGGAACTTCATCTCCTGCACCGTGCGCGCCGGCACGAGCTTCAGGATGGCGCTGCGCCCGCCGATCAGGTTGGCGGACCCCGGCAGCGCCTGGATGGTGGTGATCCCGCCCGCGATGGCGAGGGGGATCTGCGGGTCTTGCGGCCAGAACGAATGCTCCGCCCAGACCTCGGCCGTGACGGGGTTCGTAGCCTCGTTGCCGTCCGATTCGGCCTCGGTGCCCGGCGCCGCGTACACGCCCAGATGCGAGTGGTCGTCGATCAAGCCGGGGGTGACGTACTTCCCGGTCCCGTCCACTACGGCCACGTCGGCCGGCGCCTCCACCTTCTCCCCGACGGCGACGATCCGCCCATCCCTGAGCAGGATGGACCCGTTGCGGATCTCCTGCCCGGTCGCCGTCATGATGGTCGCGTTGCGGATCAGCACCGGTGGATTGGCGTGGCGCCGATAGGTCGACGGATATTGCGCCCGATCGACGCTCATGCTCTCCGCGGCGGCCTGCGACGCCGCGGCGGGGGCGGGGGCGGGGGGATTCCCCGGCGTGGCCTGGCGGGCCCCGGCCGCGGCGCAGCCGGCCGACAGCACGAGGGTCAGATACAGGAGTGTTCGCATCGCATCGCTCCGGACGGAGATCACTTGACGAGCTCGACGACGAGGGGTTGACCGACGTATTCGGTCCGCACCACGCGGCGCGGCGCCGTCGTGCTCACGTACATCACAAACGGCACGCGCGAGCCCGTCACGGCGATATGGTACGCCTGAAACGTCCCGGCCGGGACGACCACGCTCTCCTCCGCGCCGACCTTGAACGTGAGCAGCTTCACCGCGCCGTCGCTGGGAGAGAAGAAGCTCACCGTGAAGCTCTTTCCCGATTCAAGCGGAAACGCCGGAACGGAAAACGGGACTGCATCCTCGTCGATCGTGCCGGGCGGCAGCACCGTGTCGATGTCGAACGGCTTGGTGGTCCCGTCCTGCTGCGGCATGGCGCTCCGCCCTTTCACCCGTCCCCCGCTGTAGGTGAGGTGCGCTTCGCTGCGCTGTCCCTGCTGGATCGTCACCCGGTCGAGCCGCCGGCTCGAGCCGTCGGCGGGGTCGAGCACCAGCGTGACCGTCTGCTGGAACGCGCCCCCGCCCAGGTTGCTCTGCTCGGTGTAAACCAGCGAATCGGCCGTGCGCCGCAGCGCCGACACGCTGGCGCCGACCGGGTTCCCCTGGAACAGCACGCGCGAGCTGTCGGTGTGCGAGGCGAGTTGCGCCGGATCGAGCGCGACCGGCGCGGCCTTCGGGCTCAGCTCGGCCGGGGTCAGCGGATTGCCGTCACCATCCACCAGCCGGACGGGCGCGATCGCCTTGAGACGATCGTACAGCTGCGTCGCGTCCCCCACGACCACGATCGTGAGCGCCCCGCGCCGGTACAGCCGGGCCGCTGCCGCGCGCGCGGCGGCCGGCGTGACGGCCGCCAACCGCTCCCGGTACAGTCGCAGGTAGTCGTCCCCCAGGCCCAACAGCTTGGCGTTCGCCACCTGGGCGGCGATCTGGCTCGGCGTCTCGATCGTGAGGGGAAACGAGCCCACCAGGAATCCCTTCGCCGCGGCGAGCTCGGAGTCCGCGATCGCCTGGGTCCGGATCCGCTCGATCTGGTGCAGCAGCTCGCTCAACGCGCTGTCGGCGACCTCGGTGCGCACCTCAGCGGTCGCCTGCCAGTACCCGAGCCCACGGTAGCGCTGCAGGTTGGCGTACGCACCGTACGTCCAGCCCTTCCGCTCGCGCAGCATGAGGAATAGCCGGGAGTCGGCGCCGCCGCCGAGCACCTGGGTCGCGATGCGCCCGGCGTAGTAGACGGGATCCGCCGGCAGGATCGTCGTGTTGCCGAGCACGATGTTCGCCTGAGAGGAGCCGGGCCGATGCACCAGCAGGATGTCCGTGGCCGCCGTCGCGGGAGGGGGCGGCGGTGGGCGCGCCGTCGGGGGGCTCCCGCGCCAGCCGGCGAAGACTTGCTCGACGAGCGCGTCCACCTGCCGCTCGGTGACGTCTCCCGCCACGACGAGCAGGGCGCCGGCGGGGCGCAGCCGATCCGCGGCGAACCTCGTGACGTCGTCGCGCGTGACGGCGTTATAGCTCTCGCGAGTGGCGCTGCGTCCGTAGGGATTCGGGCCATAGATCTCCTTGCCGAAGATCCGGGCGGCGACGGACGCGGGCTGGGAGAGCGACAGGGCCAGTGCCGAGAGCGCGCGGGTGCGCGCCAGCGCCAGCTCGCTCTCCGGGAACGCCGCGTGCTGCGTCACGTCCCCCAGCAGGTCGAACACCAGCCCCAGCTGATCGCTCAGCGCGTCGGCCGAGATCGTGAGAACGTCCTCGCTCGCGGACGCGGAGAGGCTGCCACCCACCCCTTCGATCGTCGCGGCGATCTGCTCGGCCGAGCGGCTCGCCGTGCCCTTGCTGAGGAGCTCCGCGACCAGCTCCGCCAGGCCTTCCTTGCCGGGCGGGTCGTAAGTCTCGCCGGCGCGGAAGCTCAGGCTCACGGACACCACGGGCTGCTCGTGGTGCTCGACCAGCACGAGCTGCAGGCCGCTCCCGAGCGTCGCCTCCTTGAACGGCGGAAAGCGCACCGGTGAGAGCGGGGTGGGGCGGGGAGGCTTCGCGGGGAAGGCTTGGGCGGACAGGCGGAACGATGGACCGATGGAAAGAACGACGACCAGGACCAACGCCCTCATTTCGCCGCCCCCGAATCCGCCGGCGCCGCCTTCGGTCGCACGATCACCACCACCGAGTTCGCCGGGTCCAGGTACTTCGTGGCCGCGCGCTGGACGTCGGCCGCGGACACCGCGAGGTAGCGGTCCAAGTCGCTGTTGATTTCCGCAACGGACCCGTGGAACAGGCTGTAGTGCTGTAGCGCTTCCGCGCGGCCGAAGGTCGTCTCCCGTTCGTGGATGAAGTCGGCGCGGAAGGCATTGCGCGCCCGCGTCAGCTCGTCGGCGGTGACGCCGACCCGACGCACGCTGTCCAGTTGGGCGCCGATCAGGCTGTCGAGCGCCTGCACGGCGACCCCCTGGTTCGCGATCCCGAAGGCGACCAGCACCCCGGGGCCGCGCCGCTCGGTCAGCGCGAACATCCCCGCCTGCAGCGCGGCCCGGTCCCGCCGCACCACGCCGACGTTCAACCGGGAGCTCTCGCCCTGGCCGAAGATGACGTTCAACAGCTCGATGGCGGGAATGTCGGGATCGGTGTGGGGCGGCAGCCGGAAGACGCGGAACGCCGCCGCCAGGTTGGCGTGCGCATCTTCGACCTCGCGCCGCACCATCCCGGGGACCAGCCGGTACGCGCATTGCGCCGCGGGCGGGGCCGCCTGGCTCGGGATGTCGGCGAAGTACTGGTTCACGAGCCGGCGCAGCTCGACCGGCCGGAAGTCACCTACGACGACCAGGGTGGCGTTGTTGGGCGCGTAGTACGTCCGGAAGTACGCCTGGACGTCTTCCAGCCGCGCGGCATCGAGATCCTCCATCGAGCCCATGGTGGAGTGCGCGTAGGCGAAGCACGTCGCGCTGTCGAAGGGCCAGAGGATGGCGCTGCGGAAGGTCGGCGCGTACGGCTGGTTGTCGACGCGCAGCCGCTTTTCCTCTTTGACCGTGGCCCGCTGGTTCTCCAGGTTCTCCTGCGTGACGGCGAGCGAGCGCATTCGGTCCGCTTCGAGCCAGAGGGCGAGGTTGAGCCGGTTGGACGGAATCGTCTCGTAGTAGTTCGTGTAGTCGTCATGCGTGGAGCCGTTCAGCGTGCCGCCGGCGCGCTCCACCAGCTGAAAGTGTTCGCTCTTCTTCACGTGCGCCGACCCCTGGAACATCATGTGCTCGAACAGGTGCGCGAAGCCGGAGCGGCCGGGACGCTCGTTGCGGGCGCCCGTGTAGTACCACAGGTCCACCGTCACCACCGGCGTCGAGTGGTCCGCGGAGTAGAGCACGCGCAGGCCGTTGGGCAGGGCGAACGATTCGTAGCTCACGTGACCGGCCTGGAGGGCCAGCAGGGCGGCGACCAGCGCAATCACGGGCGCGCTCATTCGGGGGACGGCACGACCGGGCCCGTCGCGGCCAGCTGGAACGAGAAGTCGCCGTCCAGCGTCTCGCCCTTCACGACGCGGCGCACGCCGGTGCGCGCGATGAACACACGGAACGCGCCGCTCCGGAGCGGCAAGACCTCGAAGCGGCCCGCGGGCACCGCGATCGTGACCGGCGGCAGGGCGACGAAGCTGAGCGTCGCGATCGAGTCGCCGAACTCACTGTAGGCCGGAATGGCGAGCGAATCGCCCGGCACCGCGTTCGTCACCGCGGCGGCGATGAAGATGTAATCGGACAGCACGGCCCCCCGGGGGAGCGCCCGGCTCACGGGGATGATCTGCACCGCGCCGCTGCGCGTGCCCACGCGCCGGCGTCCCGCGATCTCGCCGCCCTTCACGTCGAGGTCGTGCTCCACCATGACGGTGTCGCTCGTGGGCGAGAACAGGTCGATGTGGTGGAATGTCGCGATCGGCTCGCCCGTCAGGCGGTTCAGGACGACGCGCATCTGCTCCTCCTCCACCGGCCGAAACTCGGAGTGCGCCGTGTACAGGAGCTGTTGGGTCATTTCGAGCTGCCGGACCTCGTATTGCCACACCGCGTAGCCCCGCTCGGCACCGCGGAAGATGAATACGAACGAGTCGCGCCGCGCCACCAAGTCCGTGAGAGCGAACCGGAGCGGCTTCGGTGGGTCTCGAGACTGTGCGGCGAGCGAGCTAGCGAGCAGCAGGGAACAGAGCCAGCGCATTGGTCTCCAGAATCGCCTTCTTATGCGAGTCCTCGAGCGAGAGCGCCAGGAACTGATCGAGGTTGTGGCGCATGTCCCTGACTCCCGGGCTCGGCCAGTCGGTTCCCCACAAGACGCGGTCGGCCACCTCGGGCAGGCGCGGAAAGTACTCCAACAGGCGGGCGGGCGGAATCCCGGAGATGTCGAGCCGGACGTGGCGGTGGCGTCGCAGAATGAAGAACGCCTCCGCCATGTACAGCGGCCGGCCCCCGTGCGCCATGACGAGGGGCAGATCCGGGAAATCGATCGCCACGTCGTCGAGCTCCATCGGGTTGCCGTACTTGGAGCGGGCGCCGGGAAAGACGCTCGTGCCGGTGTGGATCATCACCGGCAGCCCGCGCTCCTCGCACCGCCGGTAGATCGCCCCCAGCGCCTCCAGCCCCTCGGCGTAGGCGTTGGCCGGAAACCCCTGATGGGGCGGATGGATCTTGAGGAGCCGGATGCCCAGGTCGACGAGCCGATCCACGTCGCCGCGCGCGTCCTTGGTGAAGCGGGCGTGCACGCCTCCGTAGGGGAGCAGGCGCTCGGGGTTCGTGCGGGCGTACGTGGCGGCGAACGTGTTGGTGGCGTTGGTGAAGCCCATGATGTCGGGCGACGGGTAGTTGACGAGCCCCGCGCGCCAGACACCCGTGCGGTCCATGACTTCGAGCAGGGCGTGCGGATCCTCCATGACCTGGATCATCCGGTCGCGCTCGGCCTCTTTGTCGCGCCACATTACCGCGAGCACCTGTGGCTTGAGCTCGCGCCACGGCTGGATGTGGATGTGGACGTCGGTGATACGGAGCGTGCTCAGGGTCGGTGGGTGCGGGCCCGTCACTCGAGCCCCAAGGCAAAGCGCAGCGCGGCATCGAGGGCCGCGGCCTTATCTCCGCTCAACACGCCGGCGTATTGCCTGAGCGTCCGCTTGGGAATGGTCGTCAGGGTATCCGTGTTGGCGACCGAGCGGCGCGGCAAACCCTCGTCGCGGCCCAGCGGAACCTCCACCGGGATCCCACGGACTTGCGTGGTGATCGGGACGACCGTGACGAGCTCGCGGATCGCATAGGCCTCGTCACGCGATACGAGGACCACCGGCCGGCGACCGACCGGCGGGGGCAGCTGCGCCCACCACACCTCACCGCGTCTCATCCCAAGGCGCTCCGGCCAGCGCGGTGAGGGCGGTCGCGAGGGCGGTTCTTACCTCCGCGCGGCGCTCCGGGCGCCGGCGATATCCCTCGACGTACCGGCGCGTCTGCTGCGCCAGTCCCGCGGCGGCGACCAGACCGTGCAGCGCCCGCTCGAACACCGCGCTCCGGCTCTCCCCGGTGTGCTTCCGCAACCGCTCGGCCGCCGCGAGCGCTTCCGCTGAGACGCTGACGGCGATCTTCCGACGTTTGGTCATACTAAAGTAATACCAGAGTATGACTTCTTGGTCAACAGTCTGGCCACGCCTGGCTCCAGCATCCGCATCGCTTCGAGCCCGAGGGCCACACCGAGGCGGCTCGACGCGGAGCCGGAGTAATACCACATGGGACGCGTGAGCTTGGGGTGCCGAGCAGCCGCCACACCGAGGAGTGGCGCGACCGCGACATGCACGTGCCCTGTGCCGCCTCCCGGGCTCCACGCACAGTCTGACGATCGGCGAGCACCCGCGAAATCCCCTACAGCCACCCCGTGGCCAGCGTGCAGCAGAGAGGTGCGGAACTTGCCGCCGGCGTGATGCGCTTCGTGCGTCTCCTCCGTCCGACGCTGCCCACCGCGCTCGTCGGAACAAGAACCCTCGCCAAGAAGCGGAGGCTACCCACATGAGGATCGACCTTTCGAGCCCGGGCAGCGCGACCGTCCTGGGATGCATCCTGCTCCTAACGTCCTGCGACGGGGGCAACCACCCTTCGTCACCCGCTCGGGGGAGTGGCGTGCCGGCGGCGCAGGCGATCAATGCGGGGCCGTTCACGTTCGAGAACTTCCAGCTCGGCGCCGCGCCTGGGACGGTCTGCCCGGGCTCGTCGGCATGCACCAATGGCGCCGCAGAGCCCGCGATTCGCGCCGACAACACGGGGACGTTCTACGTCTCCTCCGAGCTCGGTCTCTCCGCGGGCACACTCGCCTGGAAGTCGACCGATGGCGGCCTGCACTACACGGCGCTGGAATCCCCGAACCAGCTCTCCCAGGCCGCCGGCGGAGTGGGGCCGGGGGGCGGCGACACGGACTTGAGCACCGCGCCCCAAGCGAACGCCAGCGGCATCCACAACGTCTATGTGGCGAGCCTCAGTCTGGCGAACGTCACGGTCAGCACCAGCCAGGATGGGGGGAAGACCTGGAGCAAGAACGTCACCAGCGCCACAATTCCCATCGACGACCGCGAGTGGATCGCGGCCGACCAGGCGACCAAGGTGTGCATCTCGTACCACGACATCGTGACGTTCAACATCGACGTCAACTGCAGCTTCGACGCGGGCGCCAGCTTCACCCAGTTGGGTTCGGCGATCGACGCCGCACACGCCTTCCTGATCGACGACAACGAGATCGGAAACCTGACGATCGACCCCAACACGCACGTCATCTACCAGGTGTTCAGCGGCATCGCGAACGCCGCCGAGGCCGTCCTGCCCGCCCGTTTTCATGCCGTGTGGATCGCAGTCTCGCGCGACGGCGGTGTGACGTTCACCGACAATCCCGTCTACGTGAATCCGGACAACTCGGTCTCGTACGGCCACCAGTTCGTCAACGTGAGCGTGGACCGGGCCGGTACGGTCTACGCCGTGTACACCGACGATCACAACCTCTTCTACAGCTTCTCGCAGGATGGAGGGGACACGTGGACCGGGCCGATCCAGGTGAACCAGGCGCCATCCGCCACGGCGGTCATGCCGTGGAGCGTGGCCTGCGACCCGGGCCAGCTGAACGTCGTGTGGTACGGGACTGCGTTCTTTGACGGGGCAACGGCGCCGGACAACTACCCGCCGTCGGCGACGTGGCAGGTGTTCTTCGCCCAGAACCTCAACGCGGCGACCGTCGGCAGCACATTCACGCAGGCCGCGGCCACGCCGGTGATCCACTTCGGTGGGGTGTGCGAGGGAGGCGTGTCGTGCACCGGCAACCGGGACCTGTTCGACGACTTCGGCATCGCGGTCAGTCCGACGACCGGCCTGGCTTCCATCACCTACAGCGACGACCAGCCCGGGAACAACGGGCGAGACGATCACACCGCCATCGCGACGCAAACGGCAGGTCCGACGATCTGTTCGGGCCTCTGAGCGGGCAGGGAGCACGCGGGGCTGCCGGGAACGGTCACGGCGGCCCTACGCGCTCCAGATGTAGAACCCCTTTCCCGTCTTCTTCCCCAGCTCTCCCTTGGCCACCTTGTCCCGCAGGATGCTCGGCGGCTCGAATTGGGGCTCTTCCAGCGTGCGGTACAGGTATTCGGCGATCGCGAGCCGCACGTCGAGCCCCACCACGTCGGTCAGCTTGAGCGGGCCCATCGGATGGTTGTAGCCGAGCTCCATCGCCCGATCGATGTCCTCGGCGCTGGCCACGCCCTGCTCGAGCATCCGCATCGCCTCGAGCCCGAGCGCCACGCCGAGCCGGCTCGACGCGAAGCCCGGCGCGTCCTTCACCACGATCGGCTCCTTGCCAAGTTGCCGCACGAACGCGAGGGCCCGGTCTACGGTCCCCGCTCCGGTGCGCTCGTGCGTCACGACCTCGACGAGCTTCATCGCATGCACCGGGTTGAAGAAGTGCAGCCCGAGGACGCGCCCCGGGTCGCGGACTGCGGATGCGATCGCGCCGACCGAGAGCGAGGAGGTGTTCGTGGCGAGCAGCGCGGTCGCCGGCGCCGCGCGCTCGAGCTCGGCGAAGAGGCGCTGCTTGACGCCGAGATCCTCGACCACGGCTTCGATCACGACGTCGGCCTCACGCACCGCCGAGGCCAGGTCGCGATCCGCTCGCAACCGCGCGGCGGCGGCGGCGACGTCCGCTTCGCCGAGCTTGCCGCGCTGCACGCCGCCCGTGAGCAGGTCCCCGATGCGCCGGATGGCGGGGGGGATGGCCTCGGGGCGGCTGTCAGTCAGCGCGACGCTGCAGCCCGCGAGCGTCGCGACGTACGCGATCCCGTGCCCCATGGTGCCCGCGCCAACGACCGCGACGCGCCGCGCCGTCATGCCGGGCTCGCGTCTACCACGCGGCGCGCGACATCCGGGACGTTGCCGCACAGACCGTCGACCCGGAGCGCGACCAGTCGGCGCATGTCGTCGGGGTCGTTCACCGTCCAGGCGTAGATCCGGCGTCCCGCCCGATGCAGGGTGTCGACGAGCGCGGCGTCGATCAGGGTCTGCTCCTCCCACAGAACGGTCGCACCGGTATCCTCGAGCGCGTCCAGGGGGCGCAGCGGGTAGGAAGCGAGCAACACGCCCCGCGCCAGCGTCGGCCGGGCGCGCCCGAGTCGCTGCACGATCCGGTGGTCGAAGCTGTGCACGGCACAGCGGCCGCCGTGGGCGCCGCCGTCCCCCTCGAGCGCCGCGAGTAACCGGTCGTCGCACGACGGCGGCAGCGACTTCACCTCGACGAACACGTGCAGCGCCGCATCGATCGCCGCCAGCGCGTCGTCGAGCGTCGGCACGGACTCACCGTTCGGGAGCCGCAGCGTGCGAATCTGCGCCGCGCTCGAGCGCGTGATGTGGGTGCCGCTCACGACCTCGTCGTGGTGGACGAACAACACGCCGTCGGCGGCGGCGTGCACATCGAGCTCCACGGCGTCCGCCCCGCGCACACGGGCCGCCCGGAAGGCCGCCCGTGAGTTCTCGTATTCGTATCCCGAAGCGCCCCGGTGGGCGATGACCAGCGGCTTGCTCACTGCAGCAGGCTGTCCGCCTTCTTGGGCTCGATCCAGCCCGGCTGTTTTTCGATGTCGTGCACGATCGTATAGTGCTCGGGCTGGGGAAGCACCGCCTTCAGGTACTCCTGATACTTCACCGGGTCGTCCATGGGCACGCCGTCCACCGTGTACAGTTGGTGCCCGTACATCCCGATCTTACGGTTGAACTTCGCGTCCGGAACCCTGAGCTGCCGCTCGCGCTCCGGGATGAAGAGATTCAACCGCTCGACCAGCTTGGTGATCTCCTGCCGGTACAGCTCGCGGCCGTACTCGTTGAGCCGCGGTTTTTCGGGCTCGGTCTGGTTGTCGCGCTCGTCGTAGCGCCCCTTCAGCCCCCACACGTACGCCCAGTGGGCCGAAGACGAGTTGTCGGTGCCGAACAGATCGAACGCCGTGGGAATCCACTTATGGAAGAAGCGCTGGATGATTTCGGGGGGCATCCGGCCGGCCTTCACGATCCGCAGCAGGCCGTTGTTTCCGGTTCCCAGGTGATAGGACTCTTCTTTGAGCATGGGGATCATCGAGCGCGACAGCGGGTCGAACGCCGAGGTCGAGAGCATGGTGAGCTGGAACTTGCCGTCGCGGTCGATGAACTGCGTGTAGGTGAAGAAGTCGAGCCAATTGTCGACCAGCTCGTTGAACGACCCGAGCAGCCGCTCGCCCTCGTCGGCGCGGCGCTCCAGCAGCTTCGCGGCCTCGCGCTTGCCTTCGTCCCCGAAGTGCGCGCACAACAGGTACGACATCTGCCAGCCGTGCCGCATCTCCTCGGTCATCACGCGCATGAGCGAGAGCAGGTCGTAATCCGAGGGCGCGTGCTGCAGTAGTGTCCGCTGCTGCTCCACCGACGCGAACTCGGTGTCGCCCTGGTAGACGATGAGGTTGAGCAGCGCGTCGCGGATCCGCTGGTCGGGGATGTGCATCACCGTCGGCCACTTGCGCTGGCCTTTGTAATGCCCGAACTCGATGTGCGGCACCTCCTGGTCCCCGAACTTGGCTTCGAACTTGAAGTCGCGCAGCTCCCCCTGGGGGAGACCGATCGAGTCCTGCCAGTAGCGGAAGTAGTCGATCCACTCGTCGAAGTTGTGGAGCTTGCGAACCATCAGTGACTCCTCTTGGACAGGGCCGCCCCGATGCGCTGGCGCGCCTCGGCGGTGGCGAACAGTTCGTTCTGGTGCGCGATCTCGAGGTCGAGCATCGATGCGAGCGAGCTCGCCTCGCTCCGGTACAGCGCTTCTTTGGCCCGGCGCACGGCCGCCACCGGCTGGGCGGCCCACAGCTCGGCGAGTCGACGGGTCTCCACTCCCAACTCGGCGTGCGGCACCACCCGGTCGAACAACCCCAGCGCGAGCGCTTCGGCGGCGGGGACCATCCGCGCGCTCCACACCAGCTCGAGCGCCCGCGACGTCCCGACCAGGCGGGGGAGGAAGAAGCTCCCCCCCCAATCGGGCACGAGCCCGAGCGTGTGGAACACCTGGCCGATCGATGCCTGATCGGAGGCGATCCGGTAATCGCAGGCGAGCGCGAGATTCGCGCCCCCCCCGGCCGCCGGCCCGTTCACGGCCGCCAGCACCGGCTGCGGCGCCGCACGGATCGTCAGCGCCACGTCCTTTCCCGCCGCCACGAGGGAGGTGCCGTCCTCCCCAAGCACGCTCAGGTCGGCACCGGCGCAGAACGCCCGGCCCGCTCCGATCAGGATGATCACCCGCACCGCATCGCTGCCGGAGAGCATCCGCAGCGCTGCGCTCAGCTCTCGGCACATCGGTCCATCGAATGCGTTGAGCTTGCCGGGTCGGTTCAGCGTCACCGTCCCGATGCCGCCCGCGATCTCCACCATCACGCAGTCGTACGCCGCCATCAGACCCGTTCCACGATCATGGCGATCCCCTGGCCCACGCCGATGCACATCGTCGCTAAACCGTAACGCGTCTTCGTCCGGCGCAAGGCGTGCACCAACGTCGTCAACACGCGCGCGCCGGTCGCGCCGAGCGGATGGCCGAGTGCGATCGCGCCGCCGTAGATGTTGACCCGGCTCGGGTCGAGCTTGAGCTCGCGGATGCACGCGATCGCCTGGGCTGCGAACGCTTCGTTCAGTTCCACCAGATCGATCTGATCGATGGTCAATCCGGCCCGCTGCAGGACTTTCTGGGTGGCTGAAATCGGGCCCAAGCCCATGCAACTCGGGTCCACGCCCGCCACCGCCGTCGCCAGGATCCTCGCGAGGGGCCTCGGTCCGCCCGTCCGGCTGTCCGCTCGTCCGACCACGAGGAGCGCCGCCGCGCCGTCATTGATCCCGCTCGAGCTCGCCGCCGTGACGGTGCCGCCCTTGCGAAACGCCGGCTTGAGCTGCGCGACGGCCTCGAGGGTCGTGCCCGCACGGGGATACTCGTCCTTGGCGAACGTCGTCCCGTCGGGAAGGGGGACGGGAACCAGTTCGTCGGTGAACACGCAATCCTTGAGAGCGCGCGCGGCGCGCCCCTGGCTCTCCACGGCGAACGCATCCTGCTCGGCGCGGCCGATCTGGTAACGCTCGGCGACCAGCTCGGCGGTCTCACCCAGCGAGACCGTCCATTCCTGCTTCAAGCGTGGGTTTGGGAACCGCCACCCCACCGTGGTGTCGGCGATCTCCGGGGCCGTACGGCTCCAGGCGGCCCCCGCCTTGAGCAGCACGTACGGCGCGCGGGTCATGTTCTCCACACCGCCCGCGACGAACACCTCCCCCTCACCCGCTTTGATCGCCTGGGCGGCGCTCGCCGCCGCCTGCAACCCCGAGCCGCACAGCCGGTTCACCGTCTGGCCCGGCACCTCGACCGGCAGGCCGGCGACGAGCGACGCCATGCGGGCGACGTTGCGGTTATCCTCGCCCGCCTGGTTGGTACATCCGAGGATCACGTCGTCGATGCTCGCCGGCTCGATGCCCGTGCGCTCGACCACCGCCTTGATCGGGATCGCCGCCAGATCGTCGGCGCGCACGGACGCCAGCGCCCCACCGTGCTTGCCGACGGGGGTACGGAGCGCAGCGCAGATGAACGCGTCAGTCACAAACCGATCCAGACCGTTTTGGTTTCGGTGTAGTTGTCGAGCGCCTCCTTGCCGAGGTCGCGCCCAAACCCCGAAAACTTGTAGCCCCCGAACGGGGCCGCGGGATCATAGAAGTTGTAGGTATTGACCCACACTGTCCCCGCCTTGATCGCGCGGGCGACCCGGTGCGCCCGCTGGATGTCTTTGGTCCAGATGCCGGCTGCGAGCCCGTACATGGACCGGTTTGCCAGGCGGACGCCTTCGTCCTCGTTCTCGAAGGTCAAGACCGACAGCACGGGGCCGAAGATTTCCTCGTCCACGATCTTCATCCCCGGCTTCGCTCCGTCGAACACGGTCGCCTCGACATAGAAACCCTTGCCGTTGACCTTGGCAGGGTTGCCACCCGCCACGAGCCGGGCGCCTTCCTCCTTCCCGGCCGCGATGTAGGAGAGCACCGTGTCCTGCTGGCGCTTGGAGACGATCGCGCCCAGGCGGGTGTTCTTGTCGAACGGATCACCGGGCGTGAGCTTCTTGGCCCGTTCGGCGAGCTGCTCGACGACCTGGTCGTGCACGGCCCGCTCGACCAGCAGGCGGGAGCCGGCGGCGCACACCTCGCCCTTGCCGTAGAAGATCCCGGCCTGCGCCCCGCGCACCGCGGCCGCGAGGTCGGCGTCCGCGAAGATGATGTTCGGACTCTTGCCGCCCAGCTCGAGGGTGACGCGTTTCACCGTGCCTGCCGCCTCGCGCATGATCCACTGGCCGACCTCGGTCGAGCCCGTGAAGGCGATCTTGTCGACCAGCGGGTGCCGCACCAGGGCCGCGCCGGCCGTGGCGCCGGGCCCCGGGACCACATTCAGCGCGCCGGCAGGGAGCCCGGCCTCGACGGCGAGCTCGCCGAGCAGCAGCGCGGTGAGCGGCGTCTCGTGCGCCGGTTTGAGCACCACGGTGCAGCCCGCCGCCAGCGCCGGAGCCACCTTCCACGTGGCGAGGTTGAGCGGGAAGTTCCACGGGACGATCGCGCCGACCACGCCGACCGGCTCCCGCAACGTGTACGTGAAGAAGTTGCCGCTGACGGGGAGCGTGTCGCCCGTCAGCTTGTCCGCCCAGCCGGCGTAGTAGCGCACGGTCTCGATCGCCATCGCCACGTCGATCTTCGACTCGAACAGCGGTTTGCCGTTGTTCTTCGTCTCGACGTCGGCGAGCTCCTTGGAGCGTTGCTCCAGCAGGTCGGCGAGCCGGAAGAGCAGGGCGCCCCGCTTGCGGGCGGGAAGGTCCCGCCACTCCTTCGAGTCGAGGCAGGCCCGGGCGGCCTGCACGGCCGCGTCGATCTCCGCCTCGCCCGCCTCGGCCACCTCGGCCAGCGGCTCCTCAGTCGCGGGGTTCGTGAGGCAATAGCGCTTCCCCGCGGCGCGCCACTCGTTGCCGATCAGCAGATCGGTCTTCACCGGCCCTTGAACTCCGCGACCCGCTTTTCGACGTACGCCGCGATGCCTTCCTTGGCATCGTCCGACTGGAACAGCTGCTGCTGCAGCTCCCGCTCGAGCGTCAGGCCGGACTCGAACGGCACCTCGGCGCCGGACTGGACCGCCCGTTTGATCAGGCCGACCGCCTTCGAGGCCTTGTGGGGCGGCGTGAACTGCTTGGCGTACAGCATGATCTGCTCCCAGTAGTCGTCGGCCGGGAAGACCTCGTTCACGAGACCCAGCTCTTTCGCCTTGTCGAACGAGAACGTCTCGCCCTTGACCATCATCTCGATGGCGCGTGCCTTGCCCACGATGCGGGCCAGGCGCTGCGTGCCGCCGGTCCCGGGAAGCACCCCCAGGTTCACTTCCGGGAGCCCGATCTTTCCCGCGTTCTCCTTCGCCAGCCGCAGGTCGCACGCCATCGCGATCTCGAGCCCGCCGCCCACGGTATGGCCGTTGAGCGCGGCGATCGTGAGCTTCGGCGTGTGCTCGAGGCGATTGAGCGTCTCGTTGGCGTGCAGACAGAAGAAGTACTTGTAGCGGGGCGTAATGCTGTTCAGATACGCGATGTTCGCGCCGGCCGAGAAGAACTTCTCCCCGTGGCCGCGCAGCACGATCACATGGGCGGTGTCGTCGAAGCGCGCCTGCAGGATCGCCTCGTCCAACTGGTGCATCATGTCGTAGGTGTAGGTGTTGGCCGGCGGATCGTCCAGCTCGATGATCGCCACGCCGCCTTCGACCAGGTAATGGACCAGCGTCTTCTTCTCCGCCTTGGGTTCCGTCAGCGTCGCCATGATGCGTCAGCCTCCCTGTACCGTGGAACGCGCCTCGGCGAAGCCGCCGACGAAGATGCGCGCGATGAGCCCCGCCAGACGATCCGAATCGATCTCGCCCGCAGGGTCGTACCAGTTGTAGATCCAGTTCATCATGCCGAACAACGCGTACGCGGCGGCGCTGCGCTCGGCCCGCGGCTCCTCGGGCGCCACGTCCTTCAGCAGGCGCTCCAGCATGTCCACGTACCGCCGCTTGATCGCATTCACCTTGCGGTGGCGCTCGCCCGTGAGCGAGTTCGCCTCGTGCGACAACACTTTCATCTCAGCCAGGTTCGCCGCGAAGAACGTGACATGGTGGCGGATGAAGCCCTGCAGCCGCTCGACGGGATCGCCGGCGACGGCCATCGCCTGCTCGGCGCCGGCCAGCACGCGCGCGAAACACCGCTCCTGCACGAGGGCGAGCAGCTCTTCCTTGCCGCGCACGTAGTAGTACATGCCGGCGAGCGACATCCCGCTCGCCGCCGCGAGGTCCCGCATCGTGGTGGAGTGGTAGCCCTTCTCGGCGAACACCTTCGCCGCCCGGGCCAGCAGGTGCTCCAATCGCTCGTCGTAGGGGCGCATGGGGTTCGAACAGTTGTTCGAATTTCGAAAGTACTCGTTGGCGCAGAGGAATTCAAGGGCGACCGCCACAACCTCCACGAGGCTTAATATTTACCTCACCCCCGCGTCCACCGTCCGGAGCGCCATGCCCCACGCCGAGCCCGTCGCCGCGGTGCCGACCGATGCGGCGCTGATCGCCGCCTGGCAGGGCGGTGACGAGCAGGCCGCGGCCGAACTGGTCCGTCGGCACGCCCGTGCGCTCGCGCGCTTTCTCGCGAGCGCAGGCGCGCCCGACGGGGATCTCGACGATCTGGTGCAGGAAACGTTCATCCGGGCGTTCCGCGGCGTGGACCGGTTCCGGGGTCAGTGCCGATTCCGCACGTGGCTCCTGACGATCGGCGGCAACGTCCTCAAGGACGCGGCCCGGCGGGCGCGACGCGCCAAGGTCGTGCCGCTGCACGAAGAGCTGCGGGCCACCGACGGCGATCCGCACGAGCGTGCGGTCGCGGGCGAAGCCGAGGGGAGACTGCTGGCGGGCCTCGGGCGACTGTCGCGGATGCAGCGGGAGGTGTTTCTGCTGCGGGCCCAGCAGGGACTCGCGTACGAAGAGATCGCGGCGGCCCTGGGGACTTCGCCCGGCGCTGCGCGCGTGCACTACCACCACGCCGTCAAACGGTTGAAGGAGTACCTGGCGTGAACGAACACGAGCTGGAAAAACTGGCGCAGCGACTCGGTGCTCGAGCGGCCGAGCAGCTGGACGTCGAGCGGACCGCGCAGGCGGTTGTCACGCGACTGCGGGAAGCGCCGCGCGTGAGCGTGGTGACGCGGCTGTGGATGCAGTCGGCGTGGCTCAAGGTGGCCGCGACCGTGGTGCTGCTGCTGGGCACGGGCGCCGTGACGAAGGCGCTGTGGCGCCCGCAGGCGCTCGCCCCGGCGGGCGGCGAGGCGGCCGCCGCCGGCCTGAACGACCTGTCGACCGATCAGCTGCAACAGTTGCTCGAGGTCGTCGATACACCGGCGGACGGGGCGGCGCCGGTCTATCCTCCGGACGCGAGCCTCGATGACCTGACGGCTCCCCAATTGCGCGAGCTGCTCCGGTCCCTGGAGGGGTGATGCGGCGGCTCGGGTGGATGCTCATGATCGCGTTGGCGCCGGCGCTCGGGGCGCAGGAGCAGAGCGACTCGGGCGCGCTCCCCAACGCGGACGCGGCGCAAGCGGAGCAGCTGCGTCGCGAGATCCGGCAGCGCTGGAACGAGCATGTGCGCTCGACGCTGGGTTTGAGCGACGACCAGACAGGGCAGGTGCAGGCCACCGAGCAGCGGTTCGAGCAGCAGCGCCAGCCGGTGCGCGCGCGGCAACGCCAGATCAACCAGACCCTGAACGCCGAGCTGTCCGCGGGAACGCCCAACGAAGACCGCGTGAAGCAGCTGATGACCGCGCGGCAAGAGAACCAGCTCAAGCTGCAGCAGATCAATCGCGACGAGGATCGCGAGATGCAGCGCTATCTCACGCCGGTGCAGCACGCCCGCTATCAGGAGGAGCGGCGGCGCTTTCAGGACAAGGTGGCCGAGCTGATCCGCCACCGCCAGCCACAGCGCCGCCAGCAGGGGATGGGGCCCAGGCGGGGGGCGCGCCGGCGACCCTAGCTCATCGCTCTCCGACGCCGCCCAGTCGCAGTCGCTTGGCCGCGCCGTGCGCCTTGGCGATCAGTCTGCCGGCGGGCGTCGCCGAGAGTATCTCGAATACCCGCCAATGCGAGTCGGACCAGCCGATTACGGACACCACGTCGCACGCCGGACAGCGCATGCTGATGGATCGCTCGGAGAGCGGCGCGCGGCTGGCACAACGGGGACAGACGCCGTAGCGCGGCCCCCAGTCCTGCGGGGGGGCGGCGGCGTTCCGCAGTCGCGCCACGACCGACCAGAGGCGGGGACGGATCGGGATGACCTGGACGAAGGGCCGCGGCACGCGCAGCGGCCGCCGGTTGACTTCGAGGACGACATCGAGCGGCGCGAGCTCCACGACGCGATACCAGGCGCCGCGGCGCAGCTGGCAATTCGTTCGAGCCCGGACTCTGGCCCATTGTTCCAAATTCAGCATGACGCCCTCCCGAGGGACGAAGAGGCGAGTGTCGGCGTAGGGCGCCCCCGGAGCCTCGTGGGCCGGGCGACACATGATGGCGCGTCTGACGCTCCCGCACTGTGACGCGCGGCACCACGGCTCCGTTCATCTGTTGTAGCCACTGCAAGGCAACTATCCACCGTGGCAGAGGGGCAGCCGTGAGGGTGCCGTTGAGCCGCGCCCGCGGCTAAGTTAGTCCGGGCAAAAACGCGCCCGAGTGGCGGAATGGCAGACGCAGGGGACTCAAAATCCCCCGGGGGCAACCCCGTGAGAGTTCGACTCTCTCCTCGGGCACCTGACGGCACCCGCTGCACGTCCGGCGCCGCCCTCAGCGTGAGCCAGGCCACCGCGTCCGCAGGGGTTGCCCGCCTAACGTAGCTTCGCCAAGCTATCTTATGCCCTCTAGAGAGCCCGAGGCAGCACGATGCCAGCGTTTCAGTGGGCCCGCCTCAAGGAAAACGTGGAGACGCCGCTGCGCCGCGGCGCGTGGTACCGTATCCTCAAGCTCACGTCGAGCGAGGCAACGCTGGACGTGAAGGGGAAGCCGATCTCCCTTCCCCGTGGGGAGCTGCAGCTCTCGCCCACGGCGGCGCAGCGCTGGACGGTGGTGCCGGCGCCCAAGAATGCGCCGCGCTTCCCCGCAACGTGGGGCCCCCGCTACGCGGTGTGTCCGAACTGCCGGGACCGCGCGCGACTGGAAGGCCAGGTGCCGAGCATGCGGTGCCACCGCTGCAACGGATTGTTCGAGATCGCCTGGAACGAGCCCTACCTCGCCAGCGCGTAGGACCCGTGGAATCGCGCCCCGCTATCGCGCGGGGGCGCTCCCTGTGGCCGCGATGACGTCGAATGAGGCGCTGCTCGCGCCCGTCGCTCCCGGCGCCGACGCGGTCAGCGTGTAGCCCGTCCCGGCCTTGTCGATGCTCAGATCCCCGAACAATGCGACGCCGTTGACCGGCGCCACGGACGTGGTGCCGGAGAGCCTCCCGCCGGATGGATTGGTGCCGATCGCAAGGGTCACGCTGGCGGTGAAGCTCGTGTCCACATTGCCCAGCGTGTCCTGTAGCTGAACCTGTAACGCCGGCGTGATCACGTTCCCCGCGGTGACGCTGCTGGGCCGGACCCTGAAGGCCAGCACGTCGCTCGTCGCGCCGCCGGTGTGGCCGATCGCGATGCCGCGGTTGCCGAGCAGCTCGGGACCGGGGCACGCGGCGGTGCCGGCGGCGACGAGGGCGATGCCGAGGTAGACGCGTCTCATCATCAGTATGTGTACGCCCCGGCGAGCGGCAATGTTCACGTCTTCGCCGTCCGGTAGAAGGTCCCGTAGGCCGCGAGCGCCCGGGCCACTCCCTTATCCACCTCTCCCGCGATGTATTCGGCGAGGCTGCCGGTATGACCGGCGAGCGCGGCGGCGCCGCGCGGCACCTCCCCGGGCTTGAGCTCCCGGTAGTGGTTGGTGAGGCCGGCGGCGACGGCTTCGAGCACCCACGGCTTCATCTCGACCGTCGCCTTCGTCACGATCACGCCGCGCACCGTGCCCTGCGGCGTAAACCCGACCGCCACCTCGATCGGCCCGTGCGGCGTGTCCACGCGCACGAACTCGAGCGCGCCGACGGCGGTCGCCCCCGCCTTGCCGGTGTACAGCGTCAGCACGCCGTCTTCCGGGCTCCAGTCCACGACCTGGTGGAGCCGCTGAGCGTCGAGGTTGCTCAAGTGCACCTCACGCGCGAGGTAGGCATCGGCCCCGGGGAGCAGCGCCTGCACGGCGTCCGGGCGTTTGACGAGCACCACGGCTGGAGTGATGTGCAGGACGGCTGCGAGCGCGGCGGTGAGGATCAACTGCTTCATCGGTCGACTCCCTTCGTGGGAAACCACATCTGTTTCACGGCCAGCGCCGTTACGACGGTGTAGCCCGCGCCCATGGCCCAGCCACCCACCAGCGTCGCGATCGCGAAATGGGGTGACGCGAACTTGGTGAGCCACATGCCGGCAAAGTCGAGCCACGGCGCCGCGAAGAGCACGGTAATGAGGCCGAGCGCCCACGCCCGCTGGAGCGACAACCCCGCGACCACGAGCGCCAGGGCGGCCGCGATCACCCCGTACATCGGGACGTGTACGTGCGTGTCCTGAATCAACAGGTTCGTGTCCACCGCATGGGTCTCGGGCCGGGCGAAATCAGTCATGGACATGGGACGCGTCACGACCATCGTGGTCTCGGGCGGCATTGGCATCGTCATTTCGGGACCGGCGTAGGTGGCGGCCACCCGCTCGGGCGTGAAGCCCGCGTACAACGAGACCATCAACGCGCCGAACACGTAGGACAGGCCGAGCGTCGCGAGCAGGCAGGTGACGAGCCACTTGATGCGGGCGTCGGCGCGTCGCAGGTCGTACGACATAGGGTCCCTCCGCCTAGAAGACGTACACGAGCTCGAGGACGCCCGTGGTATTCGAGCCCTGCAGCGCACCGCCCGCGTCCGCGAAGAACGGCTGGGACGACCAATCGGCCCGAACCGCGGCGCGCAGCGCGATTTGCGGGAGGTGGAAGCGCGTGTGCTCGACGTTGCTGAAGATTCCTTCGCGCGCGCTACTGAAGTACCACATCGGGCCGACGGTCACGGAGCGCAGGATTTGCGGCGTGCCGGTGAGCAGGCCGTCGGTGTCTTCCATTTGATCGTACCGCGCAGTCACACCTAGGTTGCGCGCCAGGCGGACAAACACCGTGCCGGCGGCGCCCCGCCACGTCACGTCGCCGCTTCCGCCGGTACGCTCCCGGCCAAGGTTCAGCTCGGCGCCCAGAATCACCCGCCCGCGGTCGATGGTGAGGTCGCCCGAGAGCAGGGAGCGTTGTTGCGCGTCGGTGGAGGCGTGCTCGGGGCCGTAGACGCCTGCGAGTCCCACGGTGACCCAGGGTATCGGAATGAATTGGGCACGCGCCAAGGCGGTCTTGCCGCGATTGTTGTCCACCCCCACGTCCCAGCCGTTCGCCGCGATGCCCCACACATCGAGCCGCGGCGACGCGGTGTAATGCACCTGCACCCCGGTGAGCTTGCCGGGCCGCGCGAAGGTGAAGTTGAACGAATTCGTCGGGATGAGGTTGAGCGGCTCGTCATCACGCTCGAAGCCGATGGGTGAGTCGAAGCGGCCGAACGCCACGGTCCACTGATTCGCCGTCCGCGGCGTCCAGCTCACCAGCAGGTTATCGATCTCCGTGGCGGCCTCGCCGCCGCCGTCCAGCGCCGTGGTCAACTGCGCGAACAGGTACGCGTCGCCGGCGGGCTTGAACAGACTCACCCCGATCTTCCCGGCCGTGAAGCTGTTGGTGCGGACAAGGCGATCGTAGTCCGCCCGGCCCACGGCGAACCCCGTGACGGTCACGGGCGGCGTCTCTTCGAATGTGACTACCCGCTCCTGCGCCGCGGCCCCGAACGCCACGCCGCAAAGCAGAGCGCTGCACAGCGCGCTGCGCATGATGATCCTCCTCTCAATTGTGTGAGACGCTGCGGGATCAGGTCAGGCGAGCGCGTTCGGCGGAGGGGATTCGGGAGCGAAGGACGGGGAACGGGGAAGGGGGAAGGGGGAAGGGTGGGCGGCGACGCGACGCGCAACCGTGACGACCAGGTGCGTCGCGAGCGGCGCCGGTACAGCGACCGAGACCGCTACATCCGAGCCGCTGGTCATCTCGCTGCAAAAACATGGACCGTCCGGCGGCGTGCCCGCGTGGCCACCGTGGGTGTGATGCGTCTGGTGGCGGCAGGCGAGCATCGCGTCGAGCGTCACGCCGCCCGGGCCGCCCGCGAGCCAGCAGGCGGCGGCGAAGGCGTAGAGCGAGAGAGCGGCGGCGCGTCGCATGAGTTGCAAGTCTACGTGCGTGCGTTCGGCTGGCGCAACCCCGGCTGGGCCGTGTAGACTGGAGCCTCTATGGGGGACCGCATCGACTTTCGCGATGGCCGTTGGGTGGTGCCCGACCGGCCCGTGATCCCATTCATCGAGGGCGACGGCACCGGGCCCGACATCTGGCGCGCATCGCGCCGCGTGTTCGACGCCGTGGTCGAGAAAGTCTCCAGGGGCAAGCGCCGGGTGGAGTGGCTGGAGGTGCTCGCGGGGGAGAAGGCGTTCCAGCAGACGGGCAACTGGCTCCCCGAGGAGACGCTCGAAAACATCCGCCGCTACCGCGTCGCCATCAAGGGTCCGCTCACGACCCCGGTGGGCGGCGGCATCCGCTCGCTCAATGTGGCCCTGCGCCAGCTGCTCGATCTGTACGCCTGTATCCGGCCGGTGCGCTACTTCGCCGGGGTGCCGAGCCCGATGCGGGAACCCGAGAAGCTCGACGTCGTCGTCTATCGCGAGAACACCGAAGACGTGTACACCGGGGTCGAGTACGCCGCCGGAAGCCCCGAGGCGACCCGGCTGCTCGTGTTTCTGCGCGACCAATTCGGCGCCAAGATCCGCGAAGGGAGTGCCCTGGGCATTAAGCCGATGTCCCGGTTCGGCAGCCAGCGCCTCGTCGTCAAGGCGATCGAGTACGCGATCAAGGCGCGCCGCCCCTCGGTCACCCTCGTGCACAAAGGCAACATCATGAAGTTCACCGAAGGGGCGTTCCGCGAGTGGGGCTACGAGGTCGCGAAGGAGCGGTTCGGCGACAAGACGGTCTCCGAAGCAGAGACGACAAAGGGGAAGGGGGCAGCGGGAAGGGTGGTGATCAAGGATCGCATCGCCGATTCGATGTTCCAGCAGGTGTTGCTCCGCCCCGAGGAGTACTCGGTGATTGCCACGCCGAATTTGAACGGCGACTACCTGTCCGACGCCTGCGTCGCGCAAATCGGCGGCCTCGGCATGGCGCCCGGCGGCAACGTCGGCGACGGATTCGCCGTGTTCGAAGCGACGCACGGCACCGCCCCCAAGTACGCCGGCCTCGACAAGGTGAATCCCGGGGCGGTGCTGCTCTCGGGCGCCATGATGTTCGAGGAGCTCGGGTGGAGCGACTCGGCGGACGCGATCATCCGCGGGCTCTCGGGCGCGATCGCGGCGCGGCGCGTCACGTACGACCTGGCGCGCCAGATGCCGGGCGCCACCGAAGTCTCGACCTCGCAGTTCGCCGAGTGCATAATCGACCATGTCTGAGATCACCAGCACGCTCGCCACGGCGCCGCTCGCCCAGGTCGAGACTCCCTTGCTTGCGGTGGCGCTGGCGCAGGGCCCGGCTCTACCCGCCTCTCTCGCCGAGCTCGACCGCGCAGCCGGCGGAGGGCTGGCCCGCGCCATCGCGAGCGGAGACTTCAAGGGGAAGCGGGACGACTCGCTGCTGCTCTACCCGAGCGGCGGCAAGGCCCAGCGCATCCTGCTGGTGGGCGTCGGGAAGAGCGGCGAGGTGACGCGCTCGAGCATCCGGCGGGCCGCCGCGGTGGCGGCGAAGCGCGCGCGGGCGCTCGGCGCGACGCAGCTCGCGTTTGCGGTCGCCCCGGAGGCGCGCAACAACCTCGCGGCCAAGGACCTCGGTCAGGTGATCGTGGAGGGCGCCGGGCAGGGCGCGTGGACGTTCACCGAGCTCAAGGCCGCTCCGGACGATCCCAAACCGGACGTGGAGACGGTGGCCATCGTGTGTGACCCAAAGGAGGCCACCCAGGTTGCCGCCGGCCAGAAGGTCGGCGACGGCATCGCGGCGGGCCACCGGCTCGCGCGCTACCTGCAGATGCAGCCCGGGAACGTCTGCACACCGAGCTACCTCGCCGACCGCGCACAGCAGCTTGCCACGGCTTATGGATTCGGCCTCACGGTGCTGGACCGCGCCGCGCTACAAAAGGAAGGCCTGGCCGCGCTGCTCGCCGTGGCCCAGGGCAGCGTGCAGGAGCCGCGGTTCATCGTGCTCGAGTACCGGGCCACTGACGGGGCGGCCCTGGCACTCATCGGCAAGGGCGTCACGTTCGATTCGGGCGGCATTTCGATCAAGCCGGCACAGAACATGGAAGACATGAAGTTCGACATGTCGGGCGCGGCCGCGGTGCTCGGAACGTTTGAGACGCTCGGCCGCTTGAGACCCAAGATCAACGTCATCGGCTTGATCCCGTCCACCGAAAACCTGCCGTCGGGCACGGCGGTCAAGCCCGGCGACGTGATCAAGAGCCACCTCGGCAAGACGATCGAGGTCATCAATACCGACGCCGAGGGCCGGCTCATCCTGTGCGACGCGTTGTCCTACGTGCGACGGTTCAAGCCCGCCGCGGTGCTGGACGCGGCGACGCTCACCGGCGCCGTGGTCGTGGCGCTGGGCCATGTGGCGATCGGTGTAATGGGCAATGACGAGGCCCTGCTCGCCGAGGTGCGGGAGGCCGGGGAACGGGCGGGCGAGCGCTGCTGGCCGCTGCCGCTGTGGGACGAGTATCGCGAGCTCCTCAAGTCCGACATCGCGGACGTCAAGAACTCGGGCGGCCGCGGCGCCGGCACGATCGCCGGCGGGTGGTTCTTGCGTGAGTTCGTCGACGGGTTCCCCTGGGTGCATCTCGATATCGCCGGTACCGCGTACACCGATGCCGAGCCGCCCCATCAAACCAAGGGCCCGACGGCCGTCGGGGTCCGCCTCTTCACCGAATTCATCCTCAAGCGCGCGGGGGCGTGACCCGCGGGCTCCTCGGCGCGGCCGCGCTGCTCGCGCTCGCAGGAGGCGTCGCCGCCCAGGTTGACACGACGGCGCGCGATACGACGGCGCGGCGCGACACGACCGCGCGGCGCGACTCGATCGCCCGACCCGACACCACTCCCGCCTACCTCCCCGCGTTCGCGGCGGCGCGCCCCGAGGGGCCGACGCCGCGCGGCACGCGCTACTCCTTTTCCGCCGACTCGTTCGCGTTATCGAACGCGCAGACCCTCGCCGATCTGCTCGGCCACGTCCCCGGGGTGTACGTCGCGCGGGGCGGGATCTACGGACAGGCGGAAATCGTGCTGTACGGCGGGCGCGGCCCCGCCGGCGTCGAGGTGTACTGGGACGGTGTCCCCTACCTGCCGCTCGGGCGCGACTCGGTCTACCTCGATCTCGGGAGGATCTCGTTGGCGCCGCTCGAGCGCGTCGACGTCCTGGTCCTTCCGGCTACACTGCGCGTCTATCTCGTCACCGCGCGACAGCAGTCGACCGCAACGGCCTCGCAGGTGCGGATCGCCACGGGGCAGGCGAGGACGGCAAATTATCGCGGGTCGTACGAGCGGCGCTGGCGCTCGGGGCTCGGCCTGTCGCTCGTCGCCGACTACAACAACAACGACGGCGTGGGCGGCAGCTCGAGCACCGCCTTCAACAGCGTGGACCTGTGGCTCAACGCCGAGTACCTCCCGACGCCGCGAGTCGGCGTGTCCTATCAGATCGCGAGCTCGGCCTGGAAACGCAGCCCCTCGGACCCAGCGGGCCTCGTCGATCACTTCGAATACAAGCGCCGCGACGGGATCTTTCGATTGTTCGCCGCAGCGCGCGAGGACGGCCTGGGACCGCGCGTCGACCTCGCCTTCGTCACGACGACCGTGTCCGCCGACACGGCGGCGCTCGGGCGCTCGCTGTCCCAAGGCGCACTAGCGCTGGGCTCGAGCTGGGGGCACGGGCACGTCCGGGTGACGTTCCGGTCTCAGGACGAGGATCGGCCGTGGCAGGTCGAAGGGTCCGCCGCATGGATCCCGCTGCGGCCGCTCACGCTCGCCGCCGACGCGCGGCGCGCGCGCTACGGGAACTCGCGGAGCGGCGAGCGGCTCCATCTCGCAGCCGGCCTCGCGTTGCCGCTCGGGTTGACTGCGCGCGGCGACATCGCGTGGGCGAACGACCTCGAGGCCCCCGCGCTCGCGTCCGACACCGCGCAGCGAACGACGGACGTCTCAGGCGCCCTCCGTTGGGACCGGCACCGCGTCTCGGTCGAGGTCGGCCTGGCGCGGCGCGACTCCTTCGTGCCGCTCGGACGTCCCACGGGCCTCCGACCGCTGGGCGGTCTCGGCCCGACCCAGGCGACCCGGTATCTCACCGTGCATGCCGCGCTCGAGCCCCTCCCCGGACTCCACCTGGCCGGCTGGTATTTCGATCCCTACGTGGCGGGCGGCAACGACTTCGAGCCGCCGTATCACGCCCGCGTCTCCGCCACCTTCTACTCCAAGTTCTGGCGCGTCTACAAGAGCGGGATCTTCGCGCTCCGCGGCGAGATCGCGATGGAGTCGTGGAGCCGCGGGACCGCAGGCCTCGACACCAGCGGGAACGTGCTGGCGCTTTCTGGGGCCACGTTCATGGAAGCCAACGTCGAGGTGCGGATCGCGGGCGTCACCATCTTCTGGATCCAGCGCAACATGAACGGCATGCGGGGGAGCTACGTGCCCGGTCTCGACTATCCGCGCCGCTACCAGTTCTACGGCGTGCGCTGGTTGTTCACGAACTGAGCGGCGCGAGTTGACGTAAGTTGTTTTCCAGACTATGCTTATAGTCTGTGCCGCGAAGCATGACGGGATTCGGCTCGGCCGACGGGACGGTGCTCGGCGGGCGGCTGCGGGTCGAGATCCGCACCGTGAACCATCGCTATTACAATCCCCAGCTCAAGCTGGTGTTCGAGCTCGGCGGCGTCGAGGGCCAGCTCCGCGAGCGGCTGCGCCAGCTGCTGGAGCGCGGCCACGTCGTGGTGACGGCCCGGTGGGTCGAGCCACCGCCCACCGATGGTGCCGTAGCCGTGGACCTCGCGCGGGCCCGCCAGGTGGTGGCGGCGGCGCATGAGCTCAAGAAGAAGCTCAAGCTCAAGGGCGAGATCGACCTCGGGTTCGTGGCCCGGCAGCCGGACGTGCTGAGCACCCACACCGACGGCGCCGTCGCGGCGGCGTGGAGCGAGGTGGAGCCGATCGTGGCCCAGGCGGCGCAGGAGGTCCTCGCGATGCGGGCGCGCGAGGGGCGGGCCCTGGCGACGGACCTGACCGCGCGGCTCGCGGCCCTGGAGGCGGGCGCGGCCGCGGTCGCGCAGCGGGCACCGGCGCGGCTCGCGGCCGAGCTGGCCCGCCTCAAGCAGGCGGTGGCGGAGCTCGCGGCCGGCGTGCCGGTGGACGAGCAGCGGCTCGCGGTGGAAATCGCGCTACTGGCGGATCGGGTGGACATCACCGAGGAACTGGTCCGCTTGCGTACCCATCTCGCCGCGTGCCGAGAGGCGCTCGGCGGGGAAGGGGCGGTCGGCAAGCAGCTCGGTTTCCTCGCGCAGGAGCTGCTGCGCGAGGTGAACACCCTCGGGTCCAAGGCCAACGACGCGACCATGACCCAGACGGTGATCGCGATGAAAGGCGAGCTCGAGAAGTTTCGAGAGCAGCTCGAGAACCTGGAGTGACGCCGCGGGTCGTGGTGCTCGCCGCCCCTTCGGGCGGCGGCAAAACGACCATCGCCAACGAGCTGCGCCGCCGCCTCCCGACGATCTTCGGGTACTCGGTGTCCGCGACGACGCGGAAGCCGCGTACCGGAGAGCGCGACGGGGAAGACTATTATTTCCTCACGCGCGAGGAGTTCCAGCGCCGCGTGCGGGCAGGGGACTTTCTGGAGTGGGCCGAGTACGCGGGAGAGCTGTACGGCACGCTGCAGGCGGAGGTGGCGCGGGTTCTGGCCGGCGGTAAGCACGTCGTACTGGACATCGAAGTGAAGGGTGCGCAGCAGGTGCGCACGGTGTACCCGCGCCCGGCGTCGGTGAGCATCTTCGTCATCCCGCCGTCGCCGCGCGTCTTGATCGAGCGGCTCCGCAAGCGGCGCACCGAGTCGGAGCAGGAGCTGCGCGAACGGCTGGCGATCGCGGTGCGAGAGGTCGAGACGGCGCGGGCGGATGTTCCGGTACGCCGCGTGTTCGACCACATTCTCGTGAACGACGACCTGGACACGGCCGTGAACCGGGTCATCGAGTGGGCGGACGCGCGCGAAGCGGGGCGGCCCGTCCCGGACATGGCCGCACGGCTCGCAGACTTCGTGCGAGAGCTGGAGCAGGAAGCCGGGCAACTGAGACCATCTGCCAGAAGGAGCACGTGATGCGCATTGTGACCCCCAGCGAAGTCGCCACGCAAACCCAGAACAAGTACTTGGGCGTGCTGGTCGCCGCCAAGTTCGCGCGCTTCGTGAACGAGTTCCCGCGCGACCGGTCGGTCGACCTGGAGCAGAAGCTCACCACGCGCGCCCTGGACGAGCTGGTGCGGGCGCGGCTCAAGTACCGGCTGGTCCGGCGGCGGCGGCAAGAGAGCTGATGCCGTTCGCCGGCCGGCACGTCGTCCTCGGCGTGTCGGGCGGGATCGCGTGCTACAAGAGCTGCACGCTCGCCCGGCGGCTGACCGAGGACGGGGCGGTGGTGGACGTGGTGCTGACGGCGTCCGCCGCCGAGTTCGTGCGGCCGGTCACCTTCGAGACGCTCACCGGGCGCCCGGTCCTGACCTCCTTGTGGGAGCGGGACCGGGCGCTCGCGCACATCGGGCTCGCCAAGCAGCCCGACCTCGCGATCCTCGCCCCGGCGACCGCGCACCTGCTCGCCCGCGCCGCGCTGGGAATGGCGGACGACCTGCTGACGGCGCTGTTGCTGGCGCGGCGCGGCCCCGTGCTCGCCGCGCCCGCCATGAACGACGCGATGTACGCGCACCCAGCGACGCTCGCCAACCTGAAGACCCTGGCGGCGCGCGGCTGGCACTTCATCGGCCCGGACACCGGAGCGCTCGCCGAGGGCCCGAGCGATCGCCCGGGGCGCATGAGCGAGCCGGAAGCCATCCAAGCTGCGGCGGCCCGGTTGCTCGTGACCGGGGGCCGTCTCACGGGGAAAACCGTCGTGGTCACGGCCGGGCCGACGCGAGAGCATCTCGATCCGGTGCGCGTCATCACCAACCCATCCAGCGGCCGGATGGGTTATGCCCTCGCCGCGGCGGCGTATGCGCGCGGCGCCGACGTGGTGCTCGTGGCCGGGCCCACGGAGCTGCCGCTACCGCTCGGCGTCACGACGCACCGCGTCGAAACCACCGCCGAGATGCAACGCGCAGTGGGGGCGCTGGTGAAGCAGGCGGACGTCCTCATCATGGCGGCCGCGCCCGCTGACTACCGCCCCACGACCGCCTCCCCGACCAAGCGGTCGCGCGGCAGCGGCACGCTCACGCTCGAGCTCGAACCGACGCCCGACATCCTCGCGACGCTGGAGCGGCCGCGGCCCTGCGTCGTGGTGGGCTTCGCCCTCGAGGCGGGAGGCGACGGCGTTGCGCGGGCGCGGAAGAAACTGCAAGATAAAGCCCTGGATTTCGTCATCTTGAACGACGCGCTCGAGCCCGGCGCGGGGTTCGAAGTTGCCACGAATCGCGTGACGATCATCGGGAAGGGCGGGGAGCCGATCGAGCTCCCGCTCCTCACCAAGCGCGACGTGGCGGAAAAGATCCTCGACGCGGTGGAACAGGCTCTGACGTGAGCGACGGGCGGGCACTGGCGCGCGAATTCCTGGAACAGCAGCGGCTGCTGGGGGGGGACCCGATCATTTTGACGGATGGTCCCACCCCGGGCTCGCGCCCGGGGAAATCCGAAACTGGACTCGCGCACAAGGGGTCCGACCTTCCCCCTGCCGGCCTCTCCTACGACCCCCCCGGCGGCGACCTGTTCAGCGCCGATCCGCTGCACCAGGCGGCCTCGCTCGACGCCGTGGCCACGCTGGTGGCCGCCTGCACCAAGTGCCGGCTGTGCGAAGGGCGCCGGCACACCGTGCCGGGCGAGGGACCGCGCGACGCGCGTCTCGTGGTGGTGGGCGAAGGCCCCGGCCGGGTGGAAGACGCAACGGGGCGGCCGTTCGTGGGACCGGCCGGCGAGCTCCTCACCAAGATCCTGGCCGCGATCGAGCTGCGGCGCGAGCAGGTGTTCATCTGCAACGTGGTGAAGTGCCGGCCGCCCGAGAACCGCGTGCCGCAGTACGACGAGATCGCGGCGTGCGTCCCCTACCTGTTCCGCCAGATCGACGTTCTGAAGCCGCAGGTGATCCTGGCGATGGGCGGCACCGCGGCGCAGACGCTGCTCAATACCAAGCAATCGCTGGGCGCGCTCCGCAACCAGATCCACCGGTTTCGGGGCGTCCCGGTTATCGTTACGTACCATCCGGCCGCCCTGCTCCGGAACCCCAATTGGAAGAAACCGACCTGGGATGACGTCCGCATCGCCCGCCGTCTCCTCGCCTGAGCGCGAGTTCGCCGGCCGCCAAGTTCCCTGGAGCAACGAAGCGGAGCAGGCGGTGCTCGGCGCCATGCTGCTCGACCAGGATGCCGCCCTCAAGGCCGCCGAAGTTCTCGACGATACGACGTTCTATCGCGAGGGCCATCGGCTGTTGTTCCGCTCCATGATCGCCCTGACCGAGCGCGGCGACGTGATCGACCCGGTCACCCTGCGCGACGAGCTGGTGCGCCGCGGGGACCTGGATCGCGCCGGCGGGATGGAGTACATCGGCGCACTGATCGATGTCGTGCCGACCGCGGCGAACATCGACTACCACGCACGGATCGTCCGCGACAAGGCGGTGCTGCGCCGCCTGATCGAGGCGGCGACCGCGATCATCCAGGACGCGTACGACGGGCGCACGACCTCGGCGGAGCTGCTCGACAACGCCGAGCATCGCGTCTTCCAGGTGGCCCAGCTCAAGCGCGCCGAGGAGTTCATCCGGCTGAAGGAGCTGATCTGGCCCACGATGGAGCGGATCGAGCAGCTCCACACGACGCAGGGAGCGCTCACGGGCGTGGCGAGCGGCTTCACCGACCTGGACCGCCTCACCGCCGGGTTCCAGCGCGGGGATCTCATCATCCTCGCCGCGCGGCCGTCGATGGGGAAAACGGCGCTGGCGCTCAACGTGGTGCAGCACGCCGCGATCGAGCACAACGTTCCGGTGGCCATCTTTTCGCTCGAGATGTCGAAGGAGCAGCTCGTCCAGCGGCTGCTGTGCTCAGAGGGCCTGGTCGACGCGCAACGGCTGCGCCGCGGCCAGCTGCGCGACGACGACTACCCCAAGCTCGCCCGCGCGGCCGGCCTGCTCGGCACGGCGCCGATTTGGATCGACGACTCCGCCATGCTCACCCCCCTCGCGATGCGCTCCAAGGCGCGGCGGCTCAAGGCGGAGCACGACATCGGCATGGTCGTGGTCGACTACCTGCAGATGATGCAGGGCCCCACCGACTCGGAGAGCCGCCAGCAGGAGATCTCGTTCATTTCCCGCTCGCTCAAGGCGCTGGCGAAGGAGCTGGACGTGCCGGTGCTCGCCCTGTCGCAGCTGTCCCGCGCGCCGGAGCAGCGCGGCGGCGAGCATCGGCGACCTCAGCTGTCGGACCTGCGCGAATCGGGCGCCATCGAGCAGGACGCCGACGTCGTCTGCTTCATCTTTCGGCAGGAGTTCTACGACGGCCCGGTGGACCCCAAGACCAACGAGAGCATCGAGGGGCTGGCGGAGCTCAGCGTGGGCAAGCAGCGCAACGGCCCCACCGGCACCGTGAAGCTGGTCTTCAAGAAGGAGTACACCCGCTTCGACAACTACACGTCGCGCGAGGCACCCACCGAGGCCAGTCGTGGGTAAAGCCCGCTCGGTGTTCCGCTGCACCGACTGCGGCGCGGAACAGCCGAAATGGGGCGGACGCTGCGAGGCGTGCGGGGCGTGGAATACGCTGGTAGAAGAAGTAGTCGGGCGGAAGGTTGGAATGTCGAAAGGTTGGAAGGCCCAAGAAACGGACGCCACCCCCGTCCAACTTTCCAACCTTCCAACCGTCCGCCCAGAGCGCTGGCGCACCGGCATGACCGAGTTCGACTACGTGCTCGGCGGGGGCATCGTCCCCGGATCGGTCACCCTTGTGGGCGGCGAGCCCGGGATCGGCAAATCCACCCTGTTGCTGCAGTGCGCCGCCCGGCTCGAGCAGGCCGGGATTGCCACGCTGTACGTTTCGGGCGAGGAGTCACCCGACCAGGTGCGGCTCCGCGCCGACCGCCTCATGGTCGACGCCGGCCGAGTGCACGTGCTGGGTGAGACGCGGCTCGAGGCGGTGCTGCATCATGCGCAGGCGCTCGGCAGCCGAGTCGTGTTCGTCGACTCGATCCAGACGACGTACACCGAGGACCTGGAAGGCGCGCCTGGGAACGTGGGCCAGGTGCGCGACTGCGCCGCGCGGCTGATGCGGTTCGCCAAGGAGGCGGGACCCGCCGTGTTCCTGGTGGGCCACGTCACCAAGGGCGGCGGCATCGCCGGTCCCAAGACGCTCGAGCACATCGTCGACACGGTGTTGTACTTCGAGGGGGAGAGCTCGCTCGATCACCGCATCCTGCGGGCGGCGAAGAACCGCTTCGGCTCCGTGGACGAGATCGGCGTGTTCGAGATGACCGGCGCGGGACTCGAGCCGGTGGCCGACCCGGCCGCGACCTTCCTCGCGGGTCGGGCGACCGGCGTCTCCGGCTCCGCCGTCACCGCGTTGATGGAGGGGACGCGGCCCATGCTGGTCGAGATCCAGGCGCTCGCCGCGAAGACCGGGTTCGGCACGCCGCAGCGCGTGGCGACGGGACTCGATCACCGCCGGCTCGCCGTCCTGCTCGCGGTGCTCGAGCGCCGCGGCGGCGTGCCGTTCGCTGCGTTGGACGTGTTCGTCAACGTGACCGGCGGCGTGCGGCTGCTCGAGCCGTCCAGCGACCTGGCCGTGACCGCCGCGCTGCTGTCGAGCGTGCGGGACCGGGCGTTGCCGGCAGATGCGCTATTTCTGGGCGAGGTAGGGCTGGGCGGGGAGGTCCGGCCGGTGGCGGGCGTGGAGCGGCGCCTCGCAGAAGCGGCCCGCCAGGGATTCCGGCGCGTCTTCCTGTCGGCGCGCTCGCGCGGCAGCGTCGCCGACCTCGACGTGGTCGGGGTGGATGGGATCGGTGAGCTCGCCCACCGCCTCGCCGCCTGACGTCGGCGTAGTGATCGTGGCCGCGGGTGCCGGCGTCCGCGCCGGACCGGGTGAGCCGAAGCAGTTCCGTCCCATCCACGGTGTACCGATGCTGCTCCGGACGCTCCGCCCCTTTACGTCGCACCCCGCGGTAGGCCAGGTGGTCGTGGCGGTGCCCGCCGGCTTCGCCGAGCGGCCGCCGGAGTGGCTGGGGAAGCTCGTGGGGGATCGCCTGTGCCTCGTCCCCGGCGGCGCCGCGCGGGCTCAATCGGTGCGGGCGGGGTTGCGTGCCCTGCCGTCGAGTGCCAGCGTCGTGCTGGTGCACGACGGCGCCCGGCCGTTCGTCAGTCGCGAGACGATCGACAACGTGATCGCGCGGGCGCGCGGCGGCGTGGGCGCCGTGGCGGCGGTGCCGTTGCACGACACGATCAAAGAAGTCGTCGAGCAGAATCGTATCACGAGAACCGTCGCGCGGGAGCGTCTCTGGCGCGCGCAGACGCCGCAGGGATTCCCGCGGGCGATGATCGACGAAGCGTACGCCCGCGTACGGAAGCAGGACCCCGTCCCAACCGACGATGCGGAGCTGTGCGAGCGCGCCGGGTTCGCGGTCGAGGTGATCCCCGATACGCCGCACAATCTCAAGGTCACGACGGCGGACGACTTCCGCATCGCCGAGGCGCTGGCGCGTGAGCTGCGGTGAACCCGATTCCGTTCCGCACGGCCGCAGAGGTGGAGGCGGCCCTCGAGCCCACCATAGCCCACCTGCGCTCGGGCGGATTGATTGCCTACCCGACCGAAACGGTGTACGGCGTGGGCTCCCGGCCGCGCGCCGCGGACGTGGCGGCGCTGCAGCGCCTGAAGGGGCGGCGGCCGGACAAACCGTTCCTGCTGCTGGTGAGCCACCGCGACATGGCCGAGGCGCAGGGGCTGGCGTTCACCCCGGCGGCGAGCGCGCTGGCCCGGGCGTTCTGGCCCGGGCCGCTGTCGCTCGTGCTTCCCGGCGGGAGCGGCCAACTGCCCGACCTGCTGCGCGGGCCTGAGGGAGGGATCGCCGTGCGCTGGACGTCGCATCGCGGGATGGCGCAGCTGGTGCAGGTCCTGGGGGAGCCCATAACGTCCACGTCGGCGAACCTGCCAGGCCAGCCGCCGGCGCCCGGGGCCGCCGCGATCATCCGCGATTTCGCGGACGCCGTCGCGGCCGGCACGCTGCTGGTGCTCGACGGGGGAGTGTTGGGGAACTCCCCCCCCTCGACCGTGGTTGACTGCACGCAGCCCGAGCCCCGGCTGGTGCGCGAAGGGGCCCTGACCCTCGAAGAGCTGCGGCGCGCCGTGGGCCGACTGGCGCCGTAATGGAGCACACGAAAACGAAGCGGATCCTGTTCGTCTGCACCGGCAATATCTGCCGCAGCCCGTTGGCCGCCGCCCTGCTGCAGCGCGCCCTGGCGCAGCGCGGCATCGACGGCCTGGAGGTGGCGTCCGCCGGGACCGGGGCGTGGGACGGGGCGCCCGTGTCGGAGGGCGCGTATCTCGTGGGGCTGGAGCGCGGGCTCGACCTCTCGGCGCACCGCGCCCGTCTGCTCACGCGGGAGCTGGTCGACCAGGCGGATCTTATCCTGACCATGGCCCGCCATCATCGCGCCCGCGTCGACGAGCTGGGCGGCGAGAGCCACGTCTTCGTGCTGGGCGAGTACGCCGGGCGCGAGGGCGACGCCGCAGAGGTGAGCGACCCGTTCGGAGGCGACCTCGAGGTCTACCGCGACACCTGCGTCGAGCTCGAGGCCCTTATCGACGCGGCGGTGGAGCGGATCGTCAAAGAGTTTGCGAGCGGTGGAAATCAGCGCTAGCACGCGGCTGCTCGCCGTGATCGGTGACCCGGTCACCCACTCGCTGTCCCCCATCATGCACAACGCCGCGCTGCGCGCCCTCGGCCTCGACGCCGTGTACGTCGCGCTGCCGACGCCTGCGGACGCGCTCCCGCCGGTGCTCGCCGCCCTGGCGGTGGTCGGCGCGGCGGGGAACGTCACGGTTCCGCACAAGGAGGCGGCGGAACGATGCCTGGCGCGTAAAACGGATCTGTGCGCCCGCGTGGGCGCGTGCAATACGTTCTGGACCGAACGCGGCGAGCTGGTAGGCGACAACACCGACGTCCCCGGCGTGCTGGCATGCCTCAAGCAGCTCGGGGTCGATGGCGCCCGCTCCTGGCTGCTCGTCGGCACGGGCGGCGCCGCGCGGGCGGTCGCCGTCGCGGCCGCCGAGCTGCGGGCGGACGTGCACGTGCTGTCGCGCGACGCGGCGCGCGCCCAGCGCTTCGCCGACTGGGCCCGCAGCCGCGGGGCGCGGGTGCAGCCGGCCCGCGGTGCGCTGGAGCCCGAGGTCGCCATCAATGCCACGCCGCTGGGCCTGAAGGAGACCGATCCGTTGCCGCTCGACCCGGCGCGTACCGAACGACTCAGCGCGGCGCTCGACCTCGTGTACTGTCGCGGCGGCACCCGGTGGGTGCGCGCCCTCCGCGCTGCGGGGATCCCCGCGCACGACGGGCGCGAGATGCTGGTGCAGCAGGGTGTGGCGGCGTTCGCTCGCTTTTTCCCCGGTCACCCCGCGCCGGTGGAGGTCATGCGGGCCGCGGTGCACCATGCACTCGGCGCGTGACGCGATCGAGCAGCTGCTCCTCCCGGCGGAGTGCGCCCTCTGCCACGCCCTGCTGTCGTACGCCAGCTCCGGTCGGGTGGTGTGCGCCGTCTGCCGCCACCGCTGGCGGGGCGTGCGGCCCCCCTGGTGCGGGCGCTGCGGCCAGCCCGAGCCGCATTTCGGCCCATGTCGGTTGTGCACCGACTGGCCCGGCGCATTGCGCGTCGTGCGGTCGGCGGTGTGGCTCGAGGCCGGGGCGCGCGACGCAGTGCACGCCCTCAAGTACGGGGCGCTGGCGCGCATCGCCGACGCCCTCGCCGAGGCGGTGGCGGGCATCGCGTTGCCGGAGCGCGACGCGGCCTGGCTCGTGCCGGTGCCGCTCGGCCGGCAACGCCTGCGCGAGCGCGGCTATAACCAGAGCGAGCGACTGGCGCGCGCCCTGGCGCGGCGCTGGCGGCGTCCGGTGCTGGATCTGCTGACGCGGGTGCGGGAAACGGCGACCCAGACGGCGTTGACACCGGAAGCGCGGCTGGCGAATGTGGCGGGGGCATTTCACGTGCGGAATGGGGAGTGCGGAGTGCGGAGTGAACGCGCGCCAGCAAACTCCGCACTCCGCATTCCGCACTCCCCACTGGTTCTGGTCGACGACGTCTTTACGACCGGCGCCACGCTCGCCGAGGCGGCGCGGGCCCTGGAGCAGGCCGGCGCCCGCACCGTGTTGGGCGTGACGTTCGGCCGAGCGATCCTACCGGATTTCACCTGAGGAGCGGCGATGGCGGTTCGCGTGGGCATCAACGGGTTCGGCCGGATCGGGCGCAACGTGCTGCGGGCCGCGGTCCTGATGAAGCAGTCGGCGCTCGAGTTCGTCGCGGTGAACGACATCACCGACACGAAGACGCTCGCCCACCTGCTCAAGTACGACTCGGTGCACGGCCGGTTCGGGGGCAGCGTGGAAGCGAAGGGCGACGCGATCGTGGTGAACGGCAAGCCGATCAAGGTGTCGGCCATCAAGGAGCCCGAGAAGCTGCCGTGGAAAGACTTGGGCGTCGAGCTCGTACTGGAGAGCACGGGCCGCTTCACCGACCGCGACGCCGCCGCCAAGCATCTCACCGCCGGCGCCAAGAAGGTGGTGATCTCCGCGCCCGCCAAGGGCGAGGACATCACGGTTGTGATGGGGGTGAACCACCGGAACTACGACCCCGCGAAGCATCACGTCATCTCGAACGCTTCCTGCACGACGAACTGTCTCGTTCCCGTGGTGAAGGTCGTCATGGACCACTGGGGCTTTCGGCACGGCTACATGGTGACGGTGCACAGCTACACCAACGACCAACAGATCCTCGACCTGCCCCACAAGGATCTGCGGCGCGCCCGCGCGGCGGCGCTGAACATCATTCCCACCACCACCGGCGCGGCCAAGGCCACCGGCCTCGTGATCCCGGAGGTGAAGGGGAAGATCGACGGCACGTCCCTGCGGGTACCGACGCCCGACGTCTCCTTCGTGGACCTGACGGCCGAAGTGGAGAGGGCCGCCACCGTCGAGCAGGTGAACGCCGCGTTCCGCGAAGCCGCCGGCTCCAGTCTCAAGGGAATTCTCGACGTGAGCGACGAGCCGCTCGTCTCGAGCGACTACATGGGGAGCCTGTATTCGAGCGTGGTGGATGCCCTGTCCACCAACGTGATCGACGGAACGCTCGTCCACGTGTCGTCCTGGTACGACAACGAGATGGGCTATTCGGCGCGCTGCGTCGACCTACTCGCCTACATCGCCGGCAAGTGAGGAAGCGCCGGCTGCGAGACCTCCCACCCGAGGCCCTCGATGGCAGGCGCGCCCTCGTGCGCGTCGACTTCAACGTGCCGCTCAAGGACGGCCGCGTCGCGGACGAGACCCGCCTCAAAGCCGCGCTGCCGACGATCGAGTACCTGCGCGACAAGGGCGCCCGGGTCGTGCTGCTGTCGCACCTCGGTCGCCCCAAGGGTCCCGACCCCAAGCTGTCACTCCAGCTGATCACGCGGGACCTGGAGCGGCTGCTCGGCACCCCCGTCGAGTTCATCCCCGACCCGCACACGGGCGCCGCCGCCACGCGTCGGCTCCCGCGGGGCGGCGTCGCCCTGATCGAAAACACGCGGTTCTGGCCGGGCGAGGAAGCCAACGATCCCACGCTCGCGGCGACGTTCGCAGCGCTGGGCGACCTCTACGTGAACGACGCGTTCGGCTCGGCGCATCGCGCGCACGCCTCCACAGAAGCCGTCGCGCACCTGCTCAAACCCGCCGTCGCGGGCTTCCTGATGGAGCGGGAGCTGCGCTACCTGGGCGACGCGCTCGACCAGCCGCGGCGACCGTTCCTCGCCGTGCTGGGCGGCGCCAAGATCTCCGGCAAGATCGATGTGATCGAAGCGCTGTTGCCGCGGGTGGACCAGATCCTCATCGGCGGGGCGATGGCGAGCACGTTCTTCCTCGCCATCGGATTCGGCGTGGGCGGCTCGCTGGTGGAGCGCGACAAGGAGGACCTCGCCAAGGCCATCCTGGCCAAGGCGGGCGCGAAGCTGATCCTGCCGCGCGGCGCGGTCGTCGCGCCCAGCCTCGAGCGCGCCGCCGAGCGGCGTGAGGTCCCGAGCGACCGCGTCCCGGCCGGGTTCGCCATCTTCGACATCGACGAGACCACCCGGCTCGACTACCGCGCCCGCATCGTCGGAGCCCGGACGATCTTCTGGAACGGGCCCATGGGGGTGTTCGAGACGCCGCCGTTCGACGCCGGCACGCGCAGCGTTGCGGACGCCATGGTCGAGGCGGGGAAACGCGGTGCCGTCACCGTGGTGGGTGGCGGCGATTCGGCGGCCGCCGTCGCCGGCCTGGAGGACGCGTTCACCCACGTTTCGACCGGCGGCGGCGCGTCCCTCGAGTTCTTGGAGGGCAAGCCGCTTCCCGGCGTGGCGGCGCTCGAGGACGCGTGAGCCGCCCCCTCCGGTTCGCCGCCAACTGGAAGATGCACATCGGGCCCGACGAGGCGCGTGCCTACTTCAAGACGTTCCGCACGCGCTACCACCCGCGCGAGCAGTGCGAGGTATGGTTCTTCCCACCCGCCGTGTCGCTGGAGGCGGCGGCGCAGGCGGCGCGCGAGCGCGCCGACCTGCTCGTGGGCGCGCAGGACATCCACTGGGAGCCCAAGGGGGCCTTCACCGGCGCCGTTTCCGGCCCGCTCGTCGCCCAAGCCGGCGCCCGGGCGACCCTCGTGGGCCACTCGGAGCGCCGTCACGTCTTCGGCGAGACCGACGAAGACACGCGCAAGAAGGTCGCCGCGGCCCTGGCGGTGGGCCTCGCCCCCGTATTGTGCGTCGGCGAAACGCTCGCGGAGCGCGAGGCGGGGCACACGCTCGCCGTCGTGACCCGGCAGCTCGTGGGCGCGCTCGGCGGGCTGGATGCGAGCAAGCTCGGCCAAATCACGACGGCATACGAGCCGGTGTGGGCGATCGGCACCGGCAAGAATGCCACGCCCCGGGACGCCGCCCAAGTGCACCGCGAGATTCGCGGCTGGCTCGCCGCCCGCGGCGTGGCGCAGGCCCGCGTCCTGTACGGCGGCAGCGTGAATCTCAAGAACATCGCCGAGTTGCTCGCCGAACCGGAGCTCGACGGCGTGCTCGTCGGCGGTGCGTCGCTCGATCCCGCGAGCTGGGCCGAGCTTGTGCAAACCGGCGCGGCGTAGCTATTATCCGCCCGCGCGCATGTACGGCTTCCTGGTCAGCGTTCTCATCCTCGACTCGCTGGTGCTGACGACGGCCATCCTGCTGCAGGCGGGGCAGGGGGGCGGGCTCGCATCGCTCGGCGGCGGCGCCGGCACCGAGCAGTTCATGGGCGGGCGGCAGGCGACGACCCTGCTCACCAAACTCACCTGGTGGTCGGCGGGGACCTTTCTGTTCCTGTCGCTCGTGCTCGCGATCATGTCCGCGCAGACCAGCGCCCCGCGCTCGGTGATCGACACGACCGCCCCGCCGCCGGCTCCGGTGCTGCCCACGCCGCTGCCGCTGCAATCCACGCCGCAGGCGCCGCCACCGGCCCCGCCGCCGTCCAATCCGTCGTCCGGCCGGAGACCTCCTGATCGCTGAGCCCTCCCCAGCCTACGTGCTGCTCGAAGACGGCGCCTGGTTCCCCGGAACGGCGCCCATCCCGTTCGAGCGGACGTACGCCGAAGTCGTCTTCACCACGAACCTGTCGGGCTACCAGGAGGTCTTCACCGACCCGTCGTATCTCGGGCAGATCGTGGTGATGACGGCCCCGATGATCGGCAACTACGGCATCAATCCCGAGGACATCGAATCCGACCGGCCGCGCGTGGCCGGTGTGGTGGTGCGCGAGCTGTCGCTCAAGCCGTCCAACTGGCGATCGACGGGCGCGCTCGCCGACTGGTTGGCGGAGGCGCGGGTGCCGATCATCGCGGACGTCGACACGCGCCAGCTCACGCGTCACATTCGCTCCAAGGGCGCGATGCGCGGCGCGGTCGCGCTGGGCGAGCAACCGAGCGACGACGTGCGCGCCGCGCTCGCCGCGAGTCCCTCGATGGACGGGCTCGACCTCGCCACGCACGCGACCATCGCGCAGCGATACTGCGAAGGACCGGCCGACGCCCGCCGCCACATCGTCGCGTACGATTACGGGATGAAGCGCAACATCGTGCGGCTGTTCCTGCAGCATGGGTGCCGCGTGACGGTCGTGCCGGCGGCCACATCGGCGGCGCAAGTGCGCGAGCTCGAGCCCGACGGTCTGTTTCTCTCGAACGGCCCCGGCGATCCGGCCGCGGTCACCTATGCGATCGCGACGCTGCGCGAGCTAGCCGACGGCACGCTGCCGATCTTCGGGATCTGTCTCGGCCACCAACTGCTCGGCCTCGCGTTGGGCGGTGGGACGGTGAAGCTGCCGTACGGGCATCGGGGGGGCAACCATCCAGTGCGCGATCTCGCGACAGGACAAGTGCTTATAACGTCGCAGAACCACGGGTTCGCGGTGCGCGGCGACACCGGGGGCGTCCCGGGCGCGAAGCCACTTGAAGTGACCCATCTCAACCTCAATGACGGTACGGTCGAAGGAGTGAAGCACCGTGAGTATCCCATCTTCGCGGTGCAGTACCATCCGGAGGCCTCACCCGGCCCGCACGACGCCCAGGGGCACTTCCAGCAGTTCCTCCAAGCTCTTGACACACAATAGGTAAGCCCGTATGTTGGCCCCTCGTCTTGACTGCCCTTGGGCCCTGCAAGGGGGACGGATGACGAAGGCCGATCTGGTCGAGAAGGTCACCGCGCAGATCGCACGCACCGCTGGTCCCCTGATTTCCAAGAAGGACTGCGCGCGCGTCGTTGATTCATTTCTCGACGCCGTGAAAGCTGCGCTTGCGGAGCAGCATAACATTGAGGTACGCGGGTTTGGGACGTTCAAGATCCGGCAGCGCAAGACCCGCATGGCCCGCAATCCGCGCACCGGCGACCCCGTGGAAGTCGCGGCGCGCCCCGTCCCGGTGTTCAAGCCCAGCAAGGAGTTGCGCGCGATGGTCGCGGAGGCGAGCGAGAAGGTGACGCCCTGACGCGAGGGTTCACCCGCAGTCGGCGGCCCGGACTAACCGTCTGGGCCGCTTTGTTTTGCACGGGGTACTGATCCCTCACACCACTCGCGGAGCTCATCCACGTGCGTCAGCTCGTTGCCCTGCTCATCGCCGTCCCCTTGTCCGCGCAAACCGTCAACTACGAAGTGTCTGTCCCGTCCCCGGCCGCCAAGCTGTTCCACGTGAAGGCCGAGTTTCCCGCCCGTGGTCGCGACACGCTGTACCTGTCGCTGCCGGCGTGGAGTCCCGGCGCGTACGAGATCCAGAACTACGCGCGCTACGTGCGGCACTTCGGCGCGAAGAATCCCACGGGCCAGGCGCTGTTCTGGGACCGCTTCGACAAAGACACGTGGCGCGTCACCACCGGCCGGAGCGATCGCGTGACGGTCGAATTCGACTACCTCGCCGATACCGTCGACTTGTCGCTCGCTCGCATCAGCGGTGAGTTCGGCCAGTTCCTCGGCACGAATCTGTTTCTGTACGAAGAAGGGCAGCTGCAACGGCCCGCGCAGCTCAAGTTCAACCTGCCCGCCGGCTGGCAGGTGACGACCGCGCTGGCGGGAACGGGCGCGGGCCCGTACAGCGCATCCGACTATCACGAACTGGTGGACGCGGAAACATTCGTGGGCAAGTACAGCCTCGACTCGGTGCAGGTCGACGGAAGGTGGATCCGGCTCGCCGTCTGGCCGGCCGACGCCTACAGCGCCGCGGTCGCCCGGAACATGCGCGGCGACGTCGAGCGGATCGCGAAGACCGAGAACGGGCTGATGGGCGGACCGCCGTACGACCACTACACGGTGTTCTTCAACGTCATCCGGGAGCCGATCAACTTCGGCGGCGGCCTGGAGCACAGTGCGGCGCAGTTCGACATCATGCCGCAAAACGCGTTCGCGGACGCGGCCGGCAGCTTCGGGGACTTCATGGTGCCGCTCATGTCGCACGAGTATTTCCACCTGTGGAACGTCAAGCGGATCCGCCCCGCCGAGATGTGGCCGTACGACTATCACGGCGAGCAATACACGCCGTTGTTGTGGTGGTCGGAGGGGGTGACCGACTACTACGCCGACCTCACCAATGTCCGCTCCGGACTGTGGACGTCGGCGCAGTTCTTGGGCAACGCCGCGTCGGACATGCAGCAGGTCGAGTCGGCCGCGGAGCCGTGGAGCGAGGAAGACGGCAGCGTGGCGACCTGGATCAACGAAGTCTTCGTCAACAGCTCCCAGCTCTACTATCCCAAGGGGTCCCTCACGGGGATGCTGCTCGACGTCTCGATCCGTGATGCGACGGACAACAAGAACAGCCTGGACGACGTGATGCGGGCGTTGTATACCCGGTTCTACCAGAAGCACAAGGGCTTCGGCACCGCCGATCTGCTCGGGCTGTTGCGGGAGTTCGGCATGCCCGACGCGGACGGCTTCTACCAGCGCTACATCAACGGCCGGGAGCCGCTGCCGTATGAGAGCGTCTTGCCGAAGGCCGCGATCGCTGTCGTGCGGAAGACCACGGCGGTTCCGTTCCTCGGCGTCAACGCTCAGCCGAACGAACACGGGAAGCTGGTGGTGCGGGACATCGTCCCCGGGAGCGCCGCGGAGGCCGCAGGGCTCGCGGCTGGGGACGAGCTCGTGAGAGTGGGGGAGGTCGAGACTCGGCCCGACAGCGACTGGGCGTCGAAATTTCGACAGCAGTACCGCGGCCAGGGGGGCGCGCCGCTCACGATCACCGCGCAACGCGGCGGTCAGACCGTGACGCTCACCACCCAGGTGCGCGAGCGCAGTAGCACGGCGTTCACCCTGACGCCGGCGGCCGCCGCCACGCCGAAACAGACGAAGCTGTGGCGCGGGATCACAACCGGTTCCACGGGCGGGTGAGGACGGCTATCTTCTCAGGCGACATGGAGCGTCCAGCGCTGTCCGGTACGATTCGGGTGCGGTTCTTCGCGCGCTATGCGGAGCTGGTGGGGCGGGCCGAAGCCGCGGTGGCCGTGTCGCTCCCCGCCACAGTCGGCGACGTGGTGCGGCGCGTCCGGGAGCAGCTTCCAGGCGCCCGCGCCATCCCCGAGCGCCCGCTCGCGGCGGTCAACTTGCATCACGCCAAGCTCGACGCCAGCGTGGGAGATGGAGATGAAGTAGCGCTGCTGCCGCCGATTGCAGGCGGGTAAACGAGCCGTGAGCTACCTCACCCGCGCCCCCATCATTCTCGACGAGCTGCTTGCCACCGTCTCGTCGCCCGAGTGCGGCGGCACGTGCGTGTTTCTCGGGACCGTGCGCGACGGCCCGGATGAGCACGGCGTGACCGCGATCGAGTACTCCGCCTACGAGGAGATGGTCGAGGGAGAGCTGGGTCGTATCGTCACGGAGGTCGGGGAGCGCTGGTCGGGAGCCCGGGTCGCCGTGCGGCACCGGCTGGGGCTGATCCCAGTGGGCGAGGCGAGCATCGCGATCGTCGCTGCGGCGCCGCACCGGGCGCACGCGTTCGAGGCGTGTCGCTACGTGATCGAAGAGGTGAAGCGGCGCGTGCCCGTGTGGAAGAAGGAACTGCGGGCCGATGGGAGCGAGACGTGGGTGGATCCGTCCGGCCGTCCCACAGTCCGCCCGTCCGACCTTCCGACGCATGTCTGATCCCGTCCTGCGCGACACGTTCGGCCGCCCGCTCGGCAGTCTGCGGATCTCGGTTACCGACCGCTGCAACATGCGGTGCCGCTACTGCATGCCGGAGGACGAGTACGTCTGGCTGCCGCGGGAATCGATCCTCACGTTCGAGGAGATCGCGCGCCTGGTCGGCGTGTTCGGCGGGCTGGGCGTGCACAAGATCCGGCTCACCGGCGGGGAGCCGCTGCTGCGGCACGACCTGCCGACGCTGGTCGACCTGATCGCGCGCGACGCACGCATCACGGACCTCGCGATGACGACGAACGGGCTGCTGCTCGCGAAACACGCCGCGGCGCTGCACCGAGCGGGACTCAAGCGCCTCACGGTCAGCCTCGATACGTTGCGCGCCGCGCGCATGCTCACGTTCGCGAAGAGCGAGCGCCACGGGGATGTCCTGGCCGGGATCGCGGCGGCACGCGCGGCGGGCTACGACCGCCTCAAGCTCAACAGCGTCGTCATCCGTGGCTTCAACGACGACGAGCTTGCCGACCTGCTCGAGTTCGGCCGAGCGAATCGTGCCGAGGTCCGGTTCATCGAGTACATGGACGTGGGTGGCGCGACCCGCTGGTCGATGGACCAGGTCGTATCGCAGCGGGAGATGCTCGAGCGGTTGACGGGTCGCTACGGTCGGATCGAGCCGATTGAGGGCGACCAGGGATCCCCCGCGCCCGCGGAGCGATTCCGCCTGGCGGACGGGACCACGTTCGGCATCATCGCGTCGACCACCGCGCCGTTCTGTCGGGCGTGCGATCGCAGCCGCCTCACGGCCGACGGCACGTGGTTCTTGTGTCTCTATGCAGCGCACGGCGTGGATCTGCGGGAGCGACTGCGCTCCGGCGCCAGCGACGACCAGCTCGCGGCGCTACTGCGCGACACGTGGCAGCAGCGCGCCGACCGTGGCGCCGAGGAGCGGCTGGCGGTACGGGCACGCGGTGCGCTGTACCCGATCGCGGCCCTGCGCGCCGACCCACATCGCGAGATGCACACCCGGGGCGGCTGACCACCGTCTCGTCAACTCAGGATCCCCGCATGCTCGAGAAGATCACGGTCGTCGGCGCCGGCAACGTCGGCGCCACCACCGCCCAACGCCTGGCCGAAAAGGAGCTCGCCAGGCGCGTCGTCCTCGTCGACGTGATCGAGGGTGTGCCCCAGGGCAAAGCCCTCGACCAATGGGAGTCGGCGTCGATCGAAGGATTCGACACGCGCGTGATCGGCGCCAACGACTACGCCCCGGCGGCGGGGAGCGAGCTCGTGGTCGTTACGGCGGGGATCGCGCGCAAGCCCGGCATGAGCCGCGACGACCTGGTCCGCACTAACGCCGACATCGTGAAGCAGGTCTCGCAGCAGATCAAGCAGCACTGCCCACAGGCGATCGTCGTCGTGGTGTCGAACCCGCTCGACGTGATGTGCTGGGTGACGAAGCAGGTCACAGGGTTCGCGCGCGAGCGGGTGATCGGCATGGCCGGTGTGCTCGACACGGCGCGCTACCGCGCCTTCCTCGCCGAGGCGCTGGACGTCTCCGTCGAGGATATCCAGGCGATGGTGCTGGGCGGCCACGGCGACACGATGGTGCCGCTCGTCTCCTATACCACCGTCTCGGGCATCCCGGTCAGTCAGCTCCTGGACAAGGCGACGCTCGACAAGATCGTCGACCGCACCCGCAACGGCGGGGCGGAGATCGTTGCGTTCTTGAAAACCGGGTCGGCCTACTACGCCCCGTCGGCGGCGGTCACGCAGATGGTCGAAGCCATCGTGCGGGACAAGAAACGCCTGCTGCCGTGCGCGGCGTGGCTCCAGGGTGAGTACGGGCTGTCGGGGATGTACTGCGGCGTGCCGTGTAAATTGGGTGCGAGGGGGCTGGAGCAGATCCTCGAAGTGAAGCTGACTCCAGAAGAAGCGGCCGCCCTGCGGAAGTCGGCGGAGGCAGTGAAGGAGACCATGGCGGCGGTGAAAATCTAATGGGAATGCCCATGACACCTTCCGTGCGAGACCTCCAGGAGCAGGGCCTCGGCGTGACGCTGCGCCGCGATGCCTGGTGGGTAGCGCCGGCGCTCACGGCGCTCGTGCTCGGCAGCTTCGGCATCTACGCCACCTGGGCGGCGTGGACCGGGGCGCACTACGAGTGGGGGCCGTACCTTTCGCCTTTCTATTCGCCGTTGCTGCGACCGTCCTGGTGGCCGCTGTCGCCGGCGTTCTTGATTCTGGTCTTCCCGCTCGGCTTCCGGCTGACGTGCTACTACTACCGCAAGGCCTACTACCGGGCCTTCTTCCTTGACCCGGTGGCGTGCGCCGTAGGCGAGCCGCGGCACGGTTACCGGGGCGAGACGAGGTTCCCCTTCATCCTGCAGAACGTGCACCGGTTCTTCATGTACGCCGCGGTCGTGTTCATCTTCATTCTCTCGTACGACGTGCTCCTCGCCACCCGTTGGCCTGTGAACGGCGTGCCGGCGAACGGCGCGATGCCGCCCGGCCCGCGCGAGTTCGGCATCGGCATCGGGACGCTGGTGATGGCGGTGAACGTGATCCTGCTCGCGAGCTATACCTTCGGCTGTCATTCGCTGCGGCACCTGGTGGGCGGTAGCGTAGACTGCTTCTCGTGCGCGCGCGGCGGGCCGGCGCGTTACCGGCTGTGGCGCGCGGTGAGTGTGCTCAACCGGAATCACATGCTGTGGGCGTGGTGCTCGCTCTTCTCCGTGGCCCTGACGGACGTGTACATCCGGCTCTGCTCGAGCGGCATCATCACCGACCTCAGGATTCTGTAGTGACCGACATCCGGACCCACGACTACGACGTCGTCGTGATCGGCGCCGGCGGCGCCGGCCTGCGTGCCGCCATCGAAGCGAGCGCGCAGAAAGCCAAAGTCGCCCTGGTCTGCAAATCGCTGCTCGGCAAAGCCCACACCGTGATGGCCGAGGGGGGCGCCGCGGCGGCGCTCGGCAACGTGATGGGGGAAGACAACTGGCGCGTGCATTTCCGCGACACGATGCGGGGCGGCAAGATGCACAACAACTGGCGCATGGCCCAGATCCACGCTCAGGAAGCCCCCGACCGCATCAACGAGCTCGAGGCGTGGGGTGCGCTGTTCGATCGCACGCCCGATGGCCGCATCAATCAGCGCCCCTTCGGAGGTCATACCTACAGCCGTTTGGCCCACGTCGGCGACCGCACCGGCCTGGAGATGATTCGCGTCCTCCAGGACAAAGCCGTGCACTCCGGAATCGACGTCCACATGGAATGCACCATTGTGCGGCTGTTCGCGGTAGGCGGACGGATCGCCGGGGCGCTCGGATACTTCCGCGAAACGGGCCGTTTTGTCCTGTTCAAGAGCGGCGCGATTGTGGTGGCCACGGGCGGCATCGGGAAAGCGTGGCAGATCACGAGCAATTCGTGGGAGTACACGGGCGACGGGCACGCCCTCGCCTACGAGGCCGGCGCCGAGCTGATCGATATGGAATTCGTGCAGTTCCATCCCACCGGGATGGTCTGGCCGCCCAGCGTGCGCGGGATTCTGGTGACCGAAGGCGTGCGCGGCGAAGGCGGCGTCCTCAAGAACGCGGCCGGCGAGCGGTTCATGTTCCGCTACATGCCCGACATGTTCAAGGGCGATTTCGCCGAGACGGAGGCGGAGGCCGACGCTTGGGTGAAAGGCGAACGGAAGAAGAACCGCCGCCCCCCTGAGCTGTTGACGCGCGACGTGGTAGCGAAGGCGATCACCCGGGAGATCGCCGAAGGGCGAGGCAGTCCCCACGGCGGCGTCTTTCTCGACATCGCCTCGAAGCAGGCTCCCGACTACATCAAGCAAAAGCTCCCGAGCATGTACCACCAGTTCAAGGAGCTCGCCCAGGTCGACATTACCAAAGAACCCATGGAGATCGGGCCGACGACCCATTACATGATGGGAGGGGTCAAGGTGGATGCGGAAACACAAGAGGCCACAATCTCCGGGCTCTTTGCGGTTGGAGAAGTGGGAGGCGGGATGCACGGCGCCAACCGGCTCGGCGGCAATTCCCTGAGCGATCTGCTCGTGTTTGGACGGCGGGCAGGGCTGTACGCCGCCGGGAAGCGCGGTGGCGCCCCCGGCATTCCGGACGCCGAGATCGAGGCGACGATGCGCGCCGCGCTCGCGCCCTTCGAGAACGCGAACGGGGAGAATCCGTTTGCCGTGCAGTCCGCGCTCCAGACCGTCATGCAGCGCAACGCCGGGATCATCCGCGACAAGAGCGGCCTCGAGACCGCGCTGGCCGAGCTCGAGAACTTGAAAGGACGCGCTCGGAAATCGGGGATCACCGGGAGCCGCGAGTACAATCCCGGCTGGCACACGGCGATCGACCTGCGCTCCCTCCTGATTGTATCGGAAGCGACCGCGCGCGCCGCGTTGGAGCGGACCGAGAGCCGGGGTGCGCACACCCGGAGCGATTATCCGGACTCCGACGAGCGTCAGGTACGCGAGCAGATCGTCATTAAGAAGGAAGGGGACCGCATGATCGTACGACGCGAGGCGCAGCCGCCGCTCCCGGCGGACTTGATGAAGCTCATTAAAGAAGGGAGCTGACCGTGGCTGAGCAGCGCCGCTTGCGGCTGTTCCGCGGCACGCGGGAGCATGGCGAGCTGAAGGAGTATCAGGTCGCCGCGGCGGAGGGAATGGTAGTGCTGGATGCGGTACACGCCATTCAAGCCGAGCAGGCGCCCGACCTCGCCGTCCGCTGGAACTGCAAGGCGGGGAAATGCGGGTCATGCTCCGCCGAAATCAACGGCAAGCCGCGGCTGATGTGCATGACGCGGATGTCGGACTATCAGGCCGGCGAGACGATCACGGTCACGCCGATGAAAGCATTCCCCGTGATCAAGGACCTCGTGACCGACGTGTCGTGGAACTACGAGGTCAACAAGCGGATCCCCGCCTTCCAGCCGCGCGCGCCCGACGCACCGGACGGCACCTGGCGGATGTACCAGTACGAGGTCGAGCGGCCCCAGGAATTCCGCAAGTGCATCGAGTGCTTCCTGTGCCAGGACGTGTGTCACGTGCTGCGCGCGCACGAAAAGCACGCCGAGTTCATGGGCCCCGCCTTTCTGGTGCGCGCCGCGGTGTACGAGATGCACCCGCTCGACGAGGAGGACCGCCGGTCCTATCTCCGCGAATCGGGGGGAATCGGCTACTGCAACATCACCAAGTGCTGCACCGAGGTCTGTCCCGAGTCGATCACAATCACGGACAACGCGATCATCCCGCTCAAGGAGCGGGTGGTGGACGCGAACTACGATCCGCTAGCGGCGCTGTGGCGGAAACTCACTGGGTAGCCTCGGTGAACGCGCGAGACTCGGTGTCGCGGCGACGTGCGGGCGCGGCGTAAACTCCAGCTGTCAACCAACCACCAGGAGCGCCCCATGGCCATGCGATCGCCGATTGTCGTCTCGACCACGTTCGACGTGCAGGGCCGCCGCATCCGCGAGTACAAGGGCGTCGTGCGGGGCCTTACCGTGCGGGCGCCGACCATCACCCAGGGCATCCTCGGCGGCCTGAAGAGCATCATCGGCGGCCAAATCGGCGCCTACACGGAAATGTGCGAGCAGGCGCGGCAGACGGCGTACGACCTGATGATCGAGCACGCCCAGCAGTTGGGCGCCAACGCAGTGATCGGGATGAGCTTCGACGCCTCGGAGGTAGCGGCGCGCGCCTCGGCGACCGAGGTGCTCTGCTACGGCACCGCCGTGGTGCTCGAGTAGCGCGGCGACCGGGTGCGACCCACCATCGTCATCGTCGGCGCGGGCTTCGGCGGCCTGCGGGCCGCCCGCGCGCTCCGCAAGGCCCCGGTCGACGTGGTGCTGCTCGACCGGCACAATTACCACCTCTTCCAGCCGCTCCTCTATCAGGTCGCCACGGCCGGCCTCGAGCCCGAGCAGATCGCCAAGCCGGTGCGCGCCATCCTGCGCCGCCAGCCGAACTTCGAGTTCCGGATGGTCGAAGTCACGGGCGTCGACTTCGCGACCCGGCAGGTCGCGACCGACCGCGGCCCGGTCCCGTACGACTTCCTGATCCTCGCCCTGGGCGGCGAAACGAACTACTTCGGCCTGGAGAGCATCGTGCGCCACGGCTTTGGCCTGAAAGGCGTGGTCGACGCGGTGGCGATCCGCAACCACGTGCTGCGGTGCTTCGAGCAGGCCATGCTCGAGCCCGACGCGGAGCGCCGGCGCGCGCTGCTCACCTTCGTGGTGGTGGGCGGCGGCCCGACGGGCGTGGAGATGGCGGGGGCGCTGTCCGAGCTGATCCGGCTGGTGCTCGTCAAGGACTACCCGCGCCTGAACATCAAGGACGTGCGCGTGCTGCTGCTCGAGGCCTCCGACCGGCTGCTCGCCGCGATGCCGGATCGCTTGAGTGAAGCCGCGGCCGAGACCTTGTGGCGCAAGAAACACGTGGAAGTCCGGTTCGGCGCCGCCGTCCTAGACTTCGACGGCGCGCGGGTCACCTTGAAGGGCGGAGAAGTGATTCCCGCGCGCACGCTCATCTGGGCCGCGGGCGCGAAGGCCGTTTCGCTCACGGCGACGCTCGGGCTGACGACGGCACGGCAGGGGAGAGTGACGGTGACGCCGGAGCTGCAGGCGCCCGGCCATCCGGAGGTGTACGTCATCGGGGACGCCGCGTATCTCGAGCACGACGGGACCCCGCTGCCGATGATGGCACCCGTCGCTATTCAGATGGCCGACACGGCGGTCGCGAACATCGCGCGCCGCTTGCGCGACGAGGCGCCGCTCGCGTTCCGCTACAAGGATCCCGGCTCGCTCGCCACGATCGGCCGCAACGCCGCGGTCGCCTACCTCGGCGGAGTCGCGTTCAAGGGATTCGCGGCCTGGGTCGTCTGGTTGATCGTGCACATCATCCAGCTCATCGGGTTCCGGAACAAGCTGTTCGTGCTGATGAACTGGGCGTGGGACTACTTCTTCTACGAGCGGGCCGCGCGACTGATCACGAAGGAATGAGGGGCCGCCGCGCGGCGCGGCGCCGTGACGCCGCGCGGACGCGGCGCACGATGCCGTCCCACCCACACTCCACGCACCAGCGGCGCTCCAGCGCGGAGACGACCCGGTCGAAGAACCGGTTTCGGATCGCCGTCATTTCACCGCCGCAGTGCGGGCAGAACCTGCCTTGCGGCAGCAGCAGGTACACCACCACCGTGACGATCGCGACCCGCATCGCCACCGTTGCCAGCAAGACGACGACGATCAGCATGCCAAATCTTAGCGCGCGGCCCGGCGGGCAGCTACAGCACCGGTCACGCTCACCCGGCCCCCTCGCTCTCCCGCGCCCGGATGAACTCCAGGATACGCCGCTCCAGCTCCGCCAGCTCGACCGGCTTCACGAGCACCCGTTCCCGCGGCACCGGCGTGTTTCCCGGCTCGGCGAGCTGCGAGATGTCGCCCGACAGAAACAAGACGCGCGAGGCGAGCGCCGGCCGGGTGTCTTCCAGTGTGGCGAATAGCTCCACTCCACCCATCCGCGGCATCCGGAGGTCGGCGACGATCACGTCGGCCTCCCCCCCCGCGCCGTTCAACCGCTCCAACGCCTCGGCCCCGTCCTGCGCCTCGTCCACCCGCGCGCCCCGGCGGCTCAGGAACCTGGCCATCGGGCGGCGCACGGCCTCCTCGTCGTCCACGATGAGCACGTGCAGGCCCGCCAGCGACGCGACGGGATGCGGCACGGCACCCGGCCGGACAGCGCTCGGAGCGGGGGGTGCAGGGGGGGCAGGGGAGGCGACCGGGAGAGCGGCGGCTGCGGGGAGCGAGAGCACGAAGCGCGCCCCCTTTCCCGGACGGGACTCGAGCGCCAAGTCGCCGCCCGCCGCTCGGGCGATCTGACGCGAAATGTAGAGTCCGAGCCCCGTGCCGCGGCGCGCCTTGGTCGTCGCGAACGGCCGGAACAGCCGCGGCACCATCTCCGCGGCGACGCCGCGCGCATTGTCCTCGACGGCGACCGACACGCGGGCCCCCTCGCACCACGTATCCACGGTGAGCTCGCGGGGGGGGCTGATCGCACGCAGGGCATCGATCGCGTTGGACAGGAGATTCACGACCACCTGCTCCAACTTGATCGCGTCGCCTTCGACGGCGACCAGCCCCGGATCCAAGCGCCCGCCCACCGTGATCTCGTCGAGCACGAACCGGTAGGACACGAGGTCCATCGCGCCTCGCACCGCGTCGTTCAGGTTGACGCGCGTGACCTCCTGGTCCGTGACCCGCACGAACCGCAGCAAGCCACGCAGCAGCTTGGCGGCGCGACGCGCCTGACGGAGGATCTGGAGCATCTCGGCGCGTTGCGGCTCGGCAAGGGCGGGATCGGCGATGCTGTTCTCCGCGTGCGCCGCGATGGCCATGAGCGGGTTGTTGACCTCGTGGGCCACGCCGGCGAGCAGCTCCCCGGCGGCGGCGAAGCGGCCCTGCTCCTCCGCGCGATCCCGCAGCACCCGCGTCATTTCGTTGAAGTGCTGCGCCAGCCTGGCCAGCTCGTCGCTGCCGCGAACCGGCACGCCCGTCGTCAGGTCGCCTTCGGCGACGCGGGCGAGCCCGGCCTCGAGCTCCGCGAGCGGCCGCCACACGCGTCGGCGCACGAGGTAGACTGCGGGAACCACGCCTACTGCGCCGAGGGCGAGCCAGAGGATCGCGTCGCGCAGCACCTCGCCCGCCGCCAGCTGGAGCGCCTGTTGTCGATCCAGCAGGTCGCGACGCGCCTGCTGACCCGCGACGAGCATTCGCTCGTCGGCGATCTGTGTGAGGCTGTCGAGCGTGCGGATCCGCCGGGCGTCCCCTGACCGGTCACCGCCTCGCTCCAGCAACGCGAGCTCTGCGGCGAGCGCGCTCGCCACCCGGGACAACGCCTCTTCGGCCCGCCCCAGCGGCGCGCGCAGCGCCGCAGGAACCGTCCCGTACGACTGCCCGGACGCCGGGGCGCTCGCGGCCGCGATGAAGAGACGAATGCTGTCGAGGGAGCCTGGAGCCGGACGGGTGCGCGATGGGACGAGCTGTCGCACGAGCGCCGCCGCATGGCGCAGCCCGCTGTTGCGGCGCGCCAGGTCGTCCTGCAGGACCACGAGGGCGGCCGTTCCCTTGCCGAGCGCCAACGCCGCGGCGCGTGCGCGCACGAAGAGGTAGAGGGGCAGGACCCCTGCATAGACCCCCGCCGCGAGCGTCATCAGCAGCAGAGTCGCGCGGAGGCTCACGACGCGCTTCACGACCTGCGTACCGGTTGCGCGCAACCGGCCATTCTCGGTCTGTATCGCACGGGAGCGCCCCGGCGAGAGTCAGGCAATAACATAACCCGTCGCCGATTCACGCACCGGTCGCACGTCACCCGGCGCCGCGCTGGCGCCTCGTCCCGGCCGGGCGCAGATTGGGGGCACCTCGAGAGGCTCGCACCATGGCAACCGATACCGGAGACCGGATGAAAGTCGTGATCTACTACGCCATCTGGGCGACCATGTGCGCCGCCGTGGCCGGACTCGTGATCGCCGGGCTGCACACCTGGTTGTTCAGCTATATCCCCACGCGGTCGGGACTGATCTTCACCCTCGTCGGCGACGCCGTCACGGCCTTGGCGATCGCGGCGGGGCAGGGAGCGGTGGCGCTGGTGACGGGGAGCGTACTGGCCCAGTTCGGCCGCTCGCTGCAGCGCACGGTCCTGTTGGGTCTGCTCGTGGGGGTGTTCGACTTCGCGATGTACCTGGTGCAGATGGCCGTCCCCGCTACCGAGTTGGGGTGGAAGCCGGACATCGTCATCCTGGCCGCCGCCACCGCCGCGGTCACGCTGCTGGGCGTGGTGCCTCGCGAGGGACCGCGCCCAGCGTGAGGGGGTGTCACAGTTTCGGCAGCGTGATCCCCTGTTGCGCCTGATACTTGCCTTTCTTGTCTGCATAGCTCACCTCGCACTCGTCGCCCTCATCCGCCGTGAAGAACAGCACCTGCGCGATGCCCTCGTTGGCGTAGATCTTAGCGGGGAGGGGGGTCGTGTTCGAGATCTCGAGCGTGACGAATCCTTCCCACTCTGGTTCGAACGGGGTGACGTTGGTGATGATGCCGCAACGCGCGTACGTGCTCTTTCCCACGCAGATCGTCAGCACGTTCCGGGGGATGCGGAAGTATTCGACCGAGCGCGCCAGGGCGAACGAGTTGGGCGGCACGATGCACACGTCGCCCGTGAACTCGACGAACGATTTCGGATCGAAGCTCTTGGGATCGACCACGGCGGACAGGGCGTTGGTGAAGATCTTGAACTCGGGCGCGACCCGCATGTCGTAGCCGTAGGACGACACGCCGTAGGAGATCACGCCGGCGCGGGCCTGGTTCTCGGCGAAGGGATCGATCATGCCTCGCTCGCGCGCCATGCGCCGGATCCAGCGGTCGGACTTAATGGACATGGCGGGCCAATATATCGGCGCCGTCGACACTTACGCCACTCGATTCGGTTGACAACGTCGGCGCGCGAGAATACGTTTCGGCCGATCAAGTGAATTTTTTCACGAACTCATGACCCAGCCCTACCTCGCCTTCCTTCTCCTCCTCGCGTTCGTCGCTTTCAACGCGGCGTTGCTGATCGGGTTATCGCATCTCGTCGCCCCGCGCAAGCCCACCGTCGTCAAAGACGCGCCTTACGAGAGCGGCATGCCGCCGCTCGGCAGCGCCCACGAGCGCTTCTCGGTGAAGTTCTACCTCGTCGCGATGCTGTTCATCATCTTCGACCTCGAGACGGTGTTCCTGATCCCGTGGGGCGCGATTTACTTCGGCGCGGGGGGCCCGGGGATGGGGTTTCTGCTCGTGGAGATGCTGGTGTTCATGCTCATCCTCGCGGTGGGCTACGTCTATGTGTGGAAGCGGGGGGCGTTACAGTGGGATTGAGGCGTAGATGAAGCGCGTTCTCGAGACGAAAGCAGTTTCCGGCCAAAGCCCGAACTACCTGCTCGCGAAGGCGCAGGATCTGATCGACTGGGCGGTGAACTCGTCCCGGGCGAACTCGTTGTGGCCGATGCCGTTCGGCACGGCGTGCTGCGCCATCGAGTTCATGGCGACGGCGGCGTCGCGCTACGACTTCGCCCGCTTCGGCATGGAGCGTCAAGCCTTCAGCCCGCGCCAGGCAGACGTCCTCATCTGCGCGGGGCGCCTGCCGTTCAAGCTCGCTCCCGTGATCCGGCGGATCTACGACCAGATGCCGCAGCCCAAGTGGGTGATCTCAATGGGCGCGTGCGCGTCGACGGGCGGCATCTTCGACAACTACGCGATGGTGCAGGGGATCGACACCATCGTCCCGGTGGATGTCTACGTGCCGGGGTGTCCGCCGCGCCCCGAGGGGCTGCTGTACGGCATCCTGTTGTTGCACAAGAAAATCAAGGGAGAATCGCTGTTCGACCGTGCCCCACGGCGCGACGAGCAGCCGCTCGACGAGCGTGGCCTGCGACTCCCGCCCGAGCAGATCGACGAGATCTCCGAGCCGTTCGGGAACTCCATCCACCAGTTTCGCTCGGGGTGAACCCCTCCGCAGACGCCCTGCGCGCGACCTTCGGCGGCGCGATCGCCCGCGCGGCGGAGTCGTGCGGGGACACGATCGTGTATGTGGACCGCGCGGCGCTGCTCGCCGTGATGGCTTGGCTGCGCGACACGCCCGGGCAGCAGTACGACTATCTGGTCGACGTCACCGCCGTAGAGTACCGCGACCGGGAGCGACCGCTCGAGGTCGTGTACAACCTGCGCTCGCTCGCACGCCGCACGGACCTGCGGGTGAAGGTCGAACTCGACCTGCGCGGCGACCTGGCGATCGACTCGGTCGTGCCGCTGTGGCGGGGCGCCGACTGGCTAGAGCGCGAAGTCTACGACATGTTCGGCGTCACGTTCCGTGGCCACCCGGACCTGCGGCGCATCCTGATGTGGGAGACGTACGCCGAGGGCTACCCGCTGCGGAAGGATTTCCCGCTGCGCGGTCGCTTCAGCCGGGCGGAGCAGGTGCGCCAGGCGCTCAACGCCAACCCCGAGGCGCACTACTCGATGGAGGAGCTGTCGATCGCGGAGGCGCACGACGAGCTCCCGCCCGACATGCGGGAGCGATTGCGTCGCGGCGAGCGCGACAAGATCCCGTACTCCGAATGAGCAAGCGGACCATCGCCGTCGAGCTCGCGACCCCGGGGCTGGACCCGCAGGGCCGCCCGGCGCGCATCCCGCTCGCGGCGGGAGTGGGCCCGCTGGAGCAGTACGGGGAGCCCGACGCCGGCGAGCACATGCTGATCAACATCGGGCCGCAACACCCGGCGACGCACGGCGTGCTGCGCCTCGTGGTCGAGCTCGATGGCGAGACCGTGGTCCGGGTCATCCCCCACGTCGGCTACCTGCACTCCGGATTCGAAAAGCTCGGCGAGTACCGCCACTACAACCAGATCATCCCGCTCACCGACCGCACCGACTACCTCTCACCCATGGCGAACAACGTCGGGTTCGCGCTCGCGGCCGAGAAGCTGATGGGGATCGAGATCACGCCGCGCTGCACCGTGCTGCGGGTGATCGCGTGCGAGATGAGCCGCATCATCTCGCACATGGTGTGGCTCGGCACGACGTCGATCGACCTGGGCGCGTTCACGCCGTTCTTGTGGGCCTTCCAGGAGCGGGAGCGCATCTACAACCTGCAGGAGATGTGGACCGGGGCCCGACTCACGACGAGCGTCACGCGGGTCGGGGGCATGATGGCCGATATCACCGATGATTTCGTCGCGGGGTTGCGGCAGTTCATCGACACCTATCCCAAGACGCTGTACGAGATCGACCGCGTGCTCACGCGCAACGCCGTCTGGGTCGGCCGCACCCAGGGGGTCGGCGTGATGACGGCGCAGGAAGCGATCAACTACTCCCTGTCCGGGCCGATGTTGCGCGCCAGCGGCGTCCCGTACGACGTGCGCCGCGACCAGCCGTACCTCGACTACGACAGCTACGAGTTCGATGTGCCCGTGGGCGAGCACGGCGACGTCTACGACCGCTACCTGGTGCGGCTGGAGGAGTGCCACCAGTCGAACCGCATCCTGCGGCAGGCGCTCGAGCGGCTCGCCGACGGCCCGGTGAATGTGGCGGACCCCCGCATGATTCTGCCCCCCAAGTCGCGCGCCATGAGCGACATGGAAGCGATGATCTACCACTTCAAGCAGGTCATGGAAGGCGTGAAGGCCCCGGTGGGCGAGGCGTACGTTGGGATCGAGAACCCGAAAGGGGAGCTGGGCACCTACCTCGTCTCCGACGGCACCGCGAAGCCGGTGCGCTGGCGGATCCGGCCGCCGTCGTTCATCAACCTGGCGGCGCTGCCAAAGATGGCGGAAGGGCACCTGCTCTCCGATCTGATCGCCATCAATGCATCCGTGGACATCGTGATGGGCGAGGTCGACCGATGAGCGTGAGCGCGCGCCCGACCCACGACGCCGAGACCGAACAGTATCAGACGGTATTCACCGGGAAGGTCCTCGAGAAGCTGCAGGTGCTGCTCGAGCGCTATCCCACCAAACAGGGAGCGCTGCTCCCAGCCCTGTGGCTGGTGCAGCAGCAGCGCGGCTGGATTTCGGACCGCAACATGACCGAAGTAGCGGCCGTGCTGGGACTCACGCCCGCCTACGTCAAGGGCGTGGTGACGTTCTACACCATGTACCACCAGCACCCGGTGGGACAGCACTTCGTGCAGGTGTGCACGACCTCGCCCTGCAACATCTGTGGAGCCGAAGATGTGGTGCACGCGCTGCTCCAGGCCACTGGCGCGAAGGAGCTCGGCGCCACGAGCCCCGACGGCAAGTGGACGGTAATCGAAGTGGAGTGCCTAGGGGCGTGCGGGTTTGCGACCCCGGTGCTGATCGACGACGACTTCATCGAGAGCGTGACGCCAGAGAGAGTGGCGGAGCTGGTGAGGAAGTATCAATGAGCAGGAATTGCGGATTTGCGATTGCGGATTGCGGATTGGCTCGTTTGGCCCCTCGAAGCCCTGCACGCCAAATCCGCAATCCGCAATCCGCAATCGGGGAATCGTGATGGGCTACCCCCACAAGCCGCACGCTCGCGAAACGGTGCTCCTCTCCAAGTACTTTGGCGACCCCGAGGCGCGGACCTACAAAGGATGGGTCAAGCGCGGCGGTTACGAAGCGTGGCGGCAGGCGCAGACGATGACACCCGCCGCGATCACCGACTTGGTGAAGGAGTCGGGGCTGCGCGGGCGCGGCGGGGCGGGGTTCCCGACGGGACTCAAGTGGTCCTTCATGCCCAAGGAAAAGAAGAAACCGCACTACCTGTGCGTCAACGCCGACGAGTCCGAGCCGGGGACGTTCAAAGACCGCGAGATCATGCGGTGGACGCCGCACGCCCTGCTCGAGGGCACCGCGATCGCGATGCGGGCGATCCAGGCGGAGGTCGCGTACGTCTACATCCGGGGTGAATTCACCGAGCCGTACGCCATCATGGAGCAGGCGCTCGCCGACGCGACCGCCGCCGGCGCCTTCGGCGACGTGAAAATCCACCTGCACCGCGGCGCCGGCGCCTACATCTGCGGCGAAGAGACGGCGCTGATGAACTCGATCGAGGGCAAGCGCGGGAACCCGCGCATCAAGCCCCCGTTTCCCGCGGCGTTCGGCGTGTTCGGGATGCCGACGACGATCAACAACGTCGAGACGCTCGCCGCCGTGCCTCCCATCGTCACGAACGGCCCGGCGTGGTACAAGAAGATGTCCCTCTCCAACCCGAAGAGCACGGGGACCAAGCTGTTCTCGGTGTGCGGGCACATCCAGCAGCCGGGCAACTACGAGCTGACGATGGGGTTCCCGCTCCAGGACCTGGTGTACCAGCTGTGCGGCGGGATGCGGCCCGGCCGCACCCTCAAAGCCTGCATCCCCGGTGGATCGTCGGTGCCGATTCTGAATCGCGAAGAGACCGAGGCCTGCCTGCTCGACTACGAGGGGGCCGTCGAGCGGGGCACCATGCTGGGGTCGGGAGGCGTGATCGTGTTCGATGATTCGGCCGACATGGTCTACCAGATCATGCGGCTCGCCCGCTTCTACGCCCACGAGTCGTGCGCCCAGTGCACCCAATGCCGCGAAGGCACCGCCTGGACCACCAAGATCCTCGAGCGGATCCTCGCGGGCCAGGGGAAGACGACGGACCTGGACCTGTTGCTCGACCTCGCGGAGAACATGACGGGCAAGACCATCTGCGTGCTGTCGGACTCGTGCGCCGCTCCCGTCGTCTCCGGAATCAAGAAGTTCCGGAGCGAGTTCGAAGACTACATCGCGGGCCGGCGGCGCCCCGTGATGGTAGCGTGAAGGGCTGACGGCCGATGGCTGACGGCGCAGTCAATCTGATCATCGACGGCATGCCGGTGAGCGTGCCTCCCGGGACGCTCCTCATCGAGGCCGCGAAGCAGGGGGGGGTGCTCGTTCCGCACTACTGCTACCATCCGGGGCTCCCGGTCGCCGGCCTGTGCCGCATGTGTCTCGTGGAGGTCGAGAAGGCCCCGAAGCTGCAGATCGCCTGTGCCACGCAGGTCGCCGAGGGCATGGTGGTGCACACCCAGTCCGAGCAGGCGAAGAGCGCACGGATGGGCGTGCTCGAGCTGCTGCTGATCAACCACCCACTCGATTGCCCGATCTGCGATCAAGCGGGCGAATGCGAATTACAGGATTTCACCTTTCAGGAAGGCCGCTCGGCGACGCGCTACAGCCCGGACTATGCCAAGCGCTTCAATCCGGTCGAGGACTTCGGCCCCGACGTGCTGTACGTACCGAACCGCTGCATTCTGTGTACCCGCTGCGTGCGCTTCATGGAAGACGTGGCCCAGGAGCCCGTGCTCAATGTCTCCGAGCGGGGCGACCGGGCCTACATCGGGATCCATTCCGAGGCGCGGCTCGACCATCCGTGGGCCGGCAACGTCGTCGATCTGTGCCCGGTCGGCTCGCTCCTCTCCAAGGATTTCCTGCACAAGGCACGCGCCTGGGAGCTCGACAAGACCGCCTCCGTCTGTACGGGATGCTCGCAGGGGTGCAACATCACCCTCGACACGCGCGACAACGTCGTCGTGCGGGTGCGCCCGCGCCCCAACCTCCTAGTCAACCGCTATTTCATCTGCGACCACGGCCGCATGAGCTACCGCTGGATGAACCGAGGCGACCGCGTCGAGGCGCCGCTGGTGAAGCGGGGAGCCGGAGAGCTCCAGGCCGTGGACTGGGACGAAGCGCTGCAGCGGACGGCCAGGGTGCTGCGGGGCGCGGGGGGCAGGGCGGTGGTGCTCGCGTCCCCCAAGATGTCGACCGAGGCGCTGTTCCTGACACGCGAGCTGTGCGCGGGACTCGATTGGACGGGCGCCGTGCAGATTGTGATGGGCGAAGCGGCGCCGCTGGCGGGCGTCCCGAACCTGGCGCTGCGGCCGGAGCGGGCCCCGAACGGGACGGCAGCCGAGCTGCTCGGCTACGGCCGTGACTACGCGGCGGCCCTCAAGGCGGCGGAATCGGCCGCCGTCGTGCTCGTGCTCGACGAGCCGGAGGTCACGATCCGGACCGCGGGCGCGCTCATCTATCTCGGCACGGCCCTCCCGGAGGGCGCACGTGACGCCGAGGTGGTGCTGCCGATCGCGAACGTGGCGGAGGAGGAGGGCACCTTCGTGAACCGGGATGGGCGGGTGCAGCGCTATTTCCAGGCGAAGCCCGCGCCTGGGATGGCCCGGCCGGCGTGGTGGGTGCTCGCCGAGCTGCTGGCGGCCCTGGGCCGGGGCGAGTCCCTGGCAGGGCCCGACGCGGCGTTCGACCGGCTCGCTCGCTCGGTGGGCCCGTTCGCCGGGCTGAGCTATGCGAGCCTCGGCGCGCTCGGCAAGCCGATCAACGCCGGCGTCGGGGCCGGAGCAACGGCGTGACGTTCTTCCTGGTGTCCTCGGTCATCAAGATCATCGTCGTGTTCACGGTGATCATGGTCGGCGTGGCCCTGCTGACGCTCGCGGAGCGACGCATCTGTGCCTGGATGCAGGATCGCCTGGGACCGAACCGCGTGGGGCCTCAGGGACTGCTGCAGCCGGCCGCGGACGGGCTCAAGAACCTGCTCAAGGAAGAGACGCTGCCGGCGCAGGCCGACAAGGTCTTGTTCCTGCTCGCGCCGGCCATGTCCTTCGTGCCGGCGCTCCTCACGTTCGCCGTGATCCCGTTCGCGACGCCGCTGCCGACGCCCTGGGGCGACGTAGAGATGGTGGTGGCGAACCTGCCGGTCGGCTTCCTCTACATCCTCGCGTTCGGCTCGCTCGGAGTGTATGGCATCGTGCTGGCGGGTTGGGCGTCGAACAACAAGTACTCGCTGCTCGGGGGCCTGCGCGCCTCGGCCCAGATGATCTCCTACGAGATCGCCATGGGCATGAGCACCGTGGCGGTGCTGCTGCTCGCGGGCAACGTCACGCTGTCCGAGGTGGTGGCGCGTCAGGCGCAGTCCATCTGGTTCGTGTTCCCGCTGTCGCTCGCATACTTCCTCTTTATCGTCGCGGCGTTCGCCGAGACGAACCGGCTGCCGTTCGACCTCCCCGAAGCCGAGGGCGAGCTGATCGCCGGGTATCACACCGAGTACAGCGCCATGAAGTTCTCGATGTTCTACATCGCGGAGTACTCGAACATGGTGACCGCGTCGGCGCTCATGACCACCCTCTTCTTCGGCGGGTGGGATATCCCTTTCACGCATTGGGACAACACGCCCCCGTGGTCGCCACTCAAGACCGTCCTGACACTGGGGATGTTCTCTCTCAAGGTCATCGGCTTCCTCTTTGTGTACATCTGGGTGCGGTGGACCCTGCCGCGCTTCCGCTATGACCAGCTGATGGCGCTGGGGTGGAAGGTGATGCTGCCGCTGGCCCTCGCGTACGTCACGGTGATCGCCACCGCGATCTGGATCCTGCACGAGCAGCTGGGCTGGACGTACGGCACACGGTTCGCGCTCGCGCTGTTCGGACTGAACGTGCTGCTCGCGATCCCGCTGTTCTTCGTGCTCGATCGCGGCCGCATCGTCGCCGGCTCGGTGGCCGAGGAACGGGCCTGATGGCGATCGGCATCAAGGTGATGAAGCGCCCCGGGGGCCAGGCCTCCTACCTGCGCGCCACGCTCAAGGGCATGGCGCTCACCTTCAGCCACCTGTGGCGGCCGAAGGTGACGATGCAATACCCGGAGGAAAAGAGCAGCAAGGACTGGACGCTTTCACCGCGCTGGCGTGGGACGCATCGCATGCTCACCGACGAGCAGGGGCGCGCCAAATGCGTCGCCTGCGGCCTATGTCCCCAGATCTGTCCGGCGAACTGCATCAAGCTCGTCCCGGGAGAGGACGAGCACGGCAACCGCTACCCGCTGATCTACGAGATCGACGAGTTTCGCTGCGTGTTCTGCGGCTACTGCCAGGAGGTGTGCCCCGAGGAGGCGATCCATGTTGGGGTGCATTACGAGAACGCGGAGTACTCGCGCGACCGGTTCGTCTACGATCTGGAGCGGCTGTGCGCTCAAACGCATCCCGTGTCGACGCTGTGGGACCCCTCAGACCCCAAAGGCGAGTAGCGCATGGCCGGAACGCTGGTCCTGTTCTGGGCATTCGCCGGACTCGCGCTGGCGAGCGCGCTCGGCTGCATCACCCGGCGCAGCCCGGTGGCGAGCGCCTTGTGGCTCGTGGTGACGCTGTTCGCGCTGGCCGCCCTGTTCGTGCTGCTCGACGCCCAGTTCATCGCCGTGCTGCAGCTCCTGGTCTACGCCGGCGCCATCATGGTGCTGTTTCTGTTCGTGATCATGCTCTTGAACCTGGGCCACCCCGGTCCGATGGACGTGAAGGGCCCGGTCGGCGTCGGGACCGCGTTCCTGCTCGGCGGTGTGCTCCTGTTCCAGCTGTGGATCCTGCGCCAGGCCGCTCCCCCGGCGTCGATCCAGCTCCCCCCCGGCAGCGTGGCGCGCCTCCAGCAGGAGCAAGGACTCGTGGGCGCGGTCGCCCGGCCGTTGTTCGACACGTACCTCATCCCGTTCGAAATCACCAGCCTCCTCCTCCTCGCCGCGCTCGTCGGCGCGGTGGTCCTGGCCAAGCGGAGGCTCTGAATGCTGCTCGGACCGGCCCTCGGCGTGTCCGCCGCGCTCTTCACCCTCGGCGTCTTCGGCGTGCTGCTGCGCCGCAACGCCATCGTGATCTTCATGTGCGTCGAGCTGATGCTGAACGCCGTGAATCTCACATTCGTCGCCCTGGCCCAGAGCATCGGCGTCGCCGGCCAGATCTTCGTCTTCTTCGTAATGGCGGTCGCCGCCGCTGAGGCGGCGGTGGGTCTCGCGATCATCCTGGCGATCTTCCGTCACCGGGGAACGGTGGACCTCCAGAACATCAACCTGCTCAAGGGGTGATGCCGAGCTCCCTGCTGGGTGCCCTCTGGGTGGTTCCCGCGCTGCCGCTGCTGGGCTTCCTCCTGAACGGCGCCCTGGCACTGTGGCGCCCGCACGCCAAGACCGCCGTCTCCGCAATCGGCGTAGGCGTGCTCGTGCTGGCGTGCGCCGCGGCGGTGGCCGCGGTGGCCGGATTCGCCGGCCTGCATCCGGCCGCGCCCCTCGTGTTCCGTTACTGGGAGTGGATGCCGGTCGGCGACCTGCGGATCGACTTTGCCCTGCAGTTCGACCAGCTCTCCGCCGTGATGGTGCTGGTCGTGACCGGGGTCGGCGCGTTGATCCATGTCTTCAGCGTCGGCTACATGCACGAGGACGCCGGCTACGCGCGCTACTTCGCGTACCTCAATTTGTTCGTGTTCTTCATGCTGATGCTCGTGCTCGGCGCGAGCTTCCCCGTGATGTTCGTGGGGTGGGAAGGGGTGGGGCTGTGCTCCTACCTCCTCATCGGCTTCTGGTTCAACGAGCAGATCAACGCCGATGCCGGCAAGAAGGCGTTCATCGTGAACCGGATCGGCGACGTCGGCTTCCTGATCGCGATGTTCCTGATCTTTCGGGCGACCGGCTCGCTCGATTTCGGACCGGTGTTCGGGCGGGCCGCAGCGGCGTTCACACCGGGGGGCGCCACCGTCACCGCCATCACGCTGTTTCTGTTCCTCGGCTGCACGGGAAAGTCGGCGCAGATCCCCCTCTTCACGTGGTTGCCGGACGCGATGCAGGGCCCGACGCCGGTGTCGGCCCTGATCCACGCGGCGACGATGGTGACGGCGGGCGTCTATCTCGTGGCGCGCTGCAACGTGCTGTTCGCGTTGTCGCCGCTCGGCAGCGCCACGGTCGCCGGCGTCGGCGCCCTCACCGCGCTGTTCGCCGCCACCATCGCCCTGAAGCAGTGGGACATCAAGCGCGTGCTGGCGTATTCCACGATCTCCCAGCTCGGCTACATGTTCCTGGGCGTCGGGACGGGCGCGTACGCCGCCGGGATCTTCCATCTGGTGACGCACGCGTTCTTCAAGGCGCTGCTGTTCCTGGGCTCCGGCAGCGTGATCCACGCCATGCACCACGCGTACGACGCCACCCACGCCCACGACGACGCGCAGGACATGCGGAATATGGGCGGGCTGAGACGCTATCTCCCCTGGACCGCCACCCTCATGTGGATCGCGACCCTGGCGATCGCCGGCATCCCGCCGCTCTCCGGATTCTTCTCGAAGGACGAGATCCTCGGCGCGGCGTTTGCGCTCGGGACGGCCGAGCCGGTCTGGCTCCTGTACTGGGCGATGGGTATCGCGGCGGCCTTGCTCACGGCGTTCTACATGACGCGACTCATGCTCTACACCTTCCACGGCCCGAACCGTACGGGCGACCAGGCGCGAACGCACCTGCACGAAGCCCCATGGGTGATGACGGCGCCGCTGGTCGTGCTGGGCGTGCTCAGCGTCGTCGGGGGCGCGTTCAACCTTCCCGAGCTCGTGGATGGGAAGGCGTCGCTGCAGCATTGGCTCGCGCCCGTGAGCGCGCTCGCGGGCCGGATGCGCCCGGTCGTCGAGCTCTCCAAGGCCGTCGAGTGGATGCTCGTGGGCGGCGCCGTGGTCGTGGCGGCGCTCGGCATCGTCGGGGCGGTGCGGCAGCTCCACCCGGAGACGCTGGTGCCGGCCCGGCTCGCGCCGTCCGAGACCGGCCTCGGGCGCCTGCTGTGGAAGAAGTGGTACGTGGACGAGATCTACGACGCCGTCATCGTACGCCCGGTGCAATGGCTGGCGCGGGAGGTCTTGTGGCAGACGATCGACGTCCGGCTGGTGGACGGCCTGCTGGTCAACGGCAGCGCCACCGCCTCCCGGGCGCTCGGTTGGCTCGGGAGCAGACTGCAGACGGGTGAGGTCGGGTTCTACGTGGCGCTGTTCGTCATCGGGGTATTGCTCGTGGTCGGCGGGGCGATGCGCTGAGCGATGTACGCCCAAACCGTCCTCACGGCTCTCATCGCCTGGCCCGCGATCGCGGCCGTCGGCGTACTCACGGCGCCGGCGCGTTGGGCGAAGCACATCGCGCTCGCCGGGAGCCTGCTCGAGCTCGCGATCTCCGTGCCGCTGTGGTGGGTGTTCCAGCCCGCTGGCGGGATGCAGCTGCAGGTCGACGTGCCGTGGATCCCGAGCTGGGGGATTCACTACGCCGTAGGCGTGGACGGGATCTCGCTCTTTCTGATCCTGCTCACGACCTTCCTGATGCCGCTCTCGATTCTGGGGAGCTACAGCTACATCACGACGCGCGAGCGGGCATTCTACGCGCTCCTGCTGGTGCTCACCTCCGGAATGATCGGCGTATTCGTGGCGCTCGATCTGTTCCTGTTCTACATCATGTGGGACGTGATGCTCATCCCGATGTATTTCATCATCGGGGTGTGGGGCGGACAAAATCGCCTGTACGCCGCGCTCAAGTTCTTCGTCTACACGTTCCTCGGATCGCTGCTGATGCTGGTCGCAATCCTGGCGCTGGTCTACCTCGTCGCGGAGCGCACCGGCGTCTACTCGTTCTCCTACTTCCACCTGATGGGCAACGTCGGTGAGCTGGGAACGGTGGCGTTCTGGCTGTTCGGCGCCTTCTTCCTCGCGTTCGCAATCAAGGTCCCGATCTTCCCGTTCCACACCTGGCTCCCCGACGCCCACGTGGAGGCGCCGACCGCGGGCTCGGTGATCCTCGCCGCGGTGCTGCTCAAGATGGGGACGTACGGCTTTTTGCGATTCGCGCTGCCGCTGTTCCCCCGGGTGGCGCTCCACCCGGCGGTGCAGACGGCGATCGTCACGTTGTCGTTGGTCGGGATCATCTACGGCGGGCTCGTCGCCATGGTGCAGCCCGACTTCAAGAAGCTGATCGCCTATTCGTCGGTGGCGCACCTGGGATTCGTGATGCTCGGGATCTGGGCCCTGACACTGCAGAGCGTCCAGGGAGCGCTCATGGTCATGATCAATCACGGCATTTCGACGGGCGCGCTGTTCTTTCTCGTCGGCATGCTGTACGAGCGGCGACACACCCGGCTGATCGAGGCGTTCGGCGGGATCGCCAAGGTCGTGCCGCTCTTCGCCGCCGTGCTGACCATCGTGTCGCTCTCGTCGATCGGCCTTCCGGCCACGAACGGCTTCGTGGGCGAGTTCCTCGTGCTGCTCGGCGCGTTCCGGACGTATCCCGCGGCCGCCGGCATCGCCGCGGTGGGCGTGATCGTGGCGGCGATGTACCTGCTCCCCGCGCTGCAGCGCGTGATCTACAACCCGCTCGACAAGCCGGAGAACGCGGGGCTGACGGATCTGTCGGCGCGCGAGCTCGCGGTGCTGCTCCCGCTCGTCGCCTGCATCGTGTGGATCGGCGTGTATCCGGCGCCGCTGCTGCGTCGCATGGAGCCGAGCGCGCAGCGCTTCATCGAGTCGGTCCGGCCCGCGCCCGGCCCCGCGGCGGCGGCGCGATGAACCTCGACTTTCAGGCGCTCGACCTGTCCCGCACCGGCGACCTCCTCGTCGCGCTCGCGCCGGAGCTCGTGCTTACGCTCGCCGCGCTGCTGGTGCTCCTCGTGGTCGCCTGGCGGCACCGCACTCCCGAGGATCTGCGCCTCGCCGGCTGGCTGACGCTAGCCGGGCTCGGCGCCGCCGGCTTCGCCGCCTGGTTCCTGTGGTGGCAAGCCGCCCGGGCGGCGGGCATCCCGGCCATGATCGCGGTGGACGACTTCCGGTTCGTGGCCGACTGGCTGTTCCTCGGCACGACCGCGCTCACGGTGCTCGTCTCGTTCGACTACCTCGAGCGCGAGGAGCTGTGGGTGCCCGAGTACTTCGCGCTGCTGCTCTTCGCCAGCCTGGGGATGATGCTGATGGCCGGCGCCCAGGATCTGATGGTGCTGTTCCTCGGCCTCGAGCTCATGTCGATCGCGCTGTACGTGCTCGCGGGCAGCAGCCGGCGCAGCGCCGCGGGAGCGGAGGCGGCGCTCAAATATTTCCTGTTGGGCGCGTTCGCCTCCGGCTTCCTGCTGTACGGCATCGCGCTCGTGTACGGCGCGACCGCCACCACGAACCTCACCCTGATCGGCGTGCAGATCGCGACGCTCGGCCTGCAGCACAGCGCGATGTTGCTGATCGGGCTCGGACTGCTGCTCGTCGGGTTCGGCTTCAAGGTCGCCGCGGTGCCGTTCCACATGTGGGCGCCCGACGTCTATGACGGCTCGCCGACGCCCATCGCCGGGTACATGGCGACGGCCGTGAAGGCGGCCGCCTTCGCGGCGCTGTTCCGGGTGCTGGGCGAGGCGTTCGCCGCCGTCCCCGCCTGGCACGCGATCGTGTGGTGGCTGGCCGTCGCCACCATGGTGGTGGGCAACCTGATCGCGCTGGCCCAGCGCACCCTCAAGCGGATGCTCGCGTACTCGTCGATCGCGCACGCCGGCTACCTGCTCGTCGCTGTGGCGACCGGGACCGGAGCCGGCGCGGCCGCATTCCTCTTCTATCTGGTCGCGTACACGCTGATGACGCTCGCGGCGTTCGCCCTGCTCGCCGCCAAGGGAACGAACGGGGAGCGTGACGTCCGGATCGACGATCTCGCGGGGCTCGCCCAACGGCGGCCCTGGCTCGCACTCGCCCTGGCGGTGTGCATGCTCTCCCTCCTCGGCTTCCCGGTCACCGCGGGCTTCATCGGCAAATGGTACATCCTGGTCGCGGCCACTTCGTCGGGACAGGTGCTCCTCGCGGCGGTCCTGGTGCTCGCCAGCGTGATCTCGGCAGGCTACTATCTTCCCGTGATCATGGCGATGTACATGCAGCCCGAGCCCTCCGCCGACGCGCATGCCGGCATGCGGCTCGGCCGGCTCGGCAGCGCCGTCGTGGCGGCGGCCGTCGCCGGCCTGCTGTTCTTGGGCGTCCGACCGAACCGGCTGCTCGACATCGCCCGGGTGAGCGGCGCCTCGGTCCGGGCGGCGCCCGCAGTCTCGTCGGACGTGCCGCCCGCTCCCCTCCGAGAGCCGACGGGCCGCTGAGGCGGGCAGGTCCCATGCCGCTCCCCGCCACCATTTTTCGCGAGTACGACATCCGCGGCATCGTGGGCGACCAGCTCACGGCCGACGGGGCGCAGGCGATCGGACAGGGGGTCGCTACCCTCGGCTGGGAGCGGTTGCGGCGGGCGCCGCGGATCGCCGTGGGCCGTGACAATCGGCCCTCGGGCGGCGGGCTCGCCGAGGGGCTGCAAGCCGGAATCGCCGCCGCCGGCGGGCACGCGATCGACGTCGGCATCCTGCCCACTCCGGCGCTGTACTTCGCCACTCACGTGCTCGAGGTCGACGGCGGCGTGCAGGTCACGGGCTCGCACAATCCGCCGCAGTTCAACGGGTTCAAGGTCGTACTGTCGGGCGAGGCGGTGGCCGGTCCGGAGATCCAGCGCCTGCGCCGGCTGATCGAAGATGGCGACGCCGCCGGCCGTCCGGGGGGCACCCGCCAGCGCGACGACGCCGTGCTGCCGCGCTACCGCGATGCGATCGCGCAGCGCAACAGCCCGCTCGCCCGGCGCGTCAAGGTCGTCGTCGATTGCGGGAACGGCGTCTCCAGCGTCGTCGCGGTCGACACGCTGCGGCAGGTCGGCGCGGACGTCGTACCGCTGTTCTGCGAGTCGGACGGGACGTTCCCGAATCACCATCCCGATCCCACCGTGGTCGAGAACCTGCGCGACCTGCAGGCCGCGGTGCGTCGCGAGCACGCGGAGCTCGGCATCGCGTTCGACGGGGATGGCGACCGGATCGGCGCGGTGGACGAGCAGGGGCGCGTCCTGTTCGGCGATCAGCTGCTGGTGCTGCTGGGCCGCGACCTGGCGCGCCGGATGGGCCCCGGACACCCGGTGATCTTCGACGTGAAGTGCTCGCAGGTGCTCGCGCAGGAGCTCACGCGGTCCGGGTTGCGACCGACGATGTGGAAGACCGGTCACTCGCTGATCAAGCAAAAGATGAAGGAACTCGGGGCCCCGCTCGCCGGCGAGATGAGCGGCCACATGTTCTTCGGCGGTGATTGGTACGGGTTCGACGACGCCTTGTTCGCCGCCGCACGCCTGCTGCAGTACGTGGCGGAGCTCGGCGGCCCGCTCTCGCGCCTGCTCGCCGATCTCCCGGCCACCGTGTCCACTCCGGAAGTACGGGTCGACTGTGCCGACGAGCACAAGTTCGCCATCGTCGAGCGCGCCGCGCAGCACTTCGCCGCTCGCTACCCCGTGTCCACGCTGGACGGCGTCCGCATCACGTTCCCCGACGGCTGGGGGCTGGTGCGCGCGTCGAACACTCAACCGGTCCTGGTGCTGCGGTTCGAGGCGGGCAGCGAGTCCGCGCTCGCCGCGTACCGGGCCGAAGTGGAGGATTGGCTCGCCGCGCAGGGCGTCCGACCGTGACGCGCCCGGCCCGGCGGTCGTGGCTGGTCGCCGGCGCCGCCGCGCTGGTCGTCGTGCTGGTGGGGGGTCGCTGGCTGGCCCTCGAGACCGCCGAGCGGGCGTGGGCAGCGAGCGTCCCGGGCGGTCAGGTGTACGTGGTGGGGCATGACGTCGCCCGGCTGGTGAGCGGGCTGATCCTGCTGCTCGCCGTCGCCTGGGGCACCGGCAACGTGTTCTTCGTCTACCGCGCCATCGGCTCCGTCCAGCTGCCGCGGCGGCTGGGTGATCTCGAGATCGTGGAAGCGGTGCCCCAGCGCGTGCTGCTCGGTGGTACGCTCGCGAGCGGTCTCGCCTTCGGCTTCCTGCTGGCCCTCGGCACGGGCGACTGGTGGATGGCGGCGCGCCTCGCGGCGCGTCCCCCGCGCTTCGGCGTCGTCGACCCGCTGCTCCATCGGGACTTGGGCTTTTATGTCGGTCGGCTCCCCTGGCTCGAGCGCATGCACGGACTGCTGCTCCTGGCGGGTGTGACGGGCACGCTCCTGGTCGCCCTGCTGTATCTCGGCATGGGCTCGCTGCGGTTCCGTCGCTGGCTCCCTCAGGCGAGCGCACACGCGCGGGGCCACCTCGGCTTGCTGCTCGCCGCCACGGCGCTGGCGCTGGCGTGGGGCGCGGTACTCGATCCGGCGGAAACCGTGGCGGGGTTGCACGGCGCGCTCGACCGCGCCGCGCTCGAGGTGCGCCTCCCGGCCGCCCCCTTGGTGACGGCATTCGCCCTCGTGGCGACGCTCGCGAGTCTCGTGTGGGCGCTGCGCGACGGGCCCGCGCTGCTCTTCGCGAGCTGGAGCGTCCTGCTCGGCGCGGTGGGCATCGTCTACGTGGTGGTCCCCGGCGTGTGGCGTGGCGCCGGCCCGCAGACGGCGGCGCTCGCCGTGGAGCAGACGCGACTGGAGCGACTGGCCTTCGGCGCCGACTCTCTCGTGGACCGGGCGCCGCCGGCGTGGCCGACCGCGGAGGCGGCGGTCACGGCGTTGCCGCTGTGGGACCCCGGGCGTGTCGGCGCGGCGACTGCCCGTCGGGCGTCGGAGCTGCTGGGCCCGCGCAGCGAGGTCGCGGGGATTGCGGTGTCCGCGCACGGACCCGGCGGCGGCCGCGCCAGCTGGCTGGTGGCTGCGATGCCGGACCTCGACGCGCTCGCGCGCACCCAGCCCGCGCCCGGGTGGCCCGAAATTCACCGCGGCGCCTGGGCCCGCGCCGGCCCGCCGCTCGTCGCCGTAGAGGCAGACAGCGGCCTGCGGTTCGCCCCCGTCGCGACGCACGACTCGACCACCTGGTTCGGGCCGGGCTTTCGCGAGTTCGCCGTGGCGGCTCCCGACAGCTGGCCGTCGCTCCAAACGTCGGGCATCCCGCTCGCCGGCTCGTGGCGGCGCACCGCGCTTGCCTGGGCGTTGCAGAGCCCGGAGCTGACCCGCAGTGAGACCGATGGGTTGCTGCTCCTGTGGCGTCGCGACGTCGTGGAGCGGCTCCAGCGGCTCGCGCCCTTCGCCGCGTTCGACGCCCCGGTGCCCCTGCTGGCGGAGGGCACGCTCTGGTGGGTCACCTACGGCTACCTCGAGTCGGAGGCGTTCCCGCTGGTGCGGCGCGTGGAGTGGCAAGGGCGGCCCGTGCGCTACGTGCGCGCGGGGCTGCTCGGCACCGTCAGCGCGGCGAGCGGCGCGACGCTGCTCTATCTGGCGCCCGGCGCCGACTCGCTCGCCGCTGCGTGGGCCCGCATTCTCGATCCGCTGGTTCGGCCGACCGACAGCCTGCCGGCGGCGCTGCGCTCGCAACTGCCGTATCCGCGCCAGACCTTCCGGATCGCAGCGGCCCTGGTGGCGCCGCCGCGACCCGACTCGGCCGCGTGGCTGCCCCGCCCGCGGGAGCCGTTCGAGCTCGTCGCACCCGGGACCGACGGCGGTCGCGACCCGCGCGCCTGGACCGCTCAGGGCTTCGAGACCGGGACGCAGCGCGAGTTCGCGGCGCTCGTGGCCGCGACGATCGGACCGCGCGGGCCGGAACTGTTCGCCTGGCGCCTGAGCCCGGCGGTGCGCCTGCCGAGTCTGCTCGTGGGGTCACCCCAGCCGCCCACGGCGCCCGGTGTGCTGCGGCTGTGGAACGTGGGCGGGGGCCTGTTCTCGGAGCAGGCGCTGTTCAACGAACCCACGCCCGGCGGCCCGCCGGCCGGCATCGACACTGTATTCCTCACGTGGAGCGACCGGCGCGGCCAGGGCGCGACGCCGTGGGCCGCCTTGCGCGACCTCTTGGCCGCCGCACGCGGCGACCGGTTCGCGGCGGACACCTCGCTCGCCGGGCGCTGGGAGGAGGCGCGCCGCCTCGCGGCACAAGCCGACGCCGCCCTCGCCGCCGGGGATCTCGAGGCCTTCGGACGCTACTACCGACAGCTCAGGCAGCTGCTCGATCAGGGCCGGCGCGCGCTTGCTCCCGCCCCGGCCCCGCGCTAGGTTGCGCCGCCGTGATTCCGGGGACGATCGTCGTGGCGCTGGGCGGGAACGCGGTCGCGCCGCCGGGCGAGCGGCCCACCATCGGGAACCAGTTCCGCCACACCCGCGAGAGCCTGGCGCCGATCGTGGACCTCGCGCGCGAGGGATGGGCGATCGCCCTCGTGCACGGCAACGGCCCGCAGGTGGGCGACGAGCTGGCGCGCAACGAGCTCGCTGCCGATCAGGTCGAGCCGCTGCCGTTGGGCGTCCTGGTCGCCGCGACGGCCGGATGGATGGGGTACATGATCCAGCAGTCGCTCCAGAACGCCCTCGCGCGCGCCGCCGTCCAGCGGCAGGTCGTCACGCTCGTCACGCAAACACTGTGCGACGCCAACGATCCGAACCTGCGCCAGCCGAGCAAGCCGATCGGCCATGCCCTCGATGCGGCGCGAGTGGCGCGGCTCGAGGCCCGGGGCGTCCCGGTGCGGGAGGAGCTGCCCGGCCGCTGGCGCCGGCTGGCGCCGAGCCCGCGGCCGGTCGCCGTGGTCGAACGGGACATGATCCGCGACTTGGTCGCCCGAGGCCACATCGTCGTGGCCTGTGGGGGCGGCGGGCCGCCGGTGTATCCGGACCCCGGCCTGGGACTCGAAGGGATCGACGCGGTGGCCGACAAGGACCGCGTGGCGGCCGTGCTGGGACGTGAGATCGCCGCCGACGTGCTGCTGATCCTGACCAACGTGGACGCCGTGTACCACGGCTACGGCACGAAGCATCAGCGCGCCGTTCGGCACCTCGACCTGGCGAGCGCCGATCACCTGCTGGCTGGGAAAGAGCTGGGCACCGGCAGCATGCGCCCCAAGGTCGAGGCGGCGGCCGACTTCGTGCGGGCGGGCGGCCGGCGCGCCATCATCGCCGCCTTGGCCCAGGGTCTCCCGGCGTTGCGGGGTGAGGCCGGCACCACCATCACGCCGGAGCACGCGTGAACCTGCACGAATACCAGGCTCGCGACATCCTCAAGCGTCACGGCATCCCGGTACCGGACGGCGACGTCGCGCAGACGCCCGCCGAGGCGCAGACCATTGCGCAGCGTCTCGGTGGGAAGGTCGTGGTGAAGGCGCAGGTGCACGCGGGCGGGCGGGGCAAGGCGGGCGGCGTCAAGCTCGCGGCCCAGCCCGACGAGGCCGCCGCACACGCCTCCCGCATCCTCGGAATGACGATCAAAGGCCTGACGGTCCAGAAGGTGCTGGTGGCGCCCGCGACGGACATCGCCTCTGAGAGCTACGTCGGGATCATCGTGGACCGCGGCTCCCAGCGCCCCGTGCTCATGGTGAGCGATGCAGGCGGCATCGACATCGAGGAGGTGGCGCGCGCGACGCCCGAGCGGATCTACCGCCTCGCGATCGACCCGCGCTACGGGCTGTTACCGCACCAGGGGTTGGGGCTCGCGCTGCGGCTGTACCGCGACCTCGCGCAGGCGCGCAGCGCGGCGGCGATTATGGCGAACCTGTATGCGGCCTTTTACGCCGTCGGGGCTTCGCTCGCGGAGATCAACCCGCTCGTCGTCACGCCCGACGGGCGCGTGCTCGCGCTCGACGCCAAGATCGTGATCGACGACAACGAGCTCGGGCGCCATCCCGAGATCGCCGCTCTGCGAGACACCTCGGCCGAGGCGCCGTCCGAAGTGCAAGCGCGCGAGGCGGGGCTGACCTTCGTCAAGCTCGACGGCTCGGTCGGCTGCTGCGTCAACGGTGCCGGGCTCGCGATGGCGACGATGGACCTGGTGAAGTACTACGGCGGCGCACCCGCCAACTTCCTCGACATCGGCGGCAGCTCCAACCCGCAAAAGGTCGTCGACGCGCTGCGGATCATCACCGCCGACCCGCACGTGAAGGCGATCCTCTTCAACATCTTCGGCGGCATCACGCGCGGCGACGACGTCGCCAACGGCATCGTACAAGCCACACGGCAATTCCCGCTGGCCGTGCCGCTCGTGATTCGCCTCACCGGCACGAACGAGGCCGAAGCCGTCAAGATCCTCACGCAGGCCGGCTTCTCGGCCCTCACGGACATGGATGAGGCCGTACGCCAGGCCGTCGCGCGGGCCGCGACGTGAGCGTCTTCGTCGACCTCGAGACCCGGCTGCTGGTGCAGGGGATCACGGGGCGGGACGGCTCGTTCCACACGCGACAGATGATCGCGTACGGCACGAAGGTCGTGGCCGGCGTGACACCCGGGAAGGGCGGGCAGCCGTTCGACGGCGTCGTCCCCGTGTTCGATACCGTCGCGGATGCCGTGCGGGAGACCCGGGCGAACGCGACGGTCATTTACGTCCCCGCCGCGCTCGCCGCGTCGGCGATGTACGAAGCGGCCGACGCCGGGATGGGATTGATCGTGTGCATCACCGAGGGCATCCCCGTGCTCGACATGACGAAGGTGCTCCCGTACGTGCACGAGCGGGGCGCCCGGCTCATCGGCCCGAACTGCCCCGGCCTGATCTCACCGACGCAAAGCAAGGTCGGGATCATCCCGGGCAACATCTGCAAGCCGGGGCGGGTCGGGGTCGTGTCGCGCAGCGGCACCCTCACCTACGAGATCGTGCACCAGCTTTCCAGCAACGGATTCGGCCAATCCACCTGCATCGGCATCGGCGGCGATCCCCTGATCGGGACGAACTTCATCCACTGCCTGTCGGCCTTCCAGGCCGACCCGGCGACCGATGCCGTGGTCGTGATCGGCGAGATCGGCGGCACCGACGAACAGCAGGCCGCGGAGTTCGTACAGCAGGGGATGACCAAGCCCGTGATCGGCTTCATTGCGGGCCAGACCGCCCCGCCGGGACGTCGCATGGGCCACGCCGGGGCGATTATTTCGGGCTCGGCCGGCACGGCGGCGGAAAAAATGGCGGCGTTCGCACAGGCCGGCATCTCGGTGATGAAGCGCCCCGCCGACGTCGTGCCGCTCTTGCGGGAGCGGTTGTGAAGCTCAAGGACGTCCTGAAGCCCGAGCACGTCATCGTGCCGCTGCGTGCCGGCACCGTCAAGGAAGCCACCGAGCGCCTGGTCGAACGACTGATTCAGGCCGGCGCCGTCGCCGAGCCGCAGCGCTTGAACGCCGTGATCCGCCACACCTGGCCCGAGGACATGGTGTCGGTCGGGGAACATGCGTTCCTGCCGCACTTCCGCACCGAAGCCGTACGGGGCCTGGTCAGCGCGGTCGGTATCTCGCCCACGCCGATCCGGTGGGAGAAGGACCCCAACCGCGCGGCCCGCATCGTGATCTTCATCGTCGCCCCGCTGCGCGAGGCCGCGCTGTACCTCCAGGTCGTGGGGGCGTTCGCGCGCGCGCTCTCCGCCCCGGATACCGTGCTCGCCCTCCTGGCCGCGAAGACGGCCGAGCAGGTGGTCCGGCTCGCGGCGCTCGACGCCGTGGAGCTGCCGAGCCAGCTGACCGTGCGAGACATCATGACGCCCGATGTCCTCACCGTGCGGCCGCAGCAGACTCTTGGCGAGGTCGCGCACACCATGGTGGAGCGCGACATCCGGGCCATGCCGGTCGTGGATGACGCTGGGTCGCTCATCGGCATGGTGACCCATCGCGAGCTGTTGCGCTACCTGATTCCGGATTTCCTCCAGCGCACCAAGTCCGGCGAGTTCCGCGCCCCGACGCACAGTCAGCTGCAGCGCGGCACCGCGGACCCGCGGCTCATCGCGGTGAAGGACGCGATGGCGCGCTCGGTGCTGTGCCTGTCCGAAGACCAGACGCTGAGCGACGTCGCGAACTTGATGAGCTCGAAGGACGTGGACCGCTTCCCGGTCGTCCGGGAGGGGGTCGTAGTGGGATTTCTCACGCGGGCGGACGTGATCCGCCGCCTCATCGCGCCCTGACATGCTCACCCTCGCCATCATCAAGCCGGACGCCGTGCACGCGGGCAAGACCGGCAAGATCCTCGCCCAGCTGGAGGGCGCCGGCTTCCAGATCCGCGCCGCGCGCCTCGTGAAGCTCACGACCGCCCAGGCCGAAGCGTTCTACGCGGTGCACCGCGAGCGGCCGTTCTATCGCCCGCTCGTGGCGTTCATGACGTCCGGGCCCGCTCTGGCGCTGGCGCTGGAGCGCGAGGACGCCGTGGCGCGGCTGCGGGAGGTCATCGGCGCGACCGATCCCGCAGAGGCGAAGCCCGGAACCGTGCGAAAACTGTACGCTGAGTCGAAGGAGCGAAACGCGATTCACGCCTCCGATTCGCCCGAGAACGCGGCGCGTGAAGTGGCGTTTTTCTTCTCGGAGCGAGAGCTGCGCGAGCTTGGTTGACTCAAGTCCCACAAGGGTTTAGCTTCGCTCGTCTATGTTGCAAGTCGACCTGCGGGAGCTGTCCGGCGGTGCCGCAACCACGCACGCCGAGCTCGGGGCGGCAGACCCGCTGTTCGAGGGACTCGGGCTGGTCCTGGCCGGGCCGGTGCGGGTCACCGGGCGATTGCACGCGGCGGGAGAGGGACGATTCTACTGGCAGGCTTCCCTGAGGGCGCAGGTCGCGGGGGAGTGTCGTCGCTGTCTGACGCCGGTCCCCGTGGCGGTCGTGGCGGACATTCGCGCCCTGTTTACGCAGGATCCCGACGCCCTGGAGGACCCGGACTGCTACCCCCTGGCGCGCGACGCCACGCAGATCGACCTGCGGCCCGCGGTGCGAGAGGAGCTGCTGCTGGCGGCGCCGCAGTGGGTCGTATGCCGGGAGGACTGCCGCGGGCTGTGCCCGCGCTGCGGCAAGGACTTGAATGCGGGCCCCTGCGGCTGTCCGCCGGCCGGCGATCCCCGCTGGCAGGCCCTCGCCGCCTTCAAAGGCAAGTCCCGCGACTGAACAGAGGACAATCCCATGGCCGTACCCAAGCGAAGGACCTCCAAACGGAAGAAACGCGCCCGCCGCACCCACTACAAGGCGGCGCACATCACGCTCCAGCCGTGCCCGCGCTGCGGTGATCTGAAGCGGCCGCACCACGTGTGCCCGACCTGCGGCTACTACCGCGGCGAGCAGCGGGTGGCGGTCGAAGACTGACGTGATCAGCATCGCGCTGGATGCGATGGGCGGCGACAACGCCCCGCGCGTGGAAGTCGAGGGAGCGGTGCAGGCACTGCGGGAGCTGCCGCCCACGTTCCGCATTCAGCTCGTGGGGCGGACTGCCGACGTCGAAGCCGCGCTCCAGGCTCAGGGCGACGTCGACCGCAAGCGGCTCGACATCGTCGAGGCCCCCGAAGTCGTGGGCATGGGGGAAAAGCCGCTCGCCGCCATCAAGAGCAAGCCCCGCTCGTCCATCGCGGTCGGTCTCGGCCTGCAGAAGAAGGGCCAGTCCGACGCGTTCATCTCGGCGGGCAACACCGGCGCCGTCATGGCGGCCGCGACGCTGCTGCTGCGCGTGCACGAGGGCGTGGCGCGCGCCGCCATCGGCACGCAGTTTCCGACGGCCGGCCGGCCGGTGCTCGTCATCGACGGCGGCGCCAACGTAGACTGCGACGCGCGCGAGCTTGTGGGGTTCGCCCACCTCGGCTCGGTGTACGCACGTGACGTGATGGGGCGCCCGAGCCCCGGCGTCGGGCTGTTGAACGTCGGGGAAGAGGACGAGAAGGGCAACGCGGTCGTCAAGGAAGCACACCAGCTGCTGAAGCAGACCCCCGGGATCCGCTACGTCGGCAACGTGGAAGGGCGCGACATCCTCGCGGGCCGCGGCAAGGGCGGCGAGATCGACGTCGTGGTGTGCGACGGGTTCGTGGGCAACGCCATCCTCAAGTTCTACGAGTCCGCCGGCCGCATGTTCGCCGGCATGCTCCAGCAGGCCGTCCCCGACGTGCTGGGTCGCCCCGAGGTGAAGCAGCTCTTCAAGTTCCTCGACTACTCGGAGTACGGCGGCGCCCCCCTGCTGGGTGTGAAGGGCGTCGCCATCATCTGCCACGGGGCCTCCCTGGCCCGCGCGATCATGAACGCGGTGCGCGTGGCCGCCCAGATGGTCACCAGTCATCTCGATCAGGACATCGGCGCGGAATTCGCGGAAGGAGGCGCCGTCCGGTGAAGCGGCCGATCGCGGAGCTCTGGGGCACCGGGAGCTACACGCCCAAGCGCGTGCTGACGAACGACGAGTTCTCGAAGATCCTGGACACGTCCGACCAATGGATCCGCGAGCGAACGGGAATCCGCGAGCGGCGCGTCGCCGGGCCCGCCGAGTCGAACGCCTGCATGGCCAAGGCCGCCGCCGAGCGCGTCCTCGAGGAGACCGCGCTGACGGCGGCGGACCTCGACGCCGTGGTGGTCGCCACCTGCTCCCCCGACCGGCTGCTCCCCTCCCAGGCGTGCGACCTGCAGGCGATCCTGGGCGCCAAGAACGCGGCGGCGTTCGACGTCGGCGCGGCGTGCACGGGCTTTCTGTACGCCCTGAACGTCGCCGAAGGACTCGTCGCCGCCGAGCAGGCGCGACACGTGCTGGTCGTAGCGTCGGAGAAGCTCACGAGCATCATGGACTGGAGCGACCGGACGACGGCGGTGTTGTTCGGCGACGGGGCGGGAGCCACCCTCGTCCGCAAGAGCGCCACCGGCCGCGGGATCCTCTCGAGCTTCATGAAGTCCGACGGCACCCTCGCCGAGCTGCTGTACCGGCCGGGCGGGGGCGCCGCGCACCCGCCGGACGAGGCGCTGCTCAAGGACCACTCGTACTACATCAAGATGGCGGGACGCGAGGTGTTCAAGGCCGCCGTGCTCTCGATGGCGGACGCGTGCGACACGGCGCTGACCCGCGCCGGCCTCACCGCGGCCGACATCGATCTGCTGATCCCCCACCAGGCGAACATCCGGATCATCGAGGCCACCGCGAAGCACGCGGGCGTGCCGATGGATAAGGTCTACGTAAACGTGGACCGCTTCGGCAACACCTCGGCCGCGTCCGTGGCGATCGCGCTCGACGAGGCGGTGCGGTGCGGTCGCGTCCAACCCGGGATGAAGGTGATGTTCTGCGCGTTCGGCGCGGGATTCACATGGGCGAGCATGGTCGTGCAGTGGTAGCAGCCACCGTGTGGCTCTGCCCGGGGCAGGGCGCTCAAAAAGTCGGGATGGGGAAGGACCTGGCCGAGCGGTTCCCGGCGGCCCGCGAGACGTTCCAGGCAATCGACCAGGCGCTCGGCTTCGGCTTGAGCCGGCTGATGTTCGAGGGACCGGAAGAGGAGCTCACGGCGACTCACAACGCCCAGCCGGCCATCCTCGCCCACAGCGCGGCCGTGTTCGCGGTCGTCGGCCCGCGGGCCGGCGCCGGCGCGGCCGCGGCAGGCCACTCCCTGGGCGAATACTCCGCATACGTGACGGCCGGGGCGCTGGCGCCCACCGAGGCGGCGACGCTGGTGCGGCGCCGCGGGGAGTTGATGCATCAAGCCGGCACCGAGCGACCGGGAACCATGGCGGCGGTCCTGGGCCTCGCCACCGCGGACGTCGAGGCCGCCTGCCGCGACTCGTCCACCGGGGGCGAGGTCGTCGTCGCCGCGAACCTGAACGCTCCGGACCAGACGGTGATCTCGGGCGATCCGGCCGCGGTGGCCCGTGCTGGCGATGCGTGCAAGGCGCGCGGCGCCAAGCGGGTGATCGCCCTCAAGGTGAGCGGCGCGTTTCATTCCCCCCTCATGGGCCCGGCGGCGAATCAGCTGCGCGTCGCGCTCGAGCGGGCGCCGTTTCGCGACCCGGGGTTTCCCGTGATCGCCAACGCCACCGCCGAGCCGGTGCGGGATGCCGGCCGCGCGCGCCGGCTGCTGGGCGACCAGCTGACCACCGCCGTGCGCTGGGTCGGGTGCATGCAGCGCGCCGGCGAGCTGGCCGGTGGCGACGCGCGCTTCATCGAAATCGGACCGGGCACCGTGCTGGCGGGGCTCGTGAAACGGACGGTGCCGGGAGCGAACGCCCTGTCGCTGGGCACCGCGGATGAGGTCACGCGCTTCCTCGAGGCAGCGTAGCGGACTCGGGGCATGCACATCGACCTCACGGGCAAGGTCGCCCTCGTCACCGGGGGCAGTCGCGGCATCGGCTTCTCCATCGCGCAGGCCCTGGCGGGCGCGGGAGCCAAGGTGGCGGTGCTGGGCCGCGACGGGGCGAAGGCGCGGGAGGCGGCGCAGGCGTTGGGCGACGGGCGCGGGCGCGGCTACGCCTGTGACGTGACCCAGGCCGCGCAGGTCGAGCGGGCCGTGGCGAGCGTCGAGGAAGAGCTCGACCGGATCGACGTCCTCGTCAACAACGCGGGCACCACGCGCGACAACCTGTTGTTCCGCATCACTGAGGACGACTGGAACACGGTGCTCGACACCAACCTCAAGGGCGCGTTCCTGACGACCAAGCACGCCGCCCGGGGCATGATCAAGCGGCGCTGGGGTCGGATCATCAACATCACGAGCGTCGTCGGGATCTCCGGGAACAAGGGCCAGGCGAACTACACCGCGTCCAAGGCGGGCCTGATCGGGTTCACCAAGTCAGTCTCCAAGGAGCTCGCCTCCCGCAACGTGCTGGTGAACGCCGTGGCGCCGGGGTTTATCGACACCGAGCTGACCCGCGGGATCAGCCCGGAGGCGCGGGATGCCTTGATCAAGGCCATCCCGCTGGGTCGGCTAGGGCAAGGGCAGGATGTCGCCGCCGCCGTGCTCTTTCTCGCCTCCGACTTCGCCAGCTACATTACGGGGCAGCTGCTGGTCGTCGACGGCGGGATGGTGCTGTGACCCATTTCCCACACCTCGATTGAGGACACCCATGGCAATGGAAATGAAGCAGCTCGAAGAGAAGGTCAAAGATATCATCGTCGAAGAGCTGGGGGTCGAGCGCGACAAGCTCACGTCCGACGCGAGCTTCATGGAGGACCTGGGCGCGGACAGCCTCGATACCGTCGAGCTGGTCATGGCCTTCGAGAAGGAGTTCGACATCGACATCCCCGACGAGGAGGCCGAGAAGCTGCGCACGGTGGGGCAGGCGCTGCAGTACCTGCACGAGAAGATGGGGAAATAGCGGAATGCGACGTCGGGTAGCGATCACGGGTCTGGGGGTCGTGACCCCGCTGGGGACGAGCGTCCAGAGCACCTGGGAGGGCCTCGTCGCCGGCCGATCGGGCGCGGGCCCGATCACGCGCTTCGACCCGGCCCAGAGCCCCGTGAAGTTCGCCTGCGAGGTCAAGGGTTTCGAACCGGCAAAGTTCCTGGACAAGAAAGAAGTCCGCCGCTACGACCTGTTCGCGCAGTTCGCGATCGGCGCAGCGGAGCAGGCGGTGGCCGACGCGTGCCTCGTGAACAATTGGGATAAGCTGGACTTGCGGCGCGCCGGCGTGCTCATCGGCACCGGCACGGGCGGCCTCCAGACCTTCGAGGAGAACTGTCGCGCCCTGTTCGAGAAGGGGCCGAGTCGGGTGTCGCCGTTCTTCGTGCCGATGTACATGCCGAACGTCGCTGCGGCGCTCATCTCGATGCGCTACGGAGCGAAGGGGCCCAACTACTGCACCGTGTCGGCGTGCGCGTCGTCCGCCCACAGCGTGGGCGACGCACTCGATCTGATCCGCAACGACAAAGCCGACCTCATGATCGCGGGCGGCGCGGAGGCGGCGATCACGCCGCTCGCCGTCGCGAGCTTCGCCAACATGAAGGCGCTGTCGGAGCGCAACGACGACCCGCAGACCGCGAGCCGCCCGTTCGACAAGGATCGCGACGGGTTCGTCATGGGCGACGGCGCCGCCGTGCTGATCCTCGAGGAGTGGGAGCACGCCCAGCGGCGCGGCGCGAAGGTGTACGCCGAGGTCGTGGGCTACGGCATGACCGCGGACGCGCACCACATCACCGCCCCCGCGCCGGACGGCGCTGGCGCACGGGACGCCATGCAGCTGGCGATGCAGGATGGGGGCCTGCAGCCCGACCAGATCGGCTACATCAACGCACACGGGACCTCGACGCCCCACGGCGACGCAGCGGAAACGGCGGCGGTGAAGAGCGTGTTCGGTCCCCAGGCCCACAAACTCGTGTTCGGCTCGACCAAGTCGATGACCGGCCACCTGCTGGGCGCGGCGGGCGCGCTCGAGGCGGCGGTGTGCGCGCTCGTAGTGCAGACCGGGACCATCCCGCCCACCATCAACCAGTTCACCCCCGACCCGGCCTGCGACCTCGACTCGGCGCCGAACCGGGCCGTGAAACGGCACGTAGACGTCGCGCTCTCGAACTCCTTCGGGTTCGGGGGACACAACGTGACGCTCGCGATCAAGCGGGCCGCGTGAAGGGCGATCCCGCCCTCCAGCCCATCGCCGAGAAGGTCGAGCGCGGCGAGCGTCTTGACCGCGACGACGCGCTTGACCTGTTCAACTCGGCGGATCTGCTCACCGTCGGCCGGCTCGCAGACCTCGCCAACTGCCGGCTGAACGGCGACCGGGTGTACTTCGCGGCGAACCAGCACCTGAACCCCACCAACGTCTGTGTGCTGCGCAACACCTGCGTCTTCTGCTCGTTCGCGCGCATGCCGCAGGAATCGGGGGCGTACACGCGGAGCCTCGACGAGGTGTTTGCCGAGGCGGATGCGGCGCGCGACAACCCGACTCGCGAATTCCACATCGTGGGCGGGCTGCACCCGAAGCTGCGGCTGGCGTATTACTTGGAGATGTTCCGCGGCCTGAGAGAGCGCCACCCCGGCGTCCACATTAAGGCGCTCACGGCCGTCGAGGTCGCGCACCTCGCCCGCCTCGAGCGGCTGAGCGTGCGCGACGTGCTGCTCGCGATGCGCGACGCCGGCGTCACGAGCCTCCCCGGAGGGGGCGCCGAGGTGTTCAGTCCCGCGGCGCGCGCCACCATCGCCGACAAGAAGCTTTCGGGGGAGGAATGGCTCGCCGTCCACCGCGAGGCGCACCGGTTGGGCATTCCGTCCAACTGCACCATGCTCTACGGCCACGTCGAGACGATGGCCGACCGCGTCGACCACCTGCTGGCGCTGCGGGCCCTCCAGGACGAGACCGCCGGGTTCCTCACCTATATCCCGCTCGCGTATCATCCGGACCATAACGAGCTGGGCGAGGCGCTGGGGCGGACCGGCACGGCGACGACCGGCTTCGACGACTTGAAGAACATCGCTGTGGGGCGGCTCGTGCTCGACAACATCCCCCACGTTAAGACCCATTGGCCCATGGTGACGCCGTTCATCTCGCAGGTGGCGCTCACGTTCGGGTGTGACGACCTCGAGGGCACGGTCGTGTTCGAGCGGGTGTACCACGAGGCCGGCGCGGGCACGCCCATGTGGCTCGGCTACGATCAGGTCGTCTCGTTGATCCGCGGCGCAGGGAAGGAGCCGGCCGAGCGCGACTCGCTGTACCGCACGGTGCGCACCTTCGAGGATTGGGTGCCTGCTGAGCTAGTGGGCAGACCGCAGGGCCCCGAAGGGCCGACGTTCCAGATCTCCCATCGTCTCCGGGCTCGCGCCCGGGGGCAGCGCGGGCTGCCGGTGCTCTCTGCAGTTGATGGGGTCGAATGAGAGTCGGGCGCATCGGCTACATCAACTGCTACCCGGTGTACGGCGGCATCGACCGGGGCGTCATCCCGCTCCCGGCCGATCTCGTGACTGGCACGCCGTCCGAGCTCAACGAGCTGCTCGCCGCCGCTGAGCTCGATGTGAGCGTCGTGAGCGCGGTCGAATACGCCCGCAACGCGCGCGATTACGTCCTGCTGCCGGACCTGGCGATCTCGTGCGACGGGCCGGTGCGCAGCGTCGCGCTTTTCAGTCGTCGGACCGTCGGACAGCTGGACGGTCGGACTGTGCTGCTCTCTGCCTCCTCCCGCACGTCGGTCGCGCTCCTGGAACTGTTGTGCGGTGACGTGTGGAAGGTTCGCCCCCACTTTGCGGAGGCGCGAGCCGAAGCAGGCGACCTCGACGCACTCGAGGGTCTGCCGCACGACGCGGTACTCGTGATCGGCGATGCAGCCCTGCTGCTCGCGGCGCGCCACGCCTACCCGCACCGTTACGACTTGGGCGAGGAGTGGAAGCGCTGGACCGGCATGCCCTTCGTGTTCGCGGTGTGGGCCGCGCGCCGCTCGAGCGATCCCGCTCGGGTGCGCCGCATCCACAAGGCCTTGCTCGCCTCGCGCGCGTGGGGACTCAGTCATCTCGATCAGCTCGCCGATGCCGCTGCGCTTACGTGCAACGTGCGACGTGCAACGTGCCTCCAGTATTTGGCCGGCCTCGACTATGCCTTGAGCTACAAGCATCTCGCGGGCTTGACGGATTTCTTCCGACGGCTCGCCGCCCGCGGGCTCGTCCCCGACGGGTCGCTTCGGTTCCTGCAGGTGGCCTGAGCGTGGTCGACCGCACCTCCTCCGAATTCCGCTCCGCGCTGGAGCTATACGAGCGGGCCACGCTGCTCGAGTTGGGGGCGCTCGCCGATCAGGCACGGTGGCGCCTCCACCCCGAGAACGCCGTCACCTACATCATCGACCGCAACATCAACTACACCAACGTCTGCGTCGCCGACTGCAAGTTCTGCGCGTTCTACCGCCGCCCCAAGCACGCCGAGGGCTACGTGCTCTCCTTCGAGCAGATCGGCAGGAAGATCGACGAGCTGCGCGCGCTGGGCGGTGTGCAGATTCTGATCCAGGGCGGCCACAACCCCTACATCCCGTTCGCGTGGTACCTGGATCTGTTGCGCTACATCAAGCGGCACCACCCGATCCACATTCACGGTTTCTCGCCTTCCGAGATCGACTTCTTCGCCGGGCGGTTCGGGATGACGCTCGAAGCGGTGATCCGCGAGCTGGTCGCGGCTGGCCTCGACTCGGTTCCCGGCGGCGGCGGCGAGATCCTGGTGCAGGAGGTCCGCGACCGCGTGGCGAAGAAAAAGGCCGGGGCCGACCGCTGGCTCGAGGTGATGGAGACGGCACACCGGCTGGGACTGAAGACGTCGGTCACCATGATGTACGGGCTGGGGGAGACCGCGGCCGACCGCATCGAGCACCTGTTCCGCGTGCGCGAGGTCCAGGCGCGCACCGGCGGCTTCACGGCGTTCATCTGCTGGCCGCTGCAGCCCGAGCACACCGAGCTCGAGCACCTCCCCAAGACCGACGCGGTCACCTACCTGCGCACGCAGGCGATCGCGCGCATCGTGCTCGACAACGTGCCGAACATCCAGGCCTCCTGGGTGACGATGGGCCCGAAGATCGGGCAGGTCGCCCTGCGTTTCGGCGCGAACGATTTCGGCTCGCTCATGATGGAAGAGAACGTCGTCTCGGCGGCGGGCACGACGTGGCGCATGACGCTGCCGGAGATGCAGCGGCTGATCGCCGACGCGGGCTATGTGCCGCGGAAGCGCCGCCAGGACTACAGCGTCATCGACGAAGCCGCCTGATGCCCGACGTGCTGATTCTCGTGGGGTCCGACAGCGACAAACCGAGAATCGAGCCCGCCTTCGAAGTGCTGAGCAAGGCGGGCGTGTCATACGAATTCCACGTGTCCTCCGCCCATCGCCAGCCCGAGCAGACCGCCAAGCTGGTGTCGGGTGCCAGGGGTCAGGGATTCAGGGTGATCATCGCGGGCGCCGGGCTGTCGGCGGCACTGCCGGGGTTCGCCGCGTCGCTCACGGACCTGCCCGTCATCGGCGTCCCCTTCGCCGTGGGCCCGCTGAACGGGCTCGATGCCCTGCTCGCCACGGCGCAGGTGCCGGGCGGCGTGCCGGTGGCCACGGTCGGAATCGACAACGTGAAGAACGCGGCCCTGCTCGCGATCCGCATCCTCAAGGTCTGAAGTCGTCGCGTCATGCGTGTCGGCCTGGGCTACGACTCGCACCGCTTCGCCGCCGGCCGCAAGCTGGTCCTCGGCGGGGTCGAGATCGCACATCCTCTCGGTCTCGCCGGTCACTCCGACGCCGACGCCGTCGCCCATGCGCTCATCGACGCCATGCTGGGCGCCGCCGGCCTCGGGGACATCGGCGCCATGTTTCCCGATTCGGATCCTCGCTGGCAGGGCGCCGACTCACTCGAGCTCTTGCAACGGGCCTCCCGTGCCGTCGTGGCCGCGGGCCATAGGCTCGTGCAGGCCGACATCACCGTCATCGCCGAGCAGCCGAAGATCGGGCCGCACGTGACGCGGATGCGCGAGCGGCTGGCGGGAGCGCTGTCCGTGGCGCCGGGCGCCATCGCCGTAAAGGGAAAGACCAACGAGGGGATGGGGTGGATCGGGCGCGCCGAGGGGATCGCGGTCATCGCCGTGGCGGTGTTGGAGTGAGCGATCTCGTCCACTGGCTCGAAGCCCTCCCACCGGGCCCGCTGTACGCGCTGGTCGCCACCTTCGCCGCCCTCGAGAATATTTTCCCGCCCGTTCCCGCCGACACCGCCGTCGCGCTCGGCGCGTTCCTGGCGGGGCGGGGGACGCTCGATCCGTGGGCCGTCTTTGGGCTCACGTGGACCGCCAACGTCGGCTCCGGGGCGGTCGTCTATTTCGCCTCCCACCGGTTCGGCCGGCCATTTTTCCAGGGGAAGCTCGGACGGCGCCTGCTCTCCGAGCACGCCATGGGGCATATCGAACGAGAGTATCGTCGCCACGGAACCTACGGGATCTTCCTGAGCCGGCTGCTTCCGGTGTGGCGCGGCGTCGTGATGCCGTTCGCGGGGATCGCCGGCGTCCCGCCGGTGCGGGCACTCCTCCCGCTGGCGCTCGCGTCGGCACTGTGGTACGGGCTCCTCACGTACCTGGTGACCGCGCTGGGTACGAACCTGGACGCGGTCCTGCGAATGGTCGCGCGCGTCAACGGCGCCCTGGCCGTCGTCGCGCTCGCGGCGGTGTTGGGCCTCGGGCTGTGGATTTGGCGCCGCCTGCAGCGTTAGAAGCCCGGGTGGTACCCGCTGCGCTCCACGTTAATCCGGTACAGACTCTTCCCCGCCGTAATGAACAACGTCTGTTTATCCGCCCCGCGGCCGAACCTTACATTCGTCGGCGTCTCCGGCGTCGGGATATAGGCCAGCTCCGTCCCAGCCGGAGAGTAGACGTGGATGCCCGGTCGGTCGCGACCCGGAATCGCGCAATAGATGTTGCCGTCCCGGTCGACGCCGATCCCGTCGGGCCCGACGCCCGGCGAAAAATCCACCACGGTGCGGCGGAATTTCGCCGAGCCGTCCGGCGCCAGGTCGTACGCGAGCAGCGCCATGCGTCCGGGCAGGGTCGGCGTCTCCGGCGACAGATTCTCGTCGAACGATCCGTTATCGATTGAGGCGACGTACAGCGTGGCCTGATCGGGAGACACGGCGATACCGTTCGGCTTGCCGGCGTTGGCCGCCACCAGCGAGACCCGTCCGTCCGGATCGATACGGTACACCCCTTGCACCGGCTGCTCGACCGGCTCGTGCCCCGAGTAGCGCGGGTCGGTGAAGTAGATACGCCCGCGCGCATCGATCACCAGATCATTCGGAGAATTGAACGGTCGGCCGTTGTAGAGCCCGGCGATGATCCAGCTCTTGCCGGTTTTCATGTCGGTCCGGGTGATGCGGCGACCGCCGAACCCCGCTCCCTCCGCGACGACCAGGCGGTCTTGCTCGTCGAACACGATCCCGTTGGACATCCCGCTCGGCGAGCGGAATACGGTGGCGGTCCCGGTCCGCGGATCCCAGCGCCAGATGTGGCCCGCCTGATACCCGGATGCCTTGACGAAGGTGATGTCCGAGAAATAGACCGAGCCGTCGGGCGCCTGCGCGGGACCCTCGGTGAAGAACCCGTCGCCGAACAGCCGCTCCAGCTTGGCGCCCGGCGCGACGATCGAAGGATCGCCTTGAACCGCGCCGGCTGCCTGTGCGAGCACCAGTAGCAGCGAGATCACTTCACCTCCTTGGTGAGGTTGAGACCTGCCTCGAGCGCCGCCACGATCCGATCGACGTCGTACACGCAGCCGGCCCACGTTCCGCCGCTCGCCCGCTGCAGCGCCGCCCACAGGCGGGTGTCCGCCGGCAGGGCGGGGTGGGGCGCGAGCCCGGGGTGCGGGCTCCGTTGCTCGAGCAGCGCGGCGCACGCGGCCGTGTCGAGCGGCTGGCCGGCGGCTCCCACGAGGTCGACCGAACCCGTGAGCGTGGCGCGGTCGATCACGATCTCGATCAAGTCATCGTCGCGCACCCGCCCGATCGGGCCGCCGTGCAGCGCCTCCGGTCCGATGTGGCCTACACACGCGCCGCTCGAGAACCCGGAAAAACGGCCGTCGGTGAGGAGCGCGACGTGCTTCCCCCAGGGGAGGTACCTGAGCGCCGTGGTGATCTGCGCAGTCTCCTGCATCCCCGTGCCCGACGGCCCCGTGCCGATCAGCACGATCACGTCGCCCGGTTGAATCGGCCGCTCGGTCGCGCCTTTCACGGCACGGATCGCGTCTCGCTCGTCGACGAACACGCGCGCGGGGCCACGGTGGCGGTATAGCTGATTGTCGCCCACAACGGAGGGGTCGAGCGCGGTGGCTTTGATCACCGCCCCCTCGGGTGCCAGGTTTCCGACCGGGAAGACGACGGTGCTGGTCAGCCCGGCGCGGCGCGCGGCGTCCGGACCCATGATGACGTCGTCGGGAGCGACCGCCGCCGCCGCGGCGAGCCGCGCCCGCGCCACTCGACGCCGGTCGCTCGCCGCCCACCAGTCGAGCGTCGCGTCGAGCGTGTCGCCCGTCGCCGTGAGCACGTCGCCGTGCAGCAGGCCCATCCGGCGCAAGTGCAGCATCACTTCGGGCACACCCCCGGCCATGAAGACCTGCACGGTAGGATGGCCGCGCGGGCCGTTCGGCAGAGCATCGACCAGGCGCGGCGTGGCGCGATTGACGCGGCTCCAGTCGTCCACCGTGGGCGGTCGGAGCCCCGCCGCGTGCGCAATCGCCGGAATGTGCAGCACCAGGTTGGTCGACCCACCGAACGCCGCGTGCACCAGCATGGCGTTCTCGAGCGCGTGTTGACTCAGGATCCGCTTGATCGGAATCGCGAGCGCGTGAAGCCGCAGCAGGGCTAGGCCCGAGCGGGTGCCCAGCTCGAGCCATACCGGCTCACCGGACGGCGCGAGCGCGCTGTGCGGCAGGGCCAACCCGAGCGCCTCTGCCACGACCTGCGACGTCGCCGCGGTCCCCAGGAACTGACATCCGCCGCCCGCGGAGCCGCAGGCGCGGCACCCCATCGTGGCCGCGTAGTCCAGGCTCACCAGGTCCCGCGCGAAGCGGGCGCCCAGGCTCTGCACCTGGCCCGCGTCCTCGCCCCCGACCGCCGGCAGGGTCACGCCACCGGGAACGATGACGCCGGGCAGCTCCCCGCATCCGGCGAGCGCGAGCATCGTCGCGGGCAGACCCTTGTCGCAGGTGGCGACACCCATGACGCCCGACCCGGTGGGAAGGGAGCGGATCAGGCGGCGCATCACGACCGCCGCGTCGTTGCGATAGGGCAGGCTGTCGAACATCCCCGTGGTCCCCTGCGTGCGGCCGTCGCACGGGTCGCTGCAGTACGCCGCAAAGGGGATCGCTCCCGCCGCGCGGAGCGTTTCGGCCGCTGCCCGGACCAGCAACCCGATCTCCCAGTGCCCGGTGTGGTATCCCAGCGCCACGGGGCTACCGTCCTCGCTCCGCAGGCCGCCATGGGTGCTTACGATGACGTACTGCGGGCCGTCGAGGGATGCCGGGCTCCAGCCCATCCCGACGTTCTGCGTCAGGCCGAAGACGTTGCCGCTCGGCTCCTCGCGCAGCATGTCGGGCGTGAGGGGGAGCCGGCCCGCCGGTCCTGCACCCGCGAGCCGGCCGGCGGCCACAGCGCTCGCCGAGCCGAGCACTGCATCGAGCGGCGGCGCAACGAGCTTGTCGTGCATGTTCACAACGCTAACTCCTCCCAAGCCGAGTCACACTCATTCTAGCGCTCGCCGGTAACGTTTCATATATTGACGCCTCTTCGATGGCCTCGCATTCGCGTTGGCCCTCTCGCCTTCGTTCTGGCGTCGCCACGCGACGCCACCCGACGTCGAGATCGCCGGACCATCGGCGCCTTTCCACCGTGCGGAGGCGACACATGCGACTTCATTCAACTGTCTCACACCACGGCTTATTGGCAGTTGCGGCCGTCGTCGCGCCCCTTTTGGCCTGTCAGCCCGACGCGAACCCTGTGGGACCCAGCGGGTCCCTCGCCGCGTCGCGCAACGGCGTCTCCTCTACGGAGGGTTTGGCAAGTCCGGGATGGCAGGGGACCGCGGCCCACCTCGTCATGCAAGCGAACCTGTCTCCCACGGTCGCGACTCGCGCCTACTCCCTCGTCGGCGTAGCACAGTATCTGGCGGTGCAGCAGGCCGAAGGCGTCACGCACGCCAGGCACGGCGACGATGATGGCGACGACGAGACCGGGGGCGGCGGGCGGAGCGGTCCTGAATCCGATCGCGGCGCTGTCGCCGGCGCATCGGCGGTGGTACTGACCTACCTGTTTCCCACTCAGGCTCAGGCCCTTGAAGACATGGTGACGACGCAGAGAAACACAGCTTCCGCCGCGTCGCACGACGCGTTTGTGCGCGGCGAAACGATCGGCCGCGGGGTGGGCGCCGCCATCGTGACGCGCGCCAGGGCCGATGGCTTCACCGCGCCGTTCGCGGGCACCATTCCGGTGGGGGCCGGGCTGTGGTTCAGCGAAGCGACGCCCCCGGCGGTCGCGGGCGGGTCGTTGCCGGGGGTGCGCCCCTGGTTCCTGACCTCCGCGAGCCAGTTTCGGTCGGCTCCCCCGCCGGCGTTCGGGTCCACGGCGTTCCTTGCAGGGCTGAGGGAAATCCGCGCGATCTCCGATACGCGCACGCAGGCGCAGCTGGACATCGCCACGTTCTGGGCGCTGGCCGCGGGCACCCCCACCACGTCGGGGTTCTGGATCCAGCAGGCGACGGACGGCATCAATCAACAGCCCTTCTCCGAGCGCCGGGCGACGCATCTCTACGCGTTGCTCAGCGCGACGATGTTCGACGCCCAGATCGGTTGCTGGGACGCGAAGGAGACGTACTGGCTCATCCGGCCCTGGCAGGCGGACCACGCGATCACGGTCGTTGCCGCGGTCGGGAAGCCCAACCACCCGTCCTATCCCTCGGGGCACAGCTGCCTCTCATCATCGGCCGCGGAGGTGCTGAGGACCTTCTTCCCGGCACAGCGCAAGCAATTGGACGCGATGGTCATCGAGGCGGGGCTATCGCGCATGTACGGCGGCATCCATTACCGGTTTGACATCGAGGCCGGGCAACTGCTCGGGCGGCGCGTGGCGCACTTCACGATCGCGGCCGACCGATCGGGCCGTTCCGTGCTGACGCCGCATGATGAAGACAGCCGAGGGCGCCCTTCAGGGCGTCCAATCAAATGACGCGCACGACTCTCAGGTGGTTTTCAGCACTCGCTACCGCAGCGGCACCAGGAGCGCGAGCACGAGCGTCGTCACCATGGCTGTGACACCGACGATGGCGAGCACGGGAGTCCACGACTTGAGGGTCTCCAGCTCCGTCACTCCTCCCATCTTCGAAAACATCCAGAACCCGCTGTCGTTCATCCACGACCCGACGAGCGACCCGCTGGCAATCGCGGTCGCGACATATACGGTGTGAAAGGGAAGACCGCCGCCGTTCCCTGGCAGCATAGCGGCCAGCATCGCCGCGGTCGTGATCATCGCGACGGTACTCGAACCTTGGGCAATTTTGATCAGACTTGCGACCCCGAACCCGAGGAACAGAAAGATCAGGCCGGAGCCCGTGCCCGACGCGGCCGTCTGCCCGACGAACGCCCGCTCGATCACGGGCCCGATCTGCGCGGCCTGCAGCGCGACCCCGAACGCCCCGCTCGCCGCAATGATCAAGATGAGGAACCCGGAGCTCATCAGGGATGTGTCCACCATCTCCGTGAGGTCGGCCCGGCTCACCCTGCGCTGCTGCGCGTACACCACCATGGCGACCGCGGCAGCGACGAGCAGCGCCAGGTTGGGGTTCCCGATGATCGCGGTGTAGCGGGCCAGCGCCGACCAGATCGCCAGGTGCACGCCGGGTCGTGCCGTCATGGACTGGACCACCGTGTGCGACGAAATGAGCAGCACTGGTAGGACGATGGGCAGGAGTGAGGGAACGAGACCGGGAAGTGCCTGCGGGGCCGGCGCCTCTGTGGCACTCGCGCGCAAGGCTGGGGCGGCGATGCCGGCCGGAGCTCGCGGCACAACGGGCATGCGGCGGTCCACCCACCCCGCGACGAGCAGCCCGACTACGGCCGCCGGCAGCGCCACGACGGCGCCGACCAGAACCATGGTGCCGAGGTCTACGCCCAAGGTGCCCGCGACCGCCAGAGGTCCGGGGGTGGGCGGGACGAGCGTGTGTGTCGCCCCTGCGCCCGCCGCAATCGCCAGGAGGTACTTGAGATAGTTGCGGCCGGTGCGGACGTGCATCGAGCGGGCCAGGGGGACCAGCAAATAGAAGACCGTGTCGAAAAACACGGGGATCGACAGTACGTAGCCGGTGGCGCACAGGGCTGTCGCGCCTCGCTTCTCGCCCAGCAGGGCGAGGAACGCCCTGACGATCCGGTCCGCCGCACCGCTGTCCATCATCGCTTTACCGGCGATCCCCGCCAGCGCGATGACGATCCCGATGGTCCCTGCGGTGCGGCCGAAGCCTTCCGCCACGCGAGCGATCTTCACCCCGGGCTCACCGGGGGCAAGCAAGCTCACCACGATCGCGGCGGTGATCAGCGCCAGGAACGCGTTCAGGCGCAGCACCACGATCCCCACGAGGATCGTGGCCATGCCGACCAGCAGGATCAGTAACGGATGCATGAGCGCCAGAGAATGTACTCCTTCATCTTGGAAACCACCGGCTATGGATTTGGCGCCGCCTGAGGCGTTAGAATCGCCTGAGTGCCCACAGGAAGCCACATGGCGGATGCTTCGGCGGATAGCGCAGGCGTGGTGGTGCCGCCGCCCATCGTGTACGCGCTGGGGTTCGGCATCGGGTACGCGCTGGATCGATTCAAGCCCGCACCCGTAGCGGTGGGCGGGGCTCGGATACTGCTCGGCTGGGTCTTCGCCGGCGCGGGCGTTGCGCTTGCGGCGAGCGCCATCGTCCTGTTTCGCCGAGCCGGCACGAGCCCGGTTCCCATTCAACCCACCACGGCGCTCGTGGTGCGGGGCCCCTATCGCTTCACCCGCAACCCGATGTACGTCGGGCTCACGGCCCTCTACGCCGGCGTCACGCTGCTCATCAACTCGCTGTGGCCACTCCTGCTGCTGCCGGTGGTGCTCGGCGTGATCCGGTGGGCGGTCATCGCGCGCGAGGAGGCGTACCTCGAGCGCAAGTTCGGTGACGCCTATCGGGCGTACACGACGCGGGTACGGCGGTGGTTGTGACCGCGGACGATCACGCATTTCACGTGGGGCCGTTCCGCGATTACCTCGCTCTCGAGGCCGGAAACAGCGCGAATACCGTGGCCAATTACCTGCGCGACGTCGGGCGGCTCATCGCCCACGCGAAGACCAAGGGCGCCGACCGCCCCGATGCCATTACCGCGGCGCAGCTGCGCGAGTTCGTGTACGATCTCAAGGACTTGGGCCTCGCCCCGGCCACCATCCGTCGCCAGATCTCGGCGATCCGCACGTACTACCGCTTCCTGGTCGGCGAAGGACACGCGACGCGCGACCCGAGCGAGCGCCTCGAATCGCCGAAGCAGTGGCGCACCCTGCCCACGGTACTGACGGTCCCCGAGGTCGGCAGACTGCTCGCGGCGCCGAACACCGACGAGCCGCTCGCGATGCGGGACCGGGCCCTGCTCGAGTTCGCCTATGCGACCGGGGCGCGCGTGTCCGAGGTGGTGGGTGTGAAGCCTCAAGATTTGTTGTACGAGGACGGGCTGGTGCGGATCTTCGGGAAGGGGTCGAAGGAGCGCATCGTGCCGGTGGGGCGCCGCGCGCTGGGCGCGGTGGCGCTCTACGTCCGCGAGATTCGGCCCCGCTTCGACAAGGGGCAAGGACGGAACATCCTGTTCCTCAATGCGCGCGGTACGCCGCTGTCGCGCGTGGGCGCGTGGTCGATCATCAAGCGCGCCGCGAAAGTGGCGGGGCTCACGAAGCGGGTCACCCCCCACACGCTGCGCCACAGCTTCGCCACTCATCTGCTCGAGGGCGGCGCGGACCTGCGGGCGGTCCAGGAGATGCTGGGGCACGCCGACCTCGCAACGACGCAGCTCTACACCCACGTGGACCGGGACTACCTGCGCAGCGTGCATCGGCAGTATCATCCCCGGGCGTGAGGAGGGGGGGGTGCACCATGTCGCGCGCGTTCACCAAAGAGGATGCAGGCAACGAGGCGCCCAGGCGTAACTACGGGCTGCCACCGAAGGGCCATCGGGACTTCGACCGGGCCGCCGCCGACGCGCTGCTCGAGGCCGCCCGCGCCGGCGAGACGGCCAGCGCCGAGCAGGCCACCGGATACTATTGGGGCGAGCCCCGGCTGCGCGAGCATGTCCGCCGCCTTCTCGATCGGGCCCGCGCGGCCGGCGACGAGCGGATGCAGCAGCTCGCCGAGCGGTTCCTGAGCTGATCGGCCCATCGCCCATGCTCTTCATACTCGACAATTACGACTCGTTCACCTACAACCTCGTCCAGCTGTTCGGAGAGCTGGGCCAGGAGCCCGTCGTGTACCGCAACGACGCGCTCACGGTCGCAGAGGTTCTGGCGCTGAAGCCGCGCGCCGCCGTGCTCTCCCCGGGTCCGTGCACGCCGCGCGACGCGGGGATCCTCGTGCCCCTGGTGCAGGCCCTGGCGGGGAAGATCCCGGTCCTCGGTGTCTGCCTCGGCCACCAGGCGATCGGGGAGGCGTTCGGCGGCCGGGTGGTGCGCGCCGACCGCCTGATGCACGGCAAGACGTGCCAGGTGATCCATGAGAACGACGAGCTGTTCGAAGGCATCCCCAGCCCGGTCACCGGCATGCGCTACCACTCGCTCGTCGTCGAGCCGGCGTCCCTGCCCAAAGATCTGGTCATCACCGCATGGAGCGCCGACCGCCCCAAGGACGCCGAGATCATGGCCATGAAGCACCGCAACCACCCGATCTACGGCGTCCAATTCCATCCCGAGTCCATCGGGACCGAGCACGGTAAGCGATTGCTGGAGAATTTCTTAGGCGTGGCACGCACCATGCCCTAGACGTCGCGGCACGCATCTTGTATGTTCCTCCGTGCCCGTCCTCGGCGTGATCCCGGCGCGGCTGGGCTCCAGCCGCCTTCCTCGCAAGCCCCTCCTGCCGCTGGCGGGTGAACCGCTCATCCTTTGGGTGATCCGCCGCGTCGCCGATGCCGGCGTGTGTGACCGACTGGTCGTCGCAACCGACGCGCGTGAGATCGCCAGCGTGGCTGAACGAGCCGGACATGAAGCCGTCCTCACCTCCTCCGACCACCAGTCAGGTACCGAGCGAGTGTCGGAAGTCGTTGCAAACAAACGATTTAAGAACTTCGACCTAATTCTCAACGTGCAGGGCGATGAGCCGCTCGTCGCCCCCGAGGCGCTGCGCGGCGCCGTGGCGCGCGTGCAGGGGGGCGATCCGATCGGCACCGCGGCGGGCAGTCTCGACCCCGCGCTCGCGGCCGATCCGAATCGCGTTAAGGTCGTGGTGGATGCGCGCGGACGAGCGGTGTACTTCTCGCGCGCGGCCGTGCCGTTCGACCGGGATGGCACCGGCGCCGTAGTCTATCACCAGCATGTCGGCGTGTACGCCTATACACCGGACGCGCTGGCGCGCTGGGTGCGGCTGGCACCCGTCCCGGCGGAGCGGTGGGAGCGGCTTGAGCAGTTGCGCCCGTTGCTGCACGGCGTCTCGATCGGCGTGGCGCTGTGTGCGGCGCCCGCGGCTCCAGGCGTGGATACGATCGAGGATCTCCACTACGCGGAAGCGGCGTTGACCGGCCAACTGCGGGAGGTGAGCTCGTGAGCTCGACGAAGTACATCTTCGTGACCGGCGGCGTGGTGAGCTCCCTCGGAAAGGGCATCGCGGCCGCGTCGCTCGGCCGCCTGCTGGTCGAGCGCGGGCTGCGCGTGACGATTCAAAAGTTCGACCCCTACATCAACGTCGACCCCGGCACGATGTCGCCGTTCCAGCACGGCGAGGTGTACGTCACCGACGACGGCGCCGAGACCGATCTCGATCTGGGCCACTACGAGCGCTTCATCGACCGCTCGCTGTCCCAGGTCAACAACGTCACGACGGGCCGGATTTACCAGGCGGTGATCACGAAGGAGCGACGCGGGGAATACCTCGGCTCGACGGTGCAGGTGATCCCGCATATCACCGACGAGATCAAGGCGGCGATCCGCCGGCTCGCCCCCGACCACGACGTCGTGATCACCGAGATCGGCGGCACCGTGGGCGATATCGAATCGCTGCCGTTCCTCGAGGCGATCCGTCAGTTCCGTCAGGAGGTCGGGCGCGACAACACGCTGTTCATTCACCTCACCCTCGTTCCCTACATCGCCGCCACCGCCGAGCTCAAGACCAAGCCGACCCAGCACTCCGTGCGGGAGCTCATGCAGATCGGGATCCAGCCCGACATCCTGGTGTGCCGCACCGAGCGGCCGCTGTCGGAGGAGATCAAGCGCAAGATCGCCCTGTTTTGCAACGTGGATTTCGGTTGTGTGGCCGAGAGCCCGGACGTGCGCTCGATCTATGAAATCCCGCTGAAGCTCCACGAGCAGGGGCTCGACAAGGAGGTCTGCCACCGGCTCCACCTCGAGACCAAGGAGCCCGATCTCCGCGCCTGGGCGCAGATGGTGGAGAAGATCCTGGCGCCGCCCGCGCGGGTGCGCATCGCGGTGGTGGGGAAGTACACGGAGCTTGCAGACAGCTACAAGAGTATCCACGAAGCGCTGGTGCACGGCGGCATCGCGCATGACTGCGGCGTGCAGATCGACTGGATCGCCTCCGACCGCTTCACCGATCAGGAGGCGGCGGGCGAGCTGCTCGGGTCGTACGACGGGCTGCTCGTCCCCGGAGGCTTCGGCGTGCGTGGCGTGGAAGGCATGCTCGAAGCGATCCGGTGGGCGCGCGAGCACAAGCTCCCCTTCTTCGGCATTTGCCTCGGCCTGCAGACGGCGATCATCGAGTTCGCGCGCAACGTCGCCAGGCTGCCCAATACCAACTCCAGCGAGTTCGAGCCCGAGTGCGAGAACCCGGTGATCGCGTTGCTGCGCTCGCAGGAAGGCATCCACGAGATGGGCGGCACGATGCGGCTGGGCGCGTATCCCTGCAAGCTGCGCCCCGGCTCCCGCGCGGCGCAGGTGTACGGCAGCCAGGAGGTGAGCGAGCGCCACCGGCACCGCTACGAAGTCTCCAACGCCTACCGCGACGTGCTCGCCGAGTACGGGATGCGCTGTTCCGGTCTCTCACCCGACGGCTCGCTGGTCGAGATGATCGAGCTGCCGGATCACCCGTGGTTCATCGGTTGCCAGTTCCACCCCGAGCTCAAGTCCCGCCCCATGCGTCCCCATCCACTGTTCGCCGGCTTCGTGGGGGCGGCGCTCGCCCAGCACCGGGCGCGACCCGGGGCGGCCGCACGGGCGGACGCCCCGTCGGAGCTGGCACGCTTCGCCGACTGAGCGATGGGCCAGCACTTCGGAGCCACCCCGTTCCTGATCGCGGGGCCCTGCGTCGTCGAAGCGGACGACTTGAACCTGCGGATCGGTGAAGCCCTCGCCGAGCTCGGCGCCAAGCTCGGGGTGCACGTCATCTATAAGGCCTCCTACGACAAGGCGAACCGCTCGCGCCTGAAGGGGGCGCGTGGGCCCGGCCTGGAGCGCGGGCTCGAGGCGCTCGCCACGGTCCGCTCGGAGACCGGCCTCCCCATCCTCACCGACGTCCACGAGGCGGGCCAGGTGCCCGCAGCGGCCCAGGTAGCCGACGTGCTGCAGATCCCCGCGTTCCTGTGTCGCCAGACCGATCTGCTCGTCGCGGCGGGCCGGGCCGGGCGGGCCGTCAACGTGAAGAAGGGGCAGTGGCTGTCCCCCGACGCAATGCAGGGCGCCATCGAGAAGGTGCGCGCTGGCGGGGCGCCGGAGCTCGCCGTCACCGAGCGCGGCACGTTTTTCGGCTACGGCGACCTGGTGGTGGACATGCGAAACTTCGCCCGCCTGCGGGCCGTGTGCGGCGTCCCGGCCGTATACGACGCCACGCACGCGGTGCAGCAGCCGGGCAGGGGAGAGGGGGGTGCGAGCGGCGGCCTGCGCGAGTTCATCCCGCCGCTCCTGTATGCGGCTGCCGCCGCAGGCGCGGACGGGTTCTTCCTCGAGACGCACCCCGATCCCGACCGGGCGCCGTCCGACGGGCCGAACATGCTGCCGCTCGACCAACTCGCGGGCGTCGTGAGCGTCGCGATCGAGGTCTGGCAGCGGGCGCGGGAGGCCGTCCGTGCTTAGGCTCGTGAACGCTCGAGCGCGCCGATGATCGACGCCTCGCTCGCCCGCCGCCTCAAGCTCGTCGGCTTGGACGTCGACGGCGTGCTCACCGACAACGGCGTGTACCTGGGCATGGTCGGCGACCACCCCGTCGAGTTCAAGCGTTTCCACATCCAGGACGGGCTGGGCATCCGGCTGCTCAGGACCGCCGGCCTCGCCGTCGTGTGGGTCAGCGGCCGGGAATCCGCGGCGACCGCGCTCCGGGCGCGCGAGCTCGCCGTGGACGAGCTGATCCAGGACCCGAGCGCACGCAAGCTGCCGGTGTTCGAAGCGCTGCGCGAGCGGCGTGGACTGACCTGGGAAGAGTGCGCCTTCGTGGGGGACGACCTCGCGGACTTGCCGCTCCTGGCGCGCGTGGGGCTCCCCATCGCGGTCGCGAACGCGGTCCCCGAGGTGAAGGCGGCGGCGCACGCGGTGACCTCCGTCCCGGGCGGCCAGGGCGCGGTGCGCGAGGTGGCGGAGCTGATCCTCCAGGCCCGGGGCGAGTGGCAGGGTTTGCTGTCACAGTATTTCGTCGAGCGTGGCGATGTCGCGTACCGAGCCCACCGATCTCGTTGAGCGCGGGCGCCGGGTGCTGGCCCTCGAAGCGGCGGCGATCCGGGGGGTCGCTGAGCGGCTGGGGCCGCCGTTCGCCGCGGCCGTGCGGCTGCTCGCGGCCGCGCGGGGGCGCGTCATCGTGTCGGGCGTCGGTAAGTCCGGGCTGATCGCTCGCAAGATCGCCGCGACGCTCACGTCGACCGGCACGCCTGCGTCGTTCCTGCATCCCGTGGACTCCCTGCACGGCGACCTCGGCATCGTCGGCCCCGACGACGTCGCGATCCTGTTGTCGAAGAGCGGCGGGTCGGACGAGCTGTTCGGTCTCGTGATGCAGCTGAAGCGCCTTGACGTTCCAATCATCACGATCGTGGGGGACGCCGACTCCTTGCTCGCGCGGCAGGCGCAGGTTGTGCTCGACGCCAGCGTGAGCGAGGAGGCGTGCGCCGAGACGCTCGCGCCCACCGCGAGCACCACAGCCGCGCTGGCGCTGGGCGACGCGCTCGGCGTCACGCTGCTCGAGGTCAAGGGCTTCCGGCGCGAGGACTTCGCCGCGTTCCACCCAGATGGCCTGCTGCCCCGCAAGCTGCTCCTCCGGGTCGCCGACGTGATGCTCACGAGAGACGTGCCGACCCTGCTCCCCGACCGCCCGATGCGCGAGTGCGTCGTGTTGCTCGCGGAAAAGCGCGGCACCGTCGCGATCGTCGATGCCGCGGGCGGTCTCGTCGGTGTGGTGACCGCCGGGGACCTCACCCGCCTGATGGAGCGGACCGATCGCTTCCTCGATCTCCCCGTCAGGTCGGTGATGACTCAGACTCCCAAAGCCACCACCCCCGACGAGCTGGCGGGCGCCGCGGTGCGAGTCATGGAGAAGCACGGCATCATGGCGCTGCCCGTGCTGGACGGCGGTCGGAAAGTCGTCGGCATCGTGCATCTCCACGACCTGATGAAAGCAGGAGCGGCGTAATGCGAAAGACGTCGCCTTCGTGGTACGTAGTTCTGTGCCACGCCGTCTTGGGTGGGGTTGTGGCGGGGGCCTGCGATGCAGGCATTAAGCCCACAGCGACCATCACCGCCGCCGATACCGCCGATCAGGTGCTCGTCAACATGTCACACTACGTGACCACCGCGGGAATCCAGCGCGCCCACGTGCGGGCTGACACGGCATATTTCTACTCGCCCATGCAGACCGCCGAGCTGCGCGCCGTGCACATCACGTTCTACGACCCCCGTGGCGCCGAAACCTCGACCCTGACCGCACGCGAGGGCACGTATCACTGGCGCCCCGGCGACATGGAGGCCCGCGGCAACGTGCTCGTGGTGCGCACCGACGGGGCCACGCTGCGCACCGAGGTGTTGCGCTTCAGCCAGGCGAAGAATCAGGTGAGCTCCGACAAGCCCTTCGTGTTCGACGAGCCGAATCGCCGCATCGAGGGTGAGGGCTTCACCTCGGATCCCGACTTCAAGGTCGTGACGGCCACCCGCATCAAGGGCACGGCGGGCCAGTTCACGCTGCCGAACCAATGATCGTCCCGCTGGTGCTCCTCGCACTGGTCCAGCAGCCCGCGCCTCCCCAGGTGGGGGACACGGCCGAGGGACGCCCCTGCGTCGTGGTCATCGACTCGGTGGGAGGCCGCACCCAGCAGGTAGAGGTGCGTAAGGGAGAGACCAACGTCTTCGCGGGCGGCGGCGTGCTGGCTCATTGCCGCGGGACGGCGAGCACGCTCTCCGCCGACAGCGTGGCCTGGTTTGCCGGGACCGGTCGCTTCGACATGATCGGGCAGCGACACCTGGTACACATTCGAGACAGCGCGCTCACCCTCGACGCCACGACCGCCGCGTACTTCCTGCGCCAGGAGCGGCTCGAGGCGCACAAGAACGTGGTGGCGGTGAACCGCTCGACCGGATCGGTGCTGCGCGGGCCGAACCTCACTTACTACCGGATCGTGAAGGGCATCCGCGACACGATGGAGATGTACGCCTCGGCGCGCCCCACGATCGACTACCGCTCGAGCGCCCCCCCCGACTCCGCCGAGCCGTACGTCATCGTGGCGGATCGGGTGCGCTTCAAGGGCAATGACCGCATGTGGGGCGGGGGCAAGGTGACGATCGACCGGAGCGACGTCGCGGCGCGCGGCGACTCGATGCAGCTCGATCAGGCCGCCGGGCTCGGCGTGCTCGTGGGGAAGCCGCACGTGGAAGGCAAGGGCGCGCACCCCTATACCCTGGTCGGCACGCGCATCGAGCTGGGTCTCCAAGCGCGCGAAATCCGCTTCGTGAAGGCGCTGGGGCAGGGCGTCGCCACGGGGACCGACTGGCGCCTCACGGCCGACACGATTCACCTGACCCTCGAGCGCCGCAAGCTGCAGCACGCCTTCGCTTGGAGCCGCGGCGACTCCACCAGCCACGCCCGGGCGGTCTCGACCCTCAACACGATCGACGCCGATTCGCTCGCGCTCGACACGCCCGACGAGGTGCTGACCGAAGCCCGGGCGTTCCGGCACGCCTTCTCGACCTCCAAGAAGGACTCGTCCAAGACAGCGGACGTGGACTGGATCGCCGGCGACACACTCACCGCCCACTGGACGCAGGTGGCGGACTCGGGCGCCGCGCCGAAGAGCCAGCTGCACCAGATCGTAGCCCGCGGCGCGGCGCGCTCGCTCAGCCACATCGCCGGCGCCAAGGACTCCGCCGGGACGGGCCCGGCCATCGATTATTCGCGCGGGAAGGTGATCGACATCGCCCTCAAGGCGGACAAGGTCGACCGCATCGTCGTGAGCGGCCGCGCCGACGGGGTACACCTCGAGCCCGCGCCGCCCAAACCCGCCGCCGCGGATTCCACGGCCAAGAAGCCCAAACCCGCGCCCGCGGATTCCACGGCCAAGAAGCCGCCCAAACCATGACCGGACCCGGTATCCCCGCCCGTCTCCCCGACCTGCTGGCACAGCGGGACTCCTCGCTCCCGCTCGCCGCCGCAGCGCTGGCCCGCATCGCGGACGAGCGGGGCCGCACCACGTTCGGCGATCTGGCCGCGGCGTACCGCGAGGAGTTCTTGCAGCTGCGCGCCCACATGCGGGGGGCGAGCCTGCCCGAGCTCGGCGGCTTGTCGCTCGAGGATTTCCGCAACACCCTGCGCTCGTCGGTGCTGCCTCGGCTCGGCGTCATGAAGGTGGTCACCTATCCCGTCGGCCCCTTGTTCGACGACGCCCCGGTGGCCTTCACGCCCGAGGCGTGGGCCGAGTTGCTGCAGGAGACCGCCGGGCGGGGCGCCGCCGCCGACCGGCTGCTCGATGCCGCCCAAAGCGCCATCGCGCGGGCGGAGTCGTCGAGTGGCGCCTACCAGCGGGTCGCCGACGCCAGCCTGCTCGAGGCGCAGGGGCTGGTGAAGAGCTACAAGGGGCGCCGTGTCGTAAACGACGTGAGCGTGCGGCTCGAGCAAGGCGAGATCGTGGGTCTCTTGGGCCCGAACGGGGCGGGGAAGACCACCACCTTCTACATGATCACCGGGCTGATCCGCCCCGACCGCGGCCGCATCGCCCTGGACGGGCGCGACGTGACCGCGGAGCCGATGTACCAGCGGGCCCGGGCGGGGATCGGCTACCTGGCGCAGGAGCCGTCGGTGTTCCGGAAATTGACAGTCGAGGAGAACATCCGGGCGATCCTCGAGACTCTGCCGCTCGACGACGCGGCGCAGGCGGCGCGGCTCGAGCGCCTGCTCGACGAGCTCGCCATCCGGCACCTGCGGCGCCAGAAGGGCTTCCAGCTGTCGGGGGGGGAGCGGCGGCGCCTCGAGATCACGCGCGCCCTCGTCACAGAGCCTAAATTCATGTTGCTGGACGAGCCGTTCGCCGGGGTGGACCCCATCGCCGTGCACGATATTCAGACGATCGTGGCGGGGCTGCGTCACCGCGGCATCGGCGTCCTGATCACGGATCACAACGTGGAGCAAACGCTGGACATCGTGGATCGCGCCTACATCATGTTCGAGGGCAAGGTGCAGGTCTCGGGTACCGTGCGCGAGCTGGTGTTCGACGACCGCGTCGCCAACCTGTACTTGGGTCCCACCCTCACCGCGCGCCTGCGGGCGCGGCTGACGCCCGCCGCATGAAGACCGGCCTGCACCAGCACATCGGGCTGCGTCAGGACCTGCGCATCAATCCCCGCCTGTATCAGGCGATGGATCTGCTGTACATGCCGTTGCTCGACCTGCAACAGCATCTCAAGCAGGAGCTGCTCGGCAACCCGTTCCTCGAGCTGATCGAGCCGGAAGAGGAGACCGAGCTGCCCCTCACCCAGGACGGCGTCGAAGAGAAGAAGGAGACCGAGAACAACGACGAGCCGAACTGGGAGGACATCCTGCTGGACGACGGCTCCGATCAGGGCACGCCGCCTCGCGACATGAGCGAGGCCCGGGAGTACGTCGAGCCGGTGCCGGTTGAGAGCAAGGATCTGTCGCACCACCTGCGCGATCAGATGCGGCTGCTCGAGCTGACCCCGCGCCAGCAGCTGCTCGCCGAAGAGTTCATCGGCAACATCGCCGAGGACGGTTATCTCGGCGCCTCGCCCGAGGAGATCGTGCGCGGCGCCAACCAGCTGCTCGAGGAGCACGCGGTCGAAGCCGAGGGGGACGAGAAGCCGCAGCTCTTCACGCTCGCCGAAGCGGAGGAGATGCTGCGGATCATCCAGAAGCTCGACCCCCCCGGCGTCGGCGCCCGCGACTTGCGGGAGTGCCTGCTGCTGCAGCTCGAGGCCCGTAACGAGACCGGCACGCTGGCCTACCGCCTCGTCAAGGAGGCGTTCGAGGATCTCAAGGCGCACCGCTGGAGCGATCTCGGCAAGCGGTTCGGCCTCGACGCCGCCGAGGTGCAGCGCGTGGCCGACGAGCTGGCGCGGCTCGACCCCAAGCCCGGCTTGCAGTACTCCGCCGCCAGCGACGCGTACATCATCCCCGACCTGGTCGTGGAGAAGATCGACGGCAAGTACCACGTGTTCTTGAACGACGGCGGGCTGCCGCGGCTGCGCATCTCCAAGACCTACCAGGAGATCGCGCGCGACAAGAAGAAATTCCAGGGGGAGAACAAAGACTTCATCAACCAACGCCTGAACAGCGCCCACTGGATGATCCAGGCGATCGAGCAGCGCCGCCAGACCATGCTCAAGGTGATGAACTTCATCGTCGACCGGCAGCGCGAGTTCTTCGAAAAGGGCGTCGAGTATCTGAAGCCGCTCACGCTGCGCGAGGTCGCCGACGTCATCAACATGCACGAGAGCACCGTCAGCCGCGTGACCAACGAAAAGTACGTGCAGACGCCGCGCGGCCTGTTGCCGCTCAAGTTCTTCTTCTCGAGCGGCTTGTCGACCACGACCGGCGAGGACGCCAGCGCCCGCTCGATCAAGGCGCAGATCCAGAAGATGGTCGACGACGAAGACACGAAGAACCCGCTCACCGACCAGCAGATCGTCGAGATGTTCGCGCAGCGCGGCGTGAAGATCGCGCGCCGCACCGTCGCCAAATACCGCGATCAGCTGGGCATCCTGCCGGCACGCATGCGCAAGCGGTTGTGAGCCTCGCCACGCCGGCCGTCGCGCCCGAGGTGAGCGTGCTGGTCCCGGCGAAGGATGAAGCCGGGAATCTCGCCGAGTTCGTGCGCCAGGCCCGCGAAGCGCTGCTGCCGCTCCCCTACGCCAGCGAGATCGTCGTGATCGACGACGGCAGCCGCGACGGCAGCGCCGACGTGCTGCACGAGCTCGCCGCCAAGCACCCTTTCGTCCGCGTCGTCACCCACCGCAGCGGGCGGGGCATCGCCGACGCGCTCAAGTCCGGCACCGACGCGGCCCGCGGCCGCATCCTCGTGTTCTATCCCGCGGATCTGCAATATCGGCCGGCGGACATTCCCGCGCTGGTGCAGCCGATCATCGCGGACGAGGCCGACTTCGTGACCGGCACCAAGCAGGGGCATTACGAGAAGCGCTTTGTCTCGTGGGTGTACAACACGCTGTGCCGCTGGCTGTTCGGGATCCGCGTGACGGACCTGAACTCCGTGAAGGCATATCGGCGCGAAGTGATGGAGTACTTGCCGAGCCGCCCCGATTGGCACCGCTACATGGTCGTGCTCGCGGCCGCCGAGGGATTCCGGATCGCTGAGCGGCCCGTACCGCTGTTCCCGCGCCACTCTGGCAAGTCGAAGTTCGGGATCGGGCGGATTCCAGTGGGCGTGCTCGATCTCCTCTCCGTCTGGTTTCAGTTGCGCTTCGGCCGCAAGCCGATGCTGTTCTTCGGAGTGCCGGGGGCCGTGACCATCCTGCTCGGCGTCGGCGTGGGCATCTACGCGCTCGTCGAGCGCTTCGTCTTCCTGCGCGGCAATCGCGCGTTCCTCTACCTGGTCATCCTGCTCGTCATCGCTGGCCTCGCGCTGTTCATGCTCGGCTTTCTGGGAGAGATGGTGGCGGGGATGCGGGAGGAGGTGCGGGGGCTCCAGCGGGAGGTGGAGCAGATGCGCGGGGAGGTCCGGCGCGGATGAGGCGGCAATGGACGTAGCGATTATCCCCTTCGACGAGAAGTACCTCGCTGAAACCCTGGCCATGATGCGCAGGTGGAGCCCCCACCATCCGGAGCTCGGCGAACGATCGCTGTACGACTGGCAGCGCTGCAGTCGCTATCTGGCCCTGGCGGGGGGGAAAGTGGTGGGGCACATCGGGCAGATCGAGCACGAGTTCCGCTACGCCAATGGTCGCTCACCGGTGAAGCTGGGATGGGGGATCACCCTCGTGCTCGACATGTCGGACGATGCCACGCGCAAGGCGGCCGGCCGCCAGTTGCTCAAGGCGTGCGAGGACGCCCCCGGCCTCAAGTATGCCGCGGTCGGCGTCGTACCGGCGATCGAGCCGGCGTATCGCCGTCGCGGCCACCAAATCATACGGAGCGCCAACAAGTACTACGCGAGATTCTTCCGGCCCGGAAAGGCCCTGGCCTACTGGAAGAAACCGGCGGCACTCGCCCCCCTCGTCACCCTCGCAAACGCCGTTCTCAGACCGCGGACGCGGGTCCGGTTCGGCACCCTCGAGGCGATCACCCGCTTCCGTCCGGAATGGGATGCCGTCTGGAACGACCTCCTGAAGCAGCAGTACGAGCTGTACGGAACACGAGACGCCGCATTCCTCAGTTACAAGCTGGCCCAGCCGAACCGGAAATACTTTGCCTTCCTGCACCGCGATCCCGCGGGGGCGATCGACGGCTACATCGTCTATCGCCGCGCCAAGCATCTCGCCAGGGACATGGATCTCGTGAAGATCTGTGATTTCGTCGGATCGCCCACCGCCAAACGCGACATGTTCGCCGAGGCGATGCGATACGCCGTGGACGACGCCGCCGGCACGTATGGCATCGTCGGCCTGAGCTCGACCTGCGACGCACCGGAGTTCCGAGCCACCGGGATGTACGTGGCTCGTCCCTACCCGGTGGTCCTGGCGGCCGGCGTCGAGGGAGACGTCCGCGTGGACTTCTTCGACTCCGACCTCGATAATCTCTGGTGAATTCCCTTGCGCATAGTTTACATCGTCATCAGCTGCGACAGCGATCCTGACCGCGCAGGATTCCTCGACGGCGTGCCGCAGGACAGGCTCGCGTGGAGGGGCATGAACGAGGGGATTCCCACCGTCAAGGACCTGCTGCATGGCCTGACGGACAGTACGGGACGTGAGCCGACGTTCACCTGGCTGCTACGGGCCGACGAGCAAGTCCGTGACCTGCAGGGCGAATATGGGTGGGTCGTGCGAGCCCACTCAGCCCAGCTGCGCTCGCTGCAACAGAGTGGCGACGAGCTGGGTTGGCATCCCCACTTCTGGCGACGCGACAGCTCCAAGGGCCGTTGGTTCCAGGAGCTCGAGGATCTGGACTGGCAGGTCGAGATGCTGCGCCAGGCGCATCGTGACCTCACGACCTGCTTCCCCGGGACGGTGAAGAGCGTGCGCATGGGTTGGGCCTATCACAACAACCGCACCTGTGCCGCGCTGGACGAGCTGGGGGTGGCGGTCGATTTGTCGCCGCTCCCCGGCTATCGAACGCTCACGCCCAAGCCGCCGACGCGCAGCGAGAATCTGTTCGATTGGTATTCTTCCCCGCGGGCGCCGTTCCGGCCGTCGCGGGCGGATTACCGGCGGGCGGTCCGGGGAGGCGAGACCGCCTACCGGTTGCTGGAGGTCCCGAGCTTCGTGTCCGAGTCCATCCCCTGGGCGCTGGTCAGCGGCCTCCAGCTCGCACGCAAGACGAGGAGCGTCCGGCAACTCTGGAACGCGATTCGCCGGCCCACGTACAGCATCAACGTCACGGCCCGCCCCGTGTTTTTCGCCCCGCTCGTGACCCAGCTCCGCACCGCGCTCCGGCGCCCCGCCCGCGGGCCGCTCGTGTTCTCGACCCAGTTCCACGCCGATGAACTGCTCCCCAACCGCAGCCGCCTGTACGACATCCGGGGCGTTCGGACGAATCTCGCGGCGCTGCTGCGCGCCTGTGACGAGGCCCGCACCCCCGTGCAATTCGTCCAGGCGCGTCACATCGCGGCACTCTGGTCGGACTGAGCCATACCGCGTCGCTACAAGATCGCGTCCAGGCACGTGAGCCAAAACGCACTGTAGTCCCGCCAGCAGACGAAGTTGCAACCCCAGTGAGGCGCGGGATCGGACATGTAGGCGAGCGCCTTGCCCTTCCCGAAGGTCCCAACCGCGACGAGGGGGTCGCCGGTCTCCTTCACTGTGAGCAAAACATCGCACCCCTCCCGGGGCAGGACCTTGTTATAGCCGAGAATCGGGGGAAAGCTGGCGAGATCGACGCCGTCGAAGGTCGCCGCGGAGCTCCGCGTCAACGCCGCAGTGAAGCCCTCGGTGCTTTCGATCAAGTCATCCTGGTCGAGGCACCGCACCGGGAGAATCTCGTTCAGCCGGGTGCGGTTCCAGCCGCCCTTGCCCATTTCCCCCGTGAACGACAGCCAGCCGCCCAGGAACATCACCCGTATGCCGGCCGTCACGGCCTCGATCGTCAGGCGAATGCGATCCGGGAACGTGAGGATCCGCGTGCCCAGCTTGCTCCGATCGAAGAACTGCGGATGCAGCTGGAAGTTCTTGGCCTCGACGTCGCTGAAGATCAGGACGTCGTGCGTCCGGAGGATCTCCTCGTAGGCGCCGGGGGGGAGGTTGTAGAACTCCCAGGTCGGCACGTCGGCCACCTGGTGGCGACCGCCGGACTCGAGGGCCTGCTTCAGCCATTTCCCGTAGTAGTAGAGGTCGAGGCCCTTCCACGCGTAATTGAACGGCGTCTCCGCGAAGAGCGGGCCGCAGCCCACGGCCCAATCGCCGACGTAGTAGACCTTCGCCATTGTAAGACCTCCCGTCCCACGTAGATTTCTGCCGTGACCGACAAGCCGGCGGCGGACTCCCGCGACCTCGCCCAATTCTACATCGCCCGCACCGACTGGCACGCCCCGGCGGAGGAGCAGATGCGGTTCCGCCGGGCGGCAGCGCTCGCGCGCGTGCCCGCGGGCGCGGCCGTGCTCGACATCGGCGCGCGCGATCGCGGCTTGCGCCGCGTCCTCCCGGATGGCGTGCGCTACCAGGGGATCGAGATCGACCCCGCGTTCGCCCGGCCCGATGTCCTCGTCCACGACATCTCACAGGGGATCCCGTTCCCCCCCGGCTCCTATGACTTCGTCTTCTGTCTGGAAGTGCTCGAGCATGTGCCCAATCCGTTCGGGACGCTCTCGGAGATCCATCGCGTCCTCAAGCCGGGCGGCGTGCTGATCGTCTCCGTCCCCAATCCCTATCATTTCAAAGAGATCATCTGGAACCTGTTCCGGATTCCGGACCGCCAGGGGCACCTCTACGCCTGGACGCGGCAGACGATGACGCGCCTCGGCGAGCTGAACGGCTTCCGGCTGGAGCGGACCGGCGGCACCTATCTGCATCCGCCGATCCGGATGGTCGCCATGCTGGCGCGGTCGATCGTGTACCGGTTCGTCAGGACTTGAACGTCGCCTGCCTGACCCACGCCTATCCCCGCTGGGATGGCGACGTGGCGGGCGCGTTCATCGAGCGGCTGGTGCTCGCGCTCCAGGCGCGCGGCCACGGCGTGCACGTCGTGGCACCGGCCGACGCAGGGGTTGGGGGCGAGGAGCTGCGCCACCAAACGCCCGTCACCCGAGTCCGCTACGCCCCCGCGCGCTGGGAGACGCTCGCATACCGGGGCACCATGGTCGCGGCCGCGCGATCGCCCGCGGGCTTGCTCTGGGCCGCCTCGCTGGTGCAGCGGCAGGCGCGAGTCCTCGCCCGGCTGTGGCGCGACGAGCGGCTCGACGTCGTCCACGCGCATTGGTGGATCCCGGCCGGCGTCAGCGCCTGGCTCGCCGGCCGCCCGTACGTGGTGACGCTGCACGGCACCGATGTCGCCCTGCTCGAGCGTTCGCGGGCGGCGCGGCTCGTCGGGCGGCGCGTGCTGCACGGCGCCGCCGCAGTGACCGCCGTGTCGTCGTATCTCGCCGTGCGCGCGGCGCGGGCGGTGCAGCTCCAGCCGGGCCGGATCCTGGTCCAGCCGATGCCGATCGACACCCAGGGGTTTTCGCGGACCAGCCGAGGTGGCGGGGGGATCGTCACCGTCGGCCGGCTCACGTCGCAGAAGCGGATTGACCTGCTGCTCGACGCCCTGGCCGAGCTCCGCACCCGTGGCCGAACGCCGGCGCTCACGATCGTGGGCAACGGCCCCGCACGGCCGGGGCTCGAGCGCCGCGTCGCCGAGCTCCGGATCGCGGGCCAGGTCCGCTTCCTCGGCGAGGTTCCGCCCGAGCGTATTCCCGACGCCGTCGGTGACGCCGACGTGTTCGTGTTTCCCGCAGTGGGGGAGGGACTGGGCCTCGTGGCCGCGGAGGCGCTGCTCTTGGGCGTGCCCGTGGTCGCCACGCGGGACGGCGGCGGCGTGACCGACATCGTCCCGGAGACGGGGGCCGGCCGCCTCGTGTCGCCCGATGCGCGCGAGATCGCCCGGGCCATTGAAGAACTCGCCTTGGACCCCGAGTCGCGGCGACTGGCGGCGGTGGCCGGGGTCGCCCTGCGACGGCGCTTCGACCCCGCCGTCGTCGCGCAGCGCTTCGAGGCCCTGTACAGCGAGGTCGCGGCGCAGCACCGCCGTGCCGACTGTGCGTAAATGGCTCTGGTGGGCCCTGCAACTCGCCGTCGCGAGCGTCGTGGCCCGGATGGTCTGGGGCGCGATCGTCAAGAACTGGGGCGAATTCCGCTCGCTGCACGTGTCGCTCGCCCCGCGCCCCGGGTGGATCGCCCTGTCGGCGCTCGTTGTGTTCCTCACGTACGCGATCCAGGTCGAGTCGTGGCGTCGGGTGCTCGCCGGGTGGGCCCAGCATCTCTCCTACGGCCGAGCGGCCCGCATCTGGCTCGTCGTCAACCTGGGTCGCTACATCCCCGGCAAGGTCTGGAGCGTAGCGGGGCTCGTGGTCCTGGCCCAACGGGCGGGAGTCGAGACTTGGGCGGCCGGGGCATCGGCCCTCGCGATGCAGGCCCTGGGCATCGGGACGGCGGCGGCCTTGGTGGCCGCGGCGACACCGGGCGCCGCATCGCCCCTGCGGCTGGCAGCGGCGGCGCTGGTCTCCATCGCGACTATCGGGTTCCTGGCCTGGGATCGGGCCGCCCGCACGGTAGCCCGCCTGGTGGGAAGCGTCGCCCAGTTCCGGCCGCTGCCGCTCGCCGCCGTGGCCGAGAGCGCTGGACTTTCGCTCCTCAGCTGGGTCACCTACGGCGTGGCGTTCTGGCTGCTGGCGCGCGGCCTGGGCCTGCCCGGCGCCCTCCCTGTAGCGCGAGCCGCAGGGGTGTTCGCCTTGGGGTACATTTTGGGCTTGCTGGCGCTCTTCGCCCCGGGCGGCGTGGGGGTGCGTGAAGTGGTCCTCATCGGTCTGCTCACCCCGGCGCTGGGCGGGGGCGGGGCGGTGGCGCTGAGCGTGGCCTCCCGCATCCTGCTGACGGTGACCGAGGTCGTCGCGCCGCTCTGCGCACTGCTCGTCACGCGAGATGTCAAGGAGGACGTGAGTGTACGCACCTAAGCGGCCGACCCTCGCCGCCACTGGCTTGTGCACGCTCTGGATCGCCCTGCTGTCGCGGCCGATGCTGCAGGGGAAATGGCTCGCTTCCCCTTGGGGCGACCAGTACTCCGCCGGCTATGCCGCCCGCTACTGGGGCGCCGAATGGTGGCATCGCCTCGGCCATGTGCCGCTGTGGAATCCCGAACTGTTCGGGGGACTGCCGTTCGTCGGAGCCGGACACGGCGACATTTTCTACGCGACGTCGTTCCTCCGTCTCGTCCTCCCCGTCGAGATGGTGATCAACTTTGGCTTCGTCCTGCACTTCATCCTGGCAGGGGTGTTCACCTATTTGCTGCTGCGACGCCTGCACGTGTCGTGGACCGGGTCAGTCATCGCTGGGCTGGCTTACCAGTTGTCGGGCCTCATCGGGTCTTACCCGTCACCGGGGCACGACGGCAAGCTCTTCGCGTCGGCGGCGCTCCCCCTCGCGTGCCTGGCGCTCGTCATGGCGCTGCGCGACAAGCGCTGGGAAGGGTACGCGCTACTAGCGATCGCGGTGGCCATGGGTCTGCTCGGCCACTTCCAGATCGCCTACTACCTGCTGATCGCCGCGGGGCTGTTCGCCCTGTACCTGACCCTGGAAGAGAGTAAGGATGACCCGGCGCGACGGGTCGCACGGCTCGCGCTGGCGCTCGGGGCGGTGCTGCTCGGCTTCGGCCTCGCGGCGATCCAGCTGCTGCCGTTCATCCAGTACATCCCGTTCTCGCCCCGCGCACAGGGCTACCACGGCTTTGCCGGCTCGACCTCCTACGCGATCCCGTGGAGCCATGTCCTTGAGTTCTTCGTGAAGAATTTTGTCGGCGATACCGGGTCCGCTACCTATTGGGGAGAGAACGGTCTCAAGTTTCACTCGGAGTACCTCGGACTTCCAGTCGTCGCACTCGCGGTGCTTGGCGCGGCGGCGAAGGACCGGCGCCGGCTCGCGCTGTGGGTCGGCGGCATCGGCCTGCTCTTCCTCCTGGTAAGTCTGGGAGCCGGCACGCCGTTCTACAAGCTCTGGTGGGCGCTCATGCCGATGGTCAAGAAGACGCGCGCGCCGGGAATGGCGTTCTTTGTCGTCGCGTTCGTCGTGGCGCTGTTCGCCGGGTTGGGCGCTGAGCGGCTCGAGCGCAAGGAGGGTGGGAAGGCGGTCGTCCCGTGGCTAGTGGTGGCGGGCGTCGTGGCACTACTCGCCGTGACGGGTGTGTTCGGCGCGATGGCCCAGTCCCTGGCCGCCGCCGTCGAGGTAGCGAGCGGACTGCAAAAAGTGGCGGCCGCGCGCGCTAACGCTTCCGCGATCATGTGGGGAGCCTTCGGCAGCGGGCTGGCGCTTGGGGTCACTGGAATCGTGGCGCTCGCCGCGCTGCGCGACCGGCTCACACCACGCTTGTTCGCCCTGACACTGGCGCTCGTGGTCAGCGGCGATCTGTGGCTGAATGCGCAACACTTCTGGATCTACGCGCCGAAGCCGGAGGCCGACCTATACCGTCCGGATCCGGTGACGGAGCGGATCAAGACGACGCCCCTGCCATACCGGGTGCTCGATCTCGTCATCCCCGGCGGCCTATACCCCGGCGACGTGCTCATGGCCTTCGACATCCCCCAGGTACTCGGCTACCACGGCAATGAGATCCGCTACTACGACGACCTGCTGGGGCGCGACGACAACTGGGGGAACCTGCGGTATCTCCGCCTCTGGGACCTGCTCGCGGTACGCTACGCGCTGGCTCCGGCGGGCGGGCGGAATGTGGACAGCATCCCGGGCTACAAGCGCGTGCTCGATTCGGCGGTCACGTCGGCAGGAACGAGGGTGACTCTGTTCGAGCGCACCCAGCCGCAGCCGTACGCCCGCGTCGTCCCGGGTGCGTACAAGGCCCCGGACTCGGCCGTAGTCGTCCCGACGCTCGTGGACCCCCGCATCGATTACAGCCGCGTGGTGTTGTTCACACCCGACCAGCCGGTGACGCCGGCCCCCATCCGCGAGATGCCGCCGCCCAGTCCGGCCCGAGCCACTGTCACGGCGTGGGAGCCCGGGCGGATGACCATTGCCCTCGATCCCGCGCCGCCCCAGCCGAGCTACGTGCTGGTCGCCGAGAACTGGTATCCGGACTGGCGCGCTACGGTGGACGGGGCGTCCGCACGGGTCATACGCGGCGACTATGCGCTGATCACGGTCCCCGTGCCCGCGGGCGCAAAGCGGGTCGAGCTGACCTTCCGCTCGCCCGCGTACCAGACCGGCAAGATAATCTCGCTCGCGTCGCTGCTCCTGCTCGCCACGATCGCGCTGGCGCCCCTAGCGTGGAAGCGGCGGCCGGATGCGTGAGGGAGGGCGGGGGCTGGTCGTCATCCCCACGTACAACGAGGCGGCGAATCTCACCAACCTCGTGCCCCAGGTCCTCGGCCAGGATCCCAGGCTCGACATCCTCATCGTGGATGACAACTCCCCGGACGGCACCGGGCAGCTCGCCGAGGCTCTGCGACAGAAGGAGCCCCGGCTGAGCGTCATCCATCGGGAGGGGAAGCTCGGACTCGGCACGGCGTACATCGCCGGGTTCCGGTGGGCGTTGGAGCGGGACTATGCGTTCGTATTCGAAATGGACGCCGACTTCTCCCACGACCCGGCGCACTTAAAGGACTTTCTCAGGGCCATTGCAGGCGCGGACTTGGTGCTCGGGTCGCGCTACCTGGGGGGCAGGGTGGCGGTGGTTAACTGGCCGATGGCACGACTTATGTTATCCTACAGTGCCAATATTTACGCCCGTTGGCTGACCGGCTTGCGAGTGTGGGACCTGACAGGCGGCTTCAAGTGTTTTCGCAGGGAGGTGCTCGAGGCGATTGACCTGACTCAAGTACGGTCCAACGGGTACGCGTTTCAAATCGAAATGAGTGTGAGGGCATGGCGCAAAGGGTTCGTCCTGAAGGAAATCCCCATCGTGTTCGTGGACCGGACCGAGGGGTCCAGCAAGATGAACGGGGCCATCGTGCGCGAAGCGGTGTGGATGGTGCCACGGCTCAGGCTGATGGCGTGGTCCGGCCGCATCTAGCGGGCCTGCCGATTTACAAGATGACGGGGTCGGGGAACGACTTCGTCATGGTGGACGGCCGGCATACCTCGCCGGGCGAGTGGTCGGAGGCAGATATCCGTGCGGTATGCGCCCGCGGCACGGGCGTCGGCGCCGATGGCCTAGTGTTCGTCGGTCCCGGCTCGGCTCCGAATGTCGTGCGCATGGTCTACTTCAACTCGGACGGATCCCGCGCTGCGATGTGCGGCAACGCCGCACTATGCAGCACGCGCCTGGCGGCGCGGTTGGGCATTGCGCGGACGCAGGGGATGGTGCTCGAGACAGACGCCGGCAGCTACGAGAGCCGCAGCGCCGGCCCCGGCGAGCGGGCCGAGCTGCGTCTCGCCGCCGTGCCAGCGCCCACACCGGTGCCGGGCCTGGCCGGCACCGACGGCGAACGTCGCGTCGCCCTCGGACTGGTCGGGGTGCCACACCTCGTGGTGCTGGTGGACGACGTCAGCTCCGTCGATCTGGCGCCCCGCGGCCGCGCGCTGCGCTCCGATCCAGCCCTCGGACCCGACGGCGCCAACGTGAACTTCGTCTCGCCGCGCAGCTCGCCGTCCGAATGGTCGCTGCGAACGTACGAGCGGGGGGTGGAGGCGGAGACGCTGGCGTGCGGCACCGGGGCCGTCGCCGCAGCGTGCGCCGTCATGGAATGGGGCCTGGCCCGGCTGCCGGTGACTATCTGGACCCGGAGCGGCAGGCGCCTTGAGATCGACGCCAAGCGCCTTGCTGACGGCAGTTACGACGAGGTCTGGCTTTCGGGGGAGGCTCGACTCGTGCTGAGGGGTGTGATTAACTGAGGGGATTCTCCACATTCCAACACCGCCCAACTTAACATAACATCTATTATACGAAGTAGCTGTGGCCAGAAAGCTACGGCAGTTCGGCCCCCCGCGTCAGCTCTCCGATGCGCACCTTGGCCTCCATCGCGGCTCCGGTCGAATCACCCGCCGCCACGATCGCGCGATACGCGGCCAGCGCTCGTGTCGTATCCCCGGCTGCCACCCAGGCCCGGCCGGCGTCGGACAGAAACTGCGCGCGCAAGAACGGAAATCGCGCCGCCTCCGCTGCCCGCTCGTACGCCTCTGCGGCCTCCTTGGGGTGCGCGACGTTTTCGTACGCCGCGCCCAACAGCCCGTACGCCTGCGCCCGGTAGACCCGGTCGGCATCGGGCGCGAACCGTTTCAACATGTCGACGGCGAGCTGGTTCTGTCCCTGGCCCAGCTGAACCTGCGCCAGCAGGATCGTAGCCTGCTGCGCGGCATGCGTGCCCGAGTAGTTCGCCACCAGCTGCGACAGCTCGCTCGCCGCCAAGCGGAAGTTCTTGGAGTCCACAGCCAGCCGGGCCTGCTCGAGCCGCGCGCCGGCCGCGCGCTCCGCGGTGCGGGTTGTCCAGAGATTCCAAACGAACAACACGGCGCCTACGGCGACGACGATTCCGAGATAGGCCGTCGCCTGCCTGTGCCCCCGTGCCCACTGGACCAGGCGCGTCGCGAGGTTCGCGTCTGCTGGGGCCGCGGGACGTCCCGCAGCGGTCACCGATGTCGCCATGTCACCCCGTCTCTGACGTCCTTGCGTGACGCCTCTGCGTGACGCCTTTGTGCTACGCTGTTTTTCGTCTTTACGCCCCTGGGGTGACTCGAACACCCGGCCAACGGTTTAGGAAACCGCTGCTCTATCCACCTGAGCTACAGGGGCTAAGCCCTGCAATGTAGGGGGCTTACGTGTAGTGCAGCAAGGCCTCGATGCGCTCGCCTTGCAGCCGGGCGCGGCCCTTCAAGAAGTCCAGCTCGATCAGGAACGTGAAGCCCACGACTTCCCCGCCACGCGTTCGCACCAGCCGGGCCGCGGCGGCGGCCGTGCCACCCGTTGCCAACACGTCATCCACAATCAGCACGCGGTCTTCCCCCGTCACGGCATCGGTGTGCATCTCGAGCGCGTCGGTGCCGTACTCGAGCGCGTACTCGACCCGTCCCCGCTCGGCGGGGAGCTTCCCGGGTTTCCGCATCGGAACGAGCCCGGCTTTGAGCCCCAGCGCGATCGGCGCGCCCAGCAGGAAGCCGCGCGACTCGATTGACACCACGCGCGAGATGCGCGCGTCGCGAAACGGCGCCGTCATGAGCTCGACCGCGCGACGGAACGCGGTCGGATCGAGCAACAGCGGGGTGATGTCCTTGAACACGATCCCCGGTTTGGGGAAGTCGGGCACGTCGCGGATGTGGCGGGCGATGTCCTGAACAGTGACGGTCCGGGCCAAGGGCGAGCTCCGCAACTAGTTGATCTCGAAAGTCTTTGGCAACTGCACATCATGTGGAACATCGGTTTTTTCCACACGCTCGACGCGTGCCACCGAGGGCCCGCGGCTCAAGGCCCGCTCCAGCCGGTCGAGCGCCTCCGTGACCCCCTCAGCAAGCACTTCAACCGACCCATCTGGGAGGTTGCGCACCATGCCCCGCAGGCCGAGCCGTTCGGCCTCCCGCCACACGAACCAGCGGTACCCCACCCCTTGCACCAGGCCGTGCGCCACGAACCGCACCGCTGCCACGACCTACTCCGCGCTCCGCTGCGCCATCCGCACCCGCCGGCGGTGCCACCAGATGTACACGGCCCCGATGAGGGCCAGCGTCGGCAGGATGATGAGCACCGCCCGCCCGGCGTACGTCTGGGCCTGCTCGTTCAAGACGGAGATGATGACGTCCTCCTTGCGCCCGATGAACCATCCGATCCAGGTGAGCACCGTGCACCACACAAGCGCCCCCAGACCGGTGAACGTGACGAACTTCGCCAGGTCCATACGGGCGACACCTGCGGGGATCGAGATGAGGTGCCGGATCACCGGGAGCATGCGTCCCATGAAGGTGCTGATCTCGCCGTGCTCGGCAAAGTACCGCTCCGAGCGCTCGAGGCTCTTTTCCGAGATCCATACGTACTTCCCGATGCGGCGCACCACGGCGCGCCCCAGCCAGTGGGCGAGACCGTAGTTGGCGAGCGCTCCCAAAATGCTTCCCACCACGCCGCAGGCGATCGCCAGCACGAAGCTCAGCTCGCCCTTCGCTGCGAGATATCCCGCCGGCGGCATCACCAGCTCGCTCGGCAGCGGCAGAAACGACGATTCGATGGCCATGAGGATCACGATCCCCGGATAACCGAGGTCGCGAAACCGCTCCAGCAGCCAATGGATGAAGCTCTCAAGCATCGAAGCCGTGTTCTCCGACGAGGGGAACGAAGCGGGCCTCGCCCAGCGGAATCTGCCGTATGCCGGCGTCGTCCCGCTCGACGAGGGTGAGCGTCTGAGCGCCGCGTGCCCCCACCGGGATCAACAGGCGACCCCTGGGCGCGAGCTGCTCGACGAGCGGCCGCGGGACCTCGGGACCTCCCGCCGCGACCAGGATGGCGTCGTAGGGCGCGTAGGCGCTCCACCCCAGCGTCCCGTCGCCGTGCAGCACCGACACGTTCGTCGCACCCGCCAGGCGCAGCGCCTGCTGGGCGGCGCGCGCCAGCGTCTCGACCCGTTCCACCGAGAAGACCGTGGCGGCGAGCGCGCCCAGCAGCGCGGTCTGGTACCCCGATCCTGTGCCGATCTCGAGCACTTTCTCCCTCCCGGTCAGTCGCAGTGCCGCGAGATACCGCGCCTGCGTGAACGGCTGTGAAATGGTCTGGCCGTTGCCGATGGGGAGCGCGACATCCTCGTACGCCCGGTGGCGCACCGCTTCGGGAACGAACAGATGCCGCGGAATCTCGGCGAATGCCTTGAGCACCGCGAGATCGCGGATGCCTTGTACCCGGAGCGTTTCGACCAACCGGGCACGGTACCCGCCATAGGTGTCGCCGCCCCCGCTCGCCCCGGGGCTCAGTCTCCGCGGAACCATTTGTGCACTACCTCGAGCAGGTCGTAATTCGTCATGTCCATGTGCAGCGGCGTCACCGAGATGTAGCCGTCGCTCGTCGCCCGGAAATCGGAGTCGGCGTCGCCCGTCCAGGTGATACGGCCTCCGCCGATCCAATAGATGTCCTTCCCCCAGGGGTCCTTCATCAGCGCGATCTCTTCGCTGAACACCCGGCTGCCGAGGTGGGTGACCTTGACCCCTTTGACCTGGTCTCCCGGGATCGCGGGGAGGTTGATGTTGAGAAGTGTCTCCGTGGGAAAATCCTTCACGTCGACGATCCGGCGCAGCAGCGCGTGCAGGCCGTCCCGGTGGGTGGCGAGCAGGTCCAGATCCGAGCCCGCGTATGACACGGCGATGCTGGGGATGCCCGCCACGAGCCCCTCCATCGCCGCCGCGACCGTGCCCGAGTAGAACACGTCTTCGCCCATGTTCTGGCCGTGATTGATCCCCGACAGCACGAAGTCGGGCTTCTGTGGCATCAGCATCCCGATCGCCAGCAGCACGCAGTCGGTGGGCGTGCCATCCACCTGGAAGGTGCCGTCGGGGCGGCGTGTGGCGTGGAGCGGGCGGTGCAGCGTGAGCGAGTGCGACGTGCCGCTCTGCTCGCGGTCGGGCGCGACCACCGTCACCTGGCCGAGCGACGCGCACACCTCGCCCAGCACCGCCAGGCCGCGGGCGAGGATGCCGTCGTCATTCGAGATCAGGATGTTCATCGCGCTCCGAAGATGATCCGGCGGCCGTAGCGCGTGAACACGCGCGCCAGCCGCCAGGTGTCCTCCCAATGCCGGAAGTGACTGGGGCGTCCCGCGTATACCGTGGCGATCGGCACCGAGCGCACCCGCAAGCCCCGCGTCAGGGCCTCGAGCAGGAACGCGGCCTCGAAGTCGTAGCGCGTCTCGCGCGGGCGCACGAGCTCGGCGGCCCGGCGCGCCAGCGCCCGAAACCCGGTCTGCGCGTCCGGCACCACGCAGTCGCCGATGCGGGAGGCGAGGGCGGCCGAGAGCCAGTTGGTGTAGCGTCGCGCGAGCGGCATCGCGCCCGTACGGGCCCGGGCGCCGAGCACCACGTCCGCCTCCCCGCGGGCGATCGGGGCCACGAGCCGCGGGATGTCTTCCGGCGGATGCTGCCCATCGGCGTCGAGGGTCACGACGATCGCCGCGCCGTCGGCCAGCGCGCGATCGATCCCCGTGCGCAGTGCGGCGCCTTTTCCGAGGTTCCGCGGGTGCGCGAGCACGGTGGCCCCCTTCCCCCTTCCCCCTGCCCCGGTTTCATCCCCCGACCCGTCATCGACCACGTAGATCGTCGCGTCGGGAAGCACCTGTCGGGCTCCCGTCACGACCGCCCCGAGCGTCGCGGCAGCCTGATAGGCCGGGATGACGACGGCGACCGCGCCGTCAGCGCGCCCCGGCATTGGGCGGGGCCGTTCCCTCGAGGATTGCGAGAATCGACTTGAGCTCGCTGCGCAAATCCTTCACCGTCTGCGTGGCGAGTGCGCGCCGTGCCTCGGGCTTGAGCTCACCCGAGCGGCGGTACTGCTCGATCTTCTGACGCGCGCCCTCGATCGTGTATTTCTCGGTGTACAACAGGTGCTTCACCAGCATGATCAGCTCGATCTCGCGTCGCTGGTACACCCGGTTTCCCGAGCGGTTTTTCGCGGGGTTCAAGAAGCGGAACTGGCTCTCCCAGTAGCGGAGCACGTGCGGCTTCAGATCGGTGAGCTGGCATACCTCGCCGATCGAGAAGAATTCCTGGACGGGGTGCGGGACGCTCATCGACCGCTCCCCGCCCCGCTCCACTGCTCCGCTTTCAGCTCGCGCTCCATCAAGTCGGCCACCGCCTGACGCGGCGGCTTGCCGCCGAACAGCACGTCGGCCACCTGCCCGGCGATCGGGAGCTCCACCCCGTGCCGCGCGCCGAGCGTGACGGCGGCGCGCGCCGTGTTCACACCCTCGGCCACCGAGGCCCGTCCCGCCAGCGCGTCGGCGAGCGCAGTCCCGTGCGCCAGCTCGACCCCGAGCGACCGGTTGCGGGACAAGGGCCCGGTCGCGGTGAGAATGAGATCGCCCATTCCGGCGAGGCCGGCGAACGTGGCCGGCTCGGCGCCGAGCGCCACGCCCAGCCGGGTGATCTCAGCGAGTCCCCGGGTGAGCAGCGCGGCCCGCGTGTTGTGTCCCAACCCCAGCCCCTCGAGGATGCCGGCGGCGAGGGCGACAACGTTCTTGAGCGCCCCGCCGAGCTCCACGCCGAGCACGTCGGTGTGCGAGTACACCCGGAAGTAGTTCGTCGAGAACACCTGCTGCACCTGCCGGGCCACGCCGTGGTCCTGCGCCGCCGCCACGACGGCCGTAGGCTGCTGCTGAAACACTTCCTGCGCGAACGACGGCCCCGAGAGCACGGCGATCGGGACGCCCCGCGGCAGAACCTCCCCCAGCACGCACGAGAGCGTGGTGAGGCGCTCGGGCTCGAGCCCCTTAGACACGCTCACCACCAGCGTGCCGCGGCTCAGGGCCGCGCCGACCCGGCCCATCACCTCACGCACGACATGCGACGGCGCGGACGACACGACCACGTCGGCTCCGCGTACGGTCTCCCCCAGATCCCCGCTCGCGCGCAAGCGTTGATCCAGGGCCGCGCCCGGCAGAAACACCGGGTTCAGGTGCTCGCGGTTGATGCCGTCGACCACCTCCGGCTCCCGCGCCCAGAGCGTGACCGACTCGAACGCGCCCTTGCGCGCCAGCAGGTCCGCCAGCGCCGTTCCCCAGGCGCCGCCGCCGACTACGGCAATTCGGGTCACGGGATTCCCACCCTGAAGGGTGCTTCAGCCTGGGGACACCGCGTCATGCGACGACCCCTTTTCTGGTCCTGAACCGATTCTCCGTCCCGTCGATAAGCCGTCGAATGTTCCCCCGATGCGAGTACGCAATCAGCAGAGCGAGCACCACGCTCGCCCAGAACGTGTACGGCGCATCGGGCTCGGTGAGCCGCACCCACAGCGGAAACAGCGTCGCGGCGGCAAGCGACGCGGCGGAGACGTACCCGGAGAGCCACAGCGTCGCGCCCCAGATGGGCAACGAGATCGCCAGCGCCAGCGGGGCGAGCGCGAGGAACATCCCGGCCGCAGTCGCCACCCCCTTCCCCCCCTTGAAGCGGACGTAGGGCGAGTACACGTGCCCCAGCACGGCCGCGATCCCGAGCGCGACGGTGAGCCACCCCGGGCCGTTAGCGCGGGGCGAGAGCAGTACGACCGGGAGCGCCCCCTTGCCGAGGTCGAAGAGGCCGACGGGAATCGCGTACCCCCAGCCCAGGACGCGGTACACGTTCGTCGCGCCGAGGTTCTTGGAGCCGTGCTGGCGCAGATCAATCCCCCGGCCCAGGCGGCCGGCGAGATAGCTCGTCGGCGTCGCGCCGATCAGGTACGCCAGCACGAGCAGGCCCACGAGCCCGACCGCGCTCACCGGTGGGCCGCCTGCTCCCGCTTGCGGCGGAACTTGATGCCGACGGGGGATCCCGTGAAGCGCCACGCCTCGCGGAAGCCATTCAGCAGGTAACGGGTGTAGGACTCCGGGATCGCTTCCGGCCGGTTGGAGACGATCGCGAACCGCGGCGGCGCCGTGCCGATCTGGGAGGCGTACAGCAGTCGCACCGACTCGCCCACGGGCTGCGGCGGCTGCTGGCGGTCCACCAGGGCTCCCAGCACCTCGTTCACCTCGTGCGTCGGGATTCGCTTGTCGCGCTCCGTGGCGACGGCGAGGATCAGCTCGAGCAGCTTGGTCGTGCGCTGGCCCGTCTTGGCCGACACGTAGATGAACGGGATGAACTCGAGGAACGGCGCGCGCCCCTTGATCTCCCGCTCACCCCGGACGGCGGTATTCGTGTCCTTCTCCTCGATCAAGTCCCACTTGTTGACGGCGACGATCAGTGCGGCGCCCCGCTCCCAGGCGTCGTTGGCGATCTTCAGGTCCTGTACGTGCATCCCGTCCTGCGCGTCGACGACGAGGACGCACACGTCGGCGCGCTCAATCGCGCGCGCCGTACGGAGCGTCGAGTAGAACTCGATGTCGTCGTCCACCTTGCTGCGCTTGCGCAGTCCGGCCGTGTCGATGAACACGAGCGTGCGGTCCCCGTAACGCAGCGGCGTGTCGATCGCGTCACGCGTGGTGCCCGGCTCGGCGGCCACGACCAGCCGCTCGCTGCCGAGCAGCCGGTTCACCAGGCTCGATTTACCCACGTTGGGACGCCCCACCACGGCCACGTCGATGGCCGCCTCCGCGGTCACCGCACCCGCAGGCGGCAGCAGCGCGACCACGCGATCGAGCAGATCGCCCGAGCTCTTGCCCACCGCCGCAGACACGGGGAACGGGTCGCCCAGGCCGAGCTCGTAAAACGCGACGTGCCGACTGTCCACGGGGAGCTGGTCGGCCTTGTTGGCCACGAGGATCACGGGACGCTGGGACTTGCGCAGATACTGCGCGATCTCGAGATCGGCCGGGTGGACGCCCTGCTCCACGTCGACGAGGAACAGCACCACGTCGCTCTCCGTGACCGCCTGCTCGACCTGGTGCCGGACCGCCCGATTCAAAGAATCCTCTGCCTGCAGGATGAGACCGCCCGTATCCACCAGCCAGAACTGCCGCCCGTTCCAGTCCACCACGCCGAAGTTCCGGTCGCGCGTCACGCCCGGGCGGTCGTCCACGATCGCCTCCCGGCGCCCGATGAAGCGGTTGAACAGCGTCGATTTGCCGACGTTGGGCCGGCCGATGATGGCCACGGTGGGAGCGCCGCTCATACGGGCACTCCTTTCTCCGTGAGCACATCCGCGAAGTCGTAGGAGAGGCGCACCGGCATCGGTAGCCGCTCCGCCAGCTCGTCGGCGCCCACCTCGTCCATGAAGATCAGATCGTCGTTCACGGCCTCGGCCGGTAACAGGGCCAGGTCGAGGTCGGCCCGGCCCCGTAGCGCTGCCTCGATCGCCGCCGCGGGGAGCAGCCCGGCCGTCGTCACGGACGGCCCGAACAGCGGGTTCTCGACCACCACGAGCTCGAACCGCGCGCCGGTGACCGCAGCCACCTCCGCCAGTACCTGCGGCATCAACCGCCCCATCGCCGCCCCCGTCACAACGCCGATGCGCTTACCAGCGAGATCGGGCAGCCGGTCGCGCGCCGCCGCAATCTGCGTCTGGAGATACCGGACCGCGCCGACTCCGTTCTCGCGTTGTTCGAAGTCGCCGTACCACTCCGCCGGCGGCAGCGGCTCCCCCGCCTGCAGGTACAGATCATCCGCGCCGTAACACCAGGGAAACCCGCGCTCGGCCAGGACGCGCGTCGCGAACCGGTCGACCGTCGCGAGCGCCGCGCGGCACTCCGCGCGCGTGAGCTCCCGGACCAGATCCCGCTTCGAGTACTCGGTGAGCGCGACCGGGACGACCGACACGGAGCGGATCGGCTCCCCCAGGTCGAGCAGATCGCTGAGCGTGCGCACCAGCTCCGCCCCGTCGTTCGCGCCCGGGACGAGCACGACTTGCGTGTGAAACGCGATCCCCTGCCCCGCCAAGGCGCGCAGCTGCGGCACGATCTCCGGCGCCTCGGGGTTGCGGAGTAGCCAGCGGCGCACCGTGGGATCGGTGGCGTGCACGGACACGTACAAGGGCGAGAGCCGGTATTCCACGATCCGCGCCACGTCCCAGGGCTTGAGGTTGGTCAGCGTCGCGAAGTTGCCGTATCGGAACGACAAGCGGTAATCGTCGTCCCGGATGTACAGCGGCGCCCGCATCCCCGCGGGATTGCCGTCCACGAAGCAGAAGTCGCAATGATTGGCGCAGCGGCGAATGCGCGGCGCCTCGAGCGTGACCCCCATCGGAAGGCCCTCGGGACGCTCGACGTCGTACTCGACGGCGTCGCCGCCGGGCAACGTAGCAGACAGGACGAACTGCTCGTCCGCGGTCAAGAACTCCCAATCCAGGAAGTCCTCGAGCGCGCGACCATTGACCGCCTGGAGCTCTGTTCCCGGGACGAGCCCGAGTGCTGCGCCGAGCGAGCCCGGCGCCACCGACTGGACACGAACCACCGCGCCCTACCTGGACTTCAAGGACTTTGTGAAGCCTAGCGTCGCAACCTCAACGCAGGCTGGAACTTCCGTCGATGTTCCTAATATCGCTCAGGAAGGGCGGTAGCGCCAGCCGGCGATCCCCTTGCCGCTCACCTTCAGGTCGATCTGCTGGTTCTCCTGGGGCGGGATGGTAGGGACGTCCCGCGTCTCGCTTGCCACGGGCCTCCCTTGCGGGTCGAGGAACTCCACCGTGAGCCGGAACGGCTTGGAGGGGGCAGGCCTCAGGTTCGTCGCCAGGAGCGTCGCCGCCGCGCCGCCCGAGTCGGGCACAAAGCTCGATACGGTGACCTCGACGGCGAGCAGCGAATCGACCTGGACCAGGTACTTGAGGGTCGAGTCCCGTCTGCCGCGCAGGTCCCAGGCCGCCGCGAGCAGTCTGATCGAGCTCCGATTCAGCGGGTCGAGCTGCACGAGACGCTGCGCCACCGCGAGCAGGTTCGTTGAGTCACGCAGCTGGTAGTAGCCGACCCCGAGCGAGTAGAGCGCGTCTCGGCGGTAGGGATTCTTCGTGAGGGCGAGCGCCAGGGCCCGAGCGCCAGCCCGATACCACCGCTGGCTCATGAGGCGCTGACCCGCTGTGAACAGGTCTTCCGGATCGAAGTTCTGGGCGTGGGCGGCGACGGAGTCGAACACCGCGGATGCCGCAGCGGCGCGGCCGCTCTCCGCGTACAGCGTGGCGAGCGATGTCGCCGCGTCCATTGCTCCGGGGTATGCCGCGAGATAGTCCTGCAGGGCCACGACTGCCGGTGCGAATGCCACCTGCAGCTTGCCGCTATCGGCCGCCATCTGCTGCAACAGCGCCGCGCGAGCGACCCGAGCCTGGGCCACCGCCTGTGCGCGCCCGCTCGAGTCCCGCGCGAAGGTCTGCTGATCCGACGGCGCGAGCCTGCGCCCACGGGCCTTGCGAGACTGCGACGAAGCGGTCAGGCGGGCCAGGATCGTGGAATCACTCTCGAGGCCGCGGTCGATCGAATCGACGCTCGCCCGCAGCCGGGCGTAGTCCTGTGCCGCCGCATCGTTCTGGGCGCGGCCGACCAGGAGCCGGGCGACATTGCTCAGTGCGTCTCTCTTGTCCTTCGCGAACGCCGTATCGTTTCCTGCGGCCTCCACTGTGCGACGGTAGTAAACGAGCGCGGAGTCGTAGTTGTCCTTGCCGGCGTACAGCCCCGCCAGCGCCACGAATGCCTTCGGATTCCCAGGCGCGAGACGGGCGGCGAGACCGAACAGCGCCACCGCGGAGTCTTCCTTGCCGCCCTGCCAGGCGGCGAGGCCGGCGTTGAGCGTGTTCGCCCAGAGCCGCCGGCGGTAACCGTCGATGTCCTGCCTGCACGGCGGCGCCAGGGCCAGCGCGCGCGCGAGGGCGCTGTCCGCGCCGGCGGCGTCGCCGATCTCGAAATAGTAGCGGCCCAGATAGTACCAGGCGCCGGGATTCTTCTCCTGCTTGTCCTGGAGGATGGCTTCTACGAGGACCCGGTGCGCCTCCGCGAGCTGGCCATTGCGCTGGTCGGGTTTTTCGGCGGCGGTCTTGAGGTGCAGCACCCCGCCGTTGACCTTGAAGTGGGCTGCGCTGATCTCGCAGGGTGGTTGTGGCGGGACCCACCCCTGCGCGAGGAGGGGCGCGGTGAAACCGGTGCACAGGGCCGTGAGAGCGGCCTTCATGTCCTGTAAGAGAGCGGGCGACCGGATTCGAACCGGCGACGTCCAGCTTGGGAAGCTGGCATTCTACCCCTGAATTACGCCCGCGAGGCTCATGCAGCAACACCCCAATTTATCCGCGAACCGGGGGCGAATGCAAAGGCCCCGGGAGACAGCCCCGGGGCCCCTGCCGAAATCGGTCGCTCACCCCTTACGGCGTGGCGACGTTCTTGAAATTCACGAAGGATCCGCTGTACCCAACCAGCGTGAACGTCCAGCCATAGCCAGTCGGGCAAGTGTCGCCGCTGCCAGGGAACGTCTGCTGCCAGCCGCTCTGCACCACCTCACACACCGTGTATGTGCCATCCGGCAGCCCGGTGAACGTGTAGTTCCCCGACCCGTCGGTGAGCATGGTCGCTGTGACCGTCCCGGTGAGCTCGATGCACCAGTTCGCGAGGCCGGGCCACGGATCTGCGCCAAGCTGCACCCTTCCGTCGATCGTCAGCGCTCCGCTGGTCGACGGCGCCGTGACGGAGCACGTAGGCGTCGGTGCCGGTGGCGGAGGTGGCGGGGGCGGCGGAGCCACCACGGGCGGCTGAACCACCGGGAGCTGAACCACCGGCGGCTGAACCACCGGGGGCTGAACCACCGGCGGCGGCGGATCGCATTTGTTTACGTCTGTGCCCGGGTGCAAGGAAGCACGCATCGCGCAATGCACGACGTCATGACCCAGCCCCGGGTTGGTGCGCACCTGGGAAACGCCCGCCACGAACGGCGTAGCGACCAAGGCCACAAGTCCTATGAATACTCGCTTCACAGTGTCTCTCCGAGCTCAGTTTTGGGCTGAGGAGGGGCGCTGCGGCCTCAGCGGGCGAGTCAAGATCGCGTTATGCGACCCGGCAAGCTGTGCCGCACATCACGCGGCACGTAAGTATAAGCCCGTATTGTACTTATGAGATTGGCCCCGTAAATGCCCGTAACTGCTTTAAACCGCGGTTGGGAAGCCTACTTCCACGCTAGGGTGACGACGATCAGCGCTTTCGAGCCATCGTCCGCGTTCCGGAAGGCCACGCTCTCGAGCCCGTCGCTGCCTGATGTCGATTCGACACGGCTGGTCGTGGTGGCGCGCTGCGGTTTCGTCGCGTTGCGAAAGACGTTCTCGAGCGGGTGCGTGGTCCAGACGTCAACCCTGTCCTGCGCCGGCGCCGCCTGCCCGACCGCGAGCAACAGCAACGCCGCCGGCGTGCTCACCCGCCCCGCTTCTCGTACACCCGCACATAATCCACCCGCATCGTCTGCGGGAAGACGGTCGTCGCATCCGGACTGCCCGGCCAGTACCCACCCACGGCTACATTGAGAATGACGAAAAACGGGTGGTCGTACACCCACCGCCCCGGCAGGTCCCTCGGAGTGACGGTCTTGTACAGCGCGTCGTCGACGTACCAGCGAATCGCGGCCGGCTCCCACTCGATGGCGTACACGTGGAAGGTGTCGGCGAACGCGCCCGCGGGCAGGTCATACGCGCTGCTGATGCCGCCCGCACCGGAGTACCCGGGGCCGTGCACCGTACCGTGTATGCGGCCGGGTTCCTTGCCGATGTTCTCCATGATGTCGATCTCGCCGCACGTGGGCCAGCCGGCGGAGGGGATGTTGTCGCCCAGCAGCCAGAACGCGGGCCACAGCCCCTGCCCGCGCGGGATCTGAATCCGGGCCTCGATGCGACCGTACTGCCACGCGCCGAACCCCTGGGTCTTGAGCCGGGCCGATGTGTAGTCCCGGTTCCCGAACGTCTCGCGGCGGGCCGCGATGACGAGGTAGCCAGCGTCGATATGCGCGTTCTCGGGGCGGTCGGTGTAGAACTCCAGTTCGGCGTTGCCCCAGCCCCCGCCCCCGGTCTCCCGGACCCACTTCGTGGCATCGAGGGAGGTCCCGTCGAACTCGTCGTGCCAGACGAGCTGCCACACGGGGGGCCCGGCCGCGGGGGCGGCGAGGGTCGAACACGCGGCGACGGCGAGCCAAAGCAGGACGCGGGTCACGGCGACTGCTTCCGATACCTCCAGGCCACGATCCCCGCCCCGCTCTTCTTGATCTCGAAAGCGTGATTGCCGCTGGCGTCGATGGCCGGCACCCTCGTGGTGTCGGCCGCCACCACGTCGCCCTTCCCGTTCAGGAACTCGAAGGTCACCGCCGCGGGTGGGCTCTGCTTGGCCTTGGGATTCGTGAACAGCCCGCTGAGCGCGACGCCGGAATCCCTGGGCGTAAACGTCCCGACGCTCACTTCGAGCGACAGCGAGTCCGCGATCGTGAGATAGTGCAGCGTCGAATCCTTGTTGCCCCGCACCTGCCAGGCACCGGCCAGCTTGGCGAGGCTCGTCCGGTTCAGCGGATCCACGGCGACGAGGCGCTGGGCCAGCGGCAGCACCTTCACGGTGTCCCCAAGCAGATAATAGACTCCCGTCAGGTTGTAGAGCGCCTCGCGGTAATAGGGGTCCTTCGCGAGGCCCGCCTCGTAGGCGCGCGCCGCCAGCCGGTAGCGCGGGGCGATAGACGCCCGGAACGCCTTGATCGTGTCGTCGGTCACCGCCGCGCAGCGTGTCGCAATCTGCCGCACAGTCAGGGTCTTGTTCCTCGCCCGCGTGTCGCTGCGGCACTTGCTCCCGACCGGCACCGTGTCGGGGTCGTTGGGGATCGCATTGATGACCGCCTGCGCCGCGGCGAACAGGTCCGTGGCCTCGGCCGAATCGGCGTGGTCGAGGATCTGGTTGTACAGCGCCCCGGCTTCATCGCGCTTTCCCTGCTGGGAGTACACCGCCGCGAGCCCCGCCATCGCCTGCACGTCGCTGGGGTAGGCGGCGAGATACTCCTTGTAGCCGGGCACGGCGTCGTCCCAACGCTGCGCCGCATGGTACACCCGCGCCACGTTGAACAGGGCGTCGCGCTTCTCCTTGGAGAACTTCGGATCACTCGCCGCCGGCACCGCCAACTTGAAGTACTTCGCCGAGGAGTCGGGCTGGTTCGCGTTGGCGAACAGCGTCCCCAGGTAGATGAAGCCCGAGGGCTCGCCACCATAGATCGCGTTGGCGCGCCGGAAGCTCGCGATGGCGGAGTCGGTGTTGCCCGCCTGCCAGGCCTTGACGCCGTCATTGAAGACCGGGACCCAGAACACGCGGCGCCACGTGCTGATGTCCTCCTTGCACCCTGGTGCGAGTGCCTGCGCCCTCGCGAACGCCGTGTCGGCGCCCGCGAGATCGTTCTGCAGGGCGTAGTAGCGCGCCAGGTAATACCACGCGGCGGGATTCTTCTCCTGGCCTCCGGTGGTCAGCGCCTCGTGCAACACCTTGTCCGCATCCTTCAGATCTTTCGTCCGCTTGTCCGCGAACTTGGTCTCGGTCGCGCTGCGCAGGTACAGGACCCCGCTGTTGACGAGATAGTGCTTGGTGCTGAGGTCGCACTTGGCCACCTGCCACTGCTGTCCCGCGGCGGGCGTGGCGACGCCCGCGACCAGCAACGCACCGATGACGGCCACGGTTGGCTTCACGATCATGCGCACTCACTCCTTGGATTTGGCGACGAGCGCTTCCGCATCGCGCTCGACCGCGCGCGCGATTTCGAGCGGCGGGCGCCCCAGCGCCCGCGCGGCGGCCAGCACATCGTCGTATTCCGGCTTGACCCGAACGCCGCCGGCGTCCGGCTGCTCCAGCACCTTCACCCGCACGGCCACCTCAGGAGCGAGCTGCACGGTCACCTGGCGACGCGGCAAGGTCGCGCGCTCCGCCACCCAGCGGCGCACGCCGGCCGTCGTGCTGTGACGGAACAGCGCGGCGGTCACTCCCTCCGCCAGCTCTTCGGGCGCGATCACTTCCACGCGAAAGCCCGAGCGGCCCTTCTTCATCTGCACGGGCCACGTCTGCACGTCGAGCGCCCCGGCGCTCACCAGCGCCTGCCGCAACGGCTCGACGTACTCCGGGCTCATGTCATCCACGTCCGTGGCGAGCAGCACCACGCGCCCCGCCTCCGCCGCCTGCTCCGCGACGAGGATGCGGAGCGCGTTGGGATACTGGGGCGGGTTCCGCTGTCCGGCGCCCCAGCCGCTCCGCACCATGCGCCAGCGCGCCGGCGGCGCGCCCGAGGAGAGCACACGCACCAACGCCGCACCCGTGGGGGTGGTCGCCTCCCCTTCGACCGGGCCCGGATCACCCGCGACCTCCACCCCCTCGAGCAGAATCGCGGTGGCGGGAGCCGGCACGGGCAGCCTGCCGTGCGCCGCCTCGACCCAACCGCTCCCCACCGCCACGGGCAGATTGTAGACCGCTTCGACCCCGAGCTGGGCGAACCCCTCGATCCCACCCACGATGTCGAGCAGGGCGTCCACCGCACCGACTTCATGGAGGTGCACCCGCTCCGGCGCGACCCCGTGCACCCGACCCTCGGCCTCGCCGATCAGCCGAAAGGCCCGCACCGCCCGCTGCTTCACCCAATCCGACAGCGGCGCGCGCTCGACCAGCCGCACGAGCTCGCCGACGTGCCGCCCATGCGGCTGTTCGGGGATCGCGAATTCGACCTGCGTGCACGCCACCCCGGATCGCGTCACCTCGCGCACCGTGACCCGCACATCCCTGAGGTCGAGGCGACGTGGCAGCTCTTCCAGCCACGCCGCCGGGGCGCCCGCGGACAGGAGCGCCCCCAGGGTCATGTCGCCCGAGATGCCGGCGGCCGGGTCGAGGATGGCGATGCGCATGCGATCGAAGCGGCGGAATATTAGCGGCTTACCCGCGGTACAGCCACCCGGCGCCCGTGTTGAAGAGCACCACGCGCTCATCCGGTTTGACCACGCCGCGAGCCTTGAGCTCCAGCGCGGCAGCGAGCGTCGCCCCGCCTTCCGGCGAGGCGTCGATCCCCTCGAGCATCTGGAGCTCTTGCGCCGCGGCGGCGAGCTGCGCGTCCGCCACCGCGACCGCCTCACCTCCGCTCTGTCGCAGCACCGCCAGCATGAGGCGGTCCCCCAACGGGCTCGGCACCCGCAGCCCGGCCGCGATCGTCCGCGGGTCGGACCATGGCGTGCAGCCCGCGGCGCCGGCGCGGAACGCCTGCACGACCGGCGCGCAGCCTGCGGCCTGCACGCTGTACATCCGCGGGAGCGACCCGCTCACCCACCCCGCCCGCATTAGCTCGCCGAACCCCTTCCACATGCCGATCAGCCCCGTGCCGCCACCCGTGGGGTACACGATCGCGTGCGGCAGGGTCCAGCCGAGCTGCTCCGCCAGCTCGAGGGCGAGGCTCTTCTTGCCTTCGATACGGTACGGCTCCCGCAGCGTGGACACGTCCACGGCACCGCTTTCCAGGGCGTAGGCACGCGCGGCCGTGCCGCAATCACCGATGTGCCCGTCCAGCAGGACCAGATCGGCGCCGAAGCTCCGGATCTGGCGGAGGATCGTGGGCGGTGTGCTCGCGGGCGCATACACGCGTGCCGCCACGCCCGCGCGGGCGGCGTAGGCTGCGAGCGCCACGCCGGCGTTGCCCGCCGTCGGGACGACGAAGCGCCGCGCCCCCGCGAGCGTCGCGCGGGTCACTGCCGCCGCCAGCCCACGTGCCTTGAAGGAGCCCGTGGGGTTGGCGCCTTCTTCCTTGACCCACAGATCCGCGAAGCCGTGCCGCGCGCCGAGGCGCAGCGCCGCGAGCAGCGGCGTTCCGCCCTCGCCCAGCGTCACGGGCGCCTCGCGCTCGCCGAGCGGCAGCCATTCCCGGTAGCGCCACAGCGTCCAGGGTCGCTCGACGAGTAGGGACTTGGCGGCCGGCGGCGGCGCGCAGGAGTAGCGCACCAGGTAGGGCTGGCCGCAGTCGCACACCCCCGGCAATCCATCGGCGCTGCGGGTCTTGCCGCAGGACGAGCATTCGAGGGACCAGGAGCGCGTCACGGCCGCGCTTGCAACCGGTCGAGAATCCGCTCGGCGAGCGTCGTCGAGAAGCCCGGAAGCGCGGCGATCTCCGCCGGCGTCGCAGTCTTCACCCCGGCGAGCGAGCCGAAGCGCTCGAGCAACGCGCGGCGGCGGTTCGGGCCCACCCCTGGGATGGCCAGCAGCGCGGAGGTGATCGTGCGTTGAGCGCGCCGCTTGCGACTGTAGCTCACGGCGAAGCGATGTGCCTCGTCGCGGGCGCGCTGCAGCAGCTTGAGCGAGGGGCTGCGCCGGGACAGGCGCAGCGGATCGGAGTGACCGGCCAGAAACACCTCCTCTTGCTGCTTCGCCAGGCTCACGATCGGCAGCTTGTCCTGCCCCAGCGCCCGCGCGGCGTCGAGCGCGGCGCCGAGCTGGCCCTTCCCGCCGTCGATCACCACCAGATCGGGCAGCCCCTTCGCTTCACTGATCCGGCGGCCGAGGTAGCGCGTGACGACTTCGTGCACCGCCGCGAAGTCGTCCTGGGGCGCCCCCCGGATCCGGAAGCGACGGTACTCGGCCTTCTTGGGCCGTCCCGCCTCGAACCAGACCAGCGACCCGACGGTATCCCGGCCCTGGTTGGTCGAGATATCGATGCACACGAACGAGCGCGGCACGGCCGCGAGGCCCAGGTCGCGCCCCAGCGCGAACACCGGATCGGCGGACCGCTCGTCGATGTCGAAGCTCTCGATCTTCAGGCTGTCGAGCAGATGACGGGCGTTCTGGTCGGCGAGCTGGGCGAGCTTGGCGAAGGTGCCTCGTTGCGGGACGTGCCAGTCGATGTCCGGCGCCACCTGTTGCAGCGTGTCGAGGTCCTCCGGGGCGAACGGCAGCAGCGCGTGCCGCGCGCGTGCTTCGAGTGGCAGGTAGCACCGCACCAGAAACGCCGCCAGCACCGCTCCCTCGGCTGCGTGCTCCACGTTCTCCAGGAAGCGGTGGTCGCGGGCGATCAACCGGCCATCCCGCACGCGCAGCACCACGCCGCAGGCATCGTCCCCGTCGCGCGCCAACCCGATGGCGTCGGCGTCGCCGCCGCCCACCAGCTCCACCGTTTGCGGCTGCTCCAGCTGGTCCAGCCACTTGAGCGCGTCGCGCAGCTGGGCCGCGCGCTCGTAGTCGAGTCGCTGGGACGCTTCGTGCATGCGCTCGCGCAACCGCGTGCGCACATCGACGGTCTTGCCCTCGAGAAACAGCAGGACGTCGTCGATCATCCGGCGGTAGTCCGCTTCGCTCTGGTAGCCGACGCACGGGGCCCGGCACCGCTCGATGTGGTAATCCAGGCATGGCCGGTTCGGCGCGTCGTGCGGCAGGTCCCAGTGGCACGACCGCACCGTGAAGATCCGACGAATGATCTTCAACGTCTGCCGCAACGTGGCCACGTCGGTATAAGGCCCGAAGTAGCGCGCACCGGGAATGTTCACGCGCCGGACCACCAGCACGCGGGGGAACGGCTCCGTGACGGTCACCGCGACGCGCGGGTAGCTCTTGTCGTCGGTCAGCCGGATGTTGAAGCGCGGCTTGTGCTCCTTGATGAGGTTGTTCTCGAGCAGCAGCGCCTGGGCCTCGTTCGGCGCGATGATCGTCTCGAGCTCGGCGATTTGACGCACCAGTGCGGCCCGCTCCGGCGTGGAGTCGCCCTCGGGGCCGAAGTAGCTCGGCACCCGCGCGCGCAGGCTCTTCGCCTTGCCGACGTACACGATCTCGCCCGCCGCGTTCTTCCAGAGGTACACGCCGGGCTTGTCGGGAAGCGCCTTCAGTTGTCGAGCGATCAGCGCAGGAACGTCCACAGGCGACGGGCGTCGGGGTGGCGCAGGGCGATGGTACCGCCGAAATACACTGCACCAAAGATAACCAGTGCGAACAGCGCGGCAGCGAAGGCGCCCCAGCCCGCGGCGATCCGGGCGGTCTCGAGACCAGCGGCGGCGGCCGCACCGCTCACGAGCAGGCTCACAGCGAACGCCCGCCACTCGGTGCCGCCCAGGATCGCCCCCACCCGCGCATCGAGGTCGCGCAAATGGAACACCACGTTCACGGTCGCGCCGAGGGAGGAGCCGAGCGCGATCCCCGCGGGGCCGAACCGGCGCATCAGCAGATACGCGAGCGCGCTCGACAAGACGAGCGACGCCGAGGCGATCTTCACGGGCGTCTTGGTGTCCCGCAGCGCGTAGAACCCCGACTGGAACAGCTTGACGCACGCCTGCCCCAGCAACCCGACGCCGTACGCCGCGACCACACCCCCCACCAGATCGGTGTCGGCGGCGCCGAAGCGGCCCGTCTGAAACAGCGGGCGCACGATCACCGGGGCGAGCGCGACGAAGCCAAGGGACGAGGGGAGGATGAAAAACACGATGCGCCGGAAGCCCACCGCGATGCGCGCGCGCAGCTGCTCGTTCGGCGTGCTCCCCTGCGCATCACGCGACAGGTCGGGCAGCGACACCGCGGCCACCGACGTCCCGAACAGACTGATCGGCAGCACCTGCAGCAGCTGCGCGTACTGCAGGCTCGATGCGCCGCCCTCCCCCGCGAGCGTGCCGAGCAGCGTATCGATCAGCCCGGAAATCTGGGCGACGCCGGCGCCGAGCACGACGGGAAGCCACGCCACGAGCACGTCGCGCACGCCTTCGGTGGAGCGACTCCACCGCACCGGTATCCCGTGCAGCACCCGCCAGCAGGCGGGCAGCTGGATGGCCACCTGGAGCACGCTCCCAGCGACCGTGCCCCACGCCAGGGCCAGGCTGAGCCGCGTGAGTAGGACTGTGGTCGGAAGCGACGGCGCCACCAGCCAGGTGCCCGCCGCCACGAGGGCCACGATCCCGGCGATGTTCCACACCGCCGGCGCCGCGTACGGCAGGAAGAAGCGCCGGTGCGTGTTGAGGACGCCGAGGCACCACGCCGACACCACCATCAGCCCGGACATCGGGAACAAGAGGCGCATCAAGCTGACGGCGAGGGCGCGTGCGTCGCCCGTCAGCCCTGCACCGAACACGGCCGTGAGCGCCGGCGCGAAGGCAATCCCGATGAGGGCGAGCACGCCCGTGGCGAGCAACAGCAGGCCCAGGATCGCACCGGCGAGCGCGCGGGCGGCGCCCTTGTCCGGCCGCGCGTTGAGCGCGGCGTAGACCGGAATGAACGAGGCCGAGAGCGTCCCTTCGGCAAGCAGGCTGCGGATGATGTTGGGAACGCGTTGCGCGACGCTCAGGGCGTCCGCGGCCCAGCCGTTGCCGATGTAGTAGGCGATCGCGCGCTGGCGCACATAGCCGAGCACGCGCGACAGCATGATGCCGGCCGCCACCTGGGCCGCCTGGCGTCCGCCGCCGGTCGGCTCCGGCGCCGTCAAGTGCGGTTCTTCTTGGGGTCTTCCAACAACCGCTGGACGAACTGGATCTCCTCCCGCATCCCGGTCACGGACCGGGTCAGATCCGCGATATCGGTCTCGAGCGCCTCGACGCGGCGCTCCAGCTCCCGCACGTTCCCCGCGCCGTCACTCGGCCCTTCCAGGCGCCGCGCCATCGACCGGCCGAGCGGCGAGTCGAGCAGGATCGCCGTGACGGGAATCATCAGGGCGATGACGAGCACGATGACGATGATCCACATGAACAGGATTCTACGGAGCGTCCGCCCACCGCGCCACCTCATCGCCGAGTGCATCGAGCAACCCAGGGCCGTAGCGGATGAGAAACGATGCGAGCGTGAGCACGCGCTCCTGCGGCTCGCCCCGAGGATATACCGCGTCCCGAGCGCGGCTGATCTGCCGCAGCAGCGTTTCGCTCTCGCGCTTCAGGCTCGCGATCAGCTTCTTTTCGATCTCCTGCGTCCCGGCCAATGCCGCGTTGCGCGCCGATTGGACGGTGCGCTCGAGTGTCGGATCCACGGCCGCGACGACCCGCGCCAGCCCCGCGTAGCGCGCTTCGATCTCCTGGCGCAACGTGCCGAACGACTGCGCCGCTTCGGGGGGAAGCGCTTCCCGTACCAAACGCGCTTCGAGCTCCCCTGGCTTCCCGTCCAACGCCTCGAGCCCCAGCCCGTGCCGTTGCAGCAGCTTGTCCACGCGACTCTCCACGATCACGCCCGACCAGCGCGGCACCGGCATCTGGCGCGCCACACCGAGCGCGGCGTACAACGGGGCCGCATCGGGCAGGTACTTGAGCTCGGCGGGCCCGGCCGCATACGCGAGGGTAGGCAGCAGCGCCGCTTCCACCACCGGGCGCAGCAGCACGTTGGGCGAGAGTCGCTCCGGCGCCTCCCGGGCGAGCCGCTCCAGATCCTTACGGGTGAACCGCTCCCGACTGCGCCGCGTGACGTAGGCGTCGCCGTTCGCTGCCAGCCGGTCCCGTCCCTGCGCGGCCTCGACGAACACCGGCGTGTAGCCGTCGCCCAGCGTCTGCTCGAGCCCCCGCAGCACCCAGGGCGCGGCGGCCTGCTTGGCGCCACGGTCGTGGGCGCGGAGCACCGCCAGTCCGCGCGGCCCGAGCAGCGCGTTCAAGGCCTCCGCACACGCGTCCGCGAGCGTAGCGTCGGGCCGGTACGCCGCTTCGAGCCAGCGCAGCACGTCCGCCTTGAACTCAGTAGCCGGCGTCCCGGACGTGAGCTGTTCCAGCGCCGCGCGGATTTCGTCGCCACACCGCTCACGCGCCAGGGGCGCGAGCGGTGCGTCCGCCGGACGCTCGCGCAGGACGATGTGCGCGAGATCGCCGGCCGCGTCCAGAAACGAGGCGTGATTGGCTTCGGCGAAGTCGTGGTCGTCGCCGGCCACCCAGAAGACGGGCACGACGGGCACGCCCCGCTCCCGCTCGAGCCGGCGCGCCAGCGCGATCGCGGACAACGCCTTGTAGATCGTATAGAGCGGGCCCGTGAACAAGCCAGGCTGCTGGCCGGTCGTCACCGCGAGCACCGCGTCGCCGGCGAGCCGGTCGCGCCCGGGGCCCGGGAGGGTGGACGCCACGACCTCGGGCGCGACGCGCCGCGGCGTCGCTCGCGCGGTGGGCGGCTCGAGCCGCGCGATGGGCGTCGGCACGATGCGCGGGATCACGCTTCCCCTCTCCCCCTTCCTGCCGCTCCGGTTTCTCCGAACACGTCCGCTTGGAACGTCACGACCTCGGTGCCCGCTTCCCGCCACGCGTCCGGGGCGAGGCCCGCCTTCCGACACCCCGCTGCCAGGAACGTTTCGGGTCCCCAATGATACTCGGCCGCCACCTGCGGCAGCAGCAGGCCGACGTGGCGCCCGCGCCGCACGATCAGACCATCGCGGCCGATCACGATGCGCGCGGGATCCACCGGGTCGAGCGGACGCGGCGCCGCCGCTGTCAAGACTGAGATCTCGAGGGCGAGACGCGGCAGCTCCTCCGGCTCGACCGGGGGGAAGCGGGGGTCCTCGCGCGCCGCGGCCACCGTCATCTCGCGCACCACCTCGCCGAGCGGCCGCTCGTCCGCGACGTGGCCGACGCACCCGCGCAGCGCTCCGTCCGCCTCGGTGATGGTGACGAACGCGCCCCGCCTGAGGGCGGCCCCGGGGAACTCGGGGACGGGCGGCAGCGGCCGACCCGCGAGGTGCGCGACGAGGGTCGCGCGCGCCAGGCCCAGCAGCGCCGCCCGGTCGGCCGCCGTCAACTCAGGGTCCGCGATGATACGGCTCCCCGCGACGGATCGTGTACGCGCGATACAGCTGCTCGTACAGCACGACGCGCGCCAGCTCGTGTGGCAACGTGAGGCGTGACAGGCTCCAGATCCGCTCGGCCCCGCGCAGCACCGGCGCCGGCAGGGCGTCGGCGCCGCCCAGCGCAAAGGTCACGTCGCGTCCTTCCAGCTCCCAGCGGGCCGTCCAGTCCGCCAATTGGGCGGACGTCCACTGGTCCCCCTGCTCCGCCAGCGCGACGAGGCACGAGCCCTCGGCAACGGCCTCGAGGATTCGCGCCTCGGCCTTCACTTCCCGCTCATCCACCTTCGTGTAACGCCGCAGCCGCTGGAGGTAGCTGTCACACACCGCCCGCAGCGCCGCGTCCCGCATGCGGCCGACCGCGACGACGCGATAGCGCATCAGGCATACATCCCACGCAGCCGGTGCATCGCCGCCACGCGGTCGATCGCGATCATGTACGACGCGATTCGCGTGTTCACCTTATGGCGCTCCGCCCAGGTCACCACCTCGGAGAACGAGCGCACCATGATGCTCTCCAGCCGGCGGTTGACCGTCTCCTCGTCCCAGAAGTAGCCGCCCCGATCCTGCACCCACTCGAAATAGCTGACGGTCACCCCGCCCGCGTTCGCCAGGATGTCCGGAATGACGAAGATCCCCTTTTTCTCGAGAATCTCGTCGGCGGCGGCGGTCGTGGGGCCGTTCGCGCCTTCGCAGATGATCTTGGCCTTGATGTGAGGGGCGTTTTTGCGGGTGATGACATTCTCGGTTGCGGCGGGGACCACGACATCGCAGTCCAGGGTGAGCACCTGATCGTTCGGTATCGCGTCGGCCTGCGGGTACCCCGCGAGTTGGCGGCGCTCGCGCACCCACTTCAATACGTCGCCGATGTCGAGGCCTTGCGGGCGATGCAGGCCACCCGATTTGTCGGACACCGCGACGATCACCGCCCCTTCCCGCGCCAACTGGTCCGCCGTCACCGAGCCCACATTCCCGAACCCCTGGACCGCGACCCGCGCTCCCTTGAGGGACAGCCCGAGCCGGGCCAGCGCCTCGCGCGTCACGAACATGCACCCCCTCCCCGTCGCCTCGCGGCGGCCCAACGAGCCGCCCATCTCCACCGGCTTGCCGGTCACCACGGCGGTCACGGTGTGACGCTTGTGCATGGAGTAGGTGTCCATGATCCACGCCATCACGCGCTCGTTGGTGTTCACGTCGGGAGCCGGCACGTCCGAATCGGGCCCCAACGTCTCGATGATGCTCGACGTGTAGCGCCGCGTCACCCGCTCGAGCTCGGCCATGGACATGGTCGCGGGATCGCACACCACGCCCCCCTTGGACCCTCCGAACGGGATGTTGACGAGGGCGCACTTCCACGTCATCCACGCGGCGAGTGCCTTCACTTCCTCGAGCGTCACGTTCAAGTCGAAGCGGATCCCCCCCTTGGCCGGCCCGCGTGAGGTGTTGTACAGCACCCGGTAGCCGGTATAGACCTCCACTTCCCCGTTGTCGCGCACGATCGGGACCGACGTGATGATCTGCTTCTCGGGATTGCGCAGCACCTTGTAGAGACCGGGATCGAGCTTGAGCAGCTGTGCGGCATGGTCGAAGCGCTCCATCATCGCTTCGAAGGGGTTCTCCTCGGCCAGGAAGGTGTCCTTATCCGGCCGGATGAGCTGGCGCTCGGTCTTGATTGCAGGATCGCTCATCGTGCTGCGTCAGCCTGGGAATGTGTCGAACAGCTCATCCAGCGCCTCCTCCATCGCCTCTCCATTGCGCTCCCACTGCAGGGCAAGGCCGGCGACCAGCGGCTCGGGGGCATCGTCCGGCCACCGGCCGCGGAGCTTTACGGCGTCTTTCTCGGTGACTACAACATAATCCGCCTCGGCGGAGCCCCGCACGAGCCGCGCGATGTCGGCCCGGTCATAGGCGTGATGATCTTGATACGCTTGGAGTTGCACCATCGCGCCGAGGCCGCGCAGCTGGACCGCGAAGCTCTCGGGATCGGCGATACCGGCGGCGGCGAGGACGCGCCGCCCGCCGAGCACCCGCAGGGCCACGTGCGCGGCGGATCGCATCCCCTCCAGGTGACTCACGGCCAGCGAGGCGACGCACACCAGCGTGGGTCCTCGCTTCCCGTCCACCCAGCGCTGTTCCAGCCGGCGCGCCAGCGCCGCTGCCGCGTCCGGCGCCGCGTGTTTCCGCGTCACCACGAGGACGTCCGCTCGCCCCAGCGCATCCCATCCCTCACGCCAGGGCCCGGCCGGTAGCGGCCACGGCGAGGCCACGGCGCTCTCGGCACTCACGACCGCGATGTTCAGGTCGCGCGCCACGGCGAGCAGTTGGAACGCGTCGTCGAGCACCAGCACCTCCGCGCCGGCTGCGCGGGCCTGCGCTGCACCCGCCGCCCGGTCCCGATCCGCCACGACCACACCCTCGGGAACCAGGCGGCGGTGCACCAGCGGCTCGTCCGCCCCGTAGCCGCGCAACAGAATGCCGGGTCTATGGCCGCGCCCAGCATAGTGGCGCGCGATCCAGGCTGCGAGCGGGGTCTTTCCGGTACCGCCTACCGAGAGATTCCCTACCGCCACGGTCGGGAGCGGCAGACGGTGTGTCGTCAGGAGGCCGCGGCGGTACGCCGCCACTCGCAGGCGCATCGCCGCCTGGTAGAGCAACGCGAACGGGACGAGGGGGAGCCGTGTCAACGCCGCTGCGGGGCCGGCCTGCCACAACCAGTGTACGAAACGCGCGCCCTTCACCCTTCCCCCTTCCCTCCATAGGTGACCTCCGCCAGCGCGCGTTCCGCGTCGGCGATACCGCGGCGCAACCCGTCCTTCCCGGCTGCCACGGTGAACGGAGCACTATAGGCGACCTCGATGGTCGCGAACGGCTTGGGGAGGCAGAAGCGGTCCCAGGAGCGGAGCCACCACGCGGACGACGCGCGCGCGCCGACCGCGATGACGAGGGCGGCGGCGTGCTGGGCGGCCGCGAGCGCGCCGGGCTTCACCCGCTCGGCCGGCCCGCGCGGCCCGTCCGGCGTGAGGGCGACTGTCGCGCCGTCCCGCAGGTGCCGCACCAGGCCGAGCAGCCCCACCTCCCCGCCGCGCTGCGACGACCCGCGGACGACGCGGTATCCCCATCGCTCCGAAAGGCGGGCGAGATGGCCGCCGTCCGCGTGGCGGCTGATGAGCAGCGCCAGGCCCTCGCGACGACGCGAATAGAGCAGCGGCAGGATGCGGCTGTGCCACAGCACATAGACGATCGGCCGTTGCAGGCGGTGAGCCTTCGCCACGTGCTCCCACCCGCGTACGCGGTAGCGCCACGTCGCGGCGAGGAGGCCAACCAGCGCCGCGCCGAGTCTCCCGACCAGGGGTTCGGCCCAGCGCAGCTTCACCCCAACAGCTCCACCGCGAGCGCTGCCACCCGGTCGGCGGCACCGGGAGGTCCGAGCCGTTCACGCACCAGCGCGAGTCCCTCACGCTGGCGCCGCGCCGCGCCGCTCTCGCGGTCGAGCAACGGCAGTACGGCGGCGGCCAGTGCCTGCGGCGTCGCGGCCCGCTGGAGGAATTCGGGTGCCACCTGGCGCCCCGCGATCAGGTTGACCAATCCGACGTGCGGGACGCGCAGCAACCGGATCGCGATGGCGAACGATACGGGGTTCAAGCGATACGCGATGACCATCGGCAGGTCGACGAGCGCGGCTTCGAGCGTGGTCGTGCCCGACTTGCAGAGCCCGGCGTCCGCCGCGGCGAATACGGAGAGCGGATCGCCCATGTGGATGCGGATGGCGCCGGGCCCATCGTACCGTCCCCGCGGCGTGCCCGCTACCACCACCTGCGTCGCCGGGTGCGACGCCAGTACCGCCGCGGCCGTGTCCCGGAAGACGGGCCACAGCCGAACGACCTCCTGTGGGCGGCTGCCGGGAAACAGGCCGAGCACGGGACGACCGGGATCGAGCCCGAGCCCCCGCCGCGCCTCCGCGCGGGGCGGCGCAGGCGCGCGATCTCGCAGGGGGTGGCCAACGAAGGTTGCCGGGACGCCGCGCTCCCGGAAGAACGGCTCCTCGAACGGGAGAATCACGGCCAGGCGCCGGACCGCCGTGAGCTTGCGGACCCGCCCCACGCCCCACGCCCACATTTGCGGCGCGATGTAGTAGAGTACCGGGACGCCGGCCGCGCGCGCCGCCGCCGCGGCGCGCAGGTGGTAGCCGGGGTAGTCCACGAGAATGACGAGATCATAACGCTGGGCCCGGAGCGCGTGGCGCACCCGGGCCAGCAGCCGGTAGTGGGCCGGGACCTTCCACAGTGCTTCGACGAACCCCACCACCGACATCCGCTCCATGCGGTCCAGCACGGTGGCCCCGGCGCCCTCGAGGGCGGGGCCGCCGAACGCCTCGAACCGAGCGCCTGGAAGGCGGCGTCGCAGCGCCGTCACGACCGCGGCGGCGTGTGCGTCCCCCGACGGCTCGCCCGCCGAAACGTAGATGCGCGGCCCCCCCACGGGGCTCACGGACGCGTGGTTGCGAGGGGCGAGGCTTGGACGGCGTCGGCGACCCGGAACGCGAGGGCCAGCGCCTGGGCGCCGGCGGTGCCCGACACCAGTACGTCTTCTTCCCCGCACACCGCGCGGATGAAGCTCTCGAGCTCGAGCTTCAAGGGCTCGGCTTCGGGCGCCTCGAGTCGCACGTGCTCGACGATTTGCTCGAGGCGTGTCGCGCCGAGACTCTGCCAGCCGGCCTTGAGGCGAAAGAAATCCCCCGTCCCTTGCGCGAGGTCGAGGGAGAAGTACCCGGTCGGCTGGAAGATCCGCAGCTTGCGCGTGCGCTCGCGCGACACCCGGCTCGCGGTCACATTGGCGATCGCGCCGTTGGCGAACTCGATGCGGGCGTTGGCAATGTCCACGTGCGTGGTCAACAGGGGCACTCCGGTGGCCCGGACATCGACCACCTCCGAGCGCACCAACTCGAGCACCAGATCGAGGTCGTGGATCATGAGATCGAGGATCACGGCCACGTCGGTCCCGCGCGGCTGGAACGGCGCGAGGCGATCGATCTGCAGGAAGCGCGGTTCCTCCAGGTAGGGGGCGGCGGCGCGCACCGCGCGATTGAATCGCTCGACGTGCCCCACCTGGAGCACGACGCCCCGGTCCCCCGCCCGGCGCACCAGCTCGTCGGCCGCCGGCACGGTATCCGCGAGCGGCTTCTCCATCAGCAGCGCGATACCGCGCTCCAGCACTGCCATCCCCACCGCCGCATGGGCGGGGGTCGGCACCGCCACGGTCACCGCATCCACGCGCTCCAGCAGGGCCGCGAGCGACGGATGGTCGACGGTCTCGAGCCGCCGCGCCACGTCGGCGGCGCGGGCGGGGTTCTTGTCGTAGATGCCGGCGAATTCGACGGCGGGCATCGAACGCAACAACCGCGCGTGGTGGAAGCCGAGCGCCCCGGTGCCCACGACCCCCACCCGCAGGCTCACACCAAGACCCCCCGCTGCGAGCCTTCGATGAACTTGAGGAAGTTCTCCACTTCCGGCGACTGCGGCAGCTCGGCGCGCGCCTTCGCGATGCCCTGACTCACCGTCATGTCGGAGTTGAACAGCAGCCGGTAGGCACGCTTGAGCGCCAGCTTCACGTCGGGCGAGAAGGCGGCGCGCTGCAGCCCCACCGAATTCAACCCGTACAGGTGGACGGGGTTGCCGACCGCCTTGGTGTAGGGCGGCACGTCCTGGTTCACGCGCGAACCGCCGCCTACGAAGGCGAACGTGCCGATACGCACGAACTGGTGGATCGGCACGAGCCCGCTGATGATCGCCCGGTCCTCGACCGTCACGTGGCCCGCCATCTGCACGGCGTTGGCGATGATCACGTCGTTCCCGACCGCGCAGTCGTGCGCGATGTGCACGTAGGACATGAGGAAGCAGCGCTGCCCCACGGCCGTCCGGCCGGTGGCCGGCGTCCCGCGGTTGATGGTGCAGTACTCGCGGATCACGGTCCCGTCGCCGACCTCGACCCAGGTGTCCTCGCCCTTGTACTTCAAGTCCTGCGGATCGTTGCCGATGATGCTGCCATAGCCGACCTTCACGGCCGAGCCGAGGCGCACGTTGCGCTCGAGCACGGCATGCGCGGCCACGTGACAGCGCTCGCCGAGGGTCACGTGCGGTCCGATGATGGCATAGGGACCCACGGTCACGTCGTGGGCGAGCTGCGCCGTGGGATCCACCAGCGCGGTGCGGTGGATCACTTCTCGGTCACCATTGCCATCATGTCCGCCTCCGCCACGACCTGTCCGTCCACATAGCCGACGCCCTTCATCTTGCAGGTCTTGCCGCGGAACTGGATCATTTCGAGCTCGAAACGGATCTGGTCCCCCGGCACGACCGGCCGGCGGAACTTCACGTTGTCGAGCGACATGAAATAGACGACTTTGTCCGAGACATCCTGTCCCTCGAAATGGCTCATCAGCAGCATCCCACCGACCTGGGCCATGGCTTCGATGATCAGCACCCCGGGCATGATGGGGTGGCCCGGAAAGTGACCCTGGAAGAAGGGCTCGTTGATCGTGACGTTCTTGATGCCGACGATCCGCTGCTGTCCCTCGACCTCGATGATCCGATCGACCAGCAGGAAGGGATAGCGATGCGGCAGCACGTCCATGATGCGCCCGATGTCCATCGTCGGAGCCCCCGTGCGCTGGGCGGCCCGGGACAACGTGCGGGCGAGCGCGACGTTCCCGCTGTGGCTCGGCCGCGTAGCCACGATGTGGGCGCGAATCCGCGCTCCCGTCAGCGCGAGATCGCCGACGATGTCCGCCGCCTTGTGTCGCACGAATTCGTCCGGCCAGCGGAGCGTACCGCCGTTCATCAAGGTACGATCGTCCAGCACGATGGCGCTCGTCGCGGACGCGCCCTTGATGAGGCCCTTCGCCTTGAGCCCCTCGATCTCGCTCGCAAAGCCAAACGTCCGCGCGGGCGCGAGCTCCCGTGCAAAGCTCTCGGGCGTCACGGTGTAACTCCCCGATTGCCGCCCGATCAACGGGTGCGACCACTCGATCGTCACCGTGAGGCGGAACTCCTTCGCCGGCGCCACCACGTAGCTCGAGTCCCCCTCGGTCACCGTGAACGGCGCCTGCACGGTGAGCACAACCGGCTCCCCAGCCACGTCCACCGGCTCGGCCTGCGCGAGCGCGTCGAAGTACGGCAGGAAACTGCCGTCCCCGATCGGCGGCTCCGGGCCCGTCAGCTCGACGGTCAGGTCGTCGATCTCGTGGGCCGCCACTGCGGCCAGAAGGTGCTCCACGGTATGGATCGTCGCCCGGCCCTTGCCGATCGCGGTGCGGCGCTCGACCGCCTCGACTTCGGTGAGTCGCGCCGCCACGACGGGGGCGCCGCTCAAGTCGGTCCGCCGGAACAGGATCCCCTGACCCGCCGGCGCCGGCAGGAAGGACGCCTCGGTCTCGGCGCCGGTGTGCAGTCCCCGCCCCGACACCGCTGTCCGCTGCCGTACGGACCGTCTACTGATGGGGCTCCTCCTTGCGCCGAACCAGCGCTTCGAGGTCGTCCACGATCTGTGCCAGCCGGTACAGCGCCCCCTGGGCGCGCAGGAACTCGCGGTGGCTGCGGGCCGGGTACCCCGACACCGTCGCACCGGGGGCGATATCGCCGATCACGCCCCCCTGCACCGTCACTCGCGCGCCCCGCCCGATCGTCACGTGGTCGGCGAGGCCCGCCTGGCCCGCGAGAAACACGTCGTCCTCCACGTGCGTGCTCCCGGCAATCCCGGCCTGCCCCGCGATCAGGCAGCGCGCCCCGATCCGACAGTTGTGCCCGATCTGGACGAGGTTGTCGATCTTCGTTCCCGCACCGATGACCGTGTCGTCGACGCTGCCACGGTCGATCGTGGTGTTCGCACCAATCTCCACGTCGTCCCCGATGATGCAGCGGCCGATCTGCGGCACCTTGCGCGGCAACTCGCCCCCCCGGCCGGGGATGTAGCCGAACCCGTCAGACCCGAGCCGGGCGCCGGCGTGCAGGATCACGCGGTGGCCGATGATCGTGCCGCTGTAGCAGACCACCTGCGGATGGAGTCGCACGTCGTCCCCCACCTGCACCCCATCTCCCAACACACACGCCGCGCCCACCCGGACGCCCTTGCCGAGCCGCACCCCCTCCCCCAGCACGGCGTAGGGTCCGATCGCCACCGGCTCGTTCCACACGGCCCCCCGCCCGATCACGGCCGTGGGGTGCACGCCGGCAGTCCAGCTCGGCTCCGGGTAGAGGACCGGAATGACCGACAGCAGGGCGACGTGGGGATCTCGCACCAGCACCCGGCACGACGGCCCGCCGGACTCCTGGGCCAGGTCCGGTTTGCAAAGCACGACGGCGGCCCTAGACTGTTGAAAATACGGGAGATAGCGCCTGCTGGCAAGAAAAGACAGGTCTTCCGGGCCCGCCCGGTCGATCGGAGCGACGCCCGTGACCATGACGTCGGTCGCACCGACGAGTTGTCCTTGTGTGAGCGCTGCGATCTCGGCGGCCGAGAGGCGGGCGTTCACGGGAGCGGGAGCTACTGGGATTGCTTCAGCCGCTCGAGCACCTTGCTGGTGATGTCGAGGGCGGGATCGGCGGCGACGATATTCGAGCCGGGGGCGTCGGCGTCGAAGATTAACGCGTAATTCCCCTCGGCCCGGAGTCCCTGAATCACGGCGTTGACGCGAGCCTGGATCGGCTGCAGCAGCTCCTGCTCGCGCTGCTGGGCGCGGCCCTGCAGATCGTTCGAGCGTTGCTCGAACTTCTGCTGCAGCTGCTGCAGATCCTTCTGTTTCTGCTGTTTGGCTGCGGGCGAGAGGGCGATCACCTGCTGGTCGAACACCCGCACCGCCGAATCGAGCTGCTGCTGCAGCTTCTGGACCTCGTCACGGAAGCCCTGGACCTCCTTGTTGAAGGTCGACTCGGCCGCCGCGTACCCGGGTGTCTGCTGCAGGATCTGCCGCGAGCTGATGAACCCAATCTTGAGCGAGGGCTGCGACGAGCGCGCTTGCGCCCCCCCGGGCACCGCCGCGGCGGCGAAAAGGCCGACCCACGCCCACAGCGTCACTGCTCGCCTCATAACACATCTCCCGAAGAGTAATTGCCGTAAGGGTGATCCCGCGGCGCGCGCCGGGGGGCTCGAGCTTAGAAGAAGTTGCCGAGCTTGAAGTGCAACTTCCAGCCGGGGGCCGGCTGCCCCAAGACGTTGGTGCGGTCGAAGCCGTACGCCCAGTCGATGCCGATGGGGCCGAGGGGCGAGATGATGCTGAGTCCGATACCCGCGCCGCGCAGCAGGCGGGTCGGGTTGAACTGGCCGGCGCGCGCCCACACGTTGCCGGCGTCGTAGAACGCCGCGACGTAGAACATCTGCGACAGCCGGGCCCCCACCTCGCCGGTCATGGCGAGATAGGTCTTCCCGAACGCGCTGGCGCTCGCCTGCCCGCCGCTGGCGGTCGGGTCGAACCCGTGCGGCGTGATCGAGAACTCGTCGTAGCCGCGGAGCGGGATGCCGTACTGCGTGCCGCCCATCGTGAAGAGCTGGTCGATGAAGGGCGAGCGGCCGAACACGAACCCGGAGCGGGTCGAAAGCCCCATGACGAACTTGATTCCGCCACCCGTGGGGCCGCCGCTCGAGAGCGGCGCGTACCACCGACCCTCGAGGTCCACGCGCTGGAAGTTTCCCGTACCCCCGAGCGGTCCGCCGCTCTGCGAGATGCCGATCGAGTGCATCGTCCCCGCAGTCGGGAACGGCAGGTCGATTCGGGTGTCGCGCATCACCGAAAAGCCGACGGTGGAGCGGATGCAGTTGTTGCAGCTCAGCGACGCGAGGCCAGTGGTCGCCCCCGTAAACGTCTGATCGTCGATCGCGTACGACACGAACAATCGGGTGTAGCGGTCGTTGAACAACGGGAAGCCGAACTGGAGATTGCCGCCACGGCGGCGTAGCTGGCCCAGGTCGGAGATCGTGTAGCGCAGCCGCGTGTTGTGCACGCCGACCGTCATCGACACGCGGGAGTCGCGGAACGCGGGGTCGGTGTAGGACAGGTCGAAGTCGTTGATGTTCTTGCCGAACTGCCACTGGAAACGGCCACGCTTGCCCTGCCCAAACAGGTTCGGCTCGTCCAGGCCGAGGAAGCCCCCCAGACCCGTGCCCTGCCCCACCGACGCACCGAAGTTGATGTTCCCCGTGCGTTTCTCCGTGACCCGGAAGATGACATCTACATCTCCCTGGTCGTTCGCCGGGCGCGTGTCCGGGAACGGCACCGGCTGCTGGAAGAACCCCAAATTGGAGATGTTCTGGTAGGAGCGAATCAGGGCGTCCTGGCGGAACACGTCGCCCGGGAGCAGGATGATCGCCTCCCGGATCACGCGTTCGTGGGTGACGTCGTTGCCGGCGATCTCCACCTTGTTGACGATGGCGGGTTGGCCCTCGGTGATCACCCAGCGCAGATCCACGACCGGTTTGCCGTCCGCGCCGGTGCGGCGGATCACGTCGGCGCGCGGCTGCATGTAGATGTAGCCGTTGTTGTAGTACAACGTGCGCAACTGCTGAGTGGCGTCCTCCCACTTCTGCTGATTGAAGTACGCCGGGCCGTGCTGCACTCCCCCCAACCCCAACAGGCCGGTGCGCGCCTCGCCCTTGAAGGGGAACAGCTGCTCCAGGTCTTCGGTGGAGAAGCGGCGGTTGCCCACGATCTCGAACGTCCCGACCCGATACGGATCCCCCTCGCTCACGCGCACCACGAGGGTCGCCTTCCCGGTCGTGTCGTCGACGACCAACGTGTCGCCGAGCACCTGGAAATCGACGTAGCCCCGGTCACCGTAAAACTTGGGCAGGTGCTCCTGCAGGTCGGCGCGCAACTTGTCGTCGTCATAGTCGCCCGAGCGGAACCACCAGAAGCCCTCGGGGCCCGTCTTCATCTGGCCGACGAGATCCGCGTCCGAGAAGTGGGTATTGCCCTCGACCGTGAGCTGCGCGATCGCCACGCGCCGGCCCTCGTCCACGTCGAAGATCACCCGCACCCGGGACGAGTCGGCCTCGTAGACGGTCACGACCTTCACCTGGGCGAGGTAGTACCCGTCGGCGCGGTACAGCGAGTCGATACGGCCGCGGGCGCGGGTCACCGCGGCGGGATCGATGGGCCGGCCTTCGAGCAGCTGCACCTTGTCGCGCACGCTGTGCTCGCCGACCCGGCTCACTCCGCGCAGCGCCCACTTGATCAGGATGGGGCGCTCGCGCACGCGCACGATGAGGAGCTGCCGCCCCCCCTGCTCGGCCTGCTCGACCCGCACGTCGTCGTACTGGCCGGTGGCGTAGAGCGCCTGGGTGGCGCGCTGGATGTCGCGATACCCCACCGTGCGGCCGGGAGCGAGGCCGCTCTGCTCCAGCACCTGGCGGCGCTCCACGCGACGGAGGCCCAGGACGACGATCGAATCGGGGGCGACGGTCTGCGGAGCCGACGCCTCACCCTCGCCCTGCGCGTGCACGACGCACGGGGCGAGGATGACCGAACCCACAGCAATGACGAAAGAGAGCTGGCGGATCACGCCTTCGAGCCGGAGAGCGCGCGGAACCCCAGCCGTTCCTTGTCCGGGGCCACGTCGACCTCGATCTCGTCGCCCCGCGCGAACTCGCCGACCAGGATCTTCTCGGAGAGCGGATCCTCGACGTACTTCTGGATCGCGCGCTTCAGCGGCCGCGCGCCGAAGTGCTCATCGTAGCCGCGGTCCACCAGGAAGTCCGTGCCCGCCGGCGTCAGCCGCAGCGTCAGCTCCTCCTCGCCCAACCGCTTCTGCACCTCCCGCAAGAGGATCGCCACGATCAGGGTGATGTGCTCGCGGGTGAGCGGATGGAATACGATGACGTCGTCGAGCCGGTTCAGAAACTCCGGGTTGAAGGTCTTGTTGATCTCTTCCTTGACCTTCTCCGCCAGCTTCTCGAAGGTGGCGCGGGTGTCGGGCTGCGCGAACCCCAGGGCTTTGCCCTTGACCATGTCACGCGCCCCGACGTTCGACGTCATGATGACGACCGTGTTCTTGAAATCGATGACGCGCCCGTAGTTGTCCGTCAGGTGGCCTTCGTCCAGCACCTGCAGCAGGATATTGAAGACGTCCGGGTGCGCCTTCTCGATCTCGTCGAGCAGCACCACGGAGTACGGCTTGCGCCGCACTGCCTTGGTGAGGGTCCCCGAATCTTCGTAGCCGACGTATCCGGGCGGGGCGCCGATCAAGCGGCTGACGGAGAACTTCTCCATGTATTCCGACATGTCCACCCGGATGAGCGCGTTGGCGTCGGCGAACAGGAACCGGGCGAGCGCGCGGGCCAGCTCGGTCTTCCCGACGCCGGTGGGACCGGAGAAGATGAACGAGCCGATCGGCCGCTTGGGGTCCTTCAGCCCGGCCCGGCTCCGCCGGATGGCCCGCGAGATCACGGTGATCGCCTCGTCCTGGCCGACCACGGTCTGGTGCAGCTCTTCCTCCATCCGGAGCAGCCGCGCCGTCTCGGCTTCCTGCAGCCGGGTCACCGGAATCCCCGTCCAGCGCGACACGATGAACGCCACGCCTTCTTCGTTGATGGTGGGCCGGTGGGTGGCGCGCTCCTTCTCCCACGCCTCCTGCTTGCGGCGAATGTCGGACTGGAGCTCCCGCTCCTGATCGCGCAAGCTGGCCGCCCGTTCGAAGTTCTGGTCGCGGACCGCGCCCTCCTTCTCGCCGTTGATCTGCTCGAGCTTGTTCTTGAGCGCGGCGACCTCGGGCGGCGGCACCTGGGCCGCGAGCCGGGCCCGTGCCCCCGCTTCGTCGATCACGTCGATCGCCTTGTCGGGCAGGAAGCGGTCGGTGATGTAGCGCTCGGACAGCTTGGCGGCCGCGTCGAGCGACTCGTCCGGGATGATCACCCGGTGGTGCTCCTCGTAGCGTTTCCGCAGCCCCTTGAGGATCTCGATGGTCTCGTCCACCGTGGGCGGATCGACGATCACAGTCTGGAACCGCCGCTCGAGCGCCCCGTCCTTCTCGATATACTTGCGGTACTCGTTGAGCGTGGAGGCGCCGACGCACTGCAGCTCACCCCGGGCGAGCGCCGGCTTGAGCATGTTCGATGCGTCGACCGCCCCTTCCGCGGCTCCCGCACCCACCAGCGTGTGCAGCTCATCGATGAACAGGATGATGTTGCGGTTCTGGGCGATCTCATTGATGATGGCCTTGAGCCGCTCCTCGAACTGGCCGCGGTACTTGGTGCCGGCAATCACCGCCGCCATGTCGAGCGACAGCACCCGGTGATCCTTGAGCGCGTCGGGGCACTGGCCACTCGCGATCAGCTGGGCCAGCCCCTCGACGATCGCCGTCTTCCCGACACCTGGCTCGCCGATCAGCACCGGGTTGTTCTTCTTGCGGCGCGACAGAATCTCCATCACCCGCTCGATCTCCTTCTGCCGGCCGATCGTGGGATCGAGCTGACCTTCGGCTGCGAGCTGAGTCAGGTCGCGGCAGAAGTGATCGAGCGCCGGGGTCTTCGACTTCTTCTCGCTCTTGGGGCTGGCGGGTTGCGCGCCGGAGCCGGCAGGCGCGGGTCCCGACGGCATCTCGCTGCCGAGCAATCGCAGCGTTTCGGCGCGCGCCTGCTCCAGGTTGACGCCCGCATCGGTCAGGACCTGCGCGGCGATCCCCTTCTCCTCCCGCAGTAGACCGAGCAGCAGATGCTCGGTGCCGACGTAGGAGTGGTTCAGCTCGCGCGCCTCGCTCATGGCGAGCTCGAGCACCTTCTTGGCCCGGGAGGTGTACGGCAGATCGGGCCCGGCGGCGGCGGCCGCTTTGCCCTTCTTCACCGTCTCCTCGATCTTCTGCTGGATCTCCTCGAGGTCGACGTTGAGATTGGTCAGCACGGCGGCCGCGACGCCTTCGCCCTCACGGATCAGCCCCAGCAGGATGTGCTCGGTCCCCACGTACTCGTGGTGCAGCCGCGCAGCTTCCTCCCGCGCCATTTGGAGGACCTTGCGCACCCGATCCGTGAAGTTGTACCCGTTCATCGCTCCCCCACCTCAGACTGCTTCGGTCTCGAGCACGCGGCGCACAGACGTCGCGCGCACCGTCGGCAACTCAGGATCGCCGCTGTGACGACCTTCGAGCGCCGCAAGGTGCGCGGGCTGGGTGAATATCAGCAGCTTGTTGAGTGTGTATACACTCAACCCCGTGATCAGATTCAGCCCCACCCCCAACCGCACCCCGCTCAGGAGATTCATCGTCTCTTCAAACGACAAGCTGCGGGCGTACTTCAGTAACCCGTAGGCACGCCAAGTCTTATCCGCCACCTCCGTGGGCGCCTTCTGGAGCAGAATCTCGCGCGCCTGCTCTTCATACTCGATCACTTGGCGCACGATCTTCCCGAGGTGGTCCAGCAACTCGTCTTCGGACTTGCCCAGCGTCGTCTGGTTAGATAACTGAAAGAAGTTCCCGACGACTTCGCTGCCTTCGCCGTACAAGCCGCGGAAGGTCAGCCCCACCTGGGCCAGCCCTTGCAGTACCTTCCCGATCTCCTTGGTCAAAACGAGGCCCGGCAAGTGGATGAGTACGCTCGCGCGGAGCCCCGTTCCGGCGTTCGTCGGACAGGAGGTAAGATAGCCAAATTCCGGATGAAACGCGAAGGGTAAGAGACGCCCCAAATCGGCATCTACCGCCTCCACTTCGGCATACGCCTCCTCGAGCGCGAATCCCGAGCGCATTCCGAGCAATCGCAGGTGGTCCTCCTCGTTGACCATGACCCCCACCCCCCCCTGCAGCAACAGGGCCGCACCGGGCCGCGGCCGCGACTCGCGGTCCAGCCCCGCCAGCTCCTTGCTGACCAGGTGCCGCTCGTGCAGCAACTGCCGCTCGGCTCGCTCGAGCTGGTCGAGCTGGAACGTCACCGCTCCGCCCAACCGGTCGCTCGCCGCCCCCGCCTCGCTCACGCGCGTGAGCACGGCGGTACGATCGGCGTCGCCGGCCCGTTGCCCAAACACGTGGCCTTCCAGGTTGCGGGCGAGGCGGATGCGCGTCGACAGCACGATGCTCGCCTTCGGGCCCGAAGCGTCGAGCCAGCCGATCCCGCCGTCGGGGAGAAGCGACAGATCGATCATTCGAGCACCCGGATGCGGTCGCGGAGCTCCGCGGCGAGCTCGAAGTTCTCGCTCTCCACGGCGCGGCGCAGCTGCTCCCGCAGATCGAGCAGCTGGATCCGCGGGTCGGCCGCGGCGTCGGCGCCCGGAGGCGCGTAGCGCTCCCCGACGTGCTGACTCGACCCGTGGAGGCGGCGCAGCAAGTCGCGCAGGTGGGTCTGGAACGACTCGTAGCACTGGGCGCAGCCCAGGCGACCGGACTCCCGGAAGTCCTTGAGGGTGCTGCCGCAGGCGGCGCAGCGCAGGCCGTCCGCCGGCGTGGGGAGCAGGCTCGCCCCCCCCTTGCCCATCGCCTGGATGAAGCCGCCGAGCGGCGACTTGAGGATGGAATCGCCGGTCTCGAAGCCTTTCTGCTGGGCGCACTGCTTGCAGAGGTGCAGGGTCACTTTCGTGTCGTTCTCCACCTTGGTGAGGTGAATCTCCACCTCGCGCTCCTTGCAGTTGTCGCACAGCATCACGGTATCGCGTCCACCGAGCTCACGGCGGCAAGTTTGCCGTCCTCCAGCAGCAAGATTCGGTCCGCGCGTCCGGCGAGCTGCCGGTTATGCGTCACCACCACGACCGCCGTCTCGTATTCGCGTGCCAGCCGGAAGAAGACGTCGTGCAGGCGATCCGCGTTGGCATGGTCCAAGTTCCCCGACGGCTCATCGGCGAGCACGAGACTCGGGTCGTGCACCAGGGCGCGTGCCACGGCGCAGCGCTGCTGCTCGCCGCCCGACAACTCCATCGGGCGATGCGACATGCGGCCGGCGAGCCCGACGAGCGAGAGCACTTCCTCGGCGCGCGACGTGGCCGGTCGCGACTCCATCCCTCCGATCAGCAACGGCATCATCACGTTCTCCAAAGCCGAGAATTCCCGCAAGAGATGATGGAACTGAAAGACGAACCCCAACTTGCGGTTTCGGAGCTCGGCGAGCTCGTTCCCATCCAGGTCAGCGTAGCGGGAGCCGTCGAGCCAGACGTCCCCGCTCGTCGGGCGGTCGAGCGCCCCGAGGAGATGCAGCAAGGTGCTCTTGCCCGCGCCGGACGCCCCTACGATCGCCACGAATTCCCCGCGGTGGACCTCCAGCTCCATTCCGCGCAACACCTCCAGCGGTTGGCCGTCGCCGCCCGCGAACACCTTCCGGATCCCCCGGCCCTCCAGCAGTGCGCTCACTCGTAGCGGATCGCGGTCACGGGATCGAGGCGCGACGCCTGGACCGACGGATGCAGCGGCGCGAGCATGGCGACGAGGAGACTCGCAGCGATCACCGAGAGCGCGTCGAGCGGCTGCATGCGCACCGGGAGGTGGTCGATGAAGTAGATCGACGGGTCGATCGGGATCCAGTGCCCCCGGTTCACCATGCCGCCCACCACGAGCCCGAGCGCGACGCCGAGGGAGGTCCCCGTCAGGCCCACCAGGATTCCCTGGGCGAGGAAAATCCGTCGGATCGAGCGTTGCTTCAACCCCATCGCCAGGAGGATGCCGATCTCGCGCGTTTTGTCGCGCACCACCATCGTCAGCGTGCCGACCACGTTGAACGCCGCGACGACGCAAATGAGGAACACCACGAAGGCCATCGCGAGTTTCTCGAGCTTCAGGGCCGAAAACAGCGACTGGTTCTGGGTCTGCCAGTCGAGCGCGCGGTACGGGTAGAGCAGATCCTCCTCGAGGCGCACCGCGAACTCGCGGGCCTTCCAGGGATCCGCCAGGCGGACCTCGACTCCCGTGACGGCGCTGTCGAGCCCCGCAAACCGCTGAGCCACGCGGCGGTCGAGCGCGACGTAGCTGTTGTCGTACTCGTACATCCCGGTGTCGAAGATGCCGGTGACTTCGTAGCGGTGGAACTGCGGGACGTAGGCGCCCACGCTCGGGTTGAACTTGGTTCCGGTGAACGCCACAAGGTGCACCACGTCTCCCGGGTTCGTCGACAGCTTGGACGCGAGCCGGGCGCCGAGGGCGATGCCGCCCTCCACGTCGGGGCGCGTGGTGCGGAAGCGGAGGTCGCCCTTGGTGAAGTGCTGCGCGAAGCTCGTCACGGCGCGGCGGCCGGTGTCGGCCTCGACCCCCAGCACGACCACGCCCTCGGCGTAGTCGTGACCCGCGCTGATCCCTGCCTGCGTGAGGACGAACGGCGCTGCGGCTTCGACTCCCGCCGTGCGACGCACCCGCTCCAGCACCCGGCGCCAGTCATCGAGCCGCAGCCCCTCGCCGTAGGTGAGCACGCGCAGGTGCGGGTTCGCGACCAGAATCTTGTCGCGCAGGTCCTCCTGGAGGCCGTTCATCACACCCAGCACGACCACCAGAGCCATCACGCCGACGGTCACGCCCCCGACCGCGATGACCGTGATGAGCGAGAGCAGCCGCGACGAGCGCCGGCTGCGGATGTAGCGCAGGGCGATCCGGGCTTCGAGGGACGACGGCCGGTAGTGCCACAGGTACAGCGCGATCGCGACCGCGGCGGCGGCCAGCAGGACGTGCTGGAGCGGCAGCGCTCGCATCACTCGGGCCGCAGCATCGGGAACAGAATCACGTCGCGGATGTTCGTCTGGTCCGCGAGGATCATGAGCAGCCGGTCGATCCCCATGCCGACGCCGCCGGTGGGGGGCATGCCGTACTCGAGCGCGCGCAGGAAGTCCTCGTCGAGTTGCTGCGCCTCCGAATCGCCGGCAGCGCGGAGACGCGCCTGCTGCTCGAACCGGCGGCGCTGCTCCTCGGGATCGTTGAGCTCGCTGAAGGCGTTCGCAATCTCCCGCTTCTGGATGAAGAGTTCCCAGCGCTCGACCTTGCTCGGATCGCCCCGCTTCAGTTTGGCGAGCGGCGACAGCGCGACCGGGTAGTCCAGCACGAACGTGGGCTGCACCAGCGTCGGCTCGACGTAGTTCTTGAACACCTCGTCGACCAGCTTCGCGCCCGTGAGCGCGTCCGCGTCCACCTCCTTGCGCCTGAGCGCGGCGCGCAGCTCCGCTTCCGTGGCGCGGGCGAGGTCGATCCCCGCCGTCTCGCGCACCAGGGTGTAGTAGTCGCGGCGTGCCAACGGCGGCTCGAACGAGACGGTCGCGCCGTGGCGCTCCAGCGTCGTGGTGCCGTAGAGCTCCCGCACCATCCCGGCGAGCAGGTCCTGGGTGAGCTGGAGCATCGCGTCGTAGTCGGCGTACGCCTCGTACCATTCAGCCATCGTGAACTCGGGATTGTGAAACCGTGAGAGCCCCTCGTTCCGGAAGTCGTGGCCGATCTCGTAGACCTTCTCGAGCCCGCCCACGATGCAGCGCTTCAGGTACAGCTCATCGGCGATCCGGAGATAATAGTCCGCGTCGAGCGCTTCGTAGTGCGTCTTGAACGGCCGCGCGGTCGCCCCGCCATACTGCGGCTGCAGCACGGGTGTTTCGACTTCGAGGTAGCCGCGGGCATCGAGGAACCGACGTACGTAGCTCACCACTCGCGCGCGCAGCCGGAAGATCTCCCGTACCTCGGGGTGTACCGCGAGGTCGGCGTAGCGCTGGCGGGCACGGAGCTCGGGATCCGACAACTCCCCGTGGCGGACCCCGCTCGCGTCCTCCTTGCCGAGCGGCAGCGGCCGCAGCGACTTCGCCAGGAGCGTCAGCCGCTCGACCCGCACGGTGACCTCCCCGGTCTTCGTGCGAAACAGTGGCCCCTCGACCCCGACCACGTCCCCGAGGTCGAGCAGCTTCACCACCTCGTACGGGTCGGCGCCGAGGTCGTCGATCTTGCAATAGACCTGGATCCTGCCGCTCGCGTCTTCCAGATGCCCGAAGGTCGTCTTCCCCATCGGCCGGAGCAGCACGAGCCGGCCCGCGAGCCGGTGCACCGTCGCGTCGCCCTCACGGAATCCCTCGAGGGCCGCGCGCGCCGCCCCCGTGCGCTCGAACCGGTACGCGAAGCCCGCCACGCCACGGCGCACGAGCTCGGCGAGCTTTTCGCGCCGCGCCGCCGCGACGAAGCTCGTCACGCCGCCTTGCTCCCGAACTGCTTCAAGTACGCCTCGATGAAGGGATCGAGGTCGCCGTCCATCACCTTCTGCACGTCGGTCACCTTCAGCTCGGTGCGATGGTCGTTCACCATGGTGTACGGCTGGAACACATAGGACCGAATTTGATTGCCCCACGAGATGTCGGTCTTCTGCTTGTCGACCTCGGCCTTCTTCGCCTCCCGCTCCAGGACCGCGCGCTCATAGAGCCGCGCCTTCAACATCTTGAGCGCCGTCGCTTTGTTCTTGAACTGGCTGCGCTCCTGTTGGCAGGAGACGACGATGTTCGTCGGCAGGTGCGTGATCCGCACGGCCGACGAGGTCTTGTTGACGTGCTGCCCGCCCTTCCCCGAGGCCCGGAACACGTCGATCCGCAGGTCGTCGTCCTTGATCTCGATCTCGATGTCCTCGTCCACGACGGGATAGACGAAGACGGACGCGAAGGACGTGTGGCGGCGCGACTGCGCGTCGAACGGCGAGATCCGCACCAGCCGGTGCACCCCCTTT